>DATNGG010000081.1:0-40360 GCA_035605975.1 Allostellaceae bacterium | reverse complement strand
AGAAAGCCGGGCGGGGCGCTCGGCACGCGCTGCGAGATCAAGAACGTCAACTCCATCCGCTTCGTCATGCAGGCGATCGAGCACGAGGCGCGCCGCCAGGTCGCGGTGATCGAGGAAGGCGGCGCGATCAAACAGGAGACGCGGCTCTTCGATTCCGGCCGTGGCGTCACGCGCCCGATGCGCTCCAAGGAAGAGGCGCATGACTACCGCTATTTTCCCGATCCCGATCTTCTTCCCCTGGAGCTCGATCGCACCTGGGTCGAGGAGGTGAGGCGAGGCCTGCCCGAGCTGCCGGATGCGAAGAAGGCGCGCTTCGTTGCGCAGTACAAGCTCTCGCCTTACGAGGCGGGCGTTCTTGCCGACGAGCAGGCGAGCGCGGATTATTTCGAGACGGCGGCCAAGGGGCGCGATGCCAAGCTCGCCTGCAATTGGGTGATGGGCGATCTCTTCGGCGCGCTCAACAAATTGGGCCTCGACATCGTGCGCTCGCCGGTGAAGGCGGGGCAGTTGGGCGGCCTCATCGATCTGATCGCCGACAACACCATCTCGGGGCGGATCGCCAAGGATGTGTTCCAGGAGATGCTGGCGAGCGGCAAGAGCGCCGCCGCGATCGTCGAGGAGAAGGGGCTGCGCCAGGTCACCGATAGGGGCGCGATCGAGCAGGCCATCGATGCGATCCTCGCCAAGGAGCCGGAGAAGATCGCCGAGTATCGCGCCGGCAAGGACAAGCTTCTCGGCTATTTCGTCGGCCAGGTGATGAAGGCGACGGGAGGCAAGGCCAATCCCGGGCTCGTCAACCAACTCTTGAAGAAGAAACTCGCCGGCTGAGCGTCAGGCTCGGCCGTAAGTGTCCTCGAAGCGGATGATGTCGTCCTCGCCGAGATAGGAGCCCGACTGCACCTCGATGAGGTGGAGCGGGATTTTGCCGGGGTTCTCGAGCCGGTGGCGCGTGCCCATCGGGATGAAGGTCGATTCGTTCTCGTGCAGGATGAGGTCTTCGTCGCCCTTGGTCACCTTGGCCGTGCCGGTGACGACGACCCAATGCTCGGCGCGGTGATGATGCATCTGGAGGCTGAGGATGCCGCCGGGCTTCACCATGATGTGTTTCACCTGCACGCGCTCGCCCGAATGGATCGAGCGGTAGGTGCCCCAAGGGCGATGAACGAGCGGATGGCTCAGCAGCTCGCTGCGGCTGCTCTGCTCGAGCCGGGCGATGATTTGCTTCACGTCCTGCGCGCGATCGCGCTTCGCCACCATGACGGCATCGCCAGTCGCGACGATAACGAGATCGTCGACGCCCAAGGTGGTGACAAGCCCTTGCTCGGCGCGGACATAGCAATTCTTGGTATCCTCGAGGATCACGTCGCCGATAGCGACATTGCCCTCGCCGTCCTTCGTGCCATTCCCGATCTGCCACAGCGCGTCCCAAGTCCCGACATCGCTCCAGCCCATCTCGACCGGCACGATTGCGGCATGAGGCGTGTGCTCCATCACCGCATAATCGATCGAATTCGCCGGCGCGTCGGCGAAGGCCGCCGGGTCGAGGCGCAGGAAGTCGAGATCGCGCTTTGCCTTGGCGAGCGCGTCGCGGCACGCGGCGAGCATCTCGGGCTGGAGCCGTTCGAACTCTGTCAAAAGCGGCCCCACGGGAAACAGGAAGATGCCGCTATTCCAGGAATAATCGCCCGATTGGAGGAACGCCTCGGCGTGCTTGCGATCGGGCTTTTCGACGAAGCCTGCCACCGTGAAGGCGCCAGGCACGCCGGCGAGCGGCTCGCCGCGCTTGATATAGCCATAGCCGGTCTCGGGCCGATCGGCCTTGATGCCGAAGGTGACGAGGCAGCCTTGCTTGGCGGCGGCCGTCGCCTGGGCGATGGCGCGTCCGAAGGCCGGAATGTCGCTGATCGCATGATCCGACGGCATGATCAGCATGAGCGCATCGGGCTCGCTGTCGGCGAGCATCAGAGCGGCGACGCAACAGGCCGGCGCGCTGTTGCGCCCCAACGGCTCGAGCACGATGGCGCGCGGCGCGACATCGACGAGGCGCAGCTGCTCGGCGACGATGAAGCGGTGCTCGTCATTGGCGACGATCGAGGGTGCGGCGAAGCGCGCGCGATCGGCGACGCGCAGCGCCGCCTCCTGCAACAGGGTGCGCTCGGAGAGAAGCGGCAGGAGCTGCTTGGGGTATTGCGCCCGCGACATCGGCCAGAGCCGCGTGCCGGAGCCTCCCGACAAAATCACCGGATAGACGACCCGATCCGCGGCCGACATCATCTCTCTCCTTGCCTCGAAGGCGGCCTCTGCGGGCATATTAATGGCGCAAAATCGCGGAGGAAGGAATGATCGAACTCTATACCTGGGGAACGCCCAACGGGAAAAAGGTCTCCATCATGCTCGAGGAGGTCGGGCTCCCTTACAAGGTGCATCCCATCCATATCGGCCAGGGCGACCAATTCAAGCCGGAATATGTCGCGATCAACCCCAACTCGAAGATTCCGGCGATCACCGACAGCGATGGGCCGGGCGGCAAGCCGCTCAACCTGTTCGAATCCGGCGCCATCCTTATCTACCTTGCGGAGAAGACTGGAAAGCTCCTGCCGCGCGAGCCGGTCGCGCGGATCGAGACGCTTCAATGGCTGATGTTCCAGATGGGCGGGGTCGGCCCGATGTTCGGCCAGGCGCATCATTTCCTGCGCCAGGTCAAGGAACCCAATCCTTACGGCGCCGAGCGCTACACCAAGGAGACGCGCCGGCTCTATGGCGTGATGAACGCCCGGCTCGGAACGGTCGACTATCTGGCGGGCGCCTACTCGATCGCCGATATCGCGACCTATCCGTGGGTCGCGCGGCACGAATGGCACAAGGTGGAGCTGGCGGAATTTCCCAACGTCGCGCGCTGGTTCGCAGCGATCGGCGCGCGTCCGGCGGTGCAGCGTGGCATGAGCGTGCCGTCCTGAGCGGAGCGGCGCGCTTCCCTTAGGCGGCGCTGCGGGAGCGGCCGGTACGGCGCATCGGCTCGCAGAACGCGGCGACAGTCGCGCCCGGCTGACGGTCGAGGCTTTGCAGCTCGTCGCGGCATCGCTCGAGGATTTCCATGTCGCGGGCATCCTCGCGGTCCGAGATGTCCATGTAACTCAGCTTGATTTCGACCAAGTCGAGAAGCATCTCGACCGAGCGTTTGGACAAATTCATGTCCCCCTCCTCATGGCGTTCTACGCGCGGGATGATCGAGGCAAGTCTCTTAAAATCTTGTAAACAATCCCGGCGATTTCGCCACAATTGGCGCGAACGTGGCTGCGTTGACACCTCCTCGGGCCATCATTAGAACCCTGACCGGCATACGCCGTGTCGCACCGCTCTCGGTGGAGGGGTGGCCGAGTGGCTGAAGGCGGCGGTTTGCTAAACCGTTATAGGTGTCACAGCCTATCGCAGGTTCGAATCCTGTCCCCTCCGCCAGAACGGCGTGCGCCGGTGTGCGCAGAAGGCCTCAAAAGCCCAAAACACCGGCACCTTTCCCAAACCGCCTTTTGATCGCGCCGCGCTGCTCAGCCGTCGCCATTCCATTCCGCGAGCTCGACGACGATCCCTTCGGGCCCTTTGAGGAAGACCAGCTTGCGCGAATGGAAATCCATCATGGTGTTGAGCAACGCGACGCCGTGCTTTTGCAAGCGCTCGATCTCCGCCTCCATGTTCTTGACGGCAAAGCAGATGTGATTGAAGCCGTGGCGGGTCGGGTCGCCGGGCTCGACATGCCGGTCCGTCGCAGGGTGGCGATAGTTCAAGAGCTGGATCTCCGTGCGCGGCGACGCATCGGCGAGAACCAGCGTGACGTGCTCGGCCTCGAGGCCGGGAACGGCCATATAGGCCGCGAATTTCGGTCCCGAGATCACGACCGTCTTGTCCTCGACGAAACCGAGCAGCGAAAAGAACGATTTGGCGCGAGGGACATCGTTCACGACGAAGGTCACATGGTCGAAGCGCTGAACCATTGAACTTCTCCCGCTTGTTCACGTCCAAACGACGCGGACGAGTCTAATCTCCGGATGCGGCGGAGGCCACGCACGAGCTGACGATCGCGACCGTGCCTGCGGACGGCCGCGGACGCGCAGACGCAAACGGGCGGCGCCGCCATCGCGACGCCGCCCGTCCCAAGCTCTGAAAGGCCGAATGCCTCTCGCGCGACTACTTGTGTTGCGGCGGCGGGCCACCCGGCTTCGGCAGGCCGGCATAGACATTGCCCGGCAGCACGGTCATGACGAACACCGTGGGCGTCTCGCTGGGGCCGAAGGGTCCGGCGACCTCATGCTTCACCGGCGGCAGGCTCTTCAAATAGGCGGCGATCGCCTGCGCGTCCGACTTGGTGAGGTGGGACAGCGCTCTCCATGGCATGGTCGGGGCGAGAACCCGGCCGTCGGGCCGCACCCCGGTGGTGAAGGCGGTGATGATTTGCTGCGTCGTCCAGCTGCCAAGCCCGGTTTCTTTGTCGGGCGTCAGATTGCGGCCGACGAAGACACCGAGGCCCGGGATAGAGAAGCCGACATCGGAGCCGCCGAGGAAGCGCTTCATATCGGGATGACCGAGGAAATTCCCCGGCGTGTGGCAGTCGCTGCACCCGCCGATCGTGACCAGATATTTTCCGCGTTCAGTTTGCGCGGTTGCGGACGCCTGCTGCGTCGTGCCGCCCAATAGGGCGACGGCGAGCGCCGCGACGGCGGCGCCTGTCCATGCTCTCGACATCGGTTTTGATCCCCCAAAAAACCAC
This sequence comes from Allostellaceae bacterium, assembly GCA_035605975.1. Classification (GTDB taxonomy): domain Bacteria; phylum Pseudomonadota; class Alphaproteobacteria; order ATCC43930; family CGMCC-115725; genus CAIKMD01. The sequence continues at coordinate 35,598 of DATNGG010000081.1, read as the reverse complement.
TCGAACAACGCAGAGAATGCGCCATCCCGCGGCGGCGGGCAAGCCTTTAGCGGCCGCCGTGCTCGCGCAGCCAGCGCTCGGCGCCGGGATGAAGCGGCACATCCATGGGCGTTGCGTCGGTTTCGGTGAAGACCTGCAGGATGCCCTGATGCGTGCCTTCCTCCCATGGCATCTCGTCATGCCGCGCGGCGAAAGCGCCGCAGATATCGTAGGCGACCTGATCGGGCAGCGCCGCGCTCGCATAAAGCGGCCAGCCGCTGAAATCGAGGCAGGCGTGATCGGCATTGAGACCGGCGAAACGCCCGGCGGGAATCAAGACGCGCCGCCAGCCGAGCTTTTCCATATGCGCGAAGGCATCGGGCTCGAGCTCGATCGGCGCGAGCCCGCAGGCGAGCGCCTCGCCGAACCAGGTTTTAATGCCCTCGTCGAACACCGCGTCGATGGTGCCGTCGCGCAAGCCGTTGAGGCGCTTCTTGTCGCCCGGCGGACCGCAGGGATGGACGCGGCCGCCCCAGGATTCAATGTCCTTGACGGTCATGCCGTAGAAGGCGAGGAGCTGTTCGACGAGGACGAGCGTCGAGTGCGTGGGATCCTCGCGCAGCGACATCTGCAGCGGATAGCGCGCCTTCTTCACGTCGTGCAGCGACTTGAAACCGGTGTTCTTGCGGATTGCGACCACGAACCGGTCCCAGCTCGGATAGGAGCCGAGAATGCGCACCGGCAAAGGCGTATCGAAGAGGCCGACGCCGCGATAGGCCTGGGTCAGCATCGCCGAGGGGTTGACGAAGGCGGCTTCGATGCCGCCCTTGACGACATCATGCGCGAGGATCGCCGAGCCGGTCGACATCCGCAGCCACGGCGTGAAGCTTTCGCCCGAGCCGGTGCCGACGGTGATGCACATATCGCGGTTGCCGCCATATTTCGTCGCCGGATTGCCGGCGATGTGCAGGCCGAGCTCCCAAAGAATTTTGGATCGGCGGAAATTCGCTCCGGAAGGCAGTGGTTCCATGGTCAATTGTCCCGCATGACAGGAAGGATAAGCCGCGAAGGGTGATCGGCGTCATGATGGACCGTGTCGGCGCCCATCTTGTCCGGCCGGTAGATGTGGAAGAACAACGCATCCGTCACCGGGGAATCGCCATTCGCGACCTCGACGCGAATGCGATTGCCCTGGCGAAAGCGATAGGCGATCGGCTGCAGCGGAATCTCGACCTCGTAAACCCGCCCGGGCGTCAAAGGCTCCGCGCGCGCATGGGTGTAATGGGGCGAGAACTCGGTGCTGCGCCCGGCGTCGCGCTCGCGATGCGAAGCGCGAAGCCAGCCCTTGGTGACGATCGCATAGGCGGGCTGAAGACCGCCCGCCCGCTGATCGGGGCTTTGTGCGAATTGCTCGGAGATTTTGACGATGAAATCCATCTCCGGCTGGGTCGAGGAGGCGTGGAGCACGAGCTTGCCTTCGCCGGCGATTTCGAGATCGCTCGCCAGCGGGGCGGTGGTGAAGGTCAAAACGCCGCGCGCCGGATCGGGTCCTTGCGGCCCCAAGGCGACGACGCCCAGCGCCCAGCTCGGATGCGGATAGGAATAGCTCGTTCTGCCGCCGCTCGCGGCGGGCGGCGTCGGCGAGAGCGCTCCGTCATTGAGCGAGGTGACGCTGCCGCTCGGGCCGGCGCCGAGATAAAAGCTGGTCGGCTTTGCCTCGGGCGGCGGCCAGGCGCTGGCGGCTTTGACCTCGCCGGTGTTGCGCACCGTGTATTCGACGTCGGGCCGTGCTTCGTGAGCGGTCTTCTCGCCCTTCAAGTAGCGATCGTAGAAGGGCAGCAGATGCTTCTCATGGAACTCGATCAGCGAGAAATCGCGCTGCGCCGTGAAGGGCGTCGGCGTGCCCGAGATGAACAGCTTCTTCGGCCCTTGCGCCTTCTGGTAGCCGAGAATGTTGCCGGCGCAATGCAAATCCATCTTCGCCCAAACGCCGATCGAGAAGAGCGGCACCTTGATCTGATCGAGCCGCTCGGCGGCGCAACGCTCCTTCCACCAATCGTCGTAGAAGGGATGCATCTGCACGTCGTGGAAAACATCGTGCGGTAGATCGCGCGGATGATCGCCATTGGTCGGGTAGAGGTTCGGGACACGAACGCTCGAATTGTACCAATAGGAGAGAAAATTTCCCTCGATGCCGCCGGGATAGCCCATGAAGCGATAAGGGTCGTTCAAGCCGTCATAAGCGCCGAGGCAGGCGAGATGCGGCGGGTTCTCGATGCCCATGAACCATTGCGTCATGCAGTAATAGGATTCGCCGATGCCGCCGACCTTGCCGTTCGACCAGGGCTGCGCGGCGATCCATTCGATCACGTCATAGAGATCGTGCTGCTCCTTGCGGTCGAGAAAGCGGTACTCGCCTTCCGAAAACCCGGTGCCGCGCACATCCATATGGACATAGGCGTAGCCGTGCTCGATGTACCACTCGATCGGCCCGGTCTCGCGCCACAGGAACACGGGCGTCGCCGGCAGCGCGTTGTTGTCGTAGCGATAGGGGCTCGCTGCGAAGAGGGCGGGGAACTTTCCGCTGCCCTCGGGGCGGTAAATCCGGACCGCGATCCTGGTGCCGTCGCGAACCGCGATCCGGATGTCTTTTTCTTCGATCAATGCGTTACTCGGCGGGCGCGCTCGCGTTCTCGCGCATCCATGGCCGCTCCCTGAGGCGTGTCTCGTTGAGCTTATGGACGATGTAGCAGATGACTGCGCCGACGGCGAACGGCAAAGCCGCCCACATATAGAGGTTTTGGATCGGCAGCGCGACGAAGGCCGCGCCCAAGAGCGGCCCGACGATCGAGCCGATACGGCCGATACCGAGCTGCCAGCCCGAGCCGTTGGAGCGTAGCGAGGTCGGATAGATCAGCGAGCCGGCGACATTGATGCCGGTCTGGATGCCGAGCACGATGAAGCCGCTCAAGAACGCCGCGATGATCAGCGCGGTTTTCGAACTAACTCCGAACCAGCCGACCGATCCCACCACCGGCACAGCGAGCGCAAAGAGCACGGCGATGGCAAAGAAGCGCCGGCGGTCGAGCCAGCGGGCGAGCAGCAACGAGCCGAAGGTGCCGCCGAGTTGCAAGGCCGTTCCGGCATAGGCTCCCACGATCGGCGGCTGATGGGCGGCGGTCACGAGCAGGGTCGGGGTCCAGCTCAGCAGGAAGAAGAAGCCCATCAGATTCAAGATGAAGAGCAGCCACACCAGCGGCGTGATGAGAGCGAGCCCTTCCTGGAAGAGGTAGGCCGGGTTGAAGCCGGCGACGTTCTTTTCGTCCTCGATGACGAACTTTGCGTTCGGCGGAATGACGAAATCGGGCCGGATCTGATGCACCAGCTTTTCCATGTCGGCGCGGTGCTTTTCATGCAGCGCCATGTACTTGATCGATTCCGGCAGGAAGAAGAAGCCCAAGAGCCCAATGAGGATCGGCCAGATGCCGCCAACGATGAACAGGATTTGCCAGCCATGGGTCGGCACGAGGGTTGCCGTCATGAAGCCCGGAATCGCGCCGCCGATCGGCACGAGGCCGGTGGCGATGATCGCCATGGTGGCGCGCAGCCGGCGCGGCGCGGATTCGGCGTTGATCGCGATGGCGTTGGGAATGACGCCGCCGATGCCGAGCCCGGCGATGAGGCGCAGCCAGAACATTTCGGTGAGGTTGGTCGACCACGCGGCGATGAGGGTAAAGACGCCGAAGAGAAGGTTCGCCCAGATCAGCGCCGTCTTCCGCCCGAAGCGGTCGCCGATATAGCCGAAGATCGCCGAGCCGAAGAGGATGCCGAACAGGCTGGCGCTGAATACTGCGCCCAAGTCGTGCGGCGGAAAATGCCATTCGCGGATGAGGTGGGGCGCGGCGAAGGCGATCGCGCTGATGTCGTAGCCATCGATCAGGCTGATGAAAAGAGTCCAGACGATGAGCTTGATGTGGAACGCACCGATGCCGCGTTCATCGAGCATATGCGAGACTTGGACAACCTGACCGTCAGCCATTGTGCCTCCCCCCTTTTGCCTTGGGTTTGACGAGCCCCAAGGCTCGAACCCGCCTGCAATCGATTTCTTCGGCGGCGATCCTAATCCCTTTGCATGACGAGGGGAACAGCCCGCGTGATAAGACGGCGCCGCCGCGCCGCCATTCGGCTGGCGGCGCCCCCGTCGAACCGGTAATCTCGTCGCAACGGTTTCAAAGGGAAGGGCGCGCGTCATGGCGCAGATCGTCGACATCCACACGCATTGCGCGGTCCCCAATCGCGCCGATCCCCTAGGCGTCGCGGGGGCTCTGCGCGGCACCTTCGTCGGCAAGAACATGGTGACGAATTTCCGCGGCCTGCCCGCCGTCGGCTATCACGAGCTCACCGACTTCCAGTTGCAGCAGGAGGTGAGCCAGCGCGCGGGCATCACCCGCCGCCTCATGAGCAATCCGTTCTCGGCCGAGGTTCTGACCCAGGTCTCGAAGAAGCCGGCGATCGATTGCGTCAAATACACCAATGACGAGGTTGCCGCCGTCGTTGCGACGAGCAAGGGCACGACCTGGGGTCTCGGCACCGTCAATGTTCTCGATCGGACGATGCTGCCCGAGGCCGAGCGCTGCATGGGGCCGATGGGCTGCAAAGGCATGCTCATCACCACGAGCTGGCATGGACGCTATCCCGACACCGAGGAGTCTTACTGGTTCTGGGAATACGCGCAGGACAAGCAGGTCCCGATCTTCCTTCATCCGGTGCGCGTGCCGATCGGCCACGACCAGCAGATGGACCAGTACAAGCTCGACGAGCTGGTCGGCCGGCCCTTCGATACCGCGATGTGCCTGGCGCGCATGATCCTCTCCGGCCTGTTCGACCGCTTTCCGCGCTTGAAGATCGTCGTCGCTCATATGGGCGGCGGGCTGCTGCCGGTGATGGGCCGCTTGAATTTCGGCTATCGCTTGGGCAGCGACGGCATGCCCGAGCGCGCCAAAATCAAATGCGAGCGTCTGCCGAGCGATTATCTGCGCGGTAATCTGCGCGTCGACACGATGGGCATTTGGGGACCGCATCTCAAAGAGGCGATCGAGGTGTTCGGCCCGGACCGCGTGATGTTCGGGACCGATTACGGGCCGGTGCCGATCGATCCGAAAGAGCATGTCGATCTCGTCGAGGCGCTCGATCTCACGCCGGCCGAGAAAGAAAAGGTTTATTGGCGCAACGCCGACGAATTCTTCGGGCTGGGCTTGAGCGCATAGGGAGCCGTCGGGACGTATCATGTTCTACGAGCCGGACAAGAACGATCACGGGCTGAAGCACGACCCCTTCAAATCGATTGTCGTGCCGCGGCCGATCGGCTGGATCTCGAGCTTGAGCGCCGCGGGCAAGCTCAACCTCGCGCCCTTCAGCCAGTTCAACAATCTCGGCTACGATCCGCCCTATGTGATGTTCGCGGCGGCGAATTTTCCGCGCTTGTCGCGGCCCAAGGACAGCGTCTCAAACGTCATCGAGACCGGCGAATTCGTCGTCAACATGGCGACCTACGCGCTGCGCGAAGCGATCAATATCACCAGCTCTGCGGTCGAGCCCGATATCGACGAAGCGGCCTTGGCGGGGCTCGCGATGGAGCCCTCGGTCCTCGTCAAGCCGCCGCGTGTCGCAGCGTCGCCGGTTCATCTCGAATGCCGCTATCACTGCATGCTGGCGCTGCCGGGCCGCAATCTCGAGCAGAGCCACTATGTCGTGGTCGGGCGCGTCATCGGCGTCCATATTCGCGACGAGGTGCTGACCCCGGACGGCAGGGTCGATATTCTCAAAATCCGGCCGCTGGCGCGGCTCGGCTATCACGATTACACCAGCGTCGAATCGCTCTTCACCATGACGCCGATCGGACCGGGCGCCGAATTGCGCAAGGCCGGGCTCGAAGGCCGACCGGTGCCGCCGCCCAAGGCGAAGTAGAGCCCTTCGGGGGCGCCGTCAGATTTTGCGGTGCGATCCGTCGCAAAAGGGCTTGTCGCCCGAAGCCTTGCAGCCGCACAGCCAGATTTCTTCGGTCTTTTGCGCTTTGAAGACCAGCGGCCGCAATCCGACCGCGCGGTGGGAGCCGTCGCAGAAGGGCTGCGTCGCGCTGTGCCCGCAGGCGCACCAGACATAGTCCTTGCCGGCTTCGACATTGACGCCGTAGGGCGCCTTTTGTGCGGGAATGGGCTCGCTCATCTCTCATCGCCTCATGAAAAGCCGCAAACGGGATAATGCCGCGCGCCGCGCGGGGCAAGCGTCATGTGACGGCGCGCGCCCGGCTCCGGCTGGCACGCCTCATTGTCCGCCCGGTTGATCGCGACCATATTAGAGGGCAATACTTCTCCGCCCCGCGATGCGGATCACCAAGGAGCGAAGCGATGGCTGCCGCGAAGAAGGTCGATAAGAAAAAGATCAAATCCCACACGCGTCCCGAAGGGATGCCGTTCAACATCACCAAGCTCGGGCACATCGTCTTGAACGTCGCCGATGTCGAGCGCTCGACGCGCTTTTACACCGAAATCATGGGCTTCAAGGTGTCGGACGTTTATCCCGAGGACATCGCCCCGGGCGGCATGGTGTTCTTCCGCTGCAACGGCGATCATCACGGCGTCGCCGTGGTCGGCTCGATGCCGGGCGACTCTCCGGCGATCGAGCTCAACCACGTGGCGTTCGAGGTGGCGACGCTCGATGAGGTCATCCTCGCGCGCAATCACCTGAAGAAGCACAACGTGCCGATCGATTTCGAGGGCCGCCGCCGCGCTGGCGCGCAGATCGCGGTCGAGTTCCGCGATCCCGACGGGCACCGGCTCGAGATTTATTGGGGCCTCGACCAGATCGGCTCGGACGGGCAAGTCCGTCCCGAGGAAGAATGGATCTGGGCGCACAGCCTCGAAGAGGCGATCGACAATCCCGTGCGCGGCCAGGACACGACTCTGCGCAATCCGGCGCTCTATGAGAATCTCTCGCCCGAAGAGCGCAAGCGCCGCCGCGACCATTCGATCGCGACGCAGCGCGTCAAGCTCGGCGGACACTGAGGCCGCCGAGCTCGCGCCGCGCCGCGGCGCCTCGCGCGCCGTTCAGGTGGCGAGCGAGCTCTTCACCTGCTCGGGCCGGAAGGGCGCGCGGCGCAGCCTGACGCCGGTCGCATCGAAGATCGCATTGGCGAGCGCGCCTGCGACGGGCCGCGACGACGGCTCGCCCGCGCCCGTCGGCGGGATCTCGGGGTGGTTCAGCAGCACGATGTCGACCTTTTCCGGCGCATCGGTGATGTCGAGGATCGGATAGGTCTCCCAATCGACGCTCGTCACCTTCTGCCGATCGAAGCGCACTTCCTCCCAAAGACTCCGGCTCGTCGCCTGGACGATATTGCCTTCGATCGTCGCATGGAGGAGCGCGGGATTGACGACGCAGCCGCAATCATGCGCGACGGCGAAGCGTTTCGCTCTGACCTTGCCGCTGCGCCGGTCGACCTCGACCTCCGCGACGACCGCGACGATGGTGCCCAGGCGCTTGACGTAGGCGATGCCGCGCCCGGTGACGACATCCGCCTTGGGGTCGCCGCGCGGTCCCGAGACGCGCGGATCCCAGCCGAATTTCTCGGCGGCGGCTTTGACCGCGGCGGCGTCGCGGCCTTTCAAGTGCTGCAGCCGGAACGCGACCGGATCGGCATTGGCCGCATGTGCGAGCTCGTCGATGAAGGATTCGCTGGCGAAGTGGATTTGCGGTCCGACCGGATCGCGCAGATGCGAGGTGCGCAAGGGCGAGGCGCGATCGAGGAAGGGCGCAATCGTTTCCCAAGCCATCAGCCGGTTCGGAATGTCGTAGGCTTCGTCCGGGATTCCGAAAGAGTCGGTCGGCGAGAGCTTCAGCCCCATTTGCTGGCCGAGGATGCTGTCCCCGGGATTCTTCTCGCTGCTATCGATTTCGAGGCGCGAGAAGCCTTTGCTCTCGAATTGATAGGCGATGATCTTTCCTGCCGCGTCGAGCCCGGCACGCGCATGATGGATCGAGGCTGGGCCCTTCGGGTCCCAAGCGATCCCTTCCGGCCGCATCCCTTGAATGCGCACCGGCCGCCCGACCGTCTTCGCAAGGAAAGCCGCCTCGAGCGCGGCGTCGCCCGCATCGTTGCGGCCGTATGAGCCGGGGCCCGTGCGCCAGATGGCGTGGACCTTCTCAGCCGGCATCTCGAGCAGCGCAGCGACGCCGTCGCGCGCATAGTGCGGCTTTTGCGACCCCGTCCAGAGGGTCAGCGTGCCGTTCTTGATCTCCGCGAGCGCGCAGGCGGAGCCCATGCTGGCATGCGACTGGAATGGCCATTCATAATCGGCGGTAACGGTTTTTGCCGCACCGGCGATCGCCTGGTCGAAAGAACCGGTCTGCTTCTCGACCTTCCGGTGTCGCGTCGGCGCCTTGCGGATATAGTCGTAAAGCGCCGCGGGCTCGGGGAAGACCGCTGCGGTTTGCGACCAGGCGATCTTGAGCTTTTCCGCCGCGCGCACGGCGTTCCATTCCTTGTCGGCGAGCACGGCGACGAAGCCGTCCTTGTGCACGATGCGCACGCCTGGGATGGCTTTGACCGAGCTCTCGTCGATCGAATTCGGCACGGCGCCGGCGGTGGGCGGGCGAACGACGCGCGCATGCAGCATGCCGGGCACGCGCATATCGGTGACGTAAGTGGCGGGCTGCGCGAAAACCTTGTGCGCGACGTCGCGCCGCTTCGGCGAGGTGCCGACCACTTTGTAATCGGCCGGCTTCTTGGGCTGTGCCGTTCCCTCGACATCGAGGGCGTTGCCCATCTTGCCGTTCCATTTCATCGTCACATTGAAGAAATGACCGCCGATCAGCTGGCCGTAGGTGGCTTTTCGCGCCGGTGCCCCCATTACCGAAACGACGCCGTTTGCGACAGTGAGCTTCTCGACCGGCGTCTTCAGGCGCTTTGCGGCAAGGCCGAGCAGGAATTGGCGCGCCTCGGCCGCCGCATTGCGCATCGGCTTGCCGCCCCAGGTGATGCCGAAGCTGCCGCTGGCGCCGCCCTGGTCGATGGTCAGGGCGGTGTCGCCCATGACGACCGCGACGCGGCTGGCGGGCAGGTCGAGCTCCTCGGCGACGATCTGCGCGATGCCGACATCGGTGCCTTGACCGCCATCGATCTTGCCGAAGAACGCGGTCGCCGAGCCGTCGCGGTGAATCGCGAGATAAGAGTCGAGTTGCGTCGGATCGAGCCGCTTCGGCGCAGAGCCCGCCGCCGTTGCGGCGTTTGCGATCGCGGCGGGCGCGGTGAAGCTGACAACCAGCGCGCCGGTGCCTTTCAGAACGCCGCGGCGGGTCAAGTCCTGGCGAAGGAGGGTCGTCGGATTGATTGTCATTGCCGTGTCCCCCTCAAGCCTGCGCCGCGCGCTTGACCGCGCGGATGATCGCCATATGCGTGCCGCAGCGGCATTTGAGGCCGGCAAGCCCGTCGCGAATCTGCTGATCGCTCGGGTGAGGTGTCGCTTTGAGCAGCGCAGCGGCGGTCATGATCCAGCCATTGATGCAGTAGCCGCATTGCGGCACTTGCTCTTCGACATAGGCCGTTTGCAGAGGATGCGGATGCTCGGGCGTGCCAAGCCCGGCGAGGGTGGTGATCTTCGCGCCCTTCACCGTCGAGAGCGGCGTGATGCAAGAGCGGACGGGCTGGCCGTCGACATGAACGGTGCACGCGCCGCATTGCGCAAGGCCGCAGCCGAAATGCGGGTTGCTGAAGCCGAGCTCGTCGCGCAGCGCGTAGAGCAAGGGCATATGCGGATCATCGACGCGGATGGTGTGCGTCTTCCCGTCCACGACGAGGCGAAACTCTGTGGTCATGGCGATCCTCCGAAAATTTCTGGCAAGTCCCTATTCAACGCTATGCCCGAATCTTTTCGAGAGCAAGCAGAAGGGTTGCGCGCCGATCACAGCGCGCGGCGCGGCGCATCGTTGGAGTTGCGCGCGGCTTCGCTCTAAGCTCGGCCGAATGGGGAAAGCCGGAGACGGAGTGCCTATGGCGGCGAGCGACGATGTTCGAATCGAAGAGGTGGCGTATCTCGACCATGGGGGGAGGAAGCTGCTGGCGCAGCTTTATCGCCCCAGCGGTCCAGGGCCCTTTCCGGGCATTGTCGAGGTTCACGGCGGCGCCTGGACGCGAAATGATCGCCTGACCAATACCGCCATCCATATGCCGCTGGCGAAGAGCGGCGCCTTCGTCATGGCGATCGATTTCCGCATGCCGCCCGAAGCGCAATATCCGGCGTCGATTTGCGACGTCAATTTCGCCGTTCGCTGGCTGAAGCATCACGCGTCGGATTTTCGGCTTCGCCCGGAGCTGATCGGCGGGCTCGGCACATCGAGCGGCGGGCACCAGATCATGCTTTCGGCCTTGCGCCCGCGCGACCCGCGCTATTGCACGCTGCCGCTTGCCGGGGCGCAGCACGACGCCAGCCTTGCTTTCGTCATGATGTGCTGGCCGATCGTCGATCCGCTGGCGCGCTATCGCATGGCCGAGGCGAAGGGCAATGCGCGGCTCCTCGAGGCGCACCGGGATTATTGGCCCGACGAGGCGGCGATGGAGGACGGCAATCCGCAGCGCATCCTCGATCGCGGCGAAGCCGGTCGGCTGCCGCCGGCGCTGCTCTTGCAGGGCACCAAGGACGACAATGTGACGCCCGACATGGCCGACCGTTTCGCCGCCTCCTACCGCAAGGCGGGCGGGGCGATCGAGCTGCGGAAATTCGAGGGGCTGCCGCACGCCTTCATCGCGCGCGATCCCGAAGCCCCGGCCGCGCGCGAGGCGATCGCGGCGATCACAACCTTCGTCCGCCGCCAGGCTTCCTGAGCCCTGCGCCGCGTGCTACACCTAGCGGCCAAGCGATGGGAGGAGGCAGCGGCATGGCCAAGATCCGGCATATCGCCTTGGCGACGAATGATCCAGTCAAGACCGCAGAATTTTACAAAGCGGCCTTCGATTTCAAGGAGGTCGGGCGCACCGGCGACCCCGATGATCCAGGCGGCATCGCCTGGGGCATCTATCTCAGCGACGGCACGCTCAATCTCGCCGTCCTCAAATTCAAGAATGTCGATCAATTGGGGCACGGCCTCGATTTTGTCGGCATTCATCATTTCGGCGTGCTGGTGGACGATCTGCCGGCCCAGGCCGAGAAGCTCGAAGCGATGGGCGCCCCCTGCTTCATGAAGCCCGATCCGGGCATGGGCGATGTGTTCTTCGAGACGAAGTTTCGCGGGCCGGACGGGGTGGTGTTCGACTGCTCGGAGCATCCCTGGGCCGGCGCGGCGCCCGAGGGCGTTGCCGAGGTCAAGGTGCGGGAAAACGAGCCGGCAGAATAAGCCGGCCGAATTGAGTTGGCTTTGGCGGCGGGACGCCGCCGGCGCGTGTGATGCGGCAATTACGCTTTGGGAGGAATAGGGACTATGGCGAGCGCCGATTCAGGACGAAATTTAGCGAACGAGCCGCAAGGCATCGAGCGGCCGTTGCCGTCGGAAGGCACGAGCCTTTGGGGCAGCGATGTCGCCGCCGATATGATGCGCGCGCTCGAGATTCCCTATCTCGCGCTCAATCCCGGCGCGAGCTATCGCGGGCTCCATGACAGCCTCGTCAACCGCCTCGGCAACGAGAAGCCGCAGATGCTGCTCTGCCTGCACGAGGAATCGGCAGTCGCGCTTGCTCATGGCTGGGCCAAGATCACCAACAAGCCGATGGGCGCGGTGGTGCACAGCAATGTCGGGCTGCTGCACGGCTCGATGGCGGTGTTCAACGCCTGGATGGATCGCGTGCCGCTGCTGCTGTTCGGTGCGACCGGTCCGGTCGATGCGACCAAGCGCCGGCCCTGGATCGATTGGATCCACACCACCAAGGATCAGGGCCAGCTCGTCCGCAACTTCATCAAATGGGACGATCAGCCCGCCTCGGTCGGCGCCATCCCCGAGGCCATGCTGCGCGCCAAGCAGATCGCAACCACGGCGCCCTGCGGCCCCACCTATATTTGCTTCGATGCCGGGCTGCAGGAGCAGCGGATCGAGGCCTTGCCGCCCTTGCCGGACGCCACGCGCTTTCCCTCGCCGCTGCGCCCGGCGCCCTCGCAGCCTCAGGCTGAGCAGATCGCACGCCTCCTGCACGAGGCGGAGCGCCCGCTCATCCTGATGGGGCGGTTCTCGCGCAGCCAGCAGGGGTGGGACGAGCGCGTCGCCTTCGCCGAGGCTTTGGGCGCCGTCGTGCTCACCGAGATGAAGCATGGCGCGGCGTTCCCCTCGGATCATCCGCTGACCGGCGTGCCGCCGATCGGCAATCATTCGAACGCCGCCGCGGAGTTGTTGCGCCAAGCCGATGTCGTGCTCTCGCTCGACTGGACCGATCTCGGCGGGCTGATGCTGGGGGCGTGGGGCGACCAGAAGCCGCGCTCGACCATCATCCGCGTCTCGGTCGATCAATATTCGCATAACGGCTTCGGCATGGAGTATCACGTCCTGCCGCCGTCGGACCTTTATGTGATGGGCGACACCGACGCCACCGTGTCGGTGCTTCTCGCCGCGGTGAAGAAACTCGGCGCGCGCAAGGCGCCGGCGTGGCCGGGGCGCAAGCCGCACACGCCCCCGCCCGTGCCGCAGCTCGAAGGGCCGACCATTTATGTGCCGCATATCGCGCTCTCGCTGCGGCGGTTGACCGAGGGACGCAAGACCAGCCTGTTGCGTCATTCGCTCTCCTGGCACGGCCATTTCTGGCCGGCGCGCGATCCGCTCGACACGCTCGGCACGGATGGCGGCGGGGGCGTCGGGTCGGGCCCCGGCACCTCGGTCGGCATGGCGCTCGCGCTGCGCGACAGCAACAGCGGGCGCTTGCCGATCGCCGTGGTCGGCGACGGCGACTTCATGATGGGAAATTCGGCGATCTGGACCGCCGTGCATTACCGCGTCCCGCTGCTCATGGTCATCTGCAACAACCGCTCCTTCTACAATGACGAGCTCCATCAAGAGCGCGTCGCCAAGGAGCGCGGTCGGCCGCCGGCGAACAAGTGGATCGGCCAGCAGGTGATCGGCCCCGACATCGATCTCTCCGCGATCGCGCGCGCGCAAGGCGCGGTCGGCATCGGGCCCGTCGACAAGCTCGGCGATCTCGACGGCAAGCTCAAGGAAGCGATCGCCGCCGTCGATGCCGGCAAGGTCGCGGTGGTCGATGTGCGCGTCGCGGGCGGCTACGAGGCCGGCGCCGCCGCCAACGTGCCGCGAGGCACGCGGGCCTGAGCACCGCCGCCATGCGCGCCGGTTCCGCTTTGCGCGTGGCGGGAGAGGGCGAGGCCGTGAGCCGGGCAGCGCTCGTGGTCGATGGCGTAACCAAGCGGTTCGCGACCGCCGATGGACCGATCGTCGCGCTGGAGAGCGTCTCCTTCGCCGTGCGTCAGGGCGAGTTCTTGACGCTCATCGGTCCGTCGGGCTGCGGCAAATCGACTCTCTTCAACATCGTCGGCGGACTGATCGGCGGCTATGAGGGCCGCGTCCTGGTCGACGGCCAGGAGATCACCGGCTCGCATCGCGCGATCGGCATGGTGTTCCAGGAAGAATCCACCTTTCCCTGGCGCACTACGCTCGACAATGTCGCCTTCCCGCTGGAAGTCTCGGGCGTCGCCAAGGCGCAGCGCTACGAGCAGGCGATGCGGTTGATCCGGCTCGTCGGCCTCGAGGGTTTCGAGAACCGCTATCCGGCGGAAATGTCGGGCGGCATGCGGCAGCGCACGGCGATCGCGCGCACCCTCGCTTTCGAGCCGCGGATTCTGCTGATGGACGAGCCTTTCGCCGCGCTCGACGAGCAGACGCGGCTGCTTCTCGGCGACAAGCTCTTGCAGATCCAGCACGCGCTCAGCCAGACGACCTTGCTCATCACGCACAACATCGCCGAAGCGGTGCAGCTCTCCGATCGCGTCGTCGTCATGACCTTTCGCCCCGGGCGGGTGAAGCGTATCGTCGAGATCGATCTGCCGCGGCCGCGCAGCTCGGAGATCGTGAGCTCGGCCGCTTTCGGGCAATATGTCGCGACGATTTGGAACGATCTCCGCGAGGAGGCCTCGCTGGGATTGAGCGAAAGCGAATCGGCGCCATGGCGGCGTCCAAACCAAGAGTGAGGGAGGAGCAAAAATGCACAAGGCGCTCGCGCTGTCGGTCATGGTGTTGCTTGCAACCACGGCGGGCCTCGAAGCGGAAACGCTGAAGCTCGCCGTTCCGCAAAAAGGCGCGTGGGACACCTCGTTCTGCTCCTACGGCGTGCGGCAAGGCTTCTTCAAGGATGAGGGGATCGATCTGGCGATCACCTATACCGAAGGCGGCGCGACCACCGAGACCGCGGTGGTCTCGGGCAGCGTCGATCTCGCGGTCGCCACCGGCACGCTCGGCATCCTCTCGGCTTATGTCAAAGGCGCGCCGGTGCGCATCATCTCGGCGGAATCGACCGGCTCGGCCGATCTCTACTGGTATGCGAAGGCCGGCAGCGGGATCAAATCGCTGAAGGATCTGAAGGGCAAGACCATCGCCTTCTCGGCGCCCGGCTCATCGAGCAATCTTTCCCTGCTGACCTTGTTGAAGGAGCAGGGGGTCGCTGCCAAGCCGACGCCCGCGGGCGGCATGCCGGCAACCTTCACCCAAGTCATGTCGGGACAGCTCGATGCCGGCTGGGCGGCGGCGCCTTTCGGCGTCAAGGATATCCAAGACGGCAAGATCGTCGTCGTCGCGCGCGCCAATGATTCGCCGAGCGTGCGCACCGAAACGATCCGCGTCAACGTCGTCAATCTCAACACGCTCAAGCAGAAGCGGGATGCCATCGTCCACTTCATGAAGGCCTATTACAAATCCTACCAATGGGCCTATTCCGATCCCAAGGCCATGGACTACCTCGCCGAGGACAACAACATTCCGCACGCCATCGCGGAGACGACGGTCAAGCAATTCATGACCAAGCAGGCCAATGACCCCTATCACATCAGCGGCATCCAGCGGGTGCTCGACGAGGCCTATGCGGCCAAGCGCCTCGCCAAGCCGATGAAGGAAGACGAGGTCAAGGGCGCGTTCGACATCGTATGGAAGCCCGGCTCCTAGCTGTCTCCGCCGGCGGGCGCTTGCTCCGCCGCGCCTTGCCGCCGCTCGCCGGCTTCGCGGCGCTCCTCGTGCTGCTCGCCTGCTGGCAGGCGGCGGTCGCGCTGGGCTGGGTCAGCGAATTGATCGCACCCGCGCCGGCAACGATCGGCGCGAGCTTTCCGCAGCTCATCGAGGACGAAGGCCTCATCGCGCGGTTTCTGCAGACTTTCGCCGAGGCCTTTGCCGCGGCGGGGCTTGCGGTTCTCGTTGGCACCTCGCTCGGCTGGTGGCTGCACGCGAAGCCCTGGGCGGGCAGAGCCTATGAGAGCTGGGTTGCGACCTTCGCCGCCGCGCCCCTGGTGCTGATCTATCCGCTGTTCCTCGTGATTTTCGGGCGCAATTCCGGGACGATCATCGTCATGAGCTTTCTCACCGGCCTGCCCGCCGTCGCGCTGAAGACGAAAGAGGGGCTCGACGGCATCCGCCGCGTTCATATCCATGTCGGGCGCAGCTTCCGCCTCACCCAGTCGCAAATTTTCTGGAAGATCATGCTGCCGGGCGCGATCCCGACGATCTGCAACGGCGTGCGCCTCGGCCTCATCTACGCCCTCATCAGCGTCGTTGGCGTCGAGTTCCTGATCAATTTCGGCGGCCTCGGCGAGCTCATCGACGATCTGGCGCAGCGCTGGGAAATCCCGATGGAATTCGGCGCCATCTTCTTCGTCGTCTTGACGAGCGTGTGCTTCTTCTACCTGACCGAGAAGCTCGAGCGATGGATCAGGCCGAAGTAATCCCGCGCCGCCTGGCGCCGCACTTTCCGTCATCGGTGCTGGTCATCCGCCTCGCGACCTTGCTGTGTCTCTGGGCCGCCTGGGAAGCGCTCGCCGCGTCGGGATTGCTGTATCAAGGCGTGATCCCGTCCTCCTTTCGCGTGGGTGCGGCTCTGGCCAAGCTGCTGGCGAGCGGCGATTTCTATTACAACCTCGAATTCACGTTGTTCGAGGTTCTCGCCTCGCTTGCCCTCGGCGTCAGCGCGGGGCTCGTCGCGGGCTTGGCGCTCGGCGCCAGCGTCTTTGCCGGCAAGGCGTTCGAGCCCTATCTGCACTATCTGGCGCCGACGCCGAAGATCGTCTTCCTGCCGATCCTGCTCGTCTTGTTCGGCGTCGATGCGGGATCGAAGATCGCGATGGGCACGCTCTCCTGCTTTTTTCCCATGGCGCTTTCGGTGGCGACGGGCGTTCGCCAGATCGATCCCGTGCTTTTGCGCGTCGGCCGCAGCTTCAATCTCAATGTCGTGCAGACGATCCGGAAGATTTATCTCCCCTCGCTGGTGGCGCCGATCGCGACCGGGCTGAAGCTCGGCTTGGGCGTGGCGATCATCGGCTGCCTTCTCGCCGAGCTCAAAATGTCCAATCGCGGCCTCGGTTTCCTCGTCATGCAGTACTATTCGCAATTCCGCATACCCGAGCTTTACGCCGCGCTCATCGTTGCCTTCGCGGTTGCGGCGCTCGGCAATCTCCTCATCGGGCGGCTCGTGCGCCGCCGCGGCGGGGGGTGATCGGCGCCCTCCCGGCGGAGCGCCTTTATTCGAGTCGCCCGGCCCGGGCCTTCGTTCTAAGATCGACGCTACCAATCAAGGGGAGGACCGACGTGACGACCGAATACCGTCTTTTGAGCTATCGCGATCAGGGCGGCGTGGCGCGCGCTGGCGTCTTGGTCAATGACCGCGTGCTGCCGGCGACGCCGCTTCTCGAAGGCGCGCCGGGGATCGATTCCTCGTCCGTGCTGGGCTTGCTGCAGTCTTGGAGCGAGGTCCATCCCCGCCTGGTGGCGGCCGCCGCGCGGGCCAAGGCGACGGATGGACGGGCGCTGAGCGAGGTCGCTCTTCTCGCGCCAATCCTCTATCCCGGCGCGATCTTTTGCGCGGGCGCCAATTATTGGGATCACATGAAGGAGATGAACGAGCGCCAGAAGCGCCTGACCGGCAAAGAGCCGCCGCCGGCGACCAAGGCGAAGAGCCCGTGGTTCTTCATCAAGACCGGGCCGCATTCGGTCATCGGTCCGGGCGCCAATGCGCGCATGCCGCCGCACTCGCAAAAGCTCGACTGGGAGGCGGAGCTGGGCGTCGTCATCGGCAAGCCGGCGCGCAACGTCCCGGTGGAGCGGGCTTTCGAGGTGGTCGCCGGCTATCTCTGCGTCAACGATCTCTCGGCGCGCGATCTCGGCACGCAGCAGGACCGCGCCGGCACAGCGATGTTCATGGACTGGCTCGGGCAGAAATGCTTCGACGACGCCGCGCCGATGGGACCGTGGTTCACGCCCGCGGCCTTCGTGCCGGACCCCAACGATATGAGCATCAAGCTCTGGGTCAATGACGTGCTGAAGCAGGATTCAAATTCGAAGAACATGATTCACGGCATTGCCGAGCAGATCGCGGCGTTGAGCCACCAGCTCACCCTGCGGCCGGGCGATATCATCGCGACCGGCACGCCCGCGGGCGTCGGCGCCGGCCGCGGCGACAGCGGCGAGTTCCTGAAGCCCGGCGATGAGGTGAAGATCGAGGTGCAGTATTGCGGCACGCTCGTCAATCGCATGGTGGCCGCGTCGTAAGGCGATAGGCCGCGCGGCGCTCGTCGCACCGAGAGCGCCGCGCGGGCCGGCCCCATTGCGTGCCGTCCGGGGCTGAGGCATGCTCCGCGCGATGAGCAAAGAGTGGGCGATCGCGCGTCCGGAAAATGAATTGCGCGACGAAGAGGCCGAGCGGTATCGCGTCTTCGTGCGCGATCTCGTGGTTCCCTGCAGCATCGGCATTTATCCGCGCGAGAAGGGTTTGCGCCGCCGCGTTCGCGTCAATGCCGAGTTGCTGGTGGCCGACGCCATCTCGGGCCGCGACGATTTCGCCGAGGCCGTCAATTACGAGACCGTGGTCGCCGGCATCAAGGGGATCGCCGAGGCCGGCCATATCAACTTGGTCGAGACCTTGGCCGACCGCATCGCGACGCTGTGTCTCGCCGATGTGCGCGTCGCCTCGGTGCGGATCGTGGTCGAGAAGCTCGACGTCTATCCCGAAACGGAAAGCGTCGGCGTCGTGCTCGAGCGCCGCCGGCGATAATTCAAGCGCCCGCCGCGATGCCTCGCCATACTGCGACGGCCTGGCGGGTTTCGGCGACATCGTGAACGCGGAGGATTTGCGCCCCCTGGCTCAGCGCGTAGAGCGCGCTCGCGAGCGATCCGGGCAAGCGCTCCTCCAGCGATGCGCCGCTCAACCGCCCGATGGTCGATTTCCGCGACAGGCCGACGAGCACGCCGCAGCCGAGGCCCTGGAGGAGCGACAAGCGGCCGAGCAGCTCGAGATTGTGCGCGACATTCTTGCCGAAGCCGAAGCCCGGATCGACGACGAGGCGGTGCGGCGCGATGCCCGCTGCGATGCAGGCGGCGATGCGGGCTTCGAGATAATCGGCGACATCGAGCGAGGCGAGGTCGTAGCGCGGCCCTTGCTGCATGGTGGCGGGCTCGCCCTGCATATGCATCAGCACGGCGGAGGCGTCGCTGCGCGCGACCGTCTCGAGGCTTCCCGGACCTTCGAGCGCCGCGACATCGTTGACGATGCGCGCGCCCCAGGACAGCGCCGCCGCCATCACCGCCGCTTTGCGCGTGTCGACGGAGATGACGGCGCCGAGAGGGGCGAGCGCTCGGACCACCGGCTCGAGGCGGCGCAACTCTTCCGCCTCCGAAACGGCGGCGGCGCCCGGACGGGTCGATTCGCCGCCGATATCGAGAATATCGGCGCCGGCCTCGATCATTGACTGGCCAAGCGCGATGGCTTTCGCCGGGTCGGCGCCGGTCCCGGTGTAAAAGCTGTCAGGCGTCACATTGATGATGCCCATGATGCGCGGCCGATCGAGGGAAAGCCCGGCAAAGGGCGCGCGCGACTCGCTCGAACGTCTTAACTGCGATTCGATGTCTTGCCGCGCTGCCCCCGGCTGCTGCGCGGTCCAATTTTGGAATCGCCGCAACGGGGCGAGTGCCGCGACGATTCCGCCAGGCGTTCGCGCGAGCAATTCGACGAGCGTGAATACGGTCGCGCTGCCGGCGAGCGGCAGGCCGTCGCCGCTGGCGCTTGCGGCGATTGCGGTCGAGCCCGTCAAAAGCCCGCTCGGGCGCAGTCGCCACGCGCTCGCGATGCCGAGATCGAGCTGGTCGAGCGCGATCGAAGTCGGGGCCGGCGCGGCGGAAAGAGGCTCCATGCGTTGCATCAAAGCCAGCGCGCTTGTGCTTGCCAAGTCTCGATTTCGCGTGCGCTCTCGCGCCTCCCAAAATCCATCGCAAATGAAACCGTGGCGAGTCGTCGCAATCGCGTCATCACAAGGACAGATTTCATTACTGTTGTTAGCGATTTTGGCCAATTCGAAATTTCTTGCCATGGTTTTAACGACTCTGTAGGGTTTTTTATGGTGAATGGAAGCAGTCCAAGTTTTGACTGCGACTGCGGTAGTTCAGCCGGCTTCCAGAACGGTTGACGGTGCAAGCGGAGAGGCAATCCATTCGCCGGGTGCCCCTAGGGGGCCGCGATCGGTGGCGGTGCATTGTCTCTCAGTGAGGCTTTGGCAGCGCCGAGTTGAGCAACGGTAGCGGGGGGCGAGTGGCAAGCGTGTCGCGGATCTTCGGGGAAAAGCTTTTCCCCGAACGGCAGCTTCTCTTAAAGAGCTCCGGCGGTGTCCGGCATATCGCGCTGCCTGGTTGGCTGCAGGCAACGGTGCTTGCGGCGTGCCTTGCCTCCGTCGGCGGCGTTGCGTTTCTCGCGGTCGAATTCACGCGTCTCCATACGGCGGTCGATCACCAGATCGAAGCCGCGCGCGCGCCGGCACAAACCGCCGGATCGCCCGACTCGCAAAGCCTCGATCAGCTTCGCTCGGAAATGGCGCAGATGCACCACGACCTCTCTGCGGCGACTCAGAACTACACCGACGCGACGACGCGCTATCAGCAAACCCGCGACAAGCTGACCTCGCTGACGGCCGACAACGACAAGCTCCGCACCGAGCTCGGGACCTTGGCGCAGCGCGCCAAGACGCTGCAGCAGGCGCGCGACGAAGCGGAGCATCACGCCAAGCAGGCCGAACAAGCGCTCAATAGCAAGGCGAGCAATTTGTCCCAGCTCGCCAAGAGCCTCGACGACAACAAATCCGAATTGCGGCGCTCCGAGGCGCAGCGCACGACGCTGCAGAACCGCATTCAGCAATTGCAGACGGAGCTCCAGTCCGCCAACGATCGGCTCGCGCAGCAAAGCGCGGCGTCGGACGCGAAGGCCGGCTCGCAGAAGCAGGTCGCGACCGAGCCCGCGCGCACCGCGCCGAGTCCGGCCACGGGCCAGGCCAGCGCGTCGGAGGAGTCGGAGCCCGACGTGGTGGCGCCGATGCCGCAGCACAGCGCCGGCACGCCCCATGCGCGTGCCGGTTCGTCCGAGCTCGAGAAGCTGCTCGCCTCGACCGGCCTCGATATCGACCGCTTGGTCGGCAGCCTCAACGCGTCTTCGTCGGAGGGGCAGGGCGGTCCCTATATCGCGCTGAACGGTCCGCGCGCCGCCGAGCTGGAGAAAAGCCGGCAGGAGCAGCTCAAGCGCCTCGCGAAGGTGCTGCCGCTGCGATCGCCGCTCGATGAGTACCAGCTGCGCAGCGATTTCGGCCCGCGCGCCGATCCCATCAATCACCGCGCGTCGTTTCATCCGGGCCTCGACCTGGCGGCGCCCTATAAGAGCCATGTCTACAGCACCGGCCCCGGCACCGTGATCTTCACCGGGACTCGCGAGGGCTATGGCCGCATGGTCGAAATCGATCACGGTCACGGAATTGTCACGCGCTACGCGCATCTGCACCGCATCCTCGTTGCCCGCGGGCAGAAGGTCGCCGCCCACACCGTCATCGGTGAGCTCGGCAGCACCGGGCGCAGCACCGGACCCCATGTGCATTACGAGGTTGACGTAGACGGGACGCCGCTCGATCCGGCGAAGTTTATGGAAGCAGGCAAGAATGTGGTTCAAATCAGCGGCAAATAGCGGCGGCGCCCATTCTCAGCGCCACCTTGCTCCGTCGATCTTGAGCGATGGATTCCGCGTCGAGGGCGATGTCGTCTGCGCGGGCGAAGTCCATGTCGACGGCGCGCTCTCCGGCAATCTGACGGCGGCCAAGATCACGATCGGCGAGGGCGGCTCGGTGAGCGGGACCGTCGAAGCCGAAACCGCGGTCATCAACGGCGCCCTGTCGGGCCGTTTGGTTGCGGTTGACGTCATCCTCGGCCGGTCCTCCCATGTCACCGCCGATATCGTCTATTGCTCGATGCGCATCGAGCCCGGCGCGGTGTTCGAGGGCTACAGCCGCCGCGTCGAGCGCGACGAGACGGCGTCGGCCGACACCAAGCAGCTCTCGTCTCAGATCGAAACGCTGCGCAGTGCGGCCGAGACGGTCGAGGTCGCGGAAGCCGGTCACTGACCGGCGAGCGCGGCCGCGAACGCCGCGCTATCGACATTCCCGCCCGAGGCGATGACGGCAACGGTCTTGCCGTCGAGAGCGAGCTTCTTTGCCAGCACTGCGGCGAGCGCCGCCGCTCCGCCCGGCTCCAGCACGAGCTTCAGCGCCTCGAACGCCACGCGCATGGCGTTGCGGACCTCATCATCGCTCACCGCGACGCCGCCGGCGAGGAGGCGCTGGGCGAGGGCGAAGGTCAGCTCGCCCGGGCTCGGCGACAGCAGCGCATCGCAGATCGAGCGCGCCTCGGGATCATTGCTGACGCGCTTGCCCGCCAGCAGCGAGCGGCGCATATCGTCGAGCTGCTCGGGCTCGACGGCGAAGACCTTGGTACCGGGGCTGGCCTCGGCCAAAGCGAGCGCGCAGCCGGTGATGAGCCCACCGCCGCTGCAGCTCGCGAGGGCGACATCGATCGTCTCGCCCGCCGCCGCCGCTTGCTCCGCCAGCTCGAGGCCGATCGTGCCTTGGCCCGCAATGATGCGGGCATCGTCGAAGGGCGGCACGAGCGTCGCGCCGCGTTTCGCGGCAATGCCCGCGGCCAGCGCCTCGCGGCTTTCGCGATAGCGGTCATAGAAGACGATCTCCGCACCATAGGCGCGTGTGTTGGCGGCTTTGATTGCCGGCGCATCGGACGGCATGACGATCACGGCGGGAATGCCGAGGCATTGCGCCGCCGCGGCGACGCCCTGCGCATGATTTCCCGAGGAATAGGCGACCACCCCGGCGCGGCGCTCTTCCGCGCCGAGCTGCGCGAGCGCGTTATAGGCGCCGCGGAACTTGAACGAGCCGGTGCGCTGCAGGCATTCGGCCTTGACCAGCAGCCGACAGCCGAGCTGCGCATCAAGGAGCGGCGAGGACAGCAACGGTGTCGGCACCGCCTGGCCGGCAAGCCGCGCCGCCGCCGCGCGCACCGCGCCGGCGTCGGGCAGATCGCGCGGAGCGTTCATCAGCGCTTCAAGTCGCTGGCGAGGGAAAACCCCGGCAAATGCGCGTCGAGCCGCAGCCGGTAAATCTGAAGATTCTCGAGCACGCGCTGCACGTAGTTGCGCGTTTCCGAGAACGGAATGCGCTCGATCCAATCGACCATGTCGACGTCGCCGCGCCGCGGATCGCCGTGGTCGCGCATCCATTGGTGGACGCGCGAGGGACCGGCATTGTAGGACGCCACCGCCAGGACGTAGGAGCCTGAAAAATCGTCGATCAGCGAGTCGAGATAAGCGCGGCCGAGCGTGACGTTGTAAGCGACGTCATGCGTCAGCCGCTTGCGTGAAAACGGCAGATGCAGGGATTTGGCGATCTTTTTGGCGGTCGCCGGCATCAGCTGCATCATGCCGAGCGCGCCGGCGCCGCTGACGGCGCCGCGGTCGAAGGCGCTCTCCTGCCGCGTCATCGCCAAGACGAGCGGGGTTTCGATGCTGCCGCCCGGCGGCAGCTTCGCCAACGGATAACCGTCCTCCAGCAGCGTCACGCCCGCATAGCTTGCATGCTTGGCGGCCACCACGGCGATGTCGGGACGATCGACGGCGCGCGCGAGGCGTGCGACCTGGACAAAGCCCGCGGCGGTCTGCTGCTCCGCGGTCAAGCGCCGCAGAAACGGCATGAGGTCGTCCTGATCGCCGATCTGCGCCAGATCCCGCACCGCCGCGACCAGCTCGTTGCGCTCGAAAGCCGCCACCTCGTCCTTGGTCGGCTTGGGCTCCTTGAACGCCGCGGCCGGACCCATGATGCCGAGATGGGCGGCGGCAAGCTGGCCGTAATAGGTCGTCATCTGCGGTGCGGCGCTGCTGTACCACGCCTCCGCGAGGGATGTCTGGTGCATCGCCTCGGCCGCTCGCGCCGCCCAATAGGCACCGCGCGCGACGCTGATCGGCAGCTTCACCGTGTCGTAGAGCCGGACGAAGTGGTTGTAGGCGACCTGCGGCCGGTCGAGCACCCGCAAGGCTATCCAACCGGCGAGGAATTCGAGCTCCGCGAAGTTCTGGCCGCTCGACACGTGATGATCGGCGGCGAGGCGATAGGCGCGCTCCTTCTGGCCGTCATCCAGCAGGCGGCGCGCGAGCATGAGACGCTCGGCGGCCCAGGCCTCGGGCCGCTCGAGATTGGCGGGCGCGTGCTCGAGAATCGCCGCCGCGTCGTCGTCGAGATCATTGCGGCGACGCCAGCGCAGGCGCTCATAAAGCAGCCCGGGATCGTTCCGCAGCTGCGCCGGCACCCGCGCGATCAGCCCCTCGACCCCGGGGCTCATCTCGGCGAGCGCCAGGCGCGCCTGGCCCAGCGCCGCTTCGCCGGCGCTGACGTGGCGCAGCATGCGGGTTGCCTCGCGCGTCTGCCCGTCCCAGATCAAGCGGTCGAGGCGGCGTACATCGTCTTCCTCGCGCAGCACGCCCCGGTAGCGCTGCAGCATCAGCTTTTCTTCGACCGCGGTGAAATCACCCTCGATCCACGCCTTGCGGATCAGCGCAACCGCATCGTCCCTGCGTCCCGCATCCATCCAGATCTGGGCCTGGCGGAGCCGTGCGACCGGCAAGTGGGGCGGATGGATTTTGAACCAGGCATTCAGCTGCGCGTCGGTGGCGGTCCCGATCGCCTCTTCCGCCCGCTCGAGCAGCACCCGCTGCGCCGGCCAATCGGGATGCGCCGCGATGAATCCGGTGATCGCGGCAAAGCTCGCGCCCGAATTCGCTTCCTTGGCCTGGAGCCAATGCAGGGCGGTGGCGGGAAGGGGATCATGCGCCGTCGCCGCCAGGCGATAGGCGCGCGCCCAATCGCCGCGTTGTGCCGCCGTGAAGGCCTCGGCATAGACGCGGCGATCGCTCTCCGTCAGCGCAGCATGTGCGGGCGCGCCGCAACGGCACGCAAGAAACAGCGCCAACCAAAGAGTAAAAGCGAGTTTTAGCTTCATTCGCCGCCGAACCGCTGCCACGATATCGCAGCTGCAACTTGCGGCGAAACAATTAATTTACTGTTGACCAATATTGCCCGCCTGGGCGCCCTGGCCTATCGTTGACGCGCCAGAGAGCATCGGTGGAGGCTGGCCATGCTGAAGGGATCGCTCGTTGCGCTCATCACGCCGTTCCGCGGCGGAGCGATCGACGAGAAAGCGTTTCAGGACTTCGTCGATTGGCAGATCGAGCAGGGTACGGAGGGTGTCGTGCCCTGCGGCACGACCGGCGAATCGCCGACCTTGAGCCATGCCGAGCACAAGCGCGTGGTCGAGCTCTGCGTCGAGGTGGCGCGCGGCCGCGTGCCGGTGGTCGCCGGGGCCGGCTCCAACTCGACCGCCGAAGCGATCGACCTGACCCGGCATGCCAAGGAGGCCGGCGCGGATGCCGCGCTGGTCGTCACGCCCTATTACAACAAGCCGACGCAGGAAGGCCTCTATCAGCACTACAAGGCGATCAGCGACGCGGTCGATCTGCCGATCATCATCTACAACATCCCGGGGCGCTGCGTCGTCGATATGTCGGTTGCCACCATGGCGCGGCTTGCCAAGCTGCCGAACATCGTCGGCGTGAAGGACGCGACCAACGATCTCGCCCGGCCGCTGCGCACGCGCGGCGCGATCAAGGACGCGTTCACGCTCCTTTCCGGCGAGGACGCGACGGCGCTGGCTTTCCTCGCGCAGGGCGGCGATGGCTGCATTTCGGTCACGGCCAATGTCGCGCCCCGCGCCTGCGCCGACATGCATGCGGCATGGCGGAAGGGCGATGCGAAGGCGGCGATGAAGATCAATGCGAGGCTCGCGCCGCTGCACGACGCGCTCTTCGTCGAAACCAGCCCCGGCCCGGTGAAATATGCCTGCTCGCTGATTGGCCGGTCGACGGCGGAGGTTCGCCTGCCGCTCGTCGCCGCGAGCGCGCAGGCGCAAGAGGCCGTGCGTACCGCGATGCGTTCCGCGGGCGTGCTCAACTGAGCGATATCTGATGGCTCTGCGCGGCGACGAGCGGTACGTCGCGCTCAATCGGCGGGCGCGGCACGACTATTTCATCGAAGACACGATCGAGGCGGGAATCGAGCTTACCGGAACCGAGGTGAAGGTGCTGCGCCGCGGCTTGGGCAGTATCGCCGAAGCCTATGCCGCCGAGCGCGGCAACGAGCTGATTCTCGTCAACGCCCATATCCCGGAATATGCGGCGTCGCGCTTCAATCACGAGCCGCGGCGGGCGCGGCGCCTCCTCTTGCATCGCCGCGAGCTCAATCGTCTTCTCGGCGGGATCAAGCGCGACGGCATCACCATCGTTCCGCTGTCGGTCTATTTCAACGAGCGCGGGCGCGCCAAGATCGAGCTCGGCATCGCCAAAGGCAAGCGCAAGACCGACAAGCGCCAAGCCGAGAAGGCGCGCGACTGGCAGCGCAGCCGTGCGCGCATCCTGCGCGCTCACGGCGAATAGGGCGATTAAGCCGCGATCCGCCGCCGCAGCGCCTCGAACACCCCTTCGAACATCTCGGTGGTGAGCTTGGCCGTGTTCGTGTTGTAGCGCGAGCAATGATAGCTGTCGGCGAGGATGAGTCCGTCCGCGATCCCGTGCACGGCGCCGTGGCGGAAGACGAACAGCGATTTTTTCTTGGCGAGCGCCGTCAGGACGGCGTCATGCGCGATCCGGCCCAAGGCGAGAATCGCTTTGAGGTTCGGCATCGCGGCGATTTCCGCCGTCAGGAAGCCGCGGCAGGCGGCGATCTCGGCGGGCGTGGGCTTGTTTTCCGGCGGAACGCAACGCGCCGCGTTGGTGATGCGGCAATCGATCAGCGACAGCCCGTCATCGCTGGCGGCGGCGTAGGTCCCGCGCGCGAAGCCGTATTTGCCGAGCGTCGCATAGAGCAGATCGCCGGCGAAATCCCCGGTAAACGGGCGGCCGGTGCGGTTCGCGCCTTTGAGGCCGGGCGCCAGCCCGACGATCAGCAGCGATGCGGAGAGCGCGCCGAAGGACGGAACCGGCGCGTTGTGCCAATCGGCGTGCTCACGGCGCTGCGCCGCGCGGAGCGCGACGAGCCGAGGGCAAAGGCTGCAATCCCGCCCCGGACCCTCGGCGCCAGCGCTCACGCTTGGCCGTCGGAATATTGGTGGTCGCGGTGATGAGTCTGGGCGCGCATGATCCGCGAGGCGAGGTCCTGCAATTCGATGAACACATCGGCCTGCCGGCGAAGCTCGTCGGCGATCATCGGCGGCGAGGAGCGGATCGTCGAAACCACCGAAACGCGCAGGCCCTTGCGCTGCACCGCCTCGACGAGGCGGCGAAAATCGCCATCGCCCGAGAAGAGCACGACATGGTCGAGCGTCTGCGCCATTTCCATCACGTCGATGGCCAGCTCGATATCCATGTTTCCCTTGATTTTCCGGCGGCCGGTCGCGTCGGTGTATTCCTTGGTCGGCTTGGTCACCATCGTGTAGCCGTTGTAGTCGAGCCAATCGACCAGCGGACGCAGCGGCGAATATTCCTGATCCTCGATTAACGCCGTGTAATAAAACGCACGGATGAGCCGGGCTTGGCTGCCGAACAACTCGAGCAAACGTCGGTAATCGATGTCGAAGGCAAGGGCCCTGGCGGCTGCGTAGAGATTGGCGCCATCGATGAAAAGCGCGACCCGTTCCTCGGGATAAAAATGCATACCAACAACTCCCCACCACTCCGCAAATTCATTCAATACGGCGAAGATTAGCCGCTATGATCGGCTGGTCGTCAAGCACGCCTCGCCGTGCGGGGCATTAGGTTTGGTTAACAGCAAAGCGACGAGCGATGCGCCCGCGACTCTGCCGGCGCTGCAACCAAGCGGGGCGCGATCATGCCATCGAAACTGAAACTCACCTTGACCTGCGGCGATTATGAAATCGTGCGGCCTCTCAAGGAGGGACGCATCGAGCCCGACGGGATCGATCTTACCATGCTGTGCGCGACCTCCTCGCGCGACCGCCATTGGCGGCTCGATCGCAATGCCGAGTGCGATGCGGGCGAATTCAACCTTTGCGGCTACTACATGGCGCGCGGCCGCGGCCATCCCTATGTCGCGCTGCCGATCTTTCTTCATCGTCGCTTCCGCCACGGCTTCCTTTTCGTCAACGCGGCAAAGGGGATCACCAAGGCGAGCGATTTGAGGGGCGGAAAGTTCGGCGCGGCCGGCGGGTTTCTCGCGGCCGCCTGCACCTGGCTGCGCGGCACCCTCGGCGAGCACTATGGGCTCTCGCACAAGGATGTGACGTGGTACACTGATCGGCCGCACGATATTCCTTTCGCCAAGCAGCAAGGTTTCGAGATCGAGGTGCTGGACGGCGGCCCGAGCATCGAAGACCGGCTGCTCGCCGGCGAGATCGACGCCATGATGTCGGCGGGCTATCCCCAATCGCTGCTGGCCGGCGATCGGCGGATTGCGCGGCTCTTCCCCGACTACAAGCAAGCCGAGATCGACTATTACCAAAAGACCAAGATCTTCCCGATCATGCATGCCTTGATCATCAAGCAAGAGATCGTCGAGAAGCATCCCTGGGTCCCGGCCAATCTCGCTTATGCCTTCAACGAATCGAAGAGAATGGCGCTGCAGCATCTGCGCAACCCGCGCATTCTTCCGCTGGCCTTCTTCACCGCGGCCTGGGAGGAGCAGAGCGCGCTGCTGGGAGGCGACCCTTGGCAGTACGGGCTCGGCGCGCTCAATCGCAACAACGTCGAAACCGCGCTTCGCTATACCTATGAGCAGGGGCTCATCAAAAGGCAGCCCGCGCTCGAGGAGGTGTTCCATCCGATCGACGAATGGGCCTGGGGCGGGACCGAGGGGTTCTGATCCCGCCGGACGGATATCATCGCCGCCATGATTCTCCTGGGTCTCGGCGCCAATCTGCCCAGCGCGGCGGGTCCGCCGATCGCGACGCTCGAAGCGGCTCTCGCCCAGCTCGAGGCCTCGGGCGTCAGGATCGTCGCCCGCTCGCGCTGGTTCCGCACCGCGCCCGTTCCGCCCTCCGATCAGGCCTGGTTCGTCAACGCGGTCGCCCATCTCGAGGCGTCGCTCGCGCCGATGGACTTGCTGGCGCTTCTGCACAAGGTCGAGCACGGTTTCGGGCGGCGGCGCGCCGCGCGCAATGAAGCCCGCAGCCTCGACCTCGACCTGCTTGATTATGACGGGCGGGTGCTCGACACCCCCGGCCTCGTCCTGCCGCATCCGCGCCTGCACTTGCGGGCCTTCGTCCTGCTGCCGCTCAGGGATGTGGCGCCCGGCTGGCGCCACCCGGTCCTGGGCGAGACCGTCTCGGAGCTCATTGCCAAGCTGCCTGACGATCAGATCGCCGCGCCTTTGGCGCCGTGAAACCGTTGGATATGCTTGAAATCGCCGGAGATTGACCGCCAAGCCTGTTGCGGGACGGGCCCCTGGCTCATATATTCAGAGTCTTGAAATATTCTTGCTGGAGACTGGCGTAGATGGCCCGCGTCACTGTGGAAGACTGCGTCCTCAAGGTTCCGAACCGCTTCGAGCTGGTGCTGCTGGCGGCGCAGCGCGGCCGCGACATCGCGGGCGGCGCACCGCTGACGGTCGATCGCGACAATGACAAGGGACCGGTGGTGGCGCTGCGCGAAATCGCCGAGGAGACGATCCCGCTCGACACGCTGCAAAACAACGTGATCAAGGGGATGCAGAAACACGTCGAGATCGACGAGCCCGAAGAGGACCACGACATCGAGATCGGTGCGCCGGCGAACTGGGCGGCCGACCTCGCGCCGCTCGGCGAGGGCGAGGAGGACGAGATCGAAGAGGCCGCCGTCGATGCCGAGCTGCAAGAAGACGTGCTCTCGGAGACCGGCGATGCGGAGGCTCTTGGCGAGGACGTCATGCCCGATCTGCCCGGCGGCGAGGCTGAAGCGGGCGATAACGACAGCGAGTAGCTGAATGCAAGGCGGCGACCTGCTTTCCCGCGCCGCCGCCCCCGCAACAAGCGGGTCGCCCGAAGGGCGCGCCGTCATGATGCGTCAATTCGAGCTGGTGGAGCGGGTCAGAGCCTACGATCCGAACGCCGACGAGGACGCGCTCAACCGCGCCTATGTGTTCTCGATGAAGGCGCATGGCGCGCAGCTTCGCGCCTCGGGCGATCCCTACTTTTCGCACCCGGTCGAAGTCGCGGGCATCCTCTCGGGGATGAAGCTCGACAGCGCGTCGATCATCACCGGCCTCCTCCACGATACGGTCGAGGATACGCTCGCGACGCTGGGCGAGATCGAGAAATTGTTTGGCGTCGAGATCGCGCGCCTCGTCGATGGCGTCACCAAGCTGTCGCGCCTCGAGCTGCAATCGGACCAGACGAAGCAGGCGGAGAATTTCCGCAAGCTCGTCCTCGCCATGTCCGAGGATATCCGCGTGCTGCTGGTGAAGCTCGCCGACCGGCTGCACAACATGCGCACGCTGCGCTTCGTCAAGGATCCCGACAAGCGCCGGCGCGTCGCGCGCGAAACGATGGAGATCTACGCGCCGCTCGCCGAGCGTATCGGCATGCACGAAATGCAGGACGAGCTCGAGGACCTGGCGTTCGGCGAGCTCTATTCCGATGCGCGCGAGAGCATCCGGGCGCGCCTTGCCTTCCTCAAGGATCGTGGCGGCGACGTGGTGGCGCGCATCCTGCGCGAGCTGGGCGAAACGCTCAAAGCCGGCGGCGTTCGGGCCGAGCTCTCGGGCCGCGAAAAATCGCCATACTCGATCTGGCGCAAGATGCAGAAGAAGAATGTCGGCTTCGAGCAGCTGTCCGACATCATGGCGTTCCGCGTCGTCGTCGACACGGTCGAGGAGTGCTATCACGCGCTCGGCGTTGTCCACAGCCACTATCATGTCGTCCCGGGCCGCTTCAAGGACTACATCTCGACGCCGAAGCCGAACAATTATCGCTCGCTGCATACCGGCGTGATCGGTCCCGAGCGGCAGCGGATCGAGCTGCAGATCCGCACGCGCGACATGCATGAGGTCGCGGAACTGGGCGTCGCGGCGCATTGGGTCTTCAAGCAATCGGCGTCGCCGCGCACCGAGACCCGGCAGTATCGCTGGCTGCGCGAGTTGCTGGATATTCTGGAGCATGCCTCCGATCCGCAGGAATTCCTCGAGCACACGAAGCTCGAAATGTTCTCGGATCAGGTCTTCTGCTTCACGCCGAAAGGCGATCTGATCGAGTTGCCGCGCGGGTCGACGCCGGTCGATTTCGCCTATGCGGTCCATTCCGAGATCGGCGACACCTGCGTCGGCGCCAAAGTCAATGGCAAGCTCGTGCCGCTCCGGACGACGCTCGCGAATGGCGATCAGGTCGACATCGTCACCTCGAAAGCGCAGACGCCGTCGCCGACCTGGGAGCGGTTCGTCGTCACCGGCAAGGCGCGGGCGCGCATTCGCCGCTATGTGCGCACGCAGCAGCGCCAGCAATATCTCGATCTGGGCAAGGCTATCCTTCAGAAAGCCTTCCGCCAGGAAGGCCATGACTTCGCCGAGAAGGCGCTGGGCGAGATCCTGCAAACCTTCAACTGCCAGACGGCGGACGATCTCTATGTCTCGGTGGGCGAGGGCTTGCAGACCGGCCGCGAGGTCGTCCACGCGCTCCACCCGCCGAAGCCCGATGCGCGCGTCGCCAAGGTCGTGCCGCTGGCGGCAGTGCGCGGCAAGAAGGGCGAGAACGCGGTTCCGATCCGCGGTCTCATTCCGGGCATGGCGCTGCACTATGCCGGCTGTTGCCACCCGCTTCCGGGCGACCGCATCGTCGGCATCGTCACCACCGGGAAGGGCGTCACCATCCATACGATCGATTGCGAGACCCTTGCGACCTTCGCCGAGACGCCGGAGCGTTGGCTCGACGTGGCCTGGGACGACGACGCCTCGGCCGGAGCGCATGTCGGCCGCATCAACGTCACGCTCGACAACGAGCCGGGAAGCCTCGGCAGCCTGACGACAGTAATCGGCAAGGGCGGGGGCAACATCACCAACCTCAAGATTACCAACCGCTCGCTCGATTTCTTCGAGATTCTCGTCGATATCGAGGTTCAGAACTTGCGCCATCTCACCAACATCATCGCGGCGTTGCGCGCGACGCCGGTCATCAATTCGGTCGAGCGCGCCCGAGGCTAGGTTGGCAGCTGCGAAGAAGAGGCGGTCGCGCCTCGGCGTCAACATCGATCATGTCGCGACCATCCGGAACGCACGCGGCGGCAAGCATCCCGATCCGGTGCGCGCCGCAATTCTCGCCGAACGGGCAGGGGCCGACGGCATCACCGCGCATCTGCGCGAGGATCGCCGCCACATTTCAGACGAGGACATCGCGCGGCTGGTTGGCGAGCTGAGCCTGCCGCTCAATCTCGAAATGGCGGCAACGCCCGAAATGCTCGAGATCGCGCGCCGGCACCGGCCGCATGCCGCTTGCCTCGTTCCCGAAAAGCGCAGCGAGCTGACCACCGAAGGTGGGCTCGATCTTGTCGGCGGCGCGGCGCGGCTCGGGGATTTCATCCCCCGGCTGAGCGAGGCCGGCATCCGGGTGTCGCTGTTCATCGATCCCGAGGAGCGCCAGATCGAAGCGGCAAAGCGTCTCGGCGCGCCGGTTGTCGAGCTTCATACCGGCGCCTATTGCGAGGCCGAGGGCGCGCGCCGCTCGCACGAGCTCGGCCGCATCCTCGGAGCGGCGCGGCTTGCCGAGACGCTCGGCCTCGAATGCCATGCGGGCCACGGGCTCGGTTTCGAAACCGTGGGCCCGATCGCCGCCATCCCGTCGATCGTCGAGCTGAATATCGGCCATTTCCTTGTCGGCGAGGCAATTTTCACCGGGCTCGACCGCGCGATCAAACGCATGCTTGCCTTGATGAAGGAAGCAAGGAATGCTCCGCGCGCGGGCGAGGGCGAAGCAGGTCGAGCGGCAGGATGATCCTCGGCATCGGCAGCGATCTCATCGATATTCGCCGCATCGAGCGCGTGCTCGAAACCTATGGCGACCGCTTCGTCTCCCGCATCTTCACGGAGGAGGAGCAGCGCCGCTCGGAGCGGCGCGCCAACCGGGCGGCAAGCTACGCCAAGCGCTATGCGGCGAAGGAGGCTTGCGCGAAGGCGCTCGGGACCGGCTTCCGCGCCGGGGTTTATTGGCGCGATCTCGGCGTCGTCAATCTCTCCTCCGGCCGGCCCACCCTGGTGCTGTCCGGCGGCGCGTTGAAGCGGCTCGAGGCGATGACCCCGGCCGGGATGGTGGCCGACATCCATGTGAGCCTCACCGACGAAATCCCTTTCGCCAGCGCCTTCGTCCTCATCAGCGCCGTTCCGGCCGCATCGGGCCGGTGATGCGCGACTCGCCCCCCGACACTTGACTTCGAAACGCGCGGGCGGCTAAGTCAGCTTCGGCCGAGACCGGAGCTCCGCCTCAAATACAAATCCTGTAGTAACGTAGAAAGCGTCTTTGATGGCCAGTAGAACCTCGGGCGGAATCGGCGAGACGATCAAGACCATTGTTTACGCGATTCTCATCGCGATTTTTATTCGGACTTTCTTCTACGAGCCGTTCAGTATTCCTTCCGCCTCGATGGTGCCGACCCTTTTGGTCGGCGATTACCTGTTCGTGTCGAAATTCTCTTACGGCTACAGCCGCTATTCCTTGCCGTTGGGGCTGCCGCTCTTCTCGGGACGGGTATTTTTCCGCCCGCCGCACCGTGGCGACGTCGCCGTCTTCAAGCTGCCGCGCGATCCGTCGGTCGATTTCATCAAGCGCATCATCGGATTGCCCGGCGACCGGATTCAGATGAAGAACGGAATTCTCTACATCAATGACGAGCCGGTGAAGCGCCAACAGATCAGCCCGTATTTCTATGATGAAAACGGCCGCACCTCGACCTACATCCACTACATCGAGACGCTTCCGAACGGCTATCAGCACGACACGATCGAGATCGGCGACGACCAACCGCTCGACAACACGGCGGTCTTCACGGTGCCGCCGAACACCTATTTCATGATGGGCGACAATCGCGACAACTCCGCCGACAGCCGCGATCCCGACAGCGGTGTCGGCTATGTGCCGGCGGCGAACATCGTCGGCCGCGCCGAATTCATCTTCTTCTCGACCAACGGCTACGCGCATTGGTGGGAGGTGTGGAAATGGCCCTTCACCGTGCGCTACAGCCGGCTGTTTTCGGGCATCCATTGAAATGGGTGAGCCCCAGGGCGGCCTGGGCCGGCTTCAGGACGCGCTGGATCATCGTTTCTCGCACCGCGAGCTGCTGATCGAGGCGTTGACCCATCCGAGCGCAGTGCGGCGACATGGCCGCTCGCCGCGCGGCTACGAACGGCTCGAGTTTCTCGGCGACCGCGTGCTCGGTCTCATTGTCGCCGAAATGCTGTGGCATCGCTTTCCGACCGAGGCGGAAGGCGAATTGTCGCGGCGCCATGCGCATCTGGTGCGGCGGGAGGCGTTGGCGGAAGTCGCCAAGACGATCGGGCTGGGCAAGTGCCTCGTCCTTTCGCCCTCGGAGGAGTCGAGCGGATTGCGCGACAATGCGAGCACACTGGCCGATGCCTGCGAGGCGGTGATCGCAGCGCTTTATCTCGATGGCGGCGCGGCGGCGGCACGGCACTTCGTCGAGCGGCGCTGGGAGCCGAGGCTCGCGGCGGCGGGCAAACCGCCGCGCGATCCCAAGACGGCGCTTCAGGAATGGGCCCAGGCGCGAGGCTTGCCGCTTCCCGCATATCGCACGGTCGCAACCGAAGGTCCCTCGCACCGCCGGCGCTTCACGGTCAGCGTCAGCGTCGAAGGGCAAGAGCCGGCGACCGCCTCGGGCTCCTCGAAACGGGCCGCCGAGACGGCGGCGGCGGCCGCCGCCCTCGCGGCGCTCGCCGTCGCCCCATGAGCGATCCGAGCCGCTGCGGCTATATCGCGCTGGTCGGCGCGCCCAATGCCGGCAAGTCGACCCTGCTCAACCGGCTTGTCGGCACGAAATTGTCGATCGTCACGCCCAAGATTCAGACGACGCGCAGCCGCGTGCTGGGGATCGCGCTGCGCGGCGCCGCCCAGCTCATCTTCGTCGACACGCCGGGCATCTTCGCGCCGCGCCGCCGTCTCGACCGCGCCATGGTCGCGGCGGCCTGGGCCGGCGTCGAGGATGCCGATCTCGTCGTCGTCCTCATCGATGCCGCGCGCGGGCTTGATGACGGCTCGCGCGCCATCCTCGACCGCCTGACCGAGGCGCGTCGATCCTTTCTCATCGCGCTCAACAAGATCGATCTCGTCAAGCGCGAGGTCTTGCTTCCTTTGACGGAAAGCTTGCGGACGGCCTATCGGATCGAGCGGCTCTTCATGATTTCGAGCACGCTCGGCGACGGCACGGACGATCTGCTCGATCATCTCGCCGGCGCCGTGCCGGAAGGGCCGTGGCTCTTTCCGGAAGACCAGTTGACGGATTTGCCGCAACGCATGCTCGCCGCGGAAGCGACGCGCGAGCAGGTCTTCCTGCAGCTTCACCAGGAGTTGCCCTATGCGACGACGGTCGAGACCGAGGGCTGGGAAGAGCGCTCGGATGGCAGCGTGAAGATCACGCAGACGATCCATGTCCAGCGGGCCAGCCAAAAGGCGATCGTGCTCGGCAAGGGCGGTGCGCAGATCAAGCTCATTGGTCAAGCGGCGCGTGCCGAGATCGAGCGCTTGTTCGGCCGCCGGGTGCATCTTTTCCTTTTTGTCCGCGTCAGCGAAGATTGGGCCGAGGACCGCGCGCATTACGAGGCGATTGGACTCGATTTCACGGACTGAGTTTCGGACGATGGCCGACGCACCTTCTTTGGGAAACCAGACCATGGAGACGCCTCCAATCGGGCCTACGCCGCTGGTGGCTGCGATTTCTGGTCTATGCAGGATTTGTCCTTGTCCTCGAGAGCAGGGACTTGCCTGTTCCGCATACGCATTGGGAACCGTTTTCGATCCCAAGCGCTTCGATGGAGCCGACGACGCTGGTGGGCGATTATATTTTGGCGATCAACGGCTATTATGAAACTCATCAGC
>DATNGG010000080.1:0-22407 GCA_035605975.1 Allostellaceae bacterium | reverse complement strand
CGGCAAAGATGATATCTTTCATATCTTAGCCGGGCCTGCTATGATGGCGTATGCCGGTTCACCCGCTTTTCGAAAATCGTAAGGTTGGCCAAGAGCTTACGCTCGAAAGCCGAAGCCTTACCTTATCGGCGCAGCTGGTCGCCGAGGTGCGCCAGGCGCTGTTCGAGCGCCGCCTCAGCCCCGGCGATCATCTCGGCGGCGAGAAGGAGATCGCGGCGCGCATGGGCGTCTCGCGCATCGTCGCGCGCGATGCGCTGCGGACGCTCGAGGCCATGGGCATTGTCGAGATCAGGGTCGGCTCGGGCGGCGGCGCGCGCATCGCCCAAGGCAATCCGCGCCGCATCGCCGAAGCCCTCGCCGTGCAGCTCGAGCTCATCGGCACCGATGTCGCCGAAATCATGGACGCGCAGCGCGCGGTCGAGTGCCTTGCCGCGGAGCTCGCGGCCGAGCACGCGACCAAGGAAGATTTCGCGCGGCTGCGTGCGCTCAACGCGCAGGCCGAGCATCTGCTCGAGGATGTGACGGGCTTCACCACCAACGGCGCCGAATTCCACCTCGCGGTCGCCGCCGCCTCGCACAATCGCGCGCTGGTCGTGCAGCTGCAATCGCTGCAGCATGTCTCCTGGCCGTCGCGCAACCCCACCCTCACCCGCGATGTCGCCGAGCATGTGCTGCAGGCGCATCGCGATCTGACGCGCCTCATCGAGACGCGCGACCCGACCGCGGCGCGCCAGCTAATGGATGCGCATGTGAAGATGATCCGTGCCCGCCGCGTCGCCGAGCATGGCGATCCCGGCTTCGTCAACGCCTGCTGCTGATCGAAACGCAAACCCAAAGGAGGAAACCATGGGAAAATTCGTCATCGGCCCGCATTTCCGGCTCCAGGAATGGGTCGCCGAGGAGAAGGGTTATTTCGCCGCCGAAGGCCTCGACTACGTCTTCCAGGAGACGATGCCCTCGACCAGCGGCGCGGCGCATCACCTCGGCAACAAGGTCGGCGCGTTCCAGACCATCGAGGCCGGCCGCACCTGCGATGTCAGCGGCGCGTGCCACTGGACGGTGAATGTCGCGGCGAGCCAGGGCCACGGCAAGCTCTATGCCGACGCTTACTCCGTCTCGCCGGCGGGCGTGTTCGTGGCGCCGGAATCGAGCATCAAAGAGCCCAAGGATTTGGCCGGCGTGCCGATCTCGGTCGGCTATCAGTCGGGCAGCCACTACGCGACCATCCAGGCGCTCGAGCAGTTCATGCCGCTCTCGGACATCAACCTCAACTTCAATGACGGCCTGCTGTTCAGCCGCATGGAGCGGCTTTTCGACCGGCAATCGCAAGCCGTGTCGGTGTTCAGCGGTCCTTACTACTTCCTCGAGCAGCTCGGCTTCCGCAAGATCGTCGATTCCACCTTCATGATGGCCGCGACCATCAACGGCAATCCCGATCCCAGCGATGTGCGCAAATATTTCGCGGCGCTGCGCCAGGCGCAACGCGACATCGATTTGCGGCCCGAGCTCTACACGCATTACTACAAGAAGGAATTCCCCACCCGCTTCCATGCGATGATGGACACGCGGCGCTGGGGCCCCGGCGAGCGCATCGTCTTCGAGCCCTACACCCGCGCGGTGTTCGAGGAATCGCAGCGCTGGATCGCCGAGCGCGGAATTTTCCCGGACGGCAATCTCGGCTCGGGCGATTACGACAAATCGGTCATCAGCGTCGCGGCGGAATAGCCGCAAGCCTCCGAGCGCAAGGCGGTCCCTGGGACCGCCTTGCGTCTCCTCCGAAATCAGAAGGTCTGCGCCAGCGGCACGGTGAAGGTGTCGCTGAGCATCTGGCCGTTCTTCATCGTCATGTCTTCGACGATATAGGCCTTGCCGCCATGCACCAGCACCATCGCGCCGGTGAGCGGCTTCGCATGCTTCATCAGCTCGGCCGCAACATTGGGCATGACCTCACGCTCGGTCATCACGCCGCGCTGCGAGATCACCATCAGCACATAGGGATCAGCCCTTAGGGCTTGGCCGAGCGATGTATCGGCGCCGTCCTGGCCGGGAAGCGGCCCCTCGGCACGGGCAGTCAAAGGCAGCGCCGCCATGACGCTGAGAACCGAAGCAACGGCAAGCGCGGTCTTCGTGGCACGGACTTTCATGGGATCTCTCCTCCTGGTCTCGGGTTGGTGTCCGGATCGATCGGAACACGATCGCCCGTGCCTGGAACTTCG
Organism: Allostellaceae bacterium; assembly: GCA_035605975.1. Lineage (GTDB taxonomy): Bacteria > Pseudomonadota > Alphaproteobacteria > ATCC43930 > CGMCC-115725 > CAIKMD01. Next base: position 20,191 of record DATNGG010000080.1, on the reverse strand, counting down.
CTGCCGGGAGAAAACGGTTACAGTCCGGTGGAAAGATTTGCCGCTCGCGCGGATAGGTGCGGGTCATCGAAACCATAACGACTTGGCATTGTCCAAGAGCGCTCTTCCGGCCGCACAATCGATCCGCATCGAAGAAGCGGGACCGGGGAGCGATGAACACCGCGGCGGACACCATCGAAATGCCTTCGGGCGGGAGCACCTTCGTGCTGTGCCGCCACGCGCCGTGCAGCGAAGCCGACGCGGAGGATGGGTGCTGGTCGCAGCTGATGGCCAGGGCGCAAGCAGGCGATCGCGCCGCCTACGACCGGCTGTTGCGGGCCATCCAGCCTTATATCCGCGCCATCGTTGCCGCCCAGCATCGGCCCGACCGGATGGAAGACGTGGTTCAGGAGGTGCTCCTGACGGTTCACCGCATGCGCCACACCTACGATCCGGCACGGCCCTTTCGTCCCTGGCTCGCCGCGATCGCACGGCGCCGTTCGATCGATGCGCTGCGCCGTCGCTATCGTTCCGCGCGTTTCGAGCTTTCCGAACCCGAGTTTGGCTCGGGCTATGCCGATATCGCCGATCCGAGCTCGAGCGGGATCGACGCAGCCCATGCCGCCGCTGACGCGCTCGGCCGTGCGGTCGCACTCCTGCCGCGCCAGCAGCGCGAAGCCATCGAGCTTTTGCGCTTGCGCGAGCTCTCGCTCGCCGAAGCCGCTCAAACAACCGGCCGTTCCATCGCGGCGCTCAAAGTGAACGTTCATCGCGCCTTGCGCTCGCTGCGGCAGCAGCTGCGGGCGGATTGAGCCGTCGGCGCGTTCCCTAAGAAAGCTGCTTCAGCACCGCGACGATGTCGTCAGGTTCGGCGCGGCGGACAAATTCCGGCTCGACAAAGGCATAGCGGACGATGCCCTCTCGATCGACGACATATGTCGCCGGGATGGGAATGATCCAGGCGTCGTTGCCGTGGCGCTCGGCGAGGTTGGTGCCGAAAGAGGCGATGAGCTTGCGGTAGGGTTCGGGCGCGCGGAATGCCACACCGAAAGCGAGCGCGACGCCGTTGTCGACATCCGCGAGGAGATCGATCGAAAGCTTGAGCCGCTTTTTCGCGCGGGCGAGCCGCCCGCCCGTATCGGGCGAGAGCGCGACGAGCTGGCCGCCGGCCGCCGTGATCGCCGGCAATGCGCGGTCGAGCGCCTGCAGCATCAGCCGGCAGAAGGGACACCAATCGCCGCGGAAGAAATTGATGACAAGCGGCCCGCGCGCCAGAAGCTCGTCCGAGGCGACGAGCTTTCCCTCGGCATTGGGCAACGCGAAATCGGGAATTTTGTCGCCGAGTTTTAAGGCGCGCTCCGCCGTCTCCGCCGCGCCGAGGCGGCGGACAAGCTCCTCATAAGCGGCGTGAGCGGCCGCCGGCCACCTGCCCTGCTGCTTTTCCAGCTCGTCCTTCAGCGCCATCTCTCGCTCGCTGCTCGCTGTCCTTTGTCCGTTCGTCAGTTTGGCGCAGAAGTTACCCGCACCGCCAATCGATCGGGGTTATCGTTTTCATGCCCGTGGCGAGCCGTCGCCTCGGCGCTCCACTCGCGTGCGCGCATCAGCTTCAGGAATCCGGCAACGCCGGGCCCATGCTGGCGCCCGGCGGCCGCAACCAGCATCACCCCGCGGCTCGCTTCCGGCTCCGCGAACGGGCGCGCCACCAGTCCCGCTGGAACCGGCTGAAATTCCCCGGCGAAAGCAATACCGAGCCCCGCCTTGACCATCTCGTGCAGATGGTCTTCCTGCGAGCCCGAATGCTGGATCTGCAACTGAATCCCCAACGCCGCCGCGAGCGGTTCGATCGTATGGGCAATCGCCCAATCGGGGATGTCGCGTCGAAGGATCCGTTCCTGCGCAAGCCGCGCGATGGGAACTGCGTCGAGCCCGGCAAAACCGTGCATCGGCGGGCACAAAACGACGATCCTTTCGTCGTAAAGCTTCCAGCGATTGAGCCGCTCCGGGACGAGAGCCTCGGCAACGGCGAGTCCTGCATCGAGTGCACCCTCAAGAAGGGAACCATAAATCTCGGGGCTCGACGCTTCCTGCATCGACAACGCAAATCCCTTGATCCGCGCCGCGAGTTCGCCCAGGACTGGCCGCAGGACCACGGCCGCGATCGAATGATCGAGCCCCAGCCGCAAGGGAGCGTTGTCGCGCCGCTTGAAAGCGAGCGCCTGCTCTCGTGCGGCTTGCGCCGCGGCGCTGGTCTGCTCCAGGAACGGCCGCATCAGCTGACCGAGCTCTGTCAACTGCGTCAGGTTGCGCTCGCGGTAAAACAATAGGCCGCCGAGCTCGTCCTCGAGCTTTTGAATAGCGCGCGTCAGGGCGGGCTGCGTCACATTGCAGGATTCCGCCGCACGCGTGAAATTGAGCGTGTTGGCGAGAGTCAGGAAATATCGAACTTGGTTGAATTCCATCGCAGCGTGCGGGCGCTTTTCCGAGGGCGCGCGGCGCATCCTCTCACGCGCCCGGCCCCCGTGGCAACCGCGCGACGGCGTGGTCATCCACGAATCGAGCGCCTCATGCTTGCAAGACCCGCCGGAGACCAAACATGGATCACATGAGCACGCAGACGCTCCCGGACCCGAGCCCGCAACAGGCCGCGGGGGACGCGGCGGCAGCAGCCCCGCCGCACATCGTCATCATCGGCGCGGGCTTCGGCGGCTTGTGGGCAGCGACCGGCCTGGCGTCAGCCTCGGTGCGGCTCACGGTGATCGACGAGCGCAATTACCACCTCTTTCAGCCGCTCCTCTACCAGGTCGCGACGGCCGGCCTCTCCCCTGCCGATATCGCCGAGCCGATCCGCAGCATCCTGGCGCGGCAAAAGAACACGCGCGTGCTGCTCGGCCGCGTCACCGCCATCGATACGGCACGCCGCGCGGTTCTCCTCCACGGCCGCGAAGTGCCCTACGACCAGCTCGTGATCGCCACCGGCGCGCGCCACGCCTATTTCGGCCATGAGGAATGGGCCGCGCTGGCGCCCGGACTCAAAAACATCGACGATGCGACCCGCGTGCGGCGCAAGATTCTCACCGCCTTCGAGCGCGCCGAGGACGAGCCCGACGAAAGCGAGCGCCGAAAGCTGATGACCTTTGCGATCGTCGGCGGCGGCGCGACCGGCGTCGAGATGGCCGGGGCGATCGCCGAATTGTCGAAAGTCGCGCTCGCCAAGGATTTCCGCGCCATCGACACCACCATGTCGCGCATCATCCTGATCGAGGCGGGCCCTCGCCTCCTCCCCAGTTTTCCCGAAAGCCTCTCGGCGGTGGCGAAAGCATCGCTCGAGAAGCTCGGCGTCGAGGTTCGGTTGGGCCACGCCGTCACCCAATGCGACGCGGACGGCGTGGCACTCGGCGCGGAGCGCATTGCCTGCCGCACGATCATCTGGGCGGCGGGCGTCGAGGCATCGCCGGCCTCGCAATGGCTTGCCGCCGCCCACGACAAGGCGGGGCGCATCCTGGTCGAGCGCGACCTGACACTGCCCGGACATCCCGAGATTTTCGTCATCGGCGACACGGCGCTGGTGCGCGATTCCAAAGGCAGGCCCCTGCCCGGCATCGCCTCCGTCGCCAAGCAGGAAGGCAAATACGTCGCGAAAGCGATCGCTGCGCGCGCCTCAGGCAGGCCGGCGCCGCGCGCCTTCCGCTATCGCGATCTCGGCAACCTCGCCACCATCGGCCGCGGCCATGCCATTGCCGATTTCGGCCGCGTGAGGCTCAAGGGACGGCTCGGTTGGCTCGTCTGGAGCGTCGCGCATATCTATTTCCTTATCGGCTTTCGCAGCCGCATCCTCGTCGCGATCAACTGGCTGTGGTCTTACGTGACCTTCCAGCGCGGGGCGCGGCTCATCACCGCGGGCACGGTGGATCGGGATCGGTGATTGGCAGGCGTGGCAAGCGCGCGGCGCCGTGCTAAATAAACGCCGGCTGCCGTTTCACGAGGAGGAAAAAATGAACGCCGACGCCAAGAAGACCGCGCTTCGCATGATCCCCTACGGGATCTACATCATGACCGCCGATGACGGCAAAGGCGGCATCGCCGCGGCCACCGTCAACTGGGTGACGCAAACCGCCTTCGCGCCGCCGCTGGTGGCGGTCGGCGTCAAGACGGACAGCGGCGCCTATGCGCTCGTCAAGAACACCAAGACCTTCGCGCTCAACATGCTGGGCAAGGACCAGAAGGGCTTGGCTTTCACCTTCTTCAAGCCGGCGCAGCTCGCCGACGGCAAGATCAGCGGCCAAGCCTTCCGCAAAGGGGCGAATGGCGCGCCAATCCTCGAGGCCGCGGCCGCCGCGGTCGAGTGCAAAGTGACGAGTATCGTCGAGCAAGGCGATCATCACATCGTCGTCGGCGAAGTGACCGAGGCGCATCTCGCCAAGCCGCCGGCCGGCCGCCCCGACGCCGCCATCCTCGAGATGAAGGATCTGGGTGACAACGTCTTCTATGGCGGCTGATCCGGGCCCCGTATCCCCGCGCGAAAATGTCGCGGCAGCGGCGCAAATTCCGCAAGGCCCCGCCCTAGGAATAGCCCGCTCGCGACTTACGTTATAGGGGTGCGCCCTGCACAGGGCGTTCCTCCCTAAACTTGGGCCGCGGCTTGCCGCGGCCCTTTTCTTTGCGCCGGCTTACCGCAAGCTGTCGTTGAGCTTGTCGAGCGCGGCCGAGCCCGGCACGAGATCGGCGGTGTCGAGCTCGTTCAACGGCCGGGCGACCGTATTGAGATAATCGTGCAAATCCTGGCCCTGCGGATCGACATAGAGCAGGCCGGTGACGATCTCGCCGGCTGCCGCGCGCTCCTGCAAATAGGTCATGGCGGCGATGCGGTCGCTCGGGTCGTAATGCGGCGCGAGCTTCCGCAAGCGCAGCACCGAGCCGTCATGTTGCGTCACCAGCTCGACCGTCCCCGGCGCATAATCGGCGACGATCGGCTCGTGTTCGACCATCACGTCGAGATGATTGACCGTCTCATTGTGCTCGCGGACATAGTCGAAGCTCTTGGTCGAGCCGACATGATTGTTGAAGGCGACGCAGGGGCTGATGCAATCGATGAACGCCGCGCCGTGATGATTGATCGCCGCTTTGATCAGCGGCACGAGCTGCGCCTTGTCGCCCGAGAAGCCGCGCGCGACGAAGGTCGCGCCCAGCTGCAGCGCCATCGCGATCATGTCGATCGCGCTGTCATTGTTGGTGGCGCCGTATTTGCTCTTCGAGCCGCGGTCCGAGGTCGCCGAGAACTGGCCTTTGGTCAGGCCGTAGACGCCGTTGTTCTCGACGATATAGAGCATGTTCACGCCGCGGCGGATGCTGTGCGCGAATTGGCCGAAGCCGATCGACGCGCTGTCGCCGTCGCCCGAGACGCCGAGATAGATCAGGTCCTTGTTGGCGAGGTTGGCGCCGGTCAGCACCGAGGGCATGCGGCCATGCACGGAATTGAAGCCGTGCGAGTTGCCAAGGAAATAATCAGGCGTCTTCGAGGAGCAGCCGATGCCCGACATTTTCGCGATGCGGTGCGGCGGCAGATCGAGCTCGAAGCAGGCCTGGATGATCGCGGCGCTGATCGAATCATGGCCGCAGCCGGCGCAGAGCGTCGAGACCGAGCCTTCGTAGTCGCGATGGGTGAAGCCGAGCTTGTTGGCCGGAAGCTGCGGATGGTGGAGCTTGGGCTTCGGAATGTAGGTCATGGTTCGGACTGTCCTTTACCGGGCGACTTCGCGTAACGGCGCGACATTGCGCGCCTTCAAGAGGCCGCCGACCTTGTCGATGATGAAGCGCGCCGTGATCGGCGTGCCGTCATAGTGCAGAACCGGCACGATCCGCGCCGGGTCGAGATTGGTCTCGGTGATGAGCAGCGTCCGGAGCTGAGCGTCACGATTCTGCTCGACGAGGAAGACCTGCTCGTGCTCGAGGACGAAGTTCATCACCTCCTGCGCGAAGGGGAAGCCCCTCACCCGCAGCGCGTTGAGGTGAATGCCCTGTGCGTCGAAGGCTTCGAGCGCCTCGTGCATCGAGGGCGTGGTCGAGCCGAAATAGATGACGCCGTATTTCGTCTTGGCCTTGGCGTCGCGCCGCACCGGCGCCGGGATCAGCTTCTTCGCGGTCTCGAACTTGCGCAGCAGCCGTTGCATGTTCTCGACATAGACCGTGCCGTTTTCGCTGTATTTGGCGAAGCGGTCATGCGAGGACCCGCGGGTGAAATAGCTGCCGCGCGTCGGATGCGTGCCGGGATAAGTGCGATGGCCGATGCCGTCGCCCTCGAAATCGGTGTAGCGCGCGAATTCCTTGCCGGCTTGGAGGTCCTCGTAGCTCAACACCTTGCCGCGATCGAGCTTGCGCTTGTCGTCCCACTGGAACGGCTTGGTCAGCCAGTCATTCATGCCGATGTCGAGATCGAGCATCAAGAAGACGGGCGTCTGCAGCCGGTCGGCCATGTCGAAAGCGAGCGCCGCCATCTCGAAGCAGGCATGCGGGTCTTCGGGAAATAGCATCGGATGCTTGGTGTCGCCATGCGACGCATAGGCGGCGCTGATGAGATCGGCCTGCTGCGTGCGCGTGGGCATGCCGGTCGACGGCCCGCCGCGCTGCACATCCATCACCACCGCCGGGATCTCGGCGTAATAGCCGAGGCCCAGGAACTCGGTCATCAGCGAGACGCCCGGGCCCGAAGTGCAGGTGAAGGCGCGCGCGCCGTTCCAGGCGGCGCCGATGACGATGCCGATCGAGGCGAGCTCGTCCTCGCCCTGGACGATCGCGTATTTCGCCTTGCCGGTTTCCTTGTCGAGCCGGTATTTGCGGCAATAGCGCATGAAAGCTTCAGCGAGCGCCGTCGAGGGCGTGATCGGATACCAAGCGCAGACCGTGGCGCCGCCATAGACCGCGCCCAAAGCCGCGGCGCTGTTGCCGTCGATGAAGATGCGGTCGCCGACCGCATTCGCCGTCTTGACGCGCAATCCCAAGGGCGCCAGATGCGTCTTGGCATAGTCGATGCCCATATGCAGCGCCTTGACGTTGGGCGCGATGAGCTTGTCCTTGCCCTGGAACTGCTCGCCGATCAGCTTTTCGATCGCCGCCACATCCATGTTGAGGAGCGCCGCCAGCGCGCCGACATAGATGATGTTCTTGAACAGCTGGCGCTGGCGCGGGTCCTTGAACTCGCGGTTGCAGATTTCAGTCAGCGGCACGCCGACGACATTGATGTCATCGCGGAATTTCGACGGCGGCATCGGCTTGGTCGAATCGTAGAAGAGATAGCCGCCCGGATCGATCTCGGCGACGTCCGCCGCCCAGGTCTGCGGGTTCATCGCCACCATCAGATCGACGCCGCCGCGCCGGCCAAGATGGCCGGCCTCGGAGATGCGCACCTCGTACCAGGTCGGCAGACCCTGGATGTTCGAGGGGAAGATGTTGCGCGAGGCGACGGGCACGCCCATGCGGAGGATCGAGCGGGCGAACAGCTCGTTGGCGCTCGCCGAGCCCGAACCGTTGACGTTCGCGAACTTAACGACGAAATCGTTGATCGCTTCTATTTGCTTCGGCATGCGGCTCCAGCCATCGTCATATCGAGAAGGAATTTCTGCATGTCCCAGGCGCCGGTCGGACACCGTTCGGCGCAAAGACCGCAATGAAGGCAGACATCCTCGTCCTTGGCCATGATGCGGCCGGTCTTCAATTCGGACGAGACATAGATGTCCTGGGTATGGTTCTTCGCCGGCGCGTTCAGATGCTGGCGCAGATGCGCTTCATCCTCGTTGCCCGTGAAGGTGATGCAATCCATCGGGCAGATATCGACGCAGGCATCGCATTCGATGCAAAGATTCGGCGTGAACACCGTCTGGACATCGCAATTGAGGCAGCGCTCGGCTTCGGCATAGCCGAGCTTCTGATCGAAGCCCAACTCGACCTCGAGCTTCACGTCTTTGAGGGCGACGACTTTCTCCCGGAGCGGCACGCGATAGCGCTGATCGTTGGAGATGTCGTTGTCGTAGCTCCATTCATGGATGCCCATCTTCTGGCTGATGAGCGCGACATCGGGCGGCGGGCGCTTCTTCACATCCTCGCCATGGCAAAGCTTGTCGATCGAGACCGCGGCGTCATGGCCATGCGCCACCGCCCAAATGATGTTCTTGGGGCCGAAGGCCGCATCGCCGCCGAACAAGACGTTGGGGATGGTCGATTGCATGGTCTCGGTATCGACCACCGGCATGTCCCATTTGTCGAATTCCATGCCGATATCGCGTTCGATCCAGGGGAAGGCGTTCTCCTGGCCGACCGCGACCAGCACGTCGTCGCATTCGAAATGCTGATCGGGCTCGCCGGTCGGCACCAGCGAGCGCCGGCCCTTGTCGTTGTAGACCGCTTTGACCTTCTCGAAGAGCACGCCGGTCAAATGCCCGTTCTTATGCGTGAACTCCTTGGGAACGAGCATGTTGAGGATCGGAATGTCCTCATGCATCGCGTCTTCTTTTTCCCAGGGGCTCGCCTTCATCTCCTCGAAGCCCGAGCGCACGATCACCTTCACATCCTCGCCGCCGAGGCGCCGCGAGGTGCGGCAGCAATCCATCGCCGTGTTGCCGCCGCCCAGAACGATGACGCGCTTGCCGATCTTGTCGGTATGGCCGAAGGAAACGCTCGACAGCCAATCGATGCCGATATGCACATTGGCCGCGGCTTCCTTGCGGCCGGGAATATCGAGCTCGCGGCCGCGCGGCGCGCCCGAGCCGACGAAGATCGCGTCATAGCCTTCGCCGAGCAGCTGCTTCAAACTATCGATGCGCTGCCCCAAGCGCAGCTCGATGCCCATATCGGTGATGTAGCCGCATTCCTCGTCGGTCACGGTCTCGGGCAGGCGGAAGCGCGGGATTTGCGTGCGCATCATCCCGCCGGTCTTGGGATCGCCGTCGAACATCACGAGGTGATAGCCGAGTGGCGCCAGATCGCGCGCCACGGTGAGCGAGGCGGGCCCGGCGCCGATGAGCGCGATGCGCTTGCCGTTCTTCGTCTGCGGGATGACAGGCAGGCGATCGTGGATGTCGTGCTTGTTGTCGGCGGCGACGCGCTTCAAGCGGCAGATCGCGACCGGCTCTTTCTCGACCCGGCCGCGCCGGCAGGCCGGCTCGCAGGGCCGGTCGCAGGTGCGCCCGAGAATTCCGGGAAACACATTCGATTTCCAATTGACCATATAGGCGTCGGTGTAACGCCCGGCAGCGATCAAGCGGATATATTCCGGAACCGGCGTATGCGCCGGACAGGCCCACTGACAATCGACAACTTTGTGGAAGTAATCGGGGGCCGCGATATTGGTGGGCTCCAAGCCTATTCTCCTCGCACCGCTTCGTCCCTGCGCCGTACTCGCCGCTTGCGACCGCGGTCCGTCATTTCACTCCCGCCCCATGCGCGTGCAACGACCGGAAGCACTCGACAAATCCCGGCCGGGACACAGGCGGTACCGAACCATGCGGGGCGCGTAACTCTGCCTCATCGGGGGTGAATCCGCAACTGCCGCAAGACCATAAGTAGGATATGGCTTCTTCGATGGAAGCACGCCGAGGACGCGCCGACGATCAAATTTCCGCGGCGATTTGCTGCGCCGCAACAGCAGAATTCGGCGTTGTCCAGACCAGCCCTTGACAGGCATGGCAAGGCATTGTTCTTCCTCTCGAAATGAAAGCTGTCCGAAAATTCATGCCGGGTTCGGCAACGCCGCGGCGCACATGATCCTCACCCCGATCGCGACAAGCGAGCTCCCGCTTCTGCTCGAGCGCTTTGCCGCGGCGCTCGCGCCGCCGGCGCGCGCCGTCTTTGCCCGCATCGCAGACCAGCGCAAGGCGCATCGCGCGCAAGGTGCGGCGGCGGCTGCGCATCACCGCGCTGCGCTCGATCTCGCACGCAGCTTCGGCATGGACATCCTGCCGGGGAGTCCGGCGCTCGATTTTGCCTGGAATGGATACGCGCTGCGCAGCGCCACCGAGGCCTATGTGCTGCTGCACGAGGTGGCGCATTTCCAGATCGCGCCGCCCGCGCGCCGCGCCCTGATCGATTTCGGCCTGGGTGCGGGCCCCGAGACGGGCGATCGCGCAGCGGCTGAGCGCGCGGCATGCGTCTTCGGTATCGCGCGCGAGAGCGAAGAGGCCATGGCGTCGCTTTTGGGCGTGCTCTGGGAGGTCGAGCTTGGCCAGCCGGGCCTGGCCTCCTTCCTCGATCAAAACTGGCTCGAAGGCGCGGGCCGGCCGCAGGCGGCGGCGCATTTCACCGCGGTTCTCGACCGGCTGCGCGAAGCGGGGCTCGTCGACGAGGCCGGGCGGCCGCTGCCGGGCCGGCTTGCCTTTGAGCCTTGCCTGGCGCAACATCCGCTCGCCGGCTTTTGAGCCCCGCGCGGAGGACATCATGGCACAGCAAACCGCAACCCTGAGCGCATCCGAGCGCGCCGACGCGCTCGAGCATCGCATGATGATGGAGATGGAGCGCGTGCCGTTGCGCTCCGTGCTGTTCACCTCGGGCGACCGCGATCCGACCGGCCCGATTCAGGATCCGGTACCGCCGGGCAAGCATGTCGTGCAAGGCCCCGATCCGCGGCTCAAGCCGATGCCGGAAAAGCCGACGCTGATGGATTTCTTCAGGCTGCGCTTCGGCAGCGCGACCAATCACCTTCTGCAGAGCGCCAATCTCGCCAAGAAGGCCGGGCATGACGAGAAAATCATTCTCGCCTGCCTCCTCCACGATATCGGCGTCGTCGGCTTCATCCGCTCCGATCACGGCTATTGGGGCGCGCAGCTGATCGCACCCTATGTCGATGAGGAAGTGAGCTGGGCAATCCGCGCGCATCAGGCGCTGCGCTTCTTTCCGGATGAATCGGTCGGCTACAAATACCCCGAGATGTATGTCCGGCTGTTCGGCGAGGATTTCGAGCCCGAGCCCTATATCAAGCGCGACTACGCAAAAGCGCGCGCGCACAAATGGTATATGACCGCACGGCTCATCTGCGTGAACGATCTCTACGCCTTCGAGCCCGGGGTCAATCCGCAACTCGAAGAGTTCACCGATATCATCGGCCGCAATTTCCGCCAGCCCGAGGAAGGGCTGGGCTGGGACGACACGCCCGCCTCGCATATGTGGCGGACGATCATGATGCCGACCCGCGCGCTTTAAGCGCGCGCGAGCCTCACGGCAAAAGGAGCGCGGGGCAAGCGGCCTCGCAATCCTCGATCAGCACCGGTTCGAGCCCGGCGCCGGCGGCGCTCGGATAAAATTCAAAGATGAGATCGTGCGAGTCGACCAGCTCGCCGCCGAGATGCAACTCGGCTTGTTCCAATAGACGCCGCGGCTTCATTCTTCGGACCTCCCCGAACGAGATGGGTCCCATTCGGTCGCGCTGGCAATATGTAGCGCCAGACAACGGTGAAAAAGCGTCGGCTCGGGCCGGCGCATCAGGCGCGCGAACCAGGACCGCTTGGGCAATTTCGGCGGGCTCGCCGCTCGCGCCATGGGCGAAGGTGATCGGACGACCTCGCCGATATCTGCTGTAATACTTGCACGCATGGCCCTAACCCCCTGGGAAGGTTCGAATCTTATCCACAAGGCTGTTAGGAATGCGAGAAGAATGGTTAACGAAGGCTTAACGGCCCCGCGCCGGCGACTCGCGTACGACTCGCGATTTTGGCCAAAAGCCTCAAAGCGCCAGAGCGTTAGCCCGAAGTATCGATTCTCGGAGCGTCACGCGCCGATCGCTCCGGTTTCGCGGGCTCCAGCTCGATTTCGCGGCGATTCGCGATCCCGCCGGCGGTTTCCGGCTAAGCCGCCATTCGCCCCGGATGAACCGTGCCGCAGCTTCGGCAGGTGCGCTGATCGCCGCTGGCGTAGAATTTCTCGAAGGCCGGCACCAGATCGCGGTCGATATCGCGCACTTGGGTCTCCACGCGATGAAGCAGCGCATGGCAAGAGGGGCAGAACCATTCGAATCCGTCGATGACGCCCTCGGGACGCTTGCGCTCGATGACGAGGCCGATGCTGCCGGGCTGCGGCCGCTGCGGCGAGTGCCGCACATGCGGCGGCAGCAGGAACATTTCGCCGGCACGGATCGGGATGTCGCGCGGCCGGCCCTCATCCATCACCCGCAACACGATATCGCCCTCGATCTGATAGAAGAATTCCTCGAAGGGATCGTCATGGAAGTCGGTCCGGGCATTGGGCCCGCCGACCACGAACACGACGAAATCGCTGTCGCTCCAGATTTTCGCATTGCCGACCGGCGGCTGCAGCAGATGGCGATGCTCCTCCACCCATTTTCGGAAATCGAGCGGCTTGGAATAGAGATTCATTACCTCCTCCGCTGTCGCTGTCGCCGGTCCGCCCCGCTTCATTCGCGACGCTGCGCCGGCCTGACATTCTGGTTCATCCGGAAGACATTGTTCGGATCATAGCGCGCCTTGAGCGCGGCGAGGCGCGGATAATTCGCGCCAAAAGCCGATTTGACACGCTCTTCGCCCTCGTCGCCAAGGTTGTTCGCATAGACACCGCCGGTCGAGAACGGACGGATCGCGTCCCAGAGCGCGCGCGCCCAGCGGATATTCGCCTCGTCCGCGGCCGGATCGTCCCAGATCGAGATCGGAAAGCAGTCATAGAGTGCGTCGCGGTTGACATAGGGCGTCGCAGTTGCGGGCACGCGCGCGATCGCGCCACCGACATGCTGCAGCACGAGCATCGAGAACACCGACGGAGCGCCCGGAAATGCCGCCAGCATGGCGTCGATCGCGTTCTCGCCGAGCTCGCGCAGGAATTGCGCCTTCCAATAATAGCGGCGTCCGCGCGGAAAGATCGGATCGCCCGCCGCCTGGATCTGAAGATAGGGGATGGGCGCGATCCGATCCTCGACCGGCCTGCCGAATGTCCGCAGCGGCTCGACAGCGCGCCAACCTTCCTCGATCGATCCGGCATAGCAGGCCGAGATGCCGAAGAAGCGCTCGCCCGCGGGCGTCGTCACCAGCGCCGCATCGAGGCTCAGCGCATCGGGCGCCGCGCGCGCGAATTCGGCAAGGAAGCGCAAGGCATCGCGCGCCTGGGCGTAAGGGTAAACGACCGATCCCGCCAAGAGCCTCGGCCCGACCGGATGAAGCCGGTACTCGAAAGCGGTGACGACCCCGAAATTGCCGCCGCCGCCGCGAAGGCCCCAGAACAACTCGGCATTCTCGACCGTATTCGCCGTCAGTAGTCGGCCATCCGCCGTGACCACCTCTGCCGAGACGAGATTGTCGCAAGTGAGCCCGTACGCGCGGCCGAGCTTGCCGAAGCCGCCGCCGAGCGTCAGCCCGGCAATGCCGGTGTCGCTGTTGACCCCCATCGTCGTGGCGAGCCCGTGAGCCTGCGTCGCCGCATCGAATTCGCCGAGGCTCAAGCCGGCTTCCGCACGAACCACACGCCGCACGGGATCGACCTCGAGCCGCTTCATGCGCGACAAGTCGATCACCAGACCGTTATCGCAAACGCAAGCGCCGGCGACGTTGTGCCCGCCGCTGCGCACTGCGGGCTGAAGATTCCGCGTGCGGGCGAATTCAATTGCCGCGGCAACATCCGTGGCGCCGCCGCAATACGCGATCATCGCCGGGTGCTTGTCGATCATACCGTTCCAAACGCGGCGCGCCTCGGCATAAGCGGCATCGTCCGGCAGGACCAGATCGCCGCGAAATTTTTGCTTGAGGCGTGCGGCATCGGACCTCGAGATCGGCGCCGCGCCCTGTGTCGTGACCGGATTGGTCGTGTCCATGATTTTCTTGCGGTCCCTCCGCGCTCGCGCGCCGCGCATGACCTCGACGCCTGCGGAAGCATGCTCGCACACCCCCGCAACGGCTGACAAAATCGAATATCTCAGGTGTCGGATGAATTGAATTCAGCTATGCTTTTTTAATGCGCAAGCTTCCGCCACTCGCTTCTTTGCGTGCCTTCGAGGCTGCGGCGCGGCATTTGAGCTTCGAGCGAGCCGCGGCGGAGCTTGGCGTCACGCCCACGGCGATCAGCCACCAGATTCGCCTTCTCGAAGCCGCCTGCAAAGAGAGCTTGTTTCGCCGCCGCCCGCGCCCGCTCTCCCTGACCGCCGCGGGCGAACGACTCTTCCCCGTGTTGCGAAACGGGCTCGACGCTTTCGCTGCCGCCATCGAATCCTTATCGGCGAAAACCGAATTTCGCACCTTGCGCATAACCACCCCCGAGGCTTTCGCCAGCCGCTGGCTCGTTCCCAGGCTGCCGCTCTGGCGCGCGATTCATCCCGCCATTCCGCTCGAAGTGATCGGCACCAACGGCGTGCTGGACTTGAGCGCGGGCGAGGCCGATGTCGCGATCCGCAACGCGCGCAGCATGCCGACGGACCTGACGGCGCAAGAGATCATGCGCGAGAGCTATTTCCCGGTATGCAGCCCGGCCTTGCTGGCCAAGGGCAAGCCGATCCGCCATGCCGCCGATCTGCTCGATTATCCGCTCATCCAGTTCGAATGGCTGCGCGCCGACCCGTCGACGCCCGATTGGCGGCTGTGGATCGCGACAGCTCGCTCGGTCGATCCCGGCTTCCCGGACGCCACCAGGCTGTGGGATTTAAGCTTCCGCGAGGAATCGCATGCGATCGAAGCCGTCATCGCCGGCCAGGGCATTGCGATTTGCAGCGATGTGCTGGTCGGGCCGGAGCTGAAGAGCGGCACGCTGGTGCGGGCGCATGAGCTGTCGCTGCCAGGCTACGGCTATTACCTCGTGCATCCGGGCGAGCGCGCCAAGCGAGCAGGCATCGACGCCTTTGCGAAATGGATCATGACCGTTGCCAAGATCCTGTGCTTCGGCATCCAGCTCGGTCTGGTCTACGCCGCTTGAGGCGCCGCTAAAGCGCCAAGGTATTCGCCGGAAACACCTCGTCGAGCGTCATCCGGCGCGGCGTCAGCCCCTGCTCATGCGAGTATTGCGCGATCGCCTCGAGCACTTTGCGGTTGGCGACGACGCCGTAGGGGAACGGGTCCTGACGCAACGCCATCGCGGCTTCCGGCGGCAACAGCCCCAACAGAAGATGCGACTGCGCCGCCTCGCTGACCGAGGCGAGCCAGCGCTCTTTCGCGGCCAGGAAAGCGTTGTAGAGATTGAGCACGACCCAGGGATGGCGCTCGGCGATCGAGCGCCGCACCACCATGGCGTGATTGATCGGAAAGAGGCCGGTCTTGGTGAAATAGCGCCGCGCCTCGGCAGCGGGGTCGGCGAAGAGCAGCCGCACCTCTTTGTGCTCGGCGAGATCGACCTTGCTGCGATCGACGACGTTGTTGCCGACGATGTAATGCGCCGCCGCGTCGAGCTTACCCGACAAGAGCAACGAGGCGATGCTTTCGCTCGCCGGGATGCGGTTGAATTTGACGCCCGGCGGCGGACGAAAGCCGGTCGCGCCGCCATGGCTGATCTCCTCCGTCCGTTCCATGAACCATTCCATGTCGGAGGGGGCAACGCCGAATTCGTGCTGCAACGCGCCGCGCGTCCACAGCGCCGCGGTCTGCTGATATTCCGGCACGCCGACGCGCTTGCCCTTCAAATCGGCCGGGCTGTCGATATCGCAATCGTTGCGCACCCAGATGCCGGCATGGAAGAAGCGCCGCGTGGTGAAGACCGGAAACGCGACCCAATCCCGATTACCCTGCGACAGCACGATCAGCAGCGACGACATCGACATTTCGGAAACGTCGAATTCCTTGAAGCGCAGCTGGCGCCAGAAAATTTCGGACGGATGCAGCGCGGTGAATTGCAGCTCGATCCCTTCGGGCTTCATGCGCCCCTCGAGCACGGCGCGCGAGCGCGCATTGGGCTGCATCGCGATGCTGAGCTGAAGATCGGCCATCGCCCCTCCCCTTGCCTTTGCGGCAGTCTTAGGCACGGAAAGCCTCTCTAGACCCCGCCTCGCCGAGGCGCAAGCCGCGAGGCTTTACGACAGAGGCCGCGCCGCGCCACACTCGGGCTTTGTGTCGGGCAAAGGAGTAGAGGCGTGAACATCAAGGACGGCGTCGCCATCGTCACGGGCTCCGCCACTGGCATCGGCGCCGAGAGCGCGAAGCTGCTGGCGTCGCGAGGGTGCCGCGTCGTGATCAACTATACGAAGAGCCGCGCCGAGGCCGAGGAGACCGCCGCCGCCTGCCGCGGTTGCGGCGTCGATGTGCTCTTGCACCAGGCCGACATCGCCGACGACCAGGCTTGCCGCGCCATGGCCGCCGCCGCGATCGAGCGCTGGGGCCGGATCGACGCGCTCGTCAACAGCGCCGGCAAGACCAAGCCCGCCAAGCCGGGCGATCTCGAGGCGCTGAACGGGCCCGATTTCCTCGAGATTTACGCTGTCAATGTCGTCGGCACCTATCAGATGATCCGCGCCGTGGTGCCGCAGATGAAGAAACAGGGCAACGGCGCGATCGTCAATGTCTCGGCCTTGGGCTCGCTCGACGGCGAGGGCAGCTCGATCGCTTACGGCGCCTCCAAAGGCGCGATCAATTCCATGACCATCGCGCTTGCCCGACAATTGGCACCCACGATCCGCGTCAACGCCGTGGCGCCGGGCTTCGTTGCGACGCGCTGGATGAAGAACCTCCTGGGCGAGCAGCGCTTCAACGAGCGCGTTGCCGAAATGGCGAAGATCACGCCCGTCGGCAAGACCGCTTTCGCCGAGGACATCGCACAAATGGTGTGCTGGTTCATCGACGGTCCCGATCTCATCACCGGTGAGGTGCTGCCGATCGATTACGGCACGCGCTTCGGCAAGCTCACGCCCAAGGCCTGAGGGTCATGGAACAGGCAATCGAGTTTCAATCGGACGGGCTCGTCCTCAAAGGCGTGCTGCATGTGCCGGAGGGCACGGCGCAGCCGCGCCCCGCGATCATCCTCTGCCATGGCTTCGGCGGCTCCTGCCGCGGCGCCGGGCATCCGGAGCTGGCCCAAGCGCTCGCAAGCGCAGGTTATGTCGTGCTGCGCTTCGATTTTCGCGGCTGCGGTCAGAGCGAAGGCGCGCGCGGCAGCGTCATCTGCCGCGAAGAAGTAAGCGATCTGCGCCATGCGGTGGATTTCCTCGAAACGCGGGCCGAGGTCGATCGCGGCCGCATCGGCGTCATCGGCGCAAGCCTTGGCGGTTCGGTGGCGGTCTACGCCGCCGCCAAGGACAAGCGCCTCAAATTCTGCGCCGCCAATGGCGCGATCGGCAGAGGCGAACGCCGCTTCCGCTTCCAGTATCGCGACGAGGCGGCGTGGCAGGCTTTCCTCAAGCGGCTCGAAGACGCCAAGCGCGTCAAGGCCGAGACTGGCCGCTCGGCGATGCTCGGCAGGTTCGACATCGTCTTCATCCCCGAGCACAACCGCGCCGGCATGCCGCCGGGCGCGGTGATGGACTTCACCGCCGAGACGGCGATGAGCATGCTTGACTTCAACCCCGAGGATGTGATCGCTGCGATCGCGCCGCGCCCGCTCCTTCTCATTCATCCGCGTGTGGACGCCGTCGTTCCCTGCTCCGAAACCGAAGCCATGGCCAAGGCGGCGGGAGCCAATTGCGAGGCGCATATCATCGAGAGCCGCAACCATTTCGGCTCCGGCGATCCCACCCTGATCGCGATCACGCTCGATTGGCTGAAGCGTAAGGTGGCGATCGGATAGCGTTGCCACATGCTACCTAGCCTCCCAAATTGGGAGATTTTGCTTGCCTCCCAATTCGGGAGGAGGCACAATAAGAGCGACTGGGCGCGCCGGTCCGGCGATGCTTGGCTCTATTAACTCTCGGAGGATCCGGAATTGTGAGCGGGCCGCTCATGAGCCCCGGGCAGGCAAGCGGAGCCATGGATGCGCGTCTTCAACACCAATACCCTTCTCCGGTTCGGAAAAGAACATACAGAGGCGGACAAATCGGTTCGTGAATTAGCCCGAGGCTTACGGGCAGCGACTTGGACCAAGATGGCGGATGTACTCGCCGGCTATCCTTCCGCGACGCCGCTCAATGGCGAGCGCGTCGTCTTCAAGGTGAAAAGAAATGCCTACCGCGCCATCGTCGCTTTCGATTTCCAACGCCAAGCTGCATTCGTCAAGTTCATCGGGACGCACGCCGCCTATGATCGCATCGACGCACTTACGGTAAATCTTTATGGGAAGAGCAGTTAAGTGAAATGATCGCCCCTATCCGTCCCATTCATGACGCGCACAGCCATCAAGCCGCGCTAGAGGAGATCGAGCGCCTATGGGGCGCTGCGCCCGGCAGCCCCGAAGGGGAACGTCTCGACCTGCTCATGACGCTGGTGGATGCGTATGAGCGCGTTCAATGGGAGGACGACGCTCTCGATCCAATCGACGCCATCAAAGCCCGGATGGAGAATTCGGGCCGCACCAGGAAAGACCTCGAGAAGATCGTCGGTTCATCCGGGCGCGTATCCGAGATATTGACCCGAAAGCGCCGTCTCACTCTGCCGATGATCTGGCTTCTGGTGGAAAAATGGAAAATGTCGGCGAGCGTGCTGGTGCGGCCCTATAGGCTGGCGAAGAACAGAACCGCCAAAAAAAGAACGCGGCGCGCGGCTTGACTGCCATCATGCTCGATTGGCTGAAGCGGAAGGCTTCTAACCATGCCTAGTTTCGGCCATTGGGTGTATACCGCCGATCGCGACGCTACTATTGAAGCCTATAGCCAGATAGAACGAGGCGGCGCGGATCGCTGCGATTGCGCCTGGTGTAGGAATTTTCGAAAGGTCCGCCCTCAGGTGTTTCCGTCGGAGTTTCTCGCGCTGCTTGGAGTGTTGGGGATCGATCCTAATAAGGATGCGGAGGTCTATCACATCGCTCGACTCGCGCCGGGTCGTCACTATTACGGAGGTTGGTATCACTTCGTCGGCAATTTAGACGAAACGGGAGATTTTCCCCCTATTCACTTCGGCACGGGGTTCACGACGTGGATGTCGCAAGCGGCAGCGCCAAGACTGCCGAGTCTCAAGGGATTACCCGTCGTGGAATTGGCATTCAGCTGTGAGACAGTGCCTTGGCTGCTCGATGAACCTGAAGGGGACTAATTTGCAAAAGCGGTCCCTTCGGCTCCGGACCCCGCTCAGTGCGCCGGCCTTGGCACCGCGGCGCCGCTCTTGCCGGTGAGGAAATCCAGATCGCAGCCCTGATGCGCCTGCATCACATGCTCCTCATACAGCTTGACCCAACCGCGTGTCGCATGGGACGCGGGCGGCTTCCAGGCGACGCGGCGGCGGGCAAGCTCGGCCTCAGGAACTTCGAGCTCGAGGCGGCGCTGCTCGACATCGAGCGCGATCATGTCGCCATCCTTCACCAGCGCGAGCGTGCCGCCCACCGCTGATTCGGGCGAGATATGGAGCACCACCGCGCCATAGGCGGTGCCGCTCATGCGTGCATCGGAGATCCGCACCATATCGGTGATGCCTTTTTTGAGCACCTTCTTCGGCAGCGGCAGATTGCCGAGCTCAGGGAAACCAGGATAGCCCTTGGGCCCCGCCCCCTTCAGCACCATCACGCAATTCTCGTCGATATCGAGCGCCGGGTCGTCGATGCGCGCCTTGAAATCCTCAATGGTCTCGAAGACGACCGCGCGGCCGCGATGCTTCAAGAGGCTCGGCGTCATCGCCGCCGAGGGCTTGATCACCGCGCCGTCGGGACAGAGATTGCCGCGCAGCACGGCGATGCCCGCGCGCTCCTTCAGGGGCTTGTCCAAGGGACGGATCACCTCGCGGTTCCAGCACGGCGCGTCCTTGTTGTTCTCGCCGAGGCTCTTGCCGGTGACGGTGAGCGCGTCGCGATGCAAGAGATCGCCGAGCTCGCGGATGATCGCGGGCAGGCCGCCGGCATAGTAGAAATCCTCCATGAGCAAGCGGCCATGCGGCATGAGATCGGTCAGGAGCGGCATGTCGTGGCCAAGCTTGTCGAAATCCTCGAGCGTCAGCGGAACGCCGAGCCGGCCCGCGATCGCCAAGAGATGCACGATCGCGTTGGTCGAGCCGCCGATCGCGGCATTGACGCGGATTGCGTTCTCGAAAGCCTCGCGCGTCAGGATTTTCGACATGCGCAGATCCTCGCGCACCATCTCGACGATGCGCCGGCCGACGAGCTGGGCTAGGACATAGCGGCGGGCATCGACCGCCGGGATCGCCGCGTTGGTCGGCAGCCCCATGCCGAGGCTCTCGAC
>DATNGG010000079.1:0-58367 GCA_035605975.1 Allostellaceae bacterium | reverse complement strand
GCTCGTGGTCTACGATCCGAAGAAGATCGGTTTCGATAAGCTGCTCAAGACGTTTTGGGAAAGCCATGACCCGACCCAGGGCATGCGCCAGGGCAACGATGTCGGAACGCAATATCGCTCGGCGATCTATACCACCACGCCGGCGCAGAAGCAGGCCGCAGAGGCGTCGCGCCTGGCTTACGAGCCGGCCTTGAAGGCGAAAGGCTACAGCGCGATCACCACCGAGATCGCCGACGCGCCGCCTTTCTACTACGCCGAGGATTACCACCAGCAATATCTGGCGAAGAACCCGGCGGGCTATTGCGGCCTCGGCGGCACGGGGGTGAGCTGCCCCGGAAGCTGATCGCCTACGCGATCACCTTCTCCGCGCGCAGCTTTTGGATCGCGGCCGCGTCATAGCCGAGGCTCGTCATGATCTCGTCGGTGTGCTGGCCGCGCTCGGGCGTCGGGGTGCGGAGCGAGGAGGGCGTGCGCGAGAGGAACATCGGCTGCCCCACCAGCTCGATGCGGCCGAGGGTCGGATGGTCCACGCCCTGGGCCATTTTGAGATGCTTTACCTGCGGGTCGGCGAAGACCTCGTTCATCTTGTAGATCGGGCCGCAGGGCACACCCGCGCGGTTCAAGAGCTCGACCCATTCCGCCGAGCTCTTGGTCCGGGTGCGCTCGTCGATCTTGGCGTTGAGCTCGTCGCGGTTCTGCCGCCGCACGCGGAAATTCGAGAATTTCGGATCGGTCGCCATCTCGGGCACGCCCAAGGCCTGGCAGAGCTTCGTATAGATCGGATTGCTCGAGGCCGCGATGTTGATGTAGCCGTCCTGGGTGCGATAGACCGCCGCCGGGATATTGGTCGGGTGGTTGTTGCCTTCCTGGCCCGGCACTTCATGCGCCATGGTCCAGCGCGCGCCCTGGAAGTCGAGCATCGCGATCTGCGCCGAGAGCAGCGAGGACTGCACCCACTGGCCTTCGCCCGATTCCTCGCGCTCCAGCAGCGCGATGAAAATCCCCTGCGCCGCGAAGATGCCGGCGGTCAGGTCGGCGATCGGAATGCCGGCGCGGACCGGGCCCTGGCCCGGCAAGCCGGTCACCGCCATGAGCCCGCCCATGCCTTGCGCGATCGGATCGAAGCCCGGCCGGTCGCGATAAGGTCCATCCTGGCCGAAGCCCGAGATGCTGGCATAGACGAGGCGCTTGTTGATGGGCTTCAGCGTCTCGTAATCGATGCCCAGGCGGAATTTCACATCGGGCCGGTAATTCTCGACCAGCACATCGGCGTCCTTCACCAGTGCTTTGAGGATCGCGACGCCTTGCGGCTGCTTCAGATCGATTGCGATGCTGCGCTTGTTGCGATGAAGGTTCTGAAAGTCGGGACCGTGCCGCTCGCCGCCAAAGCCCTCATCCGCGGTTGCTTCGACCTTGATGCAATCGGCGCCCCAATCGGCCAGCTGGCGCACGCAGGTCGGGCCGGCGCGCACCCGCGTCAGATCGATCACCTTGAAGCGCGAGAGCGGAAGCTTGCTCATTCGCCGTGCTCCGTTTTCGGAATGGCGAGGCAGAGGAAATTGGCGGCAAGGACCGAGGCGGCGAGGAAATAGAACACCGAAATGAGGCCGAAACGGTCGGCGAGGAGGCCGCCGACGAGCGGCGCGGTCGCCGACATCAGCGCCTGCACGGTGAACATCGCGCTGGTCATCGAGGCGACGAGCTGGGGCGGCGAACGGTCCATCTGCCAGGATTGAATCACCGGCCGCGTTGCATACATGAAGAAACCAAGGATCGACACGCAGGCGACATAGATCATCGGGTTGCGCACGAAGGTGAGCGCGATCACGACGATCGTCGTGCTGCCCATGCCGGCGAGGACTATGGGGCGCCGGCCGATGCGGTCCGAGAGGATGCCGGCAAAGGGCGTCGCCACGAGCCCGCCCAGCTGCAGCGCCATCATGGCAAGCCCCATGGCGAAAGGGCTGAGGCCCAGATCATGCGAGAGATAGAGCGGCAGGAAAGCGAGCAGCCCGGTTTGCGTCAGCGTGCGGCAGCCCGCCATCAGGAAGAAGCTCCACTGCGCGGGATCGCGCAGCAGCTGGGCGAGGCCCGACCAATAGGCTTTGGCGCTCGGGCGGCGCGGCATGCTGGCATCGCTGTCGCCGCGCACGAGGAACACGCCCAGCGCGACGGCGCAGGCGATGCAGGCCAAGGCATTGATCTCGGCCGTGTGCTGCCAGGACAGGCTCAATAGCATCCAGCCCGCCGCCACGGGGCCGGCGGCGTCGCCGAGATTGGCAAAGAGCGAATGCACCGACATGGCATAGCCGCGATTCTTCGGCAGCCGGATCGACAGCCAGGAAATCGCCGCGGGGTGCCACATCACATTGGCGACGCCCAACAGCCCGAGGCAGGCGCAGAGCGCCGCAAAGCCGGTCACGATGCCGAGAGCCGCAAGCGAGACGGTGCAGAGCAGCAAGGAGACGATCTGGATGCCGATGCGGCGGCCCGTCAGATCGACCAGAATCCCGCTCGGCAGGTTGGCGATGATCGAGCCGATGAAGAGCGAGGTGACGAGGAACCCGGTTTCGGTGTAGTCGAGGCCGAGCCCGCGGCTGAGCGACGGCAGAAGCAGGTAGAAGGTCGCAACCACCCAGTGAGTCGAGCCATGGGCGAGGCTGACCAGCATGATCGGGGCTTGCGTCCGGACGGAGCGCAGCGGGAATGGGGCGGTTTGCGCGGCGGCGGTCTCGGCACTCATGGAAAGAGAATAGACGAGCGTGGCCGCCTCTCCAAACCCCGCGCGGCGGAAGCCTGATCGGCAGATTTGCTGCAGTGCACGCAATCCTGTCGCAGAAGGGGGACGCGACAAATGCCGAACAGACGTTAAGATGGCTCAAAATGATCAAAGGAACAGGTGACGGAGGGATTAACCTTTTCCTGGCATGGTTGTATCAATCGGGCTTGGCGAGACGTGACCCTGTCGGCGCTCGCCAGTTGCAGCGTTCGAGCGCCTGGCGAAGGAGAGACTCGTAGTAATGGACTTTCATCGGTTCATTCTCGAACACGGCACGTTGTCCTACCTGGTGACGTTCGTGTGGACCTTCTTCGAGGGTGAGACTTTCGTCATCTTCGCGGGCTTTGCCGCGGCGCAAGGCCTGCTCTTCTGGCCATTCGTGGTGATTGCCGCGGCGCTGGGCAGCTTCGCCGGCGACCAGACCTATTTCTGGATCGGCCGGCATTTCGGCGTCCGGCTTTTGGCCCGGCAGCCGCTGTGGCGCGAGCGCGTCGACCGCGCGCTCTCCTGGCTCGACCGCTACGACGCCGGCTTCATCCTCACCTTCCGCTTCATCTACGGCGTGCGCAACTTCTCGTCCTTCGCGCTCGGCGTCAGCCACGTGCATTGGCGCCGTTTCATGATTTTGAATTTCATCGCCGCGGCGCTCTGGGCGGCGCTCTTTGTCGGCGCGGGCTATCTCTGCGGCCATACGCTCGGGCACATGCTGGGCGAAGTCGCGCAACGCTTCAGCCAGACCCTGCTCGTGCTGTTCGCTCTAGCCCTGATCGTCGGCCACTTGATCCACCGGATCCATCGCCGCCGCCGGCGGAAAGGAACCTCGCCGGTCTCGCCGCCGGCGTGACGCGCCCTAAAGCGGGGCGGCGCGCCAGCGCTCGGCGCGCATCGCCGAACCGGCGAGCCGCCGCGCCAAATTCTCGGGCGTCAGGTTGCGCATCCCGAAGGCATAGCTGGGCGCGATGCTGCCCGCCACCAAGGCCAGCTTGCCGAGATCGGCCGCTGCCAGCACCGCGCCGGGCGAGCGAACCGTGTCGAGCTTGGTGATGATGAGGCGCCGCGTCCCGAGACGCTCCGCCGCCGCGGCTTGAGCCGCCGCCTCGTCGCTGCCCGCATCCGCTGCCAGCGCCAGGAGCCCTTCGGCGCCTGTCGCCTCGCGAAACTCATGCACCCGGCGCTTGAAAGCTGCGTCGGCAAGCGTGCCGGTTCCGCCGTCGATGATGACCAGGCGTCCATCCGCCGAGCCCATCGCCTTGCGCAGGGCGATGGCGTCCGCGGCGAGCGTCAGAGGCAGGTCCAGCACCTCGAGATCGTCGGCGAGTTGTTTCGTGTCGTGCGCGCCCGCCGCGATCACCAGCACCTCCCGCTCGTCGAAACGCGCGGCGAGCTTTGCCGCCAGCGTGCTGACGCCGCTTCCGGGCGAGCCATAGAGCAGCACCGGCGCGCGCAGCACCTCCTCGAGCGCGAGGAAGTTGAAATGCGAGGCGAGCGCGATGGCAAGGCGGTCGACGGGCCGCGGCGCATGCGCCGGCGCCATCGCCAGGTCCAACAGTCGCTCGGCGAGAGCCGCCGGCAAGGCGTGGCTGCGAAACACCTCGGTGAGAAAGCCGCGATCGTCGCTGGGCAGATCGCGCATGGCGCTCCCGGTTGCGATCAAAGGCCGCATAACCTGTGTTGCGCCTGCTGTCGCGCTCGGCTCGGCCGGCCGAGCGCTACGCGGATCGGCGAACCCCGATGAAGGGCGGCGAAACGCCATGAACATCCTCCAAATACCGAGGCCGAGTGTCGCGGCAAAGCCTTAACAATTGATGGCCGCAGCGCAGGCTTCACGCTATCGTTGCAGCGTTGCCGGGCGGCAGCAAAGAACCGCATCGCGCGGCGTCATTCGCGCGATCCGAGGGACTGTGGGGAGGGGGACAGAGATGCGCAAGATACGGAAATCGGTTGCGGCGCTTGTCGCGGGCGTCGTCGCGGCGCTCGCCGCGCAAACGGCCCTTGCCGCCGAGCCGATCAAGCTCGGCTTCAGCATGTCATTGACGGGCTCGCTGGCGAATACCGGCCGCGTCGCCTTGGCCGCGCAAAAGCTTTGGGAAAGCGATATCAACGCGCAGGGCGGGCTGCTGGGGCGGCCGGTGAAGCTCGTCTATTACGACGATCAAAGCAGCCCCGCCAACGTGCCCGCGATCTACACGAAGCTCATCGACGTCGACAAGGTGGATCTGATCGTCAGCCCTTATTCGACGGTGCAGACCGCGCCCGCGATGGCGACGGTGATGGAGCATGGGATGGTGATCGTCGGGCTGTCGGCGATCAACATCAACAGCAAGTTCCACTACAACAAATACTTCTCGATGACGAATGCGGGGCCACATCCGGCGGAGGTGTTCTCCGAGGGATTTCTCGCCGTCGCCATGCGCCAAAATCCCAAGCCCAAGACCATCGCGCTGCTCGGCGCCGATATCGAATTCTCGCAAGGTGTGCTGGCCGCGACGCGCAAGAACGCGGCCGCGGCGGGATTGAAGATCGTCTATGACAAGGCCTACCCGCCTTCGACCGCCGATTACGCGCCGATCATTCGCGCGGTTCAAGCCGCCAATCCCGATATCCTCTATCTCGCCTCTTATCCCCAGGATTCGGTCGGCATCCTGCGCGCCGTGAACGAGATCGGTTATCGGCCGAAAATATTCGGCGGCGCGACCGTCGGGCTCAACAATGTCTCGATCAAGATGCAGCTTGGCCCGCTGCTCAACGGCGTGGTCGGCTATGAGAACTGGATCCCGGTGCCGACGCTGATGTTTCCCGGCATCGACGGCGTGCTGAAGCGCTACCAGGCCGAAGCGAAAACCGAGGGCCTCGACCCGCTCGGCTACAGCATGGTGCCCACCGCCTATGCGCAGGTGCAAATCCTGGGCGAGGCGGTGAAAGCGACCGGGAGCCTTGATCAGGACAAGATCGCCGCCTACCTCCACACCCATACGGTCAAGACGGTATGGGGCGACATGACCTTCGGGGCGGACGGCGAATGGAATGAAGGCCGGCTTTTGGTGGTGCAGTATCACGGCATCACGGGAAAGACGATCGACCAATTCACCGATCCGGCCCGCATGACCGTGCTGGCGCCGGAGAAATACAAATCCGGCAATTTGATCTATCCCTACGCGAAGGCCGTCCCGTGAAGGGCCGCCGGCGGTAGAGGCGGCGCGCCGGCCGCGCCGGAGCGGGTCGCGTCGCGCCGCGGCCGCCGGCGTCTGCGCAGCGTCGAAATTGAACAGGGCGTCGACGCGATGAAACGGCCTCGGCAATCCTTTGCTCGGATAACGGCGTGAGCCTCGGCGGATTCGGCGCCTTCGTGTCGGTCGTGGTGATCGACATCGTCCTTGCCGGCGACAATGCGGTCGTGGTCGGCATGGCGGCGGCGGGCTTCGAGCCGCAACGGCGCCGGCGCATCATCCTCTGGGGCATTCTCGCCGCGACCGTGCTGCGCATCGCGATGGCGAGCGTCGTCATGCGGCTGCTCGAAGTGATCGGGCTGACGCTCGCGGGCGGGCTGTTGCTGCTCTGGGTGGCGTGGAAATTCTATCGCGATCTGGTATCGGGCGATACCGCCGATGACGCCGCCGAGACGGCCGTGCCCGGGTCGCGCGCAAAGCCGAAAAGCTTCCGCGGCGCCGTGCTTCGCATCGTGCTCGCCGATCTCTCGATGTCGCTCGACAACGTGCTCGCGGTCGCCGGCACCGCGCGCGATCATTTCTGGGTTCTGGTCGCCGGGTTGACGCTGTCGGTGGCGCTAATGGGCGTCGCGTCCGAGGTGATGGCGCGCCTCATCGGCCGGCATCGCTGGATCGCCTGGATCGGGCTCGGCATCGTCGCCTTCGTCGCGCTGCGGATGATTTACGAAGGATCGGAAGAGGTCGCGACCTCGCTGTCGCTTGCCTGGGGGCTGTCGACGAACTGAGTGTCGTAAAGTTCCTTGAAGACGCCGCCCCGGCGCATCAATTCGGCGAAGCTGCCGCTCTCGACAATGCGGCCATCGCGCAGGACGAGGATGAGATCGGCGCTGCGCACCGTCGAAAGGCGATGGGCGATGATGAAAGTGGTGCGGCCCCGGGCGAGGCGCCCGATCCCCTCCATCACCATCGCTTCGGTCTCGACATCGAGTGCCGAGGTCGGCTCGTCGAGGATGAGGATCGGCGCGTCGCGCAGCATGGCGCGCGCGATGGTGAGGCGCTGCTTCTCGCCTTCCGACAGGGTGGCGGTGTCGCCGAGGATCGTGTCATAGCCCTGGGGCAGCGAGCGGATGAGCCCATCGATGCGCGCGAGCCGCGCGGCCTCTTCGATCTCGCCATCGCTCGCATCGGGCCGGCCATAGGCGATGTTGTCGCGCACCGACATGGGGAAGACGAGGGGCGGCTGCAGCACCATGGCGACCTGCTGGCGCAGGGCGTTGAGGCGGTATTCGCGCGCATCGATCCCGTCGATCAGCACCGCGCCCGCGCTCGGATCGAAAAAACGCGGCAGGAGGCTCATCAGCGTCGACTTGCCGGCGCCGGTCGCGCCGACCAGCGCGACGCGCGTCCCGGGCTTGACCGCGAGGCTAACATCCTCGAGCACCGGCATTTCCTCGCGATAGCGGAAGGCGACGTGCCGCCATTCGATGGCGCCCGAAGCGCCTTGCGGCGGAAAGCTGCGCGTGCCGTCCTTCAAATCGGGCTGGGTGTCGAGCACCTCGAAGCAGCGCCGCGCGCCGACGCGCGCGCCGGCGATCAGCCCCCAGCTCTGCGTGATCTGGTTGACCGGCGTATAGAGCTGGGCGAGGTAGGAGATGAACACGACGAGCTCGCCGAGCGAGAGCCGTCCGTCCAGCACCGAGCGCGCGCCGACATAGACGACCAGCGCGGTCCCCAGCGCGACCAGCGCGTTGACCATGCCCGAATAAAGCGTTTGCCAGGTGTAGAGCTGCAAGGTGGCATTGAGGCTCGCGCGGCTCGCGCCCATGAAGCGGCGGTATTCCTCTTCCTCCTTGGTGAAGGCTTGCACGACCTTGATCGAGCTCATCGCCCATTGGACGAGCGTGTAGACATGGCTCTCGCGGTCGCGCACTTCGGTCGCGACCACGGTGATCTTGCGGTTGAAGATTGCGATGAGGACGAAAAGCAGCGGCACGATGGTCAGCGACACCAAGGTCAGCATCGCATCCAGGGGGATCAGCACGATGAGCATGCCGCCGAGCAGCACCAACGCCGAGACGATCGGCAGGATGCCGTTCATGATCACGGTCTGGACGGCGAAGCTGTCGGCGGTGATGCGGTACATCAGGTCGCCGACCTTCTGCCGGCTGTGAAAGGCGAGCGACAGGCGCTGGAGCCGCGCATAGAGCGCGCCGCGCAGATCGTTGACCATACTCTGGCCGACGCCGATCGTGGTGATGTTGTGGAGGAGCGCCAGCAGGCCCGCCCCGACATTGACGGCGACGAGCCCGACGCACGCGATCACGAGAAGCGTCTCGGTCGAGGTTCCGGCGAGCCAGGCGAAGCGCGCCGGCTTGCCGCTCAAGACATTGTCGATGACGAGCTGCAGCGGCCAGGGCTTCAACAGCTCGAAGCCCGAGATCAGGAAGATCTGGAGGAGCGCCCAGGCGACGCGCCATTTATAGGGGCGCAGATAAGGCAGCAGCTTCCAGGCGAGACTGTTCATCGCCGGCCTCAGCTCGGCGCAACCGGCGTGAGGTTCTGTCGCTTTGCCACGGTTTCGACGATGCGCTGCATCAGCTGGCCAAACTCGACCGTCCGGTAGGCGATGAGCGCGCCTTGCGCGATCCCGAGAATGCCGACGATGGCGGCCCAGGCGGGCGCATCGAGAATGAGCGCTGCGGCCGTCGCGATCGCGTAGGCGCGCAGCACGAAGGTGGAAAAGCGCGACAGGCGCATGGCCGAGCGCACGCGCAGAAGGCGCTTCTCGCCGCCGTGATTCTCGGTGCAGACGAGCAGATAGGCTCGGCTCCACAAGCCGCGCGCGATCTTCAAATCCCAATCGTTCCAGCCCTGATCGACCTGGATGAAGTATTTCTGCGGTGCGAGGAAGCGCATCAACTCGCCGAGCAGCGCCTCCTTTTCGTCGCTCTTCTCGCTCCAATAGGAGAGGTAGAATGCGCGTTCGCGCCAGTCGATGCGCGGCTCCTGCATTGTCGGATCGAGCCCACCGGTCGAATCCGCGGTCTTCAAGTCGCGCCAGCGCCATTTGAGACGCTCCCAGCCGCGCACGATCGGGCCGAGATAGATGAGAAGCGCCACCAAGGCCCGCGCCTTGACGCCGCGGAAGCGCTTGTCGATCGGCGCACGCAACGCGCCGTTGATGCACAGAACCCAAGTCACGACCAGCGGCACGAGAAACAGCAGCATCCAGCCGCCGGCGACGAGGCCGACCAGCGCCAAGACGATCGCAACCACGTTCCATTCGAAGGTCAGCGGCAGGAATTGCGCGAGCGAGGAGGGCGGCTCGTAGAGCGTCTGGAACAGGCCGCGGCCGAACACGCCCGAATAGATCACCGGCCGGCGCGACAGGAGGAGCGCTGCGGAAAGATCGCCATAGATGCGTCCGAGCCATTTGGCTTGGCCGAACAGGTTGAAGCGGATCGGGTGCTTCGAATAGACCAGCGCCTCGGCTTTGCCGTAGCCGCGCTGCTGGCCGATATAGGCTTTGACCGTGTTGCGGCGGAAATGCCAGACCACGGCGGCCGGGCTGAAGCCGATCGTGTAGCCCGCATCCTGGAATCGCCAGCAGATATCGACATCGTCGCCGGCCGCGCGATAGATCGGATCGAATCCACCCAGGCGCAGCAGCGCATCGCGGCGGAACGCCATGTTGCAGCCGGCGATGTGCTCGGCCACGTCATCCGACAGCAGAACGTGCGTCGGCCCGCCGGGCGAGACCGCCACCGCCGCCGGAACGAGGCTGTCCTCGGGCGGAGGGAAATTCGGCCCGCCGCAAGCCGCCAGGTCGGAGACCTCCATCTTGGCGATGAGATAGGCGAGCCAATCGGGATCGGCGACGCAGTCGCTGTCGGTATAGGCGATGATCTCGCCGGTCGCGTTCTGCGCGCCGACATTGCGCGCGACGCTCAGGCCTTTGTTCGGCTGCGAGATGATGCGGCAATAGCCGAAGCGCTCAGCGATGGCGAGGCTGCCATCGGTCGAGCCGTCATTGACGACGATGACCTCGTAATCGGGATAGTTGAGCTTCGCCAAGGATTCGAGGCAGGGCGCGAGGGTGCGCTCGGCATTGTAGGTGCAGACGACGACCGACACGCGCGGCGTCCGCGGCAACGGTGGCGGGATTGCGCCCTGATAGCGCGCTTGCACCGCGGCGAAGGCGGGCTTGGGCTGACGGTCGCGATCGACCAGGCCGAACGCCCAATCCTCGATCAAATGGCCGCCGGTGAACCATTCGTCGGTCCAGGCAAAGACGAAGGCGCCGGCAACGCCCATCTCGAAGGCGGTGCGCAATTGCCAGGAGAGGATGCGCGCCTGCTCCTCGGTGCCCTCGCGCATCGAATCGATGCCGAATTCGGTCAAGACCAGCGGCCGGTCGACCGCGAGATTGTGAAGGCGCGAGACGTAGCGGCGGAACGCACCTTCCTGGTGGAGATAGACGTTAAAGCAAAGGAAATCGGTGAAATCGATGGTCAAATATTCGGTCGAGGGGAAATTCGCGTAGCTGACGAGCCGGTCGGCGTCGAACTCCTTGATGAGGACGACGAGGCGCTTCAGGAAGGCGCGCACCCGCTCGGGCCCGTGCCAGCGCACCATATCGGGCGGAATCTCGTTGCCGACGAGATAGGCGAAGATCGCCGGATGGCGATTCATGCTCTTGACCGTCTCGACGACGGTGCGCTCGACCTCGCGCGCGATCGCCGGGTCGTCGAGGAAGGTCACATGCTGCGACCAGGGTATGCCGACCAGGACTTTGAGCCCGTGATCGTCGGCGAGGTCCAGCAGCCAAAGCGGCGGCACGGTGAAGACGCGCAGCGTGTTGACGCCCGTCTCGACCATCAGCGCGAAATCGCGCGCGACGACCTCGCGCTCCGGGAACTGGCTGCCATGCGAGCCGAGTCCGAAGGGGCCGTAGGTCGCGCCCTTGACGAAGAATTTTTCCTCGCCGGCAAAGAAGAACTTGCCGCGCACCCGGATCGGCACGCGCTCGGTGGCGGTGCGCAGGCCGGTGCCCGTGGCGACCGTCGAATCGGGCGGCATCAGGGGCGGGCTCCGTGCGGCGCGGCCGCAAAACGCCGCTGATGCCAGGCCCAGGCCGTGCCGATGATATGCTCGAGCGCGGCGAGGGATGGGGTCCAGCCGAGGAGCTGCCGGGCGCGGCTCGCATCCGCCACCAGTACCGGCGGGTCGCCCGGGCGCCGCGCCGTGTCGCGTGCCGGGATCGGCCGGCCGGTGACGCGCCGCGCGGTCTCGATGGTCGCGCGCACCGAATGACCTTCGCCGGTGCCGAGATTGAGGGCGACGCTCTCGCCGCCGCCTTCGAGATAGCGCAGTGCCCGAACATGCGCCTCGGCGAGATCCTGCACATGGATGTAGTCGCGGATCGCGGTGCCGTCGGGCGTCGGATAATCCGTGCCAAAGACGTCGATCTGGGCGCGGCGACCCAGCGCCGCATCGAGGATCAGCGGAATGAGATGCGTCTCGGGCACATGATCCTCGCCGATTTCGCCGTCGGGGTCGGCGCCGGCGGCGTTGAAATAGCGCAGGGCGACGTGCCGCAGCCCATGCGCGAGCCCGTTCCAATAAAGCGCGCGCTCGATCATGAGCTTCGATTCGCCGTAAGGGTTGACCGGTTGCTGCGGCGTGTCCTCGCGGATCGGCATTTTCTCCGGCAAGCCATAGGTCGCGCAGGTCGAGGAAAAGACGATCTGCTTCACTCCCGCCGCGAGCAGCGTCTCCATCAGGCCGAGGCTGTTCACCACGTTGTTGTGAAAATATTTCTCGGGTTTCTCGATCGATTCGCCGACATAGGCATAGGCGGCGAAATGGATGACGGCCGAGATTTTATGACGGGCGATAGTTTCGGCGAGGAGCGTCCGGTCGGCGAGGTCGCCCTCGATGAGCGGGCCCCAGCGCACCGCTTCGCGATGGCCGTAAACCAGATTGTCATAGGCGACCGGCTCATATCCGGCTTTCGACAAAGCCTTGCAGGCATGGGCACCGATATAGCCGGCGCCGCCGGTCACCAAAATTGTCCTGCTCATCGCACTCCTGAAGGCGCGCGCAATCGCGTTCGGGCGATAACGGGCGGCAGGGCCGTCTGCTTCCCAAAGGTTTGTCTTAAGCCCAAGCCCTTGACCCGGCAAGGGCTGCGCCCGCCGCGCGCTCGGCCATCCGCCTTAATTTAGCCCCGTTTCTTGCGGCCGGGCGCGGCGTTGACCGGGGGCACGCCGGCCGCCGCCAGCGCCTTCTTCTGGCGCCTGTCGAGCGCGGCCGGATCGAAATCCTCGATCAGCTCGTGGAACAGCCGATGCCAGTTGATCTCGGCCTTCAAATGGGTGAAGACCGAGCCGAGGCCCAGCGCGGCGCGGTCCATGAAGACGAACTCCCGCGGCGGGCGGACGCCGCCGAGCTGGCGCAGCTCGCGATGGACGCCCTCCGCAAGCTCGCGGCCATAAACGCCCTCTTCCTCGGTTTCCTGAATCCGGCGTTTGCGGTCTTCGAGCAGCGGCGCATAGATGAAGCGTGCCCAGCGGTTGAGCACGTCGATGATCTCGGGCGTCAGATGCCCGAACCCCCAAGCCTGGTAGGCCGAGACAGCAAGGTCGCGGTCGTCGCGGTCGAGCGCGTGATAGAGATCGATCACGCCCTTGACGAATTTCGCGCCGAAGATGCGGATGCAGCCGAAATCGAGGAGGTTGATCCCGTCATCTGCGCGCACGGTGTAATTGCCGAGATGCGGATCGCCATGGATCACGCCATAGTAATAGAAGGGGATATACCAGGCGCGGAACATGTTGCGCGCGATGGCGTTGCGATGCGCGAGCGGCGCCTTCACCGCTTCGAGCAGCGGCATGCCCTCGACCCAGGTCATGGTCAGGAGCCGCGCGGTCGACAATTCCGGGATCGGCTCGGGGATCGTCACGCCCGGCTCCTCGTCGAGCATCAGCCGGTAGAGCTTCATATGCGCGGCTTCGCGCTTGTAGTCGAGCTCCTCGCGCAAGCGCTCGCCGATCTCGGCATGAATTTCCGCGGTGGAGACGGCGCGGTCGTAACGCTCGTAAAGCGAGAGCACGAATTTGAGCTGGTTGAGGTCGGCCTCGACCGCCGAGCCCATATCGGGATATTGCAGCTTGCAGGCGAGCCGGCGCCCGTCCTTGGCGACGGCGCGATGCACTTGGCCGAGCGAGGCGGCGTGCGCCGCTTCGCGCTCGAAGCTCTTGAAGCGATCCTCCCAATTCTCGCCGAGCTCGCTCGCCATCCGCCGCTTGACGAAGGGCCAGCCCATCGGCGGCGCGTTCGACTGCAAGGTCGCGAGCTCGCGCGCATATTCCTGCGGCAGCGCGTTGGGAATGGTGGCGAGAAGCTGCGCCACCTTCATCAGCGGACCCTTGATGCCGCCCAGCGCCTTCGTCAAATCCGCCGCGTGATGCGTGCGATCGATGTCGATGCCGAGATAGCGCTCGCCGGCAAGCCGTGCCGCGAGCCCGCCCATCGCGGTCGAGACCCGCGCGTAGCGCCGCATTCGCCCGGGCAGACTATCGTCGTCGGCCATCGGCGTTGCGCCTGTCTCAGCCCAGTTTCTCGAGTTGGTCGATGAAGCCTTCGATGACGGAAAGCCCCTTGCGCCAGAATTTCGGATCGGAGGCATCGAGCCCGAACGGCGCGAGCAGCTCTTTATGGCGCCGCGTGCCGCCTGCCTTCAGCATGTCGAGATATTTCTCCGCGAAGCCCTGCTGCGCGCCTTGATAGACGGCGTAGAGCGAATTGACGAGGCAATCGCCGAACGCATAGGCATAGACATAGAAGGGCGTGTGGATGAAGTGCGGAATATAGGTCCAGTAACAGCGGTATTCATCCTCGAAGCGGATCGCCGGGCCAAGGCTCTCGCCCTGCACCGACATCCAGATATCGCCGATCTGCTCCGCCGTAAGCTCGCCATTGTGGCGCGCATCATGCAGCCGGATCTCGAATTCGACGAAGGCGATCTGGCGTACCACGGTGTTGATCATGTCCTCGACCTTGGCCGCGAGCATCGCCTTGCGGCGTTTTGCGTCGGTCTCGGCTTTGAGCATCGCCTGGAAGGTCAACATCTCGCCGAAGACCGAGGCGGTCTCGGCCAAGGTCAAGGGTGTGTCCGACATCAGCGTGCCCTGCGGCCCCGCCAGCACCTGATGAACGCCATGGCCCAGCTCATGCGCCAAGGTCATCACGTCGCGCGCCTTGCCCATGTAGTTGAGGAGAAGGTAGGGGTGGACGCTCGGCACCGTTGGATGCGCGAAAGCGCCCGGCGCCTTGCTCGGCTTCACCGGCGCGTCGATCCAGCGATTGTCGAAAAAGCGCTTGCCGACCGCGGCCATGTCGGGCGAGAAGGCGGCATAAGCCTCGAGCACGGTGCGCCGGGCTTCGTCCCAGGTGAAGCTGCGCTCATCCTCGTCGGGCAGCGGCGCGTTGCGGTCCCAATAGGGCAGCGCCTCGACGCCGAACCATTTGGCCTTCAGCCGGTAATAGCGGTGCGACAGCGCCGGAAACGCCTCGCGCACCGCAGCGATCAGCGCATCCACCACCTCGTCCTCGACGAAATTGCCGAGGTTGCGCGACGAGATCGGGCGCTTGAAGCCGCGCCAGCGATCCTCGATCTCCTTGTCCTTGGCGAGGGTGTTGGTGATGAGCGCGAAAATCCGCGTGTTGGCGCCGAAGACCGCGCCGATCGATTTCGCGGCCTCCTTGCGCAAGGCGGCATCGGGCTCCGACAGCAGGTGCAGCGCCTCGGCGCTCGAGAGCTCCTTGCCGGCGACGGGGAATGTGAGGCTCGCGACGGTCTCATCGAACAGCCTTGTCCAAGCCGCGCGTCCGGCGACGGATTTCTCGTGCAGCAGCTTTTCGAGCTCGTCGCTCAGCTGGTGCGGGCGAAAGGCGCGCGTGTCGCGCAGCCACGGCGCGTAATGCGCGAGCGCGGGGTCTTTCAGCTTTTCGGCGAGCGCTTGCTCTTCGATGCGGTTGATCTCGAGCGTGAAGAACAGCAGTACGGTCGAGATGGCGTTGACCTTCTCCTGCATGTTCTGGAAAAACCGGCCGGTCTCGGGGTCGGTCATCGCCGTGCAGTAATCGAGATAGGCATAGCTCATCAGCCGGCCGAGCACATCCTCGATATGCTCAAAGGCCGTGATCGCCTCGGCCAGCGCGCCGCCCGCAAGGCCCGCGAGCTTGCCCTCATAGCGCGCGCGAAACGCTGCCGCGTCCGTCTCCGCCGCGGCGATGGCGCGTTTCAGCTCCGCGCTGTCGCGTCCGGGGTAGAGATCGGCAAGGTCCCATTCCGGCAAGGGACCGAGCTTCGCGATTTCGGTGCCGACGCTCATGCGGGCTCCTTTCATGCTTCCTGCATATAGAGCGCCGGCAAATTGACGCCAAGCCCAGCGCGGTCTATCCCGCTGAGCAAACGGGCGATCGGGAAGGCGAATAGGGGACGAAGCGTGGCGAACCGAGATTGGCCCAATCTGGCCGCGATGTTCTTTGCCCAAGCGCAAAGCCGCGGCGATCGGCCGTTCCTCTGGGCGCGCCGCAACGGCGTCTATGCTGCGACCAGCTGGCGCGAAGCGGCCGACCGCGTCCGCGATCTCGCGCGGGGGTTGCGCGCGCTCGGCCTCGAGCGCGGCGACCGCGTCGGCCTCGTTGCCGAGAACCGGCCGGAATGGGTGATCGCCGATCTCGCCATCATCAGCGCCGGCGGCGTGACGGTTCCCGCCTACACGACCCACGCGATCGAGGACCACCGCCATGTGCTCGCCAACAGCGGCGCGCGTCTCGTCATCGTCTCGAGCGCGGCGCTCGCGCAGCGCGTGCTGCCCGCCGCCGATCAGGTCGACTGCGTCTCCCATGTCGTGACGATGGAGGCGCTGCAGCGCGGTCAGGTCTCGGATACCGAGGTGTTGAACCTCGATGACGTCCTGGCGCTCGGACGAAGCGCCGGCGGCGCGGTCGAGGACTGGGTGGCGGCGCTCGGCCCCGACGATCTGGCCTGTCTCATCTACACCTCGGGCACCGGCGGCGTCCCCAAGGGTGTAATGACGACCCATCGCAACATCCTCTCCAATTGCCACGGCGCGTTCTGTCTGTTGGAAACGCTGTCGCTGGGCGATGAAGTCTTTCTCTGCTTTCTGCCGCTGTCGCATTCCTACGAACACACCGCCGGCATGATGTTCCCGATCTCCTTGGGAGCCGAGATTTATTTCGCCGAAGGCGCCGACACGCTCTTGACCAACCTCCTCGAGGCGCGCCCGACCATCATGACCGCCGTGCCGCGGCTCTATGAGACCATGCATCAGCGCATGATGCGCGGGATCGAGCGCGAAAGCGCGCTCAAAGCCAAGCTCTTCCGCCTCGCGGTCGAGCTCGGCAAGAAGCGCTATGCCGATCCGCGCGGCCTCAGCCTCGGCGAAAGGCTGACCGATCGCGTGGTCGACCGGCTGGTGCGCGACAAGGTCCGGGCGCGCTTCGGCGGCCGGCTCAAGGCGATGATCTCGGGCGGCGCGCCGCTCAATCCCGAGATCGGGAAATTCTTCCTCGCGCTGGGATTGTGCCTCCTGCAAGGCTACGGCCAGACCGAATCGGCGCCCGCGATCTGCGTCAATCCGCCGACGCGGATCAAGATTCACACGGTCGGCTTGCCGCTCGATGGGGTCGAGGTGCGGATCGCCGAGGATGGCGAGATCCTGGTGCGGGGCCCTTTGGTGATGAAAGGCTATTGGAACGATCCCGAGGCGACCCAGCGCACGCTCGAAGGCGGCTGGCTGCATACCGGCGATGTCGGCGAGATCGATCGCGACGGCTATCTCGTCATCACCGACCGCAAGCGCGACTTCATCAAGAATTCGGGCGGCGACATGATCGCGCCGGCGCGGGTCGAGGGCTATCTGACGCTCGAGCCGGAGATCGCGCAGGCAATGGTCTATGGCGACCGCCGGCCCTTCCTCGTCGCGGTGCTGGTGCCCGCCAAAGAGCTGCTCGATCGCTGCAAAGGCCCGGGCGACCCGGAGCTCGCCAAGGCGCTCGGCGCCGCCATCGCTCGCGTCAACCAGACGCTGACGCCGATGGAACGGGTGCGGCGCTTCACGATCGCCGCCGAGCCTTTCACCACGGCCAACGGCCAAATGACGCCGACCTTGAAGATCCGCCGCCACGCCATCCGCCAAGCCTATGGTTCGGCGCTCGAAGCGCTCTACGAAGCGAAGGCCGGTTAGAGTCCGCGATACTGGCGGTACCAGGCGACGAAGCGCGGCAGGCCCTCATCGATCGTCGTCTGGGGCGCATAGCCGAAATCGCGCGTCGCCGAGGCGATATCGGCATAGGTCGCCTCGACATCGCCGGGCTGCATCGGCATGAGCTGGAGCATCGCGCGCTTGCCGATCGCCTGCTCCAGCACTTCGACGAAGCGCTCGAGCTCCTCGCAGCGGCTGTTGCCGAGATTGTAGAGGCGGAAGGGCGGCTTCATGTCGCGCGCCGGCGGCTGGTCGAGGCAGGCGACAACGCCGGCGACGATGTCGTCGATATAGGTGAAGTCGCGCTGCATCCGCCCGAAATTGAACAGCTTCAGCGGCGCGTCGTCGATGATCGCTTCGGTGAAAAGCCAAGGCGCCATGTCGGGGCGCCCCCAGGGCCCGTAAACGGTGAAGAAGCGCAAGCCCGTCGTCGGAATGCCGTAGAGATGCGCGTAGGTATAGGCCATCAACTCGTCGGCCTTCTTGGTCGCGGCGTAGAGCGATTGCGGCTGATCGGCGGGATCGCGCACCGAGAAGGGCAGCTTGGCATTGGCGCCGTAAACCGAGGAGGAGCTGGCGAAGACCAAATGCCGCAGCCGCGTGATGGCGCGGCAGGCTTCGAGCAGCTCGAGCTGGCCGACGATATTGGCGCTGACATAGGCGCGCGGGTTCTCGAGCGAGTAGCGCACGCCGGCCTGGGCCGCCAGATGCACCACCGCGTCGATGTCGCTCTCCTGGCGCACCAGTTTCGCGAGCCCCTCGCGCTCGGCGAGATCGAGGCGATGGAAGGCGAAGCCGCGCTCGCCGGCGAGGGTCGCGAGCCGTGCCTCTTTGAGGGCGACGGGGTAATAGGCGTTCATATCGTCGATACCGACCACGCGCTCGCCCCGCTTCAAGAGGGCGGCGGCGACATGCATGCCGATGAAGCCGGCAACCCCGGTGACGAGAACAGCCATTCCTTCCCTATAGCCCCGAAACCGCCCGAAATCATCCCTTCTCGGAGGCGTCGGCGGTCCGGAGGCGGGTCTCGCGCAAAATGCTCGCGCTCAGCTGGCGCGCGAGGCAGTCATAGCTCGCATCGGTCATGTGCAGGCGATCCGGGCCGAGCATCGTCGCCATGCTCATCTGCCGGTTCTCCGCCCATTCGCGCATCAGGGCAAAGCGCCGGAACAGCGGCACGCCCTCGGCCCGCGCCGTGATCCACAGCGCATGCTCCATCTCGTGAAAGCGCTCATGGGCAAGCACGGCGGGCGCGTATTGCATGTCCATCAGAATGACATCGGCGCCGGCGCGCTCGATCTGGGCGATGCCGGACCGCATCGCCTCCATCGGCCCCGCGGGATCGAGGTCATTCAGCACATCGTTGGTGCCGATCTGCCAGATGACGAGATCGGGCTTCTCCGGCAAGACGTCGCGGGCGATGCGCGCCTCGGTCTCGGCGCCGAGCTCGCCGCCGACGCCGCGGTTGAGGACGCGGATCTGCGCCGCGGGAAAGCGCGCCTGGAGGAGCGCAGCCAAGCGGTGCGGGTAGGCGTATTCGCGCTTCGAGGCGCCGGTGCCCCAGGTCGAGGAGGAGCCGAGCGCGACGATCACCAAATCGCCGCCGCGGGCGAGGCGCTGGGCGGTGTGCGGCAGCGGCGCCCGGAAATCGGTCAGACTTTCGGGCGCGGCGCAGCGATCGATGCCGGCGCTGGCTTTGCGCGCGCCCGGCGCGAAGAGCGCGAAGGCTGCCGCGGCGAGGCCGAGGCAGAGCAGCGCCGCGATAGCGCCGCGGGCCATCGGCGGTGCCGCGTGCAGCGCTGCGTCGGCGGGCCGGCTCATTTCAGCTCAGCGGGCGGCATAATCGATCGCATCGGCGAGACGCTCTCCCAGGCACTCATAGACCTCCCGCGCCACCGCCGCGCGCTTCTCGCGCGGCACATTGAACGCGAACACGCCCGCCTCGTCCCAATACTTCATCATGTTGAAGCGCTGAAACAGGTAAACACCTTCCAGCGCCGCCGCTTGATACAGCGCTTCGAGATAAGGCTCGAAATTTATAACCGAAACCGCGCCCGGGCTGAATTGCATATCCATCAGCATCACGCCGGAATTGTGCTGCCGCACCGCAGCAATGCCATCGGTCAGGGCATCGGCGAAAGCGTTGGTGTCCTCGCCGCGCACCGCATCGACCGTTCCCGTTTCCCAGACGACGAGGCTCGGCGCCGCCGGAAACACATCCTTGGCGAATCGCGCGGCCATCTGCGCGGCGGTCTGCCCGCCGACGCCGCGATTGAGGACGGTGATCGATTGCTTGGGATGGTGGCGGCGCAGCGCCGCTTCGAGGAAATACGGATAGGAGATTTCGGGCCCAAGCCCGGCGGTCGAGGCGCCGCCGATGACGACGATCGTTACCGCACGATCGGACTTGAAGTCCGCGGCGAGTCGCGCCAGGCGCGGCTCGTCCTCGACGATCTCGCGCGGCACCGCGCAATGCGCGGATTCGGCGGCGGCGCGCTCCGCCGGCGGCAGCATGACAGCGAGAAGCCCGATAGAGATCACGAAAAGGCGCATCGCGTTACTCCGAAGGCATGGCCGGGATGGAGGACGGTCGCGGCCCCGGACGGCGCGACGCCCGCTTGAACCAATCGAGCAGCGCGGCGACGCCGATCATCGTGCCGATGCCCGCGAGATTGATCGCGATCTGGGTTGCGATCGCGCCGGAGACTTCGACGAGGAGGAAATGCCCCAGCACCGAGAGCAGGATGCCGAGGCAGAAAATGTAGAGCGATTGCTGGCCGCACAAGATGACCGGCCGCGCCCAGGCCGCGCGCAGAAAGGCGGTATCGGGCCGCACGATCCGCGTCGTCGCCGTCGCCAGCATGAGGAAGCTGAAGAGCCGCAGCGGCGCGAGATTGGTCTTATCGAGCGTCGCGCTCCACAGCGCCTTGGCGAAGAGCGGCGGAAACGGATCGTAGATCCAATGCGCCGTCCAGGTGATGCTGATGAGCGCGATCGCGGCGGCGGCGGCGGTCGCTGCTCGCCCGAGCCATTCGTGCCCCGGCAGGCGCGGGGCGCCCGCGATCCGGCCATAGCCCGCGGTCGCGCCGATGACGAAGAGGAATTGCCAGGCGAGCGGATTGAAATACCACGCCTCATGCGCAGGTCGGGTATGCAGCGCCCAGCCATAGCGCAGCGTGAGGAGGTAGAGGATGGCCGAGAGCAGAAGCGGCAGATAGCGCTGGCGCGCGAGCAGCAGCAGGACCAAGGGAAAGCTCGCGAGCAGCACGATGTAAAGCGGCAGGATGTCGAGGAAGGTCGGCTGAAAGGCGAGGAGCAGCGCGCGGATGATCGCCAGATGCGGCTCCTGCAAAAAATCGCCGACGCGCATTTCCTCGCTGTACATCGGGTTCTGCAGCACGACGATCGCGTAACTGACCTCGGCGGTGAAGATGACGAAGAGGAAAATATGCGCAACGTAAAGCTGCCAGACGCGGCGATAGATCTGTGCGACGGCCAAAAGCGCGCCGCGCTCGCGCAGGCTCTGGCCATAGACCAGCGCGGCGGTGTAGCCGGAAATGAAGATGAACACTTCGGCCGCGTCGTTGAAGGCGATCGCGCGAAGCGTGAAATAGGACAGCACATTCTCGGGAATGTGGTCGATGAAGATGAAGAACAGCGACAGGCCGCGGAAGAAATCGAGCCGCAGGTCGCGCGGCAGGCGGGCGGGAGCATCGGCCATGGCGCCGGCGCGGCGGCCTCCTAGCTTGCGACCCGCACGAGCATCTTGCCGCGATTGGTGCCGCTCAAGAGCCCGATGAAGGCGCGCGGCGCGGCTTCGATGCCGTCGACGATGTCTTCGCGATAGCGGATCTGGCCGCGCTGCAGCCACGCCGCCATTTGCGCGCGGAACTCGCCCCAGCGCGCGCGGTGGTCGCCGACGAGGAAGCCCTGCATCAGCGCCCGCTTGACGAGAAGCTGGCGGTTCCAGCGCAGGCCGATATCCGGCTGGCCGGCGCGGTCATAGGTCGAGATCACGCCGCAAATGATGATGCGCGCATGAAGCGCGAGATTCATCATCGCCGCGTCATGGGTGACGCCGGCGACGTTATCGAAGAACACATCGATGCCCGAGGGCGCTTGAGCGGCGATCGCCGCCGCGAGCTCGGTCGCGTCTTTTCCCTTGTAATCGATGCCGGCGTCGAACCCCAATTGCTGCGTCACATAGGCGAGCTTGTCCGCGGCGCCGGCGACGCCGATCACCCGGCAGCCTTTGAGCTTGGCGATCTGACCGGCGACCTGGCCGACGGCGCCGGCGGCGGCGGAAACGAGAACCGTCTCGCGCGGCTGCGGCTTGCCGATCGTGTCGAGCGCGAAATAGGCGGTGGCGCCGGGCATGCCGAGGACGCCGAGCAGATAGGAGATCGGCAGGTCGCCGAGCTGCGCGCGCTCGACGCGCTCGACCGATTTGGCCGGCAGTGCCGCATATTCCTGCCAGCCGGCATGGGCGAGAACGAGGTCGCCCGGTGCCAATCCGGCCGCGCGCGATTGGACGATCTCGCCGACCACTTCGCCGGTCATCACCGCGCCCAATTCCACGGGAAGCGCGTAAGAGCGCGCGGCGCTCATCCGGCCGCGCATATAGGGATCGAGCGAGAGATAGCGCGCGCGCAGCAGCACCTGCCCCTCTTCGGGCGTCGGCATGGGCGCGGTCTCGAGTTTGAAATCGCTTTCCTTGACGGCACGGCCTTCCGGGCGCTCGGCGAGGAGAAAGCGTCGGTTGAGGGTGGTCATCGGCATTCCGATCGGTAGCGGCGCAGTGCCGGCCGATCATAGCAAAAGGCCGGGCGATGCGCTTCGCCCGGCCTTCGAGATCGAATGTGCTGCGCGCTCAATCAGATGGCGTCGAGCTGATAGGCGATGTCGTTTGAGATGTTCCAGAGGTAGCCGATATCGGCGGTGCCGACGAGCACATAGGCATGGCCGTGATGGCGCCAATAGAGCACGTTCAGCTTGTCGCGGCGGTCGAAGGTCGGCCCGAGATCGGGCTTGTTGGTCTGCGCGACGACGACGGTCAGCGGCCCCAGCGCCTTGTTGTCGGTGGTGTAGAAGAGCTGGGTCCCCGGCTCGCCCTCGATGAAGATGTAGCGCGCGCCTTGGAATTGCAGGCCCCAGGGCTGCAGATTCGGCAAGCGGAAATCGGAGGGCAGCTTTTGCACCACCCGGCGCGCGCCCGCATTGTCGTTGGCCGGCATGTCGACCAGCGCCATATCGTCGGCGCCCGCGCTGACGAACAGCTTGTGATAGCCGGCGATGCTGTCGAGCCAATTGGCCGAGGCAAGATTCGTCGCTTGCAGCTTGGCGCTGGTTTCGGCACCGCCCGAGAAATAGCCGACGCCGCCGCCGATCAAGAGGCCGGCAATGCCCGCGGCCGCCGCCCATTGCACGAAGGGCTTGCCGATCAGCCGCCCGGCAAAGCGCCGCTTGCGCACCGCGGCAAGGTTCGTGACGGCCGCGCCCTCGCCGCGCGCGGCGGCGATGAGACGCTCCGGCACTTGCTCGTGCAACACCGGGTCGAAAGCCGCGCGCAAGAGCTTCGCGCCCATGGCCAAGGCGGTCACGCGCTCGCGCGTTTCGGCATCGCTGTCGATGAATGCCTCGATCTCGAGGCGCAGGCCCGGATCGAGCTCGCCGTCGAGATAGGCAACCAGAATCTCGTCACTCGGCTTCTGCATCATTCCTGCTCCTTCGCGTGTGTCCCCGGGCCTCCAATCGGGCCTGGAGCGCCACCCGCGCTCGCGCCAACCGGCTCATGATCGTGCCGACCGGTACTTCGGCGATATCCGCCGCCTCCTTGTAACTCAACCCATCCACCGTCACGAGCATCAGGGCGGCGCGCTGCTCGGGCGGCAATTCGCCCAATGCGGCGCGGACCTCCTGCAAGGCCAACCGGGCTTCGACGCGGCGCAGCGGCTCGTCGGAGCCGACATGCATGCCCTCGTCCTCGCTCGTCTCCTTGCGAATGTTCCGGGCGCGCAATTGATCGATCCAGATCGTCTGCGCGATCCTGAACATCCAGCTGTCGAACCGCGTCCCCTCCTGAAACTGATGCACACGGGTCAGGGCCCGTTCGCACGCCGCCTGGACGAGATCATCCGCCTCGGCAGCGCTCCCCGTCAAACCGCGCGCGAAACGCCGCAAGCGCGGCAGAACGGCGATGAGCTGGTCGCTGAAGGACGGGCTCATCGGCGGAATTCCGCCGAAGATGCGGGCCTCGAAAGCGGCCTGTCGAAATGAGAACGAGGCGTGATCAGCTTTATTCCCGTTTGGTGGAACCG
The DNA here is from genome assembly GCA_035605975.1 of Allostellaceae bacterium. GTDB lineage: Bacteria > Pseudomonadota > Alphaproteobacteria > ATCC43930 > CGMCC-115725 > CAIKMD01. Next base: position 34,807 of record DATNGG010000079.1, on the reverse strand, counting down.
CCAATGTTTCGGAAAGGACGGGTGTGGCGAAACAGTAACAGGCGGTAGCAAAGGTTTACGGTATCTTAACACGCGCGCCGCGGGTGAGAAGGCCGTGCCCCGGATCCGTGACGGGATACGGGCGGAACCGCCTCGGCATGCCCTTAATACTTCACAAATCCGCTGCGGCGCGGCATTGTCAGCCTCGTTCTCGCCCAGGGGATTATCCGCGACATGAGGATTGGAATAGCAAGGGAGCGTCGTCCGCAGGAACGGCGGGTCGCGGCGTCGCCCGATACTGTCAAACGGCTTGTCGGCATGGGCCACGAGGTGGTGGTCGAGAGCGGCGCCGGGTCCGGCGCCGCCTTTCCCGACGATGCCTACCGCGTGGCCGGCGCGCGCCTTGCGGCCGATGCGCGCGAGGCCTTGTCCGGCGCCGACATCGTGCTCGCCGTGCAGCGGCCCGGCGCCGGCGAGATCGCCGCGATGAAGCGCGGCGCGGTGCTGATCGGCATGCTTGCGCCGCTGCAGAACCAGGCCGAGGTCAAGGCCTATGCCGATGCGGGGCTCTCCGCTTTCGCCATGGAGCTGGTGCCGCGCATCACCCGCGCCCAGGCGATGGACGTGCTCTCCTCCCAGGCCAATCTCGCCGGCTATCGCGCGGTGATCGAGGCGGCGGTCGCCTTCGGCCGCGCCTTTCCGATGATGATGACCGCAGCCGGCACGGTGCCGCCGGCACGCGCGCTGGTGATGGGTGCGGGCGTCGCCGGGCTGCAGGCGATCGCGACCGCGCGGCGCCTCGGCGCCGTCGTCTCGGCGACCGATGTGCGCCTCGCCGCCAAGGAACAGGTCGAGAGTCTCGGCGCCTCCTTCCTCGCCGTCGATCTCGAGGCGATGAAGCAAATGGAGACCGCGGGCGGCTACGCCAAGGAGATGGGCGAGGATTTCGCGCGCCGGCAGCGCGAGCACATCACCGAGGCCTTGAAGAAGATCGATATCGTCATCTGCACCGCGCTCATTCCCGGCCGCAAGGCGCCCATCCTCATCACCAAGGAGATGGTCGCGGTGATGCGGCCGGGCTCGGTGCTGGTCGATTTGGCGGTCGAGCAGGGCGGCAATGTCGAAGGCAGCAGGCCGGGCGAGGAGGTGGTGAGCGAGAACGGCGCGATCATTCTCGGTCATTTGAACATCCCCTCGCACATCGCCGTCGATGCGAGCCAGCTCTATGCGAGGAACCTCCTGGCGTTCCTCGGCCTCATCATCGACAAGGACAAGGCGCTCAAAATCGATCCCGCGGACGAGATCGTGAAGGCATCGCTCTTGACCATGGACGGACGCATCGTCAATCCGCAATTGGCAGGAGCCTGAGCGATGGAACTCGGCCAACCGCATATCGTCGTCTTCTTCCTCACGGTTTTCGTGCTCGCGGTCTTCGTCGGCTATTACGTGGTCTGGCGCGTCACGCCCGCGCTCCATTCGCCGCTGATGAGCGTCACCAACGCCATCTCCAGCGTGATCATCGTCGGCGCCCTCATCGCCGCCGGTCCCGGCGGCGAAAGCTTTTCCAAGGTGATGGGGTTCGTCGCCGTCACCCTCGCCTCGGTCAACATCTTCGGCGGCTTCATCGTCACGCAGCGCATGCTGCAGATGTTCAAAAAGAAGCAAAAGTAAAAGCAGCGGAGTGAAAGCCTCGTGAGCGCCGATCTTTCAGCACTTCTTTATCTTCTCGCGTCGATCTGTTTCATCATGGCGCTCCGCGGCTTGAGCTCGCCCGAGACCGCGCGCAACGGCAATCTCTACGGCATCGTCGGCATGCTCATCGCCGTCGGCACCACCTTGGCTATGCCGGGCGTCGTCAGCTATGGCGTCATCGCTGCCGGCATCGTCATCGGCGGCGGCATCGGCACCTTCATCGCCCTGCGCATCCAGATGACGGCGTTGCCGCAGCTGGTCGCGGCGTTTCATAGCCTGGTCGGCCTCGCCGCCGTCTGCGTTGCGACCGCCGCCTTTTACGCGCCCTCGGCCTATGGCATCGGCGCCGAAGGGGCGATAGAGCAGGGCAGCCTCATCGAGATGGGGCTCGGCACCGCGATCGGCGCCATCACCTTCACCGGCTCGATCATCGCCTTCGGCAAGCTGCAGGGCCTCATCACCGGCGCGCCGCTGATCTTTCCCGGCCAGCATCCGTTGAACGCGCTGCTGGGGCTCATCCTCCTGGCGGCGCTTGCCTGGTTCGTCATCGCGCAGCCGCCGGCGGCGTTCTGGGCCATCGTCGGTCTGTCGCTGCTTTTGGGCTTCCTCGTCATCGTGCCGATCGGTGGCGCCGATATGCCGGTCGTCATCTCGATGCTCAACTCCTATTCGGGTTGGGCCGCCTGCGGCATCGGCTTCACCCTCGGCAACAGCCTCCTCATCATCACCGGCGCGCTGGTAGGCTCGTCGGGCGCGATCCTCAGCTACATCATGTGCAAGGGGATGAACCGCTCGATCTTCAACGTCATCCTCGGCGGCTTCGGCACCGAGGGCGGCGCCGCGGCGGCGGCGACGCATGGCGATCGCGCGGTCAAATCGGGCAGCGCCGAGGATGCCGCCTTCATCATGAAGAATGCGAGCTCGGTGATCATCGTGCCGGGCTATGGCATGGCGGTGGCGCAGGCGCAGCACGCGCTCAGGGAGATGGCCGACCTCCTCAAGAAAGAAGGCGCCACGGTGCGCTATGCGATTCACCCGGTGGCGGGCCGCATGCCCGGGCATATGAATGTCCTCCTCGCCGAGGCGAACGTGCCCTATGACGAGGTCCTGGAGCTCGACGAGATCAACCGCGATTTCGCCTCGACCGATGTCGCCTTCGTTATCGGCGCCAACGACGTGACCAACCCGGCGGCGAAGACCGATCCCAAGTCGCCGATCTACGGCATGCCGATTCTCGATGTCGAAAAATCGAAGACCGTGCTCTTCGTCAAGCGCTCGATGGCCTCGGGCTATGCCGGCGTCGACAACGAGCTGTTCTTCCGCGACAACACGATGATGCTGTTCGGCGACGCCAAGAAGATGTGCGAGGAAATCGTCAAGGCGCTGGGGTAAGCGGCGCCTCGGACGCCCGCGCTATTTTTCTTCGTAGCGCAGCCCGAGCTTCATCTGCACCTGGAAATGCGCGACCTTGCCGTGGTCGATCTGGCCGCGCAGCTGCGTTATCTCGAACCATTCGAGCTGGCGCAGCGATTTCGCCGCCGTGGCGATGCCGTTCTTGATCGCTTCCTCGATGCTGCTCTCGGAACTGCCGACGATTTCCGTGACGCTGTAGACGTGATCGGTCATTTGGGCCTCCGCGCTTTCGTCCTAGAACGCCAGCGCGGCCGCTTCGTTGCGCCGCTCAGGCTCCGATCAGCGCCACGAGCGCGTCGAGAAGCGCGATCTGCGCCTTGTTGATCTTGCGGCGCGCCTCTTCGAGCGCGAACCATTCGGCGCGGTCGATCTCCGGGAAGCGGCGGCGCTTGCCTGACTTCGGCGGCCACTCCATCTCGAATTCGTTGCTGCGGATGGCGGCGGCATCGAGCTCCCCCGCGAGCGCCCAGGCGAGCACGGTCTTGCCGCCGGCCTGCCGCACGGGCGGCAGGGCGCGGAACTCACCCTGGAGCATCGTTCCGGTTTCTTCCGCGAATTCGCGCATGGCGGCGGCGAGCGGGTCCTCGCCCTCGTCGATCTCGCCTTTGGGAATGGTCCAGGCGCCCTCATCCTTCTTCGCCCAGAACGGGCCGCCGGGATGGACGAGAAAGGCCTCGATCGCGCCGTGCCGCGTGCGGTAGAGCAGCAATCCGGCGCTGCGCTTGCTGGCCAAGAACGGCTCCTTGCCGAAAATTAAAAAAACCGCCGCGGCAGGGCCGGGGCGGCTTTATTATCTTCGCACGACGGCTCTGCGCTGAAGCGTCGTGCCTCGCCTGTGCTGCGCCTAGTACCCCTCGCGCTCCATGCGCTTGCGCAGAAGCTTGCGATAGCGGCGCACGGCTTCGGCTTTTTCGCGGGCGCGGCGCTCGGACGGTTTCTCGTAATTGCGACGAAGCTTCATTTCCCGGAACAGACCTTCGCGCTGCATCTTCTTCTTGAGAGCGCGCAACGCCTGATCGACGTTGTTGTCGCGGACGAGAACCTGCACGGGCGGCCATCTCCTTCGGTTGCGGTCGAGACAAAACGGGCTGCCAAAATGCAGCCCGCTTCAAGCTCCAATCCCTAGCATAATCTCCGCCCTTTGGCAATCGGCGCACCTACGCAAGAAAGCGCCTGGCGAGATCATACCAGGCGCGCTGGGCCTGGCGCTGGTGGCGCGGCCCGTATTCGATGAGTTGGCAGACTTCCTGGAACATTTGGCGCGCGTCCGCTTCGCGGCCGCTGTCCCGCAGCAGCAAGGCATAGCGGCAGCGAGCCTCCTGGCCGGGGTAGTAGGTGACGAGGAGTTCGTACTCCTTCAAGGCTGCTTCGGCCCTGCCGAGCGCTTCGAGGCTGCGCGCATAGAGGAGATGCGCTTCGGGCGACCGGTAGCCGCTTTCGCTGTCGCGCAGCCCCGCAAGCACTTGCTCCGTCTCGAGCATATGACCTTGAGCGAAGAGGGCCCGTGCCAGGCCGAGCGTCATGGCCGGATCGGCGGCATGAATTCCGGTAAGTGCTTCGCGATAAAGCGCGGCGGCCTCGACCGGGCGGTCGGCACGAAGATATTCCTCAGCCAAAGCGGCCTTGTTACCGACGGTCGGCGTGATTTCGAGCCGCTGCTGCGCCTCGCGCAACCCGCGCCCAGGATCGATCGCCCGTCCAAGACCGGCGACCGCCCGGCGGGTAGAGCGGCTTCCCATCAATTGGGGCACGATCTCCACGAGGAAATAGGCGGCCATCCCAACCACCGGGACGAAAACGACGAGAAAAATCCAGAGATAGCTCCGCCCCGTGCGCGCGACATGGACGGCGCAGGCGATTTGGGCGAGCAAAAGCAAGATCCCCAGAGCAGGCATGGCCCCCGACCTCTGCGCCCTTTTTATATGTTCGCGTAATGTTCCGCAATGACCACGTACGTGGCGCCCCGCCTCGCGCTTTACCCTCCCCGGGCTCGCGCTCATATTGGGTCTATGGCCATCCTCAAAATCGCGCGCATGGGGCATCCGGTGCTGCGCCGCAAGGCGGAGCCGGTTGCGGACCCGGCGGCGCCGGACATCCGTGCGCTCGTCGCCGATATGGTCGAGACGCTTGCCGATATCGGCGGCGCGGGGCTCGCGGCGCCGCAGGTCCATGTGCCGCTGCGGGTGGTGATCTTCCAAGTGCCCGAGCAGCGGCTCAGCGGGCGGCCGGGCGACCAGCCACAGGCGCTCACGGCGCTCATCAACCCGGTGATCGAGCCGATGGGCGAGGCGATGGAGCTCGGCTGGGAGGGCTGCCTCTCGGTGCCGGGGCTCAAAGGCGCAGTGCCGCGCTTTGCCGCGATCCGCTATCGCGGGCTCGGCCTCGATGGCGCGGCGATCGATCGCACCGTCGAAGGCTTTCATGCCCGGGTCGTGCAGCATGAATGCGATCACCTCGACGGGATTCTCTATCCGCAGCGGATGACCGATATGCGCCTTCTGATGTTCGTCGAGGAGGGCGCGCGCTACCCGGTCGAGCTCGAAGCGCGATGACGCCGCGCGACACGGCACGCAAGGACGCGTTGCTGCATGCCATGCTGCCGGCGGTGCCGTTCGATGGCTGGAGCCGCACGGCGATGGAGGCGGCGGCCGCACGCGCTGGGATCGATGCCATCGAGCTCGAGACGCTTTTTCCCGGCGGTCCGCGCGATGTGGTGGCCTGGTTCAGCCGCTGGGCCGATCGCGAGACGCTGGCCGTGCTCCAAGCCGCGCGCGGGAAGAAGCTCCGCGGCAGCGAGCGCGTCGCGCTCGGCGTCAAGACGCGGCTCTCGATCCTCTTGCCGCATCGCGAAGCCGTGCGGCGCGGCCTGTCGCTTCTCGCTCTGCCGCAGAATTTGCGGCTCGGCGCGAAGCTTCTCTACGAGGCCGTCGATACGATCTGGCATGGCGCGGGCGACGCCTCGACGGATTTCAACTTCTATACGAAGCGCGGCCTGCTCGCCGGCGTCTATACCGCGACCCTGCTCTATTGGCTCGATGACCGGTCGGAAAACGCCGCCGCCAGCGAGGCTTTCCTCGCCCGGCGCCTCGCCGATGTCCTGGCCATTCCCCGCCTCAAAGACGCTGTCGGACGGTTCGCCGCGCCGTTGCGGCTCTTACGCGGGTTTCGGCCCCGCGGCATCTGAGCCGCGCCGCGCTCAGCGGCGCGGGACGAGCTTCGTCACATGCCCCATCTTGCGGCCGGGCTCGACCTCGCTCTTGCCGTAGAGGTGGATTTTCTGCAGCGGGTCGTTGATCGCCTCGCGCCATTTGGCGATATCGGCGCCGATCAGATTCTTCATCACCGCATCCGCATGGCGCTCAGGCGAGCCCAGCGGCAAGCCGCAAATCGCGCGCACCAGCTGCTCGAACTGGCTCGTGTAGCAGGCATCGATGGTCCAGTGGCCGGAATTGTGCGGCCGCGGCGCGATCTCGTTGACGAGGACTTCGCCGTCATGGGTGACGAACATCTCGACGGCGATGAGGCCGACGAGATCGAGCTTTTCCGCGACATAGCGGGTGATCGCCTCGGCGCGCATGGCGATTTCCGCCTCGACGCGGGCCGGCGCGATGGTAGTCTCGAGAATGCCGTGCAGGTGCTGGTTCTCGACCGGCACATAGGTCGCGCCGCGCCCGCCCTCGCTGCGCGCGACGATCACCGAGACCTCGCAGGCGAATTCGACGAAGCCTTCGAGAATGCCGGTCTCGGCGGTGAAGTCGCGCCAGACGGCGGCGAAATCGGTGTCGCCGCGGATCGGCGTCTGGCCCTTGCCGTCATAGCCCATGCGCACGGTCTTGAGGATGCCGCGCGGCCCGATCGCCTCGACCGCGCGGCGCAGCTCCTCCTCGCTGGTCACCGCGCGATAGGGTGCGGTCGCGACCCCGATCGAGCGCAAGAAATCCTTCTCGGCGAGCCGGTCCTGGGCGATGCGCAGCGCATTGGGGCCGGGGCGCACCGGCTTGCGCGCGGCAAGGAACTCGGCGGTGTTGGCGGGCACGTTCTCGAATTCGAAGGTGACGACATCGACGCTGTCGGCAAAGCGCGCGAGCGCCGTCTCGTCTTCATAAGGCGCCGTCGTCGAAAGCGAGGTCGCCTGCTTTGCCGGGCTGTCCTTCTCCGGGCAATAGACATGGCAGCGATAGCCGAGCGCGGTCGCCGCGAGCGCGATCATGCGCCCCAATTGGCCGCCGCCGAGAATGCCGATGGTGCCGCCCGGCTCAATCATCGCGCGCTCGGAGCTCGCGCGACCGCGGCGGTCTGCGCCGCGCGCCAGCGGTCGAGGCGGCTGGCGACCTTCTTATCGCCGAGGGCGAGGATCGCGGCGGCAAAGAGCGCGGCGTTGATCGCGCCCGCCTTGCCGATTGCGAAGGTTCCGACCGGCACGCCGCCCGGCATTTGCACGATCGAGAGAAAACTGTCGACGCCCTTCAAGGCCGCGCTCTCGACCGGTACGCCCAGCACCGGGAGAGGCGTCATCGCCGCGGTCATGCCGGGCAGATGCGCGGCGCCACCCGCACCGGCGATGATGACTTTGAGCCCGCGTCCGCGTGCGCGGTGTGCGTAGGCATAGAGGCGCTTGGGCGTGCGGTGTGCGGACACGACGCGGGATTCATAGGGAATGGAAAGCTGGTCCAGCGTCTCCGCCGCGTGGCGCATCGTGTTCCAGTCGGACTGGCTTCCCATGATGATTCCAACAGAGGGCTTTGCGCCGCTCTTGGCCAACATGGCCTCCCCCGACCAAAACGAAGGGCGCATTATAGGAAGGACGCGCGTTCGGGCAAGCGCCGGGGAGCGAGATCGGGGCGCGGCATGCCGGCGGCTTTGGCACCGCGATTGTGCCGGAGCGGGGTTCTGACTTAAGCTGGAGCGCACCGGCTACCACAGATCCTTATCGGCAGCTCGAAGCGGCGAACGAGGCGAGAATGAAGGACGGCGAGCGCAAAACCGGGCGCGGCGCTGTGGTGCTGCACATCAACGCTCGGCGCAAGGGCGCAAAACCGGGCGAAGCGCCGGCGGATGCGCGCGCGATCCTGGCGCGTGCCGGGCTCAGCGAGGCGGCGCTCACCCCCGCGGTCAAGCGGACCTTGGGGGCGCTTGCCGCCAGCCGCGGCTCCCGGCGCGAGCTGAACGCGGCGCTGTCGCGGATCGGGGCGCTGGAGCGGCTGGTCGGCGAGGATCAGCCGGTGCCGATCCGCAGCCGCCGCGCCTTTTTGCGCGAGCTGGCCCGGATGGCCGCTTTCGCCGAGCGCTACGGCATGCCGGCGAGCCTCGTTTGTTTCGATGTCGAGGGCATGAAAGGGATCAACGACCGGCATGGCCACGAGGCCGGGGACGCGGTGCTCGACGAAATCGGCCGGTTGCTGGTCGAGCATGTGCGCATGAGCGACATGGTGGGCCGGCTTGGCGGCGACGAGTTCGGTGTGTTGCTGATGCGGACCGAGGCGCCGCACGCCGAACGAAAGGCAAAGGAGCTCGCCGCAGCGGTCGCGAAGCAGCCGATCGCCTGGCAGGGCGAGAGGCTGAGCGTCGGGGTCACGTTCGGCATCGCGGCCGTCACCGGCAAGGACAGCGCGAGCGATATGCTGGCGGCCGCGGCGCGCGCGCTGCGGAGCCGGAAATCGGGCCCTCGGGCAAGCTCTTGAGTCGGCCGTATCGAGCCTTGGCCCGAGCGCGGCGATGCTCAGGCGATTATGTCGGGCAGCAGCGAGTTCTCGAGCTTGCTGATGAGATCTTTGAGCGCCAGCTTCCGCTTTTTGAGGCGCTGCAAATGCAGGTTGTTGGCGGGAACCTGCTCGGACAGGCGGTTGATCGCGTCGTCGAGGTCACGGTGCTCGTCTTTGAGGGTCGCGATCCGCAGCTTGACGGCTTCGACGTCGAGATCCATGGCACCCGCAAGACCTGTACGGTCCAAGAGAGCGCAATCATAGCAGAATTCGGCGACCGGGTCAGGGGCCTGCAGCGACTGGCAGGACGGAACGGCAATGCCTGAAATCTCAATGGCGGGACCTGCGAAGACGATCGGTATCTTGACGAGCGGCGGCGATTGCGCCGGCCTCAACGGCGTCATCCGCGCCGTCGTGCTGCGCGCCGTCCACGGCTATGGCTGGCGGGTCTTCGGCATCCGCCAAGGCACGGCGGGGTTGATGCGCCGGCCGGTCGATGCCGTGCTGCTCGATCCCGAGCGCGCCGATTTCAACCTCCTGCGCCAAGGTGGCACGATTCTCGGCACCACCAACACCGGTGATCCCTTCGCCTTCCCGATGCCGGATGGCAGCCTCGTCGATCGCTCGGCGGAGGTGATCGAAGGCGTGCGCCTGCTGGGGCTCGACGCGCTGATCGGCGTTGGCGGCGATGGCAGCTTCTCGATCCTGCGCCGGCTTGCCCAGAAGGGCGGCATCCGGCTGGTCGGCATCCCCAAGACCATCGACAATGATGTCGGCGCGACCGAAAGCTCGGTCGGCTACGATACCGCGGTGATGGTCGCGGCCGAGGCGCTCGATCGCTTGCAGCCGACCGCCGCCAGCCATGCCCGCGTCATGGTGCTCGAAGTGATGGGGCGCGACGCGGGTCATATCGCGCTCGCCGCCGGCATCGCCGGCGGCGCCGACATCATCCTCATTCCCGAAATCCCCTACCGCATGGAGGCGGTCGCGGCGCATATCGACCGGCTGCGCAAGAAGGGGCGCAACTTCGCCCTGGTGGTGGTCGCCGAGGCGGTGCCGGACCTGACCGGAACGCAAGTGCGCGGCCGCGGCGCCAGCAGCGGCAAGAGCTATGGTGGGATCGGCCGCGTCCTCGCCGAGGAGATCGCGCGGCTGACCGGGGCCGAGACGCGGGTCACGGTGCTGGGCCATGTGCAGCGCGGCAGCCCGCCAACCTGGGACGACCGGCTGCTCGGCTCGGCCTTCGGCGTCCATGCGGTCGACCTTATCGCCGCCGGCAATTTCGACCGCATGGTGGCGTGGCAGAATCGCCGCGTCGTCGATGTCCCGCTTGGCGCCGTGGTCGACCGCCCGCAATGCGTCGATTCCGCGGGAACCTTGGTGCGAACCGCGCGCGGCCTCGGGATCGGCTTCGGCGATGTCTGACGCCGCCGCCGAATTCTGGCGCTTCTCGCTGGCACTTTATGCGAGCCCCGGCGTTGCCCCGGCTTGCATCGTGCTTCAGGACGCTCACAACAAGGACGTCAATGTCGCGCTCTACTGCTGCTGGCTCGGCGCCAGCGGCCGGGGACGCTTGACGCAAGGAGCGCTCGATGCGGCCGACCGCACCGTCGCGCCGTGGCGGGAGAGGGTGGTGGAGCGGCTGCGCGAGGCCCGCCGCGCCATCAAGACCGCGGCGTTGCCGGAGGCCGAGGGGCTTTATACCAAGGCCAAGGCTGCCGAACTCGAAGCCGAGCGATTGCTGCAACTGCGCCTGGCCGGCTTCGCCCCGGAGCCGACGCCGCGCCCGGCGCCGGAGCGTCTCGCCGATGCGCTTGCCAATCTGACGCTCTATCTGGGCGATGCGCCCGCCGCGCCGCTCCACGCCGCGCTCCAGCGCATGGCCGAGGGGAATTTCGCGAGCGGCGGCGCCTGATCGCCAGGCGCTTCAGCGCATCTTGCCGTCGACCTCGCCCCAGCGCTTAACCTTACCGGTATCGAGGCCGAACAGGTCGAGGACGCGGCCGAGATTGTGGTCGATCATGTCCTCGAGCGTCTTTGGCCGGTTGTAGAAGGCCGGCAGCGGCGGGGCGATGATCGCCCCCATCTCGGTGAGCGCCGAGAGGTTGCGCAGATGGCCGAGATGAAGCGGGGTCTCGCGCACCATCAGGACGAGGCGGCGGCGCTCTTTGAGGATCACGTCGGCGGCGCGGGTGAGGAGCGAGGTGGTGACCCCCGACGCCATCTCGGCGACGCTACGCACCGAGCAGGGCGCGACGATCATGCCGAGGGTCTTGAACGAGCCCGAGGACAAGGGCGCCGCCATGTCGCCGATATTGTGGCAGTGATGGGCAAGCGCCTTCACCTGGGCGATCTTGAAATCGGTCTCGTAAGCGAGGGTCACCTCGGCCGATTTGCTCATCACGAGATGGGTCTCGATGGGCAGGTCGCGCAGCATTTGCAGCAGCCGGACGCCGTAAATGACGCCCGAGGCGCCGCTGATTCCGACCACAAGGCGCTGGTTGTCTGGATTCATTCTAATCTACAATAGGGTGTGACATCGAAAGGTCGCGAAGGGCGGAGCATATCCCGCTTGGAGCCCCGGTCCAATCGGCGTTAGCATGCCAATGGTCCGACTTCATCTCTGTCCAAGGGAGGTGCCATGTCGTCGCAAGACCGTATCGAAGAGCTCCGCGCCCAGCATCGCAATTTGGAGCAAGCGCTGGGCCTCGAAATCGCCAGACCCCTACCCAATCCCGATACCGTCACCGACCTCAAACGCCAAAAACTCCGCATCAAGGACGAAATCGTTCAGCTTGAGCATTCCAGCCCTTAAGGCGTCAGGGCAAAGCTTTCGCCCGCTCGCGAAGCTGAAACTTTTGCACCTTCCCCGTTGACGTCTTGGGCAAGGGCCCGAAGACAATCGTCTTTGGCGCCTTGAAATGCGCCAGGCGCTCGCGGCAGAACGCGATCAATTCCTCCGCCGTCGCGGCAGCGCCGGGTTTCAGCCCGACGAAGGCGCATGGCGTCTCGCCCCAGACCGGATCGGGCCGCGCGACGACGGCGGCTTCGAGCACGGCGGGATGGCGGTAGAGCACGCTCTCGACCTCGATGGTCGAGATGTTCTCGCCACCCGAGATGATGATGTCCTTGGAGCGGTCCTTCAGCTCGATATAGCCGTCGGCATGGATGACGCCGAGATCGCCGGTGTGGAACCAGCCGCCGGCGAAGGCCTCGCGCGTCGCCGCCGGATTCTTGAGATAGCCCTTCATCACGATATTGCCGCGCATGAACACCTCGCCCATGGTGGCGCCGTCGCGCGGCACCGGCGCCAAGGTCTTCGCATCGGCCACCATCAGCCCTTCGAGCACGGGATAACGCACGCCCTGGCGCGCCTTGAGCCGCGCCCGCTCGCCGGAGGGCTGCTCGTCCCATTCGCCATGCCACTCGCAAACCACCGAGGGGCCATAAACCTCGGTGAGGCCATAGACATGTGTCACGGCGAACCCGATCGCCTCGATCCCTTCGAGGACCGCGGCGGGCGGCGGCGCGCCGGCGGTCATCATGGCGATTTGGCGCGTCACGCCGGTGCGCAGCTCCGGTGGCGCGTTCAAGAGCATGGTCATCACAATCGGCGCGCCGCAAAGATGCGTGACCGCCTCGCGCGCGATCGCCGCGAAGATCGCGCCCGCCTCGACGCGGCGCAGGCAGACATGGGTTCCGGCGAGGGCGGTGATCGTCCAGGGAAAGCACCAGCCGTTGCAGTGAAACATCGGCAAGGTCCAGAGATAGACCGGATGTTGCGGCAGGCTCCAGACCAGCGCGTTGCCGATGGCGTTGAGGAAGGCGCCGCGATGATGATAGACGACACCCTTGGGATTGCCGGTGGTGCCCGAGGTGTAGTTGAGCGCGATCGCATCCCATTCATCCTCGGGCGCTTCCTCGGCCAGCGCCGGATCGCCTTCGGCGATGAAGCGTTCGTAATCGAGGGAGCCGAGGCGCTTGCCGGCGGGCGCAAGCGCATCGTCGATATCGATGACCGGCGGCGGCCGCTTCAGCAGGGCGAGAGCCGGCTCGATGACGCCCGCATATTCGCGATCGGCGATGAGCAGCTTCGCCTCGCCATGCTCGAGAATGAAGGCGATGGTCGCCGCATCGAGCCGCGTGTTGAGCGCGTTCAGCACCGCGCCCGCCATCGGCACGCCGAAATGCGCCTCGAAAAGCTCGGGCGTGTTGGCGGCCATGATGGCGACGGTGTCGTTCTTGCCGATGCCGCGGCGCTTCAAGGCGCCGGCGAGCCGGCGGCAGCGCAGGGCCGTCTCGGCCCAGCTGTAGCGCCGCGCGCCATGGATGACGGCGATGCGGTCGGGGTGGGTCGCCGCCGCGCGCGCCAAGAAGCTCAGCGGCGTCAGCGGCGCATGATTGGCGGCATTGCGGTCGAGCGCGACGGTATAGGGGTCAGGCACCGTCTCCTCCTTTGCGGCGGCTTGGCAGCGCCGCGATTTGCCGCACATAATAGTCCAATCGGCGCGAGGGAGGATGCATCTCATGAACAGCCGCCAAGTGGAGGAGCACCGCCGCTCTCTCGCGGATCCCGAAGGATTCTGGGGCGATGCCGCGGCCGCGATCGATTGGGAGCACGGTTGGGACCGCGTTCTCGATAAGAGCCGCGCGCCGCTTTATCGCTGGTTTCCGGGCGCACGGCTCAACACAAGCTGGAACGCGCTCGACCGTCACGTCGAGCGCGGCCGCGCCGATCAACTGGCGCTGATTTATGACAGCCCGGTCACCGGCCAGGTAAAGCGCTTCACCTATCGCCAATTGCGCGATGGGGTGGCGCAGCTCGCGGGCGCACTGAAAAATCTCGGCGTCGGGCGCGGCGATCGCGTCATTATCTATATGCCGCTCGTGCCCGAGGCGGTGATGGGGATGCTCGCCTGCGCGCGGCTCGGCGCCATTCATTCGGTCGTCTTCGGCGGCTTTGCCGCCCCCGAGCTCGCGGCCCGGATCGATGACGCCAAGCCGAAGCTCGTGCTGTCGGCCTCCTGCGGCATCGAGCCCAACCGTGTCGTCGCCTACAAGCCGCTGCTCGACCGCGCGATCGAGCTAGCGCAGGTGAACCCGCAAACCCTCATCCTGCAGCGTCCGAAGCAGCCCTGCACGCTGATCGAAGGACGCGACCATGATTGGGAGACAACGGTCGCTGCGGCCGAGCGCGCGCCTTGCGTGATGGTCGAGGCGACCGATCCGCTTTACATCCTTTACACCTCCGGCACTACCGGACAGCCCAAGGGCATCGTGCGCGACAATGGCGGGCATGCGGTCGGGCTCTATTGGTCGATGGCGAATGTCTACGGCATGAAGCCGGGCGAGGTGTTCTTCGCCGCCTCCGATGTCGGCTGGGTGGTCGGGCATTCCTACATCGTCTACGCGCCGCTGCTCTATGGCTGCACCACGGTGCTGTTCGAAGGCAAGCCGGTCGGCACGCCCGATGCCGGCGCCTATTGGCGGCTCATCGCCGAGCACGGCGTCGATGCGATGTTCACCGCGCCGACGGCGTTCCGCGCGATCCGGCGCGACGATCCCGACGGCAATTTCATCCGCAAATACGATCTCAGCAAGTTCCGCACGCTCTTCCTCGCCGGCGAGCGCGCCGATCCCGCGACCGTGCAATGGGCCGAGCAGCAGCTCAAGATTCCGGTGATCGATCACTGGTGGCAGACGGAGACCGGCTGGGCGATCGTCGGCAATTGCATCGGCTTGGGCTTGCAGAAGGTCAAGCACGGCTCGGCGACGCGCGCTGTCCCGGGCTATGATCTCAGCGTGCGCGCGCCTTCGGGCGAGGCGATGAAGCCCGGCGAGATCGGCTCGCTTTGCGTCAAGCTGCCGCTGCCGCCCGGCGGCTCGCCGACCCTGTGGCAGGCCGAAGAGCGCTACATCAAGGCCTATCTCAGCGAATATCCCGGCTACTACCACACGGCGGACGCCGGCTATATCGACGACGAGGGCTATGTCTATGTGATGACGCGCACCGACGACATCATCAATGTCGCCGGGCATCGGCTCTCGACCGGCGCGATCGAGGAGGTGCTGGCGTCCCATCCCGAGGTCGCGGAATGCGCCGTCATCGGTATCGCCGACCCTTTGAAGGGGCAGGTGCCGCTGGGCTTTCTCGTGTTGAAGGCCGGCGCCAAGACGGCACGCGCGCAGATCGCCGAAGAGGTGGTCCAACTCGTGCGCGAGCGTGTCGGCGCGGTCGCAAGCTTCAAGCTCGCCTTGGTGGTCGAGCGCCTGCCCAAGACCCGTTCAGGAAAAATTTTGCGCGGCACGATGCGCGCCATCGCCGATGGCGAAGACCACAAGGTGCCGGCGACGATCGACGATCCGGCGATCCTCGACGAGATTGGCCAAAGCCTCAAGCAGGTTGGGATCGGCGCCGTTAAGACTTAAGTGGGACGCCGCAGGACGATTTACGGCGCCGCATCCTCGGTGCCGGCCACGTCTTCGAGGGTCGGCGGCTTTACCAGCGGCCCGTCGCCTTCGGCGCGCTTCTTGCCGCGATTGGCGCGGGTGACCGCGGCTTCGAGCATTTCCATGCTGCAGAGGCCGAGCGCCACCGGATGGCGCGGCTTGATGTTGGGCGAGTTCCAATGCGTGCGGTCGCGCACCGCTTGGATCGTCGGCTTCGTGGTGCCGACGAGCTTCGAGATCTGTCCGTCGCTCAGCTCGGGATGGTTCTTCAGCAGCCAGGAAATCGCGTCGGGCTTGTCCTGGCGCTTGGCGATCGGCGTGTAGCGTGGGCCCGAATGCTTCACCAGCTCGACGGGATGCGCCTCCTTGGCGATCTGGAGCCGGGTGCTCGGGTCCTTCTGGCAGCGCTCGATCTCCTCGAGGGTGAGCTGGCCATTGGCGATCGGGTCGAGCCCCTGCATCTGCATCGCGACCTCGCCATCGGCGATCGCCTGGATCTCGAGCGCATGAAGGCCGCAGAACTCGCCGATCTGGTCGAAGGTGAGCGAGGTGTGCTCGACCAGCCAGACGGCGGTGGCTTTGGGCATCAGCGGCAACGTCATCGTTCCTCCTCAATCGCGAGGTCGTTTGTCTGGCGGGTCACCATGTCGGAGATAGGGCTTATATAGCCTCTCGGCGCCCCCCTGGGAAGGGCTGGCGCCCGTTCAGACCGAGAGGACGATCTTGCCGATATGCGCCGAGCTCTCGAGCAGGCGATGCGCTTCGCCCGCCTCGGCCAGCGGAAAAGTCCGGTGGATCACCGGCTTGACGGTGCCGGCGTCGAGCAGCGGCCAGACCTCGCGGCGGAGCGCCGCGGCCATCGCGCCTTTGTCGGCGATGCTGCGCGGGCGGAGGCCCGATCCGGTCAAGGTCAGCCGCTTGCCCATGATGGCGACGAAATTGACCTCGGCCACAACGCCGTGCTGGGTGGCGATGCTGACATGCCGGCCCTCGACCGCGAGGACGCTCAGATTTTTCTGGATATAGTCGCCGCCGATCATGTCGAGCACGAGATCGACGCCGCGATTGCCGGTCGCCTCGCGGATCACTTGGACGAAATCCTCGTGCTTGTAGTCGATGGCGCGCGTCGCGCCGAGTTGCTCGCAGGCATGGCACTTCTCGCGGCTGCCGGCGGTGGCAAAGATCGCCGATGCCCCGAAGGCACGGGCAAGCTGGATCGCCACTGTGCCGATGCCGCTCGAGCCGCCATGAATGAGGATCGATTCGCCGGCGCGCAGCTTGCCGCGCTCGAACACATTGTGCCAGACGGTGAAGAAGGTCTCGGGCAGCGCCGCCGCCTCGACCATGCTGAAGCCTTTCGGCACCGGCAGGCATTGCGGCACGGGCGCAACGCAATGGCTCGCATAGCCGCCGCCGGTGACGAGCGCGCAGACCTCGTCCCCCACCTTCCAGTGATGAACGCCGAGACCGATCGCTGCCACCGTGCCGGCGATTTCGAGGCCCGGAATGTCGGAGGCGCCGGGAGGCGGCGGGTATTGTCCCTTGCGCTGCATGATGTCGGGCCGGTTGACGCCCGCGGCGGCTACGGCGACCAGCACCTCGCCCGGTCCCGGCACCGGCATTGGCCGGCTCGCCACGCGCAACGCCTCGGGCCCGCCGGGGCTGGCGATTTCGATCACCGTCATGGTGGCGGGCAGCGTGGTCATGGGGGTTGGTCCTGGCGGCAGCGTTGCGATTGCACCTCTAGCCCCGAGGCGCCAAACTGGCAACCGCGACGGGAGCATCACCTTTTGGACGAAGACGATCTGACGCCGCTGCGCCAGCCCGCCAAACAGCGCGATCTCGCGCCGATGGCAATCGCCGAGCTCGAAGCCTATATCGCCGAGCTCGAGGGCGAAATCCTGCGCGCGCGCGAGGCGATCGCGGCGAAGCGCAAGCAGCGCGGCGGGGCCGAGGGCCTCTTCAAGCGCTAGGCCCGATGCCGGTCGCCGCGCCATGAACAATTCCGAGACGCGCGCACCGCCGCCGCGCCGCGCCGAATACCGGCATTTCCTCGCAATTCCGACGCGCTGGATGGACAACGACATCTACGGCCACGTCAACAACGTCGTTTACTATTCTTATTTCGACACGGTGGTGAATCAGTATCTCGTCGAAGCCGGCGGGCTCGACATCCATGAAGGGCCGGTGATCGGTCTGGTGGTGGAAACCCTGTGCCGCTACTTCCGCCCGCTCGCCTTTCCCGATCGGATCGAGGCGGGGCTGCGCGTCGACCGCCTCGGGCGCAGCAGCGTGCGTTATGCGGTCGGGATTTTTCGCCTCGGCGAGGACGCAGCGGCAGCTTCGGGCCATTTTGTCCATGTCTATGTCGATCGCCAGAGCCGCCGGCCCGCCGCCTTGCCGGAACCGATGCGCGCCGCGCTCCAACGAATCGCGGCTCAAAGTTGACGCGCCCGGAGGGATGAGCGAGTCTTTGACGTAACGCGGGGGGCGCGGAGCGGGGGACGGCTGTTGGCCTTCGGCAAAGTGAGTCGCATCGTATCGGGTCCGATCCTCAGTGTGATCTGGCTCGCGGTCTGTGGTGGTTATATTTCCGAGTTCGTCGGCTGGAACGTCCTGTTCTCGCTGCTGCCGCACGAGATCGCGCTGGTCCTGCTCGCGGCGCTTGCGCCGGCGCTCGCCGTCGTCGGCATCGGCGCGGCGCAGGAGCGCACCGCCCGGCTCGAGCGCGTCAGCGCGAGGCTCGCCGAGCAACTGATCCAGCTTCAGGGCGTGCCGAGCCGGTTCGACGAGCGCACGCGGCTGACGCTCACCGCGCTGCGCCAGCAAATGGAAGAGCTCAACGCCGCCGGCGAATCCGCGGCGTCGCGGCTGCGGCTCAGCACGGAAAACCTCGGTAGCCTTGTCAGCGGCGCGGTTTCGAGCGTCAACGGCGTGGTCGAGCGCGCCGAATACGCACGCGGCGATCTCGAGGCGGTGGTGGCGCCGCTCGCCAAGCTGACCGCGATGCTGGCGGACGAGACCGCCGCGCTTCAGCACGCGGCGAGCGCCGATCTCGACATGGCGATCGACCGGCTGCGCGTGCATGTCGCAACGGTGCAGCAGGCGGTCGATCGCGGCATCGAAACCGCGGCCTCGCGCATCATCGAGCGCGCGGAGCTGTTGGGCCGCGCGATCAGCGACGCGCTCGCCAAAGCTGCCGCCAACGCCGCCGAACAATTCGATGGCGCGGCCGAGCGCGTTGGCCGCGAGATCGGCGCGGCGGTCGATCGCATCGCCGGTCAGACCGGCTCGCTCGCCAGCGCCATCGCCCAGGCGGGCGACGGCGCGGTTGAGCGACTCGCGGGGCACCGGGCGGCCGTCGAGCGCCTCCTCGCCGAGGCGGCGGCCCGGCTCGATCAGGTGGCGCGCGAGACGATGGCCGTCGCCGAGCGCAGCGGCGGCTCGCTGCGGACCGAGACGCAGGCCCTTCTCGCAGCGGTCGGCGAGACGGCGCTCCGCGCCGAGCAGGTCGGGGCAAAGCTCCATGAGAGCGGCGCCAACCTCGTCGCCCAGTCGCTGCAAACGGCGCGGCAGGCAGAGACCGCCAATGCCGCCCTGCTGGGCCAGGCGCAGGCGCTTGCCAATGTCGCGGGCGAGGCGCTGGCCCGCCTTCGGGAATTCAGCATCGGCTTCGCCAGCCAGGCCGAGGCGGTGATCTCGGCGGCGCGCCAGGGCGGATCCCAGATCGAGGGCGCGGGCGCGGAACTGCGGCGCCAGATCGCGCTCATCGCCGATGCGGGCGCGGAGGCGGCGACCGCCGCCGACGGCACCACCGCCAAGCTGCGCGAGGTCATCGATGCGTTGGAGACGAGCGCTTCCGATTCGATGACCGCCCTGACGCGGCGCGGCGGCGACGTGGTCGATGCCGCCGAAGCCAATATCGCGCGGCTGCGCGCGGCGCTCGGCGCGCTCGACCAGAGCGCGGTCGAGGCTGCAGATAGCGGCGTTGCCGGGATCCGCGCGGCGATGGCGACGCTCGAGGAGAGCGCGGCACAGGTCGAGAGCGCGCTCATCCGGCGCGGTGGCGACATGGCGGAAGCGGTCGAGGTGAGCGTTGCCCGGGCGCGGGCGGCGATCGGCGGGCTCGAGCAGGGCGTCGCCGCTGCGGCGGATGCCGGGGTGCGCCAGATTCGCGGCGCGCTCGAGGCGCTGACGCAGAGCGGCGCGCAGCTGACGGCGACGGGCGAGACCGCCTCGGCACGCGTCCTGCAATTGCAATCGACCACCTCGCACGCGGTCGATGAGCTGCGCCGCGCCCATGATTCGGTGAATGTCCAGATCGGCGAATTGGCGGGCGTCGCGGGCGGGGCGCGAGCCGAGATGGAGGGGGTGGCCGGCATCCTCATTCGCGAGGTGGTCGCGCTGCGCGAAGGGGGCCAGCAGGTCGCGGCCTATATCGAGCATTTGCACGATGCCTTCGCCGAGGAGGTCGCGCATTTCAACGTCGCGCGCGGCAATATGGAGACCCAGGTCGCCGAGATCCGGACCTTGCTGCAGCAGCAATCGGAGCTGCTGACGCGGGTTGGGGCCGATACGGTCGAGCAGGCAAAGCTCGCCGACCGCGCCCTCGATGGGCATATCCGGCGCCTCAACGAGGCCGCCGTTTCGGTTGCCGATCATAGCGATGCGGTCGGCACGCTGCTCGCCCGCCAGCTCGCCGAGATGGGCGGCACGGCGGAACGGCTCGAATCGATTGGCACGGCCGTCGACAAGCTACTGCAACATGGCGCCGCCACCCTGACCGAGGCGAGCGAGCGCGCGGCAGCGCGGGTCGACGAGATCGGCCGGCTGTTCGTCGATCAGACTCGCGTCGCCGATACCGCGAGCGAGACGGTCGAGCGGCGCATGCTGGAACGCATGCGGGCGATCGAGGAGCAGGCGGCGCTGCTGGGCAAGGCGGCCGAGAGCGCCAATGTGACCCTCATCGAGGTCGCACGCCAGGTCGATGCGGCGGGCAGCGGCGTTGCCGCCGCGGGCGAGGCAGCCGGCGGGACTTTGCGCGAGGCCGGCGGTCAGTTCCGCCTCCAGGTGCAGGAAATGGCGAGCGCCGTCGAGCAGACGGTCGGGCGCATGCAAGGCGCGCGCGGCCTGCTCGATGAGCATTTCGGCGCAATCGGCGAAGCGGCCGCCAATGTGTCGCAGCGCGTCGAGGAGCTCGGCACCACCGCCCGCGCCGAGGTGGCTCGCCTGACCGCCGCCGGCGAGGCGGTGGTGCAGCGCCGCGACGACGCGGTCGAGAGGGTCAGCCGTCAGATCGCCGAATTGAGTGCCATGGTCGATCAGGCGAACGCGCGGCTCGAAGCCTCGCGCGGGATGCTGCGCGGCCAGGCCTCCGAGCTCAATTCCGCCACCGACCAGGCGATCGAGCGGCTGCGCGAGATCGGCGGTATCTATCACACCCAGTCGAGCGCCCTCGTCGGCGCTGCGGAGCAGGCGGGCAGCCGCGCCAAGGAAGCGAGCGAGGTGTTCCGCTCGCAGACCCAGACCTTCCTTAAAGCGGCCAATGACGCGGCCGCGCTGGCGCAGCGCATGCGCGAGCAGGCGCAGAGCAACCAGACCGATACCTTCCTCAAATCGGCGACCTTCATCATCGAGACGCTGCAATCGATCTCGGTCGATCTCGCCCGCATCCTCGAGCAGCCGGTGCCCGAGACCATCTGGAAGCGCTTTCACAGCGGCGAGCGCGGCGCCTTCGCCCGCTATATCCTGCAGTTGCAGGACCGCCAGGCGGGCCCGACCATCAAGGAGAAATACGAGCTCGACCCCGCCTTCCGCGAGCAGGCGATGCGCTACATGGACCAGTTCGAGCAATTGCTCGTCCAGGCCCGGGCGGTCGACCGCGCCGACGTCATGGGCGCGACCTTCGTCACCGCCGATGTCGGCAAGCTTTATCTCGTCCTCGCCAACGCGCTCGGCCGCTCGATGCACTGACCGAGCGGGCACGCCGCGAGCAACGCAAACGCAAAACGGGCGGCCCGAGGGCCGCCCGTTTGTCTTGGAGCCGCGCGATCAGGCGGCTTTTTGCTCGATCACCTGGGGCTTGGCCGCGGCAATCTCGATCTTGCGCGGCTTCAAGGCCTCGGGCACTTCGCGCACGAGATCGACATGGAGGAGCCCGTTATCGAGGCTCGCGCCCGCGACCCGGATATGGTCGGCGAGCTGGAAGCGGCGCTCGAAAGCGCGCCGCGCGATGCCGCGATGGAGATAGCGGCCTTGCTCCTCCTCCTTCTGCGCCTTGCCGGTGACGACGAGCGCGCCTTCCTTGGCGGTGACCTCGAGCTCGTCGGACGCGAAGCCCGCAACCGCCATGGTCAGGCGGTAGGCATTCTCGCCGGTCGCTTCGATGTTGTAGGGCGGATAGGACGTCGCGGCGCTGTCGATCTGCGTCGCCGAATCGACCAGGCGCATCAGCCGGTCAAAGCCGATGGTCGAGCGGAAAAGGGGAGAAAAATCGAGACTGTTCATGACCACATCCTCCTGTGAGCAATATGGATCGGTCGACGCGCCCGCCACGATGGCCGGGCTGATCGGATCGAGTGTCGGGCCCGCAAAGCAGCGCCCGGACGGCTTGGAAATGGGAGGTAAAGAGCGGCGATTCAAGGGGGCATGGGCCCCCGGGAACCGCGGCTAACAGCCTATTTTTTCAGGCCGATGCCCTGGAAACGCTTGTTGAAGCGGGCAAGCTGGCCGCCGCTGTCGACGAGGCGCTGCTGGCCGCCGGTCCAGGCCGGATGGGATTTCGAATCGACTTCGAGATGGAGCGTGTCGCCCGCCTTGCCATAGGTCGAGCGCGTCTTGTAGCTCGTGCCGTCGGTCATCACGACGGTGATTTCGTGATAATCAGGATGGATACCGTCCTTCATCGCGCTCTCCGGAAAAGCCGCGGCTTTATAGCGAAACCGTGTCGGCGGCGCAACGTGGCCGCGCAAGCGTGCGAATTCATCGGCTTCCGCGACCATGACGCGCAAATCCGTTCGACTTTCACGCGCACCTCTCATATAAAAATTCTTGCAACAATTTGGTCAGGGGGTGAGTCCATGATCGACGGATCCGACGACGGTAACGGCCCATCCTATCCGCCTATCCCGCCGGCTCCGCCGGCGCCGCCCGTCTATGCGCCGGCCGAGCCGGCGCGGCCGCGGAGAAAGGCCAAAGCAAAAGCGAAGAAGGCCAAAAAGGCGAAGGCGAAGGCGAAGACCGCCAAAAAGGCGAAGAAGGCAAAGAAGGCTAAGCGCAAAGCCGCCTCTTCGCGGCGTACGGCCAAGCGCGGCAAAGCCAAAAAGAAGAAGGCGCGCAAGGCGAAGCGGCGCAGCCGCCGCTAAACGCCGACGCGTCTGAGGTCGCGGGTAGGGGGAAGATGCAAGGCGGGGTTCGCTCGGGCATTCCGGGCGCAGCCCCGCCGGCGCTTCAGCGCTCGGTCAATTTCAATTCGATGCGCCGATTCTTGCGATAGGCGGCGTCCGTGTCCGCCGGATCGATCGGATCATACTGGCCGAATCCTGCCGCGACCAGGCGCTCGGCCGGAATGCCCTGCGATATCAGGTAATTCACCACCGAGATCGCCCGCGCCGAGGAAAGCTCCCAGTTCGAGGGGAATTGCGGCGTGTTGATCGGCCGCTTGTCGGTATGGCCGTCGACGCGCAGCACCCAGGGGATGTCGGTCGGGATTTCCTTCGCAATGTCTTTCAACGCCGATGCCACGACTTTGAGGCGGCCCTTGGCGGCGTCGCTCAATTGCGCATCCGCGGGGTCGAACAGCACTTCCGACTGGAAGACGAAGCGGTCGCCGACGATATGGATGTCGGGCCGGTTGCCGAGCGCGTCACGCAGCCGGCCGAAGAACTCCGAGCGGTATTTCGCCAGTTCCTCGACTTTGCTGAGAAGCGCCTGGTTGAGCTTCTGGCCGAGATCGGCGATCTGGGCCTCTTGCTGCTTGGTCTTGGTCTGTGAGATGTCCAGCGCCGCGGCAATCTGCGCCAGCTGATCGCGCAACGCCGCGACCTGCTGATTCAGCATGTCGATCGTGGTTTGCGCCTTGGTCGCATTCTCTTGCGAGGCCTGAAGCTGCGTTTGCAGCCCGGCCCCTTTCTGCTGCTCGGCGGCGAGCGCTTGCTTGGCCGTATCGCGCTCCTGGCTCGCCGCCTGGAGCTGACGGGTGATCGACATCAGCTGCGTCTGCAAATCGCTGTTGCTGTTGCGCGCCATGGAGAGGAGATCGGCGAGCTGGTTCACTTGTTGGCTGAGCTTCTGCAGCGCGGCGTCGCGTCCCGAGAGCGCGTCGGTCAGGTAAAACTGGCCGGCGGTGAAAACCAGCAGCACGAAGATGATGACCATCACGAGCTGCGACAGCGCGTCGACGAAGCCGGGCCAGATATCGATGCCGGGACGGCGGGAGCGGCGCGATGAGATCGCCATGGGCTGCAGGCTCCGCCGCGCTTACTCGGCCGCCGGTTCTTTCGCCAGCGTCGCCATGGTGCGCGCGAGCAGGCGAATCTCGCTGCGGATCTCTTGGACCGCATCGCCGCGCCCTTGGGCCAGCTCCTCGGTCAGCCGCACGAGATGCACCTCGATGTTGCGCAAATGCCCGCGCGCTTCCTCATCGAAAGCCGTCCCTGCGCTGCTGTCGGCGAGGCGCTGCAGCACCGGCCGCAATTCGCCCTGCTGCTCGCCGAACTTGACGAGGAGCCCCTGTTCGGCGCGGATCTGATCGCTGAGGAACGCCAGGCGCTCGGTCAGGGTGATGAGATTGTTGTTGGCGGCGATGCGGCTTTCCTCGCCCCGGCCGAGGATGCGCTGCAGCCGGTCGAGCCCGTCGGCGGTCTGCTCGAGCAGCGCCTGGACGAAAGCGGGCGCCGCCATCTCGCCGCCATCGCCGCTGAAGCCGCCGGCCGAGAGCCGCGTCCAGCCCGAGAGCCATTCCTCGAGATCATTGTAGAAGCGGTTGAGCGCGAGACCGGCCTGGAGGTCGAGAAAGCCGAGAATGAGCGACCCGGCAAGGCCGAAGAGCGAGGCGCTGAAGGCCGTGCTCATGCCGCTGAGCGGCGTCTCGAGCCGGGCCTGAAGGTCCTGGAAGGCGCGCGCCACATCGCTCGGTCCGACCGCCAGCCCGCCGATCACGCCCTTGACCGATTGCACCGTCTCGAGGAGGCCATAGAAGGTCCCGAGCAAGCCCAAGAAAACGAGCAGGCCGATGAGATAGCGCGAGGTCTCGCGCGTCTCCTCGAGGCGCGAGCCGATGCCGTCGAGCAAGGTTCGCAAAGCCGTCGGCGAGAGGCTGACCTTGCCGCCGCGGCGATCGGCGAGCATGGTCGCCATCGGCGAGAGCAGGCGCGGCGGCGCCGGCGCGTTGGGCGCATCGGGGCTGATGCGGAATTTCTCGATCCAGGTGACCTCGGGATTGAGCCGGATCACCTGGTGGAAGATGTAGACGATGCCGGCGAGGAGAATGCCGAGGATGATGCCGTTCACCGCGGGATTGCCGAGGAAATACTGCAGCAGCGGGCGTCCCAGCAGCGCCGCCCCGGCGGCCACGGCGAGCACGAAGATCACCATGCGGAAAAGATATCGGCGCGGACGTGTCACCATGGCGTAGGCCCTGTTCGGTCGAGAGTGACGGGCGTTTATTGCGTAACGACCAGGAGGTCGACCTCGTCGGCGACCGGCCCTTCGCCCGGGTGGTTGCCGAGCGCGCGCACATCCATGCGCAGGCTGCGCACGCCCTTGCCGATGAGATAGGCGCGAACGGCGACCGCCCGCGCGAGCGAGACGCGGCGCGCTTCCATCGCCTCGTCGGTGCCGCCGGTCGCATGCGCGATCAGCTGCACGCGCAGCGAGTCATTGGCGAGGAGTCGCACCGCGAGCGCATCGAGAACCGGTTGGCCGCCCGGCGGCAGCTCGGTGGCGCCGGGCGCGAATTTGACGGCGTTCAAACCATGGCCGGTGCTCGCGACCGAGGCGACGTGCACCGCCGAGGTCTGGGCCGCGGCAGGCTTGGCCGCGACCGGCGCATCGGCCTTTGCGGTGCTCGCGACGGCAGGCGTCGGCACCAGCGGCGTCGGCGGCGAATCGGCGCGCATTTCGGCGAGAGGCTTGCCGTCGGGGCCCGGCGTTTCGACATGGGGCGGCGCGGGCGGGATGACGGGCGGCGCCGGCACCGCGATGGGCTGCGGCGCGGCGGGCATGGGGGCGGGCGGCGGGGGCGTGTCGATCGCGATCGAGGGAGGCGTCGGCGCCGCCGGCTTCTCATGGCTTTCGCGGCTCTCGGTCGTCGCCGGTGCCGGCTTCTTGGCTGCCGTCTTGGCGTGCGAGGTGGAGTGAACGGCCGATCGGCTCTTCGACGCCGTGCGCGATGTTGGGAGTTTGTGCGCAGGCGTGCCGTGATGAGTTTTGTGACGCACGGCCTTGCGCGGTTTGGTCGATTTTTTCGCCTTGGTGGCGGTCCGCTGCGGCTTCGCCGCCGGGTGCGGCTGCACCTGCGGCGTCTGTGCCCGCGAGTCGGCACCATGCGCGCCGAAGAGCTGCGGGAGCGTCGGCGCCGGGCCGAGCTGGTCGAGCACGCCCTGATCGACCGTGACATCGGGCGGGCGATTGCCGCCCACCGTGACTTGTGCCCGCGCTTGAGTGGCCGCAAAGGCCGTTGTCAGCAGCAAAAAGCCGCACAATCCGAGACGGCGGAGGAGGCGAGGATCGGTCGGGGATAAGGTGCGGCGGGGAGCGAGGAGAGCCATCAACGGGATTTCCATCCGAATTGCGCTCGCAAGGGTCAAGCCTAGCCCAAGCTTGTCCCGACTGCCACCCTCACTGCCGCTACGGCGAGGGGTGGACCGCCTGTTTCAGCAGCCGCGCCAAGGACGGGTGAAGATGGTCATTCGCCGCGAGCACATCGCCCGTCGCCATCATGGCATGGCCGCCGCTCAAATCGCTGACATAGCCGCCGGCCTCGCGCACGAGCAGAATGCCCGCGGCGATGTCCCAAATCTGCAGGCCGAATTCCCAGAACCCGTCGAATCGCCCGGCCGCGACATAGGCGAGATCGAGCGCCGCCGCGCCCGGGCGGCGCACGCCGCTGGTTGCCGCCATCACCGCGCCAAGGGTGCGCAGGTAGCGCTGATGGTCGCCATGGCCGCGAAACGGGATGCCGGTGCCGATCACCGAATCGGCGAGATTGCGGCGCGCCGAGACGCGCAGCCGCCGGTCGTTGACGAAGGCTCCGGCGCCCTTTTCGGCCCAGAACACCTCGTCGCGCAGCGGCTCGTACACGAGCCCGGCAACGATCTCGTTGTCGCGCTCCAAGGCGATCGAGATCGCCCAATGCGGAATCCCATGGAGGAAATTCGTCGTGCCGTCGAGCGGATCGATGATCCAGCGGTGATGCCCATCGCTGCCGCTGCTGGCGCCGCCCTCTTCGAGGAGAAACCCGTAGCCGGGCCGCACCTTGGCGAGCTCGGCTTTGAGGATTTTCTCGGCTTTGAGATCGGCCGAGGAGACGAAATCGCTCGGGCCCTTGACCGAGACCTGAAGCTGCTCGACCTCGCCGAAATCGCGGATGAGCCCGCGCGCCGCCTTTAGGGCGGCGCCGGCCATGACATTGACGAGGGCCGAGCGAACCGCCATCCCTGCGAATCAGTCCTTGGCGCGTTCGACGTAGGAGGCGTCGGCGGTGTTGACGACAATGCGCGTGCCCGCCTCGATATGCGGCGGGATCATCACCCGCCGCCCGTTCTCGAGCTTGCCCGGTTTGTAGGAGGAGGACGCGGTCTGTCCCTTTACCACCGGATCGGCCTCCACCACCTGCATGACGACGCTCTGTGGCAAGGTCACGGACAGCGGCGAGCCCTCATGCAGCTGGATTGTACAGATCATGCCCTCGCGCAGGAAATCGGCCGGCTCGCCGATCATCTCGCGGTCGACCGTGATCTGCTCATAGGTCTCGTTGTCCATGAAGGTCGCCTGGCCGCCGTCGAGATAAAGAAACTGCATCTCCTTTTCGTCGAGCTGCGCGCGCTCCACAGTCTCCTGAGTGCGATAGCGCTCGCTGGTCTTGGTGCCGGTCTTGAGGTCGCGCATCTCGACCTGGGCGAAGGCGCCGCCTTTGCCGGGCTGGACCAATTCGCGCTTCAAGACGAGCCAAAGCTTGCCCTGGGATTCGAGCACATAGCCCGGCTTGATATCGATGGCATTAATCTTCATGGGCGCTTCCTTTTGGCGCGGCAGTTGCAGCGGGCATGGGATTTGGCGCAGGTTCCTAGCAGTTTGGATGCGCCAAGGAAAGAGGAGGCCCCGTGACGGGAGGCGCCTGGTGGTCGCCCGAAAACCTCGCCAAACGCCGGGGTTTTCTCGAGACGCGCAGCCGCGTGCTGGGCGCGACGCGCGCGGTTTTCGCCGCGCGCGGCTTCGTCGAGGTCGAGACCCCGGCGCTGCAACGGAGCCCCGGCCTCGAGCCGCATTTGAAGGCTTTCGCGACCCTGCTCGAGGCGCCGGGCGAGGCGCCGCGGCCGCTTTACCTTCACACTTCGCCCGAATACGCGATGAAGAAGCTGCTGGTCGCCGGCATGCCGCGGATTTATCAGCTCGCGCATTGCTTCCGGAATGGCGAGCGCGGCGCAACCCATTCGCCCGAATTTTCGATGCTCGAATGGTATCGGGCCGGTGCCTCATATCTCGATCTCGTCGCGGATTGCGAAGCGCTGCTGCGCGCCGCGGGCGCGCCGCTGCTCACCTGGCGGGGAAGGGTTTGCGATCCACATGCGGCATGGCAGCGCCTCAGCGTCGCCGAGGCCTTCGCACGGTTTTGCGGCATCGATGTGCTCGCAACCGCCCCCGATCCCGAAGCGCCGCGCCTCGACCTACTCGCCGAGGCCGCGCGGGTTTTGGGCATCGCGCCGCATCAAGGCGATGAATGGGAGGATTTGTTCTTCCGCATCTTCCTCGCCGAAATCGAGCCGAAACTCGGCATCGGTGCGCCGACCGTACTTTACGATTATCCAATCGCGATGGCGGCGCTGGCGCGCGGCAAGCCCGGCGATGCGCGGCTCTGCGAGCGCTTCGAGCTTTATGTCTGCGGGCTCGAACTCGCCAATGCGTTCGGCGAGCTGACCGACGCCGAGGAGCAGCGCCGGCGCTTTGCCGCCGACCAGGCGAAGAAGCGCGCGCTCTATGGCGAGACCTATCCCCTCGACGAGGATTTCCTCGCCGCTCTCTCGCGCGGCCTGCCCGAGAGCGCCGGGATCGCCCTGGGCTTTGACCGGCTGGTCATGCTGGCCGCGGGCGCCAACCACATCGACGAGGTTCTCTGGGTGCCGGTGGGCTGAGCGCGCGGTTCAGAGTCTCGCGATCCCCGGGAAGAACAGATAGCACGCGACGCTGATCACGATGAGATAGACCAGCACGACGAGGCACCAGCCGAAATTGTGGCGGATGACCTCGCCCTCGTTGCGCACGAAACGCGTGGTCGAGACGCCGACGCTGGCGGTTTGCGGCGCGACCGGTTTGCCGATCTCGGCGCCGACCGAATTCACCGTCGGCAGCAGAAGCGGCGGGAAGCCGAGGATCTGGCCGACCAACGCCTGGAACTTGCCGAACATCGCGTTGGTCGAGGTGTTGCTGCCCGACAGTGCGACGCCGATGAAGCCGAGGATCGGCGCGACAACGATGAAGGCGGTGCCGATCGAGGCGAAGGCTTTGGCGAGCGATGCGGCCATGCCCGAGAAATTGAACACATAGGCGAGGCCGAAGATGAACACGCCGACGAGGCACGCGCCCCACATCTGCGACCAGGTCTTGCGCCAAATATCGCCGAGCTGCGCGGCGCTCACCCGCGACAGGATCGCGACGATGATCCAGGAGGCGAGGATGGCGGTGCCGCCGACAAAGGGCGTCCAGTTGAAGGCCGCGCCGATGGTCGCGCCTTGTGCGATGCCCGGCGCGGCGGCGGTGACCTGCAGATGGAGAAGGTTGACCGCCGGCAGCCGCGACCATGGGCCTGTCCAGGCGATGACGACGATCACCAGAACGGCGATCGGCAGCCAAGCCTGAACCATATCGCCGCCCGAAAGACCATGGGCTGCTGTTGTCGATACGTTGCCGGCGGCTATGGGTTTACCGCCATAGCCGAGCACCGTCGCCGGCCGCCACACTTTGAGGAGGAGAAGCAGGCAGATGAAGCAGACGATCGAGCCCGCGACATCGGGCAGATAGGGGCCGAGATAGGTCCCGACGGGCAATTGCCCGGCGATATAGGCAAGGGAGCCGACCACCGCCAAGGGCCAAGCCTCCCACATGCCCTTCTTGCCGGAGACGAGATAAAGCAGGATCCAAGGCGGCAGCAGGGCGAGAATGGCGACGATCTTGCTGATCGAGCCCGACAGCGCCAGCAGCGGATAGCCGGTGACCGCAGCGAGGGCGATGATCGGGGCGCCGAGCGCGCCGTAAGAGACGGGCGCGTTGTTGGCGATGGCCGCGACGCGAATCGCATCGAGATCGGGAATGCCCGCGGCGATCAAGATCGGCGCAACGAAGGCCCACGGATAGCCGAAGCCAACCAATCCTTCGAGCAGCGCGCCAAACGCCCAGGCGAAGAGGATCGTCTGGACGCGAACATCCTGGGTGCCTTGCGCGATGAGCCAGCGGCGCAGCTTGTCGAAGGCGCCGGTCGTCACCATCGTGTTGAACAGCATGACGCCCCAGAAGGTGATCCAATCGACGTTCCACACGCCGGTTGCGGAGCCGTAGAGATAGGCGAGGACGCCGTCATTCAGCGGCATTCGCCATACCCAGAGACCCAGGGCGAGCGTGACCAGCGAGCCGATCAGCGTCGCCACCCAGGCCGACCAGCGCAGCACGGCCAGCATGAACAGCAGCACCACGACCGGAATAAGCGCGATGAGCCAGGTAATGAACAGGTTGCCAACGGGATCGATGAGCTGCGTGAACATCAACGCGCACTCCCCCTCTGATCGCCCCCCCGGGCGGCCGGCTTCAGCGCCGGTATTCTCTATGGCTCCCCTTCTAACACGAAACAGTGTGGCGCGAAAAGCCGAGCCTGCTGGCCTCGCTCGATTGTGTTGGCGATGACGCCGGCGCCGACCAGATCGGGGATGATGCTCAGCAAAATTTGCCGCGCATCGGCAAGGATTGCCTTTCGGGGAGCATCGAAGCGCGCCTGCCGCGCGAAGCGGCCTCGGGTTTCCCGCGAGAATCGGCATGAAGCTCTGGCATGGCCGCTGCATTCGTCTCGACTCCGTAACGGTGGAGGGACAATGCAGATCTCGAACAGCTTGGCGGGCGTTTACTACCCGGCGCAGACTCAGGCTGCCGCGCCGATGAGCGCGAGCGGTCCCGCGGGCAAAGCGGGCGACTCGGCCGAGCAGGCCTTTCTCGACTATATGAAAGAAACGCCGGCGCAAAAGCTGGAGGATCAGTGGCTGGCCGCCCATCATCTGACGCGCAAGCAGTTCGACGCCATGCCGCCCAAGCAGCGCGAAGCGATCCTCAAGGAGATGCAGGCCGATATCGAACGGCAGCTCAAGCAACAGACGGAAAAGAAGACCGGGACCAAAACCGATCTTCTCGTCTGAAACTGTTGCCTCAGTCCTTGGACATTCCAGCCGCGGCGATCGCCGCGTTGAATTCCTTCACGGCCGCGCCCGGGCCTTGCGGGTGATCCCACACCGCGGCGATGACGGCGAGGAAGTCGGCGCCCGCTTCGACCAGCACGCGGCAATTCTGCGGCGTGATGCCGCCGATGGCGCAGCTGGGCACGGTCATGGTCCCGCTCCACCAGCGCAAAATCTCGGGATCGTTCCCGGCGATGCGGCGCGTATCCTTGGTGGTGGAGCGGAAAAACCCGCCAAAGGCGACGTAATCGGCGCCCGCTTCGGCCGCTTCGATCGCGAGATGGCGGCTGTCATAGCAAGTGACGCCGACGATCTTGTCCAATCCCAGAATCTTGCGCGCGGCCTCGTAAGACGCGTCCTCCTGGCCGACATGAACGCCGTCGCTGCCGGTTTGAAGCGCGAGATCGGGCCGGTCGTTCATGATGAAGGCGACGTCGCGTTCTTGGGTAATCGGCCGCAGCACATCGGCCGCGCGGCGGATCGCGTCGTCATCGACGTCTTTGAGGCGCAGCTGCAGACAGGCGACATCGCCTGCATCGAGCGCCTCCCTAAGGCGCGGCACGAACGCCGCCGGATCGAGCGCCGGCGGGGTGATGAGATAGAGCCGGGCGCTCACGCCTCGCCGCGGTAGATGCCGACGATGTGCTCGAGCATCTTGAGGGCCTCGGCGCGCGGGCGTTGGAAGGTATTGCGGCCGATGATCGAGCCGTTGCCGCCGCCGTCGCGGATGGCGCGCACCTCGTTATAGACGCCGTCGAGATCCTTGGCCTCGCCGCCCGAGAAGACGACGATGCGCTTGCCGTTGAAACAGGATTGGACGACATGCGCGATGCGCTTGGCCGCGCTCGAAATGTCGATCTTCTGCTGCTCATAGACTTTCTTCGCCGCGTCCAATTCGAGAAAGTCGGTCGGCGGCTTCACCTTGATGATATGCGCGCCGAGGAGCGCCGCCATATGCGCGGCATAAGCGCAGATATCCATCGCCGTCTCGCCGTTCTTCGAGAGATTGCCGCCGCGCGGATAGGACCACACCACCACGGCGAGCCCGTGCGCCTTGGCTTCGCGCGCCATCTCCGCGATCTCTTCCATCATCTCGTAAGCGGCATCGGAGCCCGGATAGATGGTAAAGCCGATCGCCGAGCAGCCCAAACGCAGCGCGTCCTTGACGCTCGCGGTCACCGCCTGCGAGGGCGCCTCCTTGGCGCGCGCGAGGCTGTTGGCGGAGTTAACCTTGAGGATCGTCGGAATGGCGCCGGCGAAAGTCGCGGCGCCGCCTTCGATGAAACCGAGAGGCGCGGCATAAGCGGAGAGTCCTGCATCGAGCGCAAGCTGGAAATGATAATGCGGATCATAGGCCGGCGGGTTGGGCGCAAAGCTGCGCGCGGGTCCGTGCTCGAAGCCCTGATCAACCGGCAAGATTACCAGCTTGCCGGTGCCGCCGAGCTTTCCCTGCATGAGAATCCGGGCGAGATTGGCCTTGGTGCCTGGATTGTCGCTCTCGTAATGGGAGAGGATCGTCCGAACCTTTTCGCTGAGCTGCATGGTCGATGTCCTCGCGGGGGGAGGCCGCCGATATAGCAGAAGCGCGCGGCTCCGGCCATAGCAGCGGGTGGTTAACGCTGAGCGAGAAACGCGCGAATCGCGGTCTCGGGTTCCCGCTGCTCGCGAAGATCGAGCGCCTCTGCGGCGGGCGCCGCGAACTCTGCGCCCATGCCCGCGAGCTTCTCCCGCAGCTCCGCGCGGCCGCTGAAGCGAAAATGCTTGAGGCCCGCGCGCAGGCCGGCCATCACCGCGCCCGGCGCTTCGCCGCAATCGAGAATCGCAGTGAGAGCGAGGCCCGGATGCGCCGCCTTTGCCTCATCGATGACCGATTTGAACCAGAGCGGCCCTGTTTGCAGCGCCGCGCCCGGCGCGCTCGCGAGCGTGACCGGCAGGTTCATCGCAGCGGCGGCGTCAAGTACGGCGCGCGCCTCCGCGAGCGAATGAATGACGATCTCTCGGCTCACCCAAGCTTGCCGACGAGCGCGGCTGCCTCGACCATGCGATTGGAGAAGCCCCACTCATTGTCATACCAAGACATGACGCGGCAGAAGCGCTTGTCGATCACATGGGTTTGCGTCAGATCGAAGGTCGAGCTGTGCGAATCATGGTTGAAGTCGCTCGAGACGACCTCGTCCTTGGTGACGGCGAGAATGCCGCGAAAGCGGTTGGAGCCCGCCGCCTTCTCCATCAGCGCGTTGATCTCGTTCTTGTCGGTGTCGCGCGCGGCGGTGAATTTCAAGTCGATCATCGAGACATTGGGCGTCGGCACGCGGATCGACGTGCCGTCGAGCTTGCCCTGGAGCGTCGGGATGACGAGCCCCAACGCCTTCGCCGCCCCGGTCGAGGTCGGGATCATGTTGATCGCGGCGGCGCGGGCGCGGCGCATATCCTTGTGCAGCGTATCGACCGTGTTCTGGTCGCCCGTGTAGGAATGAACCGTCGTCATGAAGCCGTGCACGATGCCGACGCCTTCGTTCAAGACGTAAGCGACCGGCGCCAGGCAATTGGTCGTGCACGAGCCGTTCGAGAGCACGCGATGCGAGGCGTTCACCGCTTCGCTGTTGACGCCCATCACCATGGTGATGTCGACGCCGTCGGCGGGGGCCGAAACGATAACGCGCTTGGCGCCGGCCTCGAGATGCTTGGCCGCGGCTTCGCGCTTGGTGAAAAGCCCGGTGCATTCGAGCGCGACATCGACCTTCAGATCCTTCCAGGGGAGCTTCGCCGGGTCGCGCTCGGCAAGCACCGCGATTTTGCCGCGGCCGATATCCATCCAATTGTCGCCGGTCGTGATCTCGCCCTCGAAGCGGCCATGCACGCTGTCGAATTTGAGGAGATGCGCATTGGCCGCGACGGTGCCCAGATCGTTGATCGCGACCACCTCGATATCGTCGCGGCTCTGTTCGTGCAGCGCCCGCAGCACCAGCCGGCCGATGCGCCCGAACCCATTGATCGCCACGCGAATTGCCATTGCTCGTTCCCCTTTTTGCTAGCTCATACGGCCCATTTTAGGCCCTGCTGCGACGCTCGTCACGGCAGCGGCCCCCGAGAGTTTCCGGGAGGCCGGCTCGGACGCCGGGATCCCCGCGCCTATAACGGTAGGCGCGGCGAATTTCTCCCGCCGTTAACCGATTTTCGCAAGAAAGAGGGCGCCGAAGCCTAGCTCAGCGCGAGGGCGGCTTTGACCACCGCCTCGGCGGTGATCCCGAAATGCGGATAGAGCGCCTCGATCGGGGCCGATGCGCCGAAGCTGTGCATGCCGATGAAGCGTCCGCGATCGCCGAGATAGCGGTTCCAGCCGAATTCGACCGCGGCTTCGACGCCAACGCGCGGCGCGCTGCCGAGCACGGCGCGGCGATAGGCCTCGTCCTGTTGCTCGAAAAGGGCCCAGCACGGCATCGAGACGACCGCGGCGGCGACGCCTTGGACGGCAAGCTGTTCGCGCGCCGCCATGGCGATGCCGACTTCGGAGCCGGTGGCGAGCAGCGTCACCCGCCGTCCGCCTTCGGCTTCGGCCAGCACATAGGCGCCGCGCGCCGAGCGGTTCTCGCCAGCTTCGCGCCGCAGCGGCGGCACCGGCTGACGCGTCAGGGCAAGGATCGATGGCCGGTCGCGGCTCGCGAGCGCCAGCTCCCAGCATTCAGCGGTCTCGACCGCATCGGCCGGGCGGAAAACCTGCAAGCCCGGAATGGCGCGCAGCGAGGCGAGATGCTCGACCGGCTGATGCGTCGGTCCATCCTCGCCGAGGCCGATCGAATCATGCGTCATGACGTAAACGACGCGCAGATTCATGATCGATGACAAGCGGATCGACGGCCGGCAGTAATCGGTGAAAACCAGGAACGAGCCGCCATAGGGGATGATGCCGCCATG
>DATNGG010000078.1:0-77448 GCA_035605975.1 Allostellaceae bacterium | reverse complement strand
GCGTTCGCCTTCGCGACATAGGCGGCGGCGTCATGATCGCCGCAGCGCTCGCCCGGGCGCAGGCGAAAGCCGCGCCGCGCAAAGCCATCCGCCGCGCCGGCGCCGCAGAGATGAATGATCGCCGCCAGCTCCTGACGCTGATGCGCGGTGGGCGGCGCGCCGTGCCGGCGCTCGAGGATCGCCGCGCTGTCGCGGTCGAGCAGCGCAGCGGCGAGCTCGATGGCGTTGCTCGGCACGAGGCGATTGTAAAACGCGCTGAACCAGCAATCGGCGATCACCTTATGGTCGCGGATGCAATAGTGCCGCGCCGCGGCGAAGGTCGGATCGGTCATCTGGTACATGCCGACCGCGCTCGAAGCCGGGGCGTAGATCGCGAAAGGATGGAAGGTCAGGCGCCAGCGCCAATAAGTATGCGCCATCGGGTTGCCTGCGCCCTCGATCTGCGCCAGTGCCGCCAGGAGCTCGGGTCTGATCGCCGCCGTCGAATATTTTTGGAAGAGTGTTCCGTACTGCCGCCAGGTTTCAGCCGGCGACTTATTGAGCTCGCTGCTGAAGGGAAACAGCATCTCCGTGGGCTTCCTCGCGATTTGGTAGACGAAATTGGCGATAACGAAACCGATGAGGAGAGCGCTCGCGAGCGCCGCGATGCGCACCGGCCGCGGCGCGGCGAGAAAGCCCCGGCGCAAGGTACGGGCATGCTTGCGCCAGTCGCGTCGGAAGTCCGCAAGGATATTTTTCCGGCGACGCCGGCGCTTGCGGCGGGACGGTCCGTGGAGGGACGATGAGCGGATCGCCATGCGATCCGGCTCACCGCCCGGGGCGAGGGTCAGTCGATGTTCGGGAGAGCCTCGGCCCCGTCACACGATCTCCTTAAAGAACTCGCGCATCATGTCATAAGATTTCTCGCACAGCTTCGCGTCATAGCGCGTCGGCCCGGCATTGGCGGTCGGATCGCAGAAGGAATGGACCGCGTGGCCGAACATCATCACCTGCCAATCGATCTTGGCGTCGGTCAATTCCTGCTCGAGCGCGTCCATCTGCGGCTTGGGCGTCACCGGATCGGCCGAGCCGTGGATCGCCAGCACGCGGCCCTTGATGTTGCATTTGGTGCCCGCCTGCACCGGGTTCGGCATGGTGACATGGAAGACCACCGTGCCCTTGAAATCGGCGCCGGCGCGGGCCTGCTCCAGGACGATGCCGCCGCCGATGCAATAGCCGACCGCGACCGTCTTGCCCGGCTCGATGAGGCCGAGCTTCGAGGCTTCTGCCGAGAGCGCTTCGAGCGCCTTGCCGCCGCAGGAAACGATGAAGGGGAAATCGCCGCGCGCCGCGCGCGAGGCCTTCATCAGATCGTCCTGCGTCTTTGGCTTGGCGCCGTAACCCGCGCCGAACATGTCGGCCATCAGCACGACATAATCCTTGCCGGCGATGGCCTGGGCCTGCGCGATCGTGTCGGGATCGACGCCTTTCCAATCGGGCTGCATGAAGAGCGCCGGGCGCTTGGCCTTGACGCTGTCGTCATAGACGATCATGCCCTCGAATTTGCGGCCGTTCGCCTCATAAGGCACCTTCTTCTCGACCATCGCCATCGCACCCTCCCTTGATTTTGCTCGGCCGAGCTTAGCGGATTTCGGTCGGCCCGCGTAGCCTCAGTTCGGCAGGAACTTCTCCGTATAGAGCTTCGACATGTCGGGCTGCGTGGGGAGGATTTTCGTGTCGACCAGGGATTGGCGGATCGCCGCGAGGCCTTTCGGATCGAAATGCCCGTTATCCGTGATCATCGGCGAGGCTTCATCGAAGACGCGGCTGATGATCGGCTCGGGCCTTTTCAGCAGCTGCGCGGTGAACTTCACCGCCTCCTCCTTATGCGTCTTGAAGTAGACGGCGCTCTCGAACCAGCCGGCGAGGAATTTCCGCACATCGTCGGGACGCTTGGCGATCATGTCGTTCGAGGCGGTGATCACATGATTGATGTAAGCGGTGATCACCTTGCCGAAGCGCACCACGATCCGTCCCTGGCCCTGCGACTCCAGCGTGACGGCGGTGGTGATGTCGAGCGGGGCTGCCGCGACCTGATGCGTCTTCAGCGCCGCGATCTGCGCCTCGGTCGCGCCGAGAGGCACATAGTTGAAGCCGTTCGGCCCCCAGCCTTGGAGGATCGAGAGCTGGCGCACGAACCATTCGGTCTGATCGCCGACCGAGGCGCCGCTGACGATCTTGCCTTTGAGGTCTTGGACGGTCTTGTAGGGCGTGTCGGCCCAGACGCTGAGCGTGATGCCGAGCGGCGGCCCGGCGGCTTCGGCGACCGCGAGGATCGGCGAGCCCTTGGCGATGAACGCCATGCCCGCGCCGCCGCCGATCGCCATATCGATCGCGCCGGCGCCGTAAGCCTGTTGCTGTTTCGCGTCGCCGAAGAAGCTCGTGATCTCGATATCGAGACCGCGCTTCTTGAAGAAGCCTTTCTCGACGCCGAGATCGACCGGCGTGAATTGGAACAAGCCCGGGAAGGCCTTGCCGAACCGGATCTTGTCCTCGGCCTGCGCCGACGTGGCGAAGAGCGCCGCCGCCAGCGCGGCCAGCGCGACCTTTCGATAGAGCCTCATGAGTCCTCCCTGTTCTGATTGCATTCTATCTTGTCATTCCCGCGTAAGTGGGAATCCAGGGATGCAACGCGCTTGTTGCCCTGGACCCCCGCCTTCGCAGGGGCGACGGTAGGGTGGTCATGACTATTTAGCCGTCCGTGCCTCCTGGATCGCGCGCCAGACGCGCTCGGGCGTCGCCGGCATCTCGACATGGCGCACGCCGAGCTCCGACAGCGCGTTCACCACCGCGTTGATGCACGCGCCGAGCGCCGGCGTCGTGCCGCCTTCGCCGCCCGGCCGGATGCCGAATTTGTGGCTCGTCGCCGGGATCTCGATCAGCTCGCAATCGAACGAGGGCAGGTAGTCGGCGCGCGGCACGGCGTAATCCATGAACGAGCCGGCAAGCATCTGGCCGCTCTCGCGGTCGTAAGCGACATCCTCGAGCATCGCCTGGCCGATGCCTTGCGCCGCGGCGCCATGGGTCTGGCCGTGGAGGATCAGCGGATTGACCGCGAGGCCGACATCGTCGGCGCCGTACCAGCCAACGAGCTGGACATAGCCGGTGTCGGGATCGACCTCGACCTCGCAGATATGCGTGCCCGAAGGGTAGGCGCCGACCGAGACGGTGTGATCGCCGATGCCGTCGAGCTTGCCTTTCAGATCGTCGGGCAGGTTGTTGCGCGTCGCCGCGGCTTTCGCCACCTCGAAAATGCCGATATGCCGGTCCGTGCCCCGGATGGTGAAGACGCCCTTGGCGAAATCGACGTCCACCGGGCTCACTTCGAGGATATGTGCGGCGAGTTTGCGGCCCTTTTCGATGATGACGTCGGTCGCCTCGCCGATGGCGAGGCTGGCGATGCGCATCGAGCGGCCGGAATGCGAGCCGCCGCCGGCTTTGACGCGATCCGTGTCATGCGCGACGTAATCGATCGTGTTGAAAGGCACGCCGAGCCATTCGCAGATGAGCTGCGGAAAGCTGGTCTCGTGGCCTTGGCCGCTATTCATCGTGCCGAGCACGAGCTCGACACGGCCATTGGCGCCGACGGTGATCTCGGCGCGCTCGCGCGGCGCCCCGCCGGCGCCCTCGATGTAGTTGGCGATGCCGATGCCCCTGAGCTTGCCGCGCGTCTTTGCCTCCGCTTTGCGCGCGGCAAAGCCGTTGAAATCGGCAAGGCGCAGCGCGGTGTCGAGGCCGAGCTCGTATTCGCCATTGTCGTAGGTGATGCCGACGCCGTTGGTATAGGGGAAGGCGTTCGGACGGATGAAATTCTTGCGCCGCAGCTCGACGGGATCGAAGCCGCATTGCTGCGCGGCAAGATCGACGAGGCGCTCCATGATGTAGATCGCCTCGGGCCGGCCGGCGCTGCGATAGGGCGTGGTCGGGATGGTGTTGGTCATCACCGCGCAGCCGCGGAAATGCACTGCCGGAATGTCGTAGACGCCCGACATGATGCCGAGGCCTTTCCTGAGCGGCGTGAAATGGGTGGTGTAGCAGCCGATATTGCTGAGATTGGTGCCGCGAATGGCGAGGAAGCGACCGGTTTCGTCGAGCGCCAATTCGACGCTCGAGGTCAGATCGCGGCCTTCGTAATCGGTGAGGAAGCAGTCGCTGCGCTCGACCATGAGCTTGACCGGACGGCCGAGCTTCTTCGCCGCCCAAGGCAGCACGGCATATTCGGGGAAGAACTGGTTGCGGGTACCGAAATTGCCGCCCATATCGCCGCACATCGCGCGGCATTGCTCGACCGGCACGCCGAGCGCACCGGCGAGCACCTGGCGCTCGCGGATCATGCCGCCGCCGGTGCCGGCCCAGATGGTGTAGCGGCCCTTCTCGTCGATGAAGCCCAAGGCGGTGCGCGGCTCCATCGGCGTGCCGGTGACGCGGTTGATCCAGGTCTCGAACTTGACGATATGCCTGGCTTTGGCGAAAGCCGCGTCGGTCTTCGCCTTGTCGCCGACCTCGGCATCGAGCGCGATGTTGTCGCGGCGCTCTTCCCACACCGGGACCGCGCCCGGCTTCACCGCATCCGCGGCGCGCACGACCGGCGGCAGCGCTTCGTATTCGACTTCGACCAGCTCGGCCGCGTCCTTCGCCTGGTCGTGGGTCTCGGCGATCACCATCGCCACCCCTTCGCCGACGAAATGCACGATCTTGTCGGGCATCGGCAAATGGGGCGCGTCATAGACCTTGTAGCCGGGCTTTAGGGTCAGCGCGACATCCGGCGGGCCGACATAGGACGCGCTGTGCGGGATCGGCTTCTTGCCGTCGGCGAGCCAATCGGCGCCGGTATAGACCGCGACCACGCCGGGTGCCGCCTTCGCGGCGCGCGTGTCGATGGCTTTGATGCGCGCATGCGCATGCGGCGAGCGCACCATCGCGGCAAAGACCATGTTCGGCATCACATGATCGGCCGCATAATGTCCCCGGCCGCGCAGCAGCCGCAAATCCTCCTGGCGCGGCAAAGGCTGCCCGATACCCTCTCCGGTTGCGCGTTCGACGCTCATGAGCCGCTTCCCTTTGTTTTGGCGCCCGCCTTGGCCGAGCGGGTTTGTCAACGACGCGCCAAAGAACCGCGAATGCGCGCGCCTGTCAATTCCGGCGGGCGCAATCCCTGTCCCCGATTTTTGCGGGGCGGCGCGGAGCGGCGCTACAGCGCGGCGATGGCCGGCATCACGCGCGTCGCGAAGAGCTCGAGCGAGCGCTCGGCATCGGCGAAGCTCATGGTGCCGAAGAGCAGATAGGTGAGGAGATAGTTGATGCCCATCTCGCGCGTCTGGCGCGCGATCGCGTCGGTCACCTGCGCCGGCGTGCCCACGATCACCATGCCGTTCTTGACGCATTCCTCGAAATTCTGGCCGCGCTGCACGTTGAGCCGCGTGGTGAATTCCATCGAGTTGTGCAGCTTGCGCAGGTAATTGAGGCTGCCGAGGTGATAATCGAAAGCGGGCTTGGCGATGCGGATCGCGGCCTCCTCGGTCTCGGCGACGACGATATGCCGCAACGCGCCGATCGCGACGCCCTCCTTGAACTCGGGCTTGGCGATCATCGGCGCGCCGCGCTTGGCGAGCGCCTCGCGAAACGCGGCGATATTGCCCTTGGCGAAATCGGTCGGACCGTTGGCGGTGAAGTTCAGCCCATGCTCGCCCGCCCAAGTCGAGCCGATGGGGTTGGACGAGCCGTACCACAGCGCCGGGTGCGGCTGCTGGTAGGGGCGCATCGGCATCGGCGTCTCGCCATAGGTGAAATACTTGCCCTTGAAGCTGAAGCTGTCATGCGTCAGGCCTTCGAGCACGCACTCATAGGCGTCGATGAAAATGTCGCGCGATTCGCCGTGATCGACCTTGTGATAGTTGAGCTCGAAAGGCGAGACGCCGCGCCCGACGCCGACCTCGAGCCGGCCGCGGCCGAGATGATCGAGCATGCAGATCTCTTCGATGAGGCGCAGCGGCGAGTAGAGCGGCAGCAGATAGACCAGCGGCCCAAAATGAATCCGCTTGGTCGCGCGCGCGACCGCGGCGAGATAGACGCTGGGCTCGGGCACCATGTTGAGCGGCGTGCAGTGATGCTCGGCCACATGCAGGCAATAGAACCCGGCCTCGTCGGCCGCAGCGGCGAATTTCAGGCGCTCGTCATAGAGATCGGCCAGCGGCCGGTCCGCGCGCTCGACGTGATCGAAAACTCCGACTTTCATTCTTCCTCGCGTTGATCGCCGGACGGGCCGGGCCTGTCCGAAGGCGATGGTTATGGGCAATGCGGCGCGCCCTGTCGATAGAGATTAACGCGGGCTCGCGTGCAGGGCGCGCGCGGCTGCGTTGGCGGGAGCGAATTGGACGGATTCTAGAGTTTGCGGCGCAGCACAGCGGGCCCAGCGCCGGCTTTGCCAGATTCCCATTGCCAGATGCGCGCCGGCGCGCGAGCATTGTTTCAACGCTTGGCGCGGTCGGCGGCCCGCCTTGGTTAACGGGCTTCCGGACCTCGCGCCCTTACGCGACGGGAAGGAGGCGATTATGACCGACAGAGCTGCGGGGCCGCGCTGTGCGGCTTTGGTTGGGCCCTATCTTTCCGGAAAGACGACGCTGCTCGAAGCGCTGCTCTTTGCGTCGGGTACGATCGGCCGGCGCGGCACGCAGAAAGAGCACAACACGGTCGGCGATCACGCGCATGAAGCGCGATCGCGCGAAATGTCGACCGAGATCAATGTCGCGCGCGCAACCTATCTCGACGATCCCTGGACCTTTCTCGATTGCCCCGGCTCGGTGGAGCTTGCCTGGGAAGCGCAGACCGCGCTTCTCGCCGCGGATGTCGCGGTGGTGGTGTGCGAGCCCGAGGTCGAGCGCGCTTTGACCCTCGCGCCTCTTTTCAAGTTCCTCGACGATCACGAAATCCCGCACATGGTGTTCATCAACAAGATGGACACCGCCGCTTCGCGCGTTTCCGAAGTGCTGGCGGCGCTGCAAAGCGTGTCGCAGCGGCCGCTGGTCCTGCGCCAGGTGCCGGTGCCCGGTCCCGAGACGGCGACCGCGGGCTATGTCGATCTCGTCAGCGAGCGCGCCTATCGCTACAAGCCCGGCCAGGCCTCCGATCTGATCAAGCTGCCCGACGATATGAGCGGCGAGGAGCAGACCAATCGCGCCGGCCTCGTCGAGAAGCTCGCGGATTTCGACGACAAGCTCTTGGAGCAATTGCTCGAGGACGTGCAGCCCTCGAAGGAAGAAATCTACCGCCACCTGACGCAGAATCTGCGCCGCGATCTGATCGTGCCGGTGTTCCTCGGTGCGGCCCAGCTCGATCACGGCGTGCGCCGCCTGTTGAAGGCGCTGCGGCATGAGACGCCGGAGGCCGGCGTCACCGCCGCGCGGCTGAAGCTCGACCCCAACAGCGCCGACACCGTGGCGCAGGTGATCAAGACCTATCATCCGCCCAATGCCGGCAAGCTGTCGCTGGCGCGCGTCTGGAGCGGCGAGATCACCGAGGGCATGAGCCTCAACGGCGTGCGCGTTGCCGGCGTGCTGCGGCTTCTTGGCGCGCAGGCGACCAAAATCGCCGCGGCCGGCGCCGGCGAAGTTGTGGCCTTGGCGCGGCTCGAAGGCATCCCGACCGGCGCGGTGCTCTCGACCGGCACGCCGCCCGAGCTGCCGCATGTGCCGCTGCCGCCCGCGGTCTACGGCCTCGCGGTCGCGGCGGAAAAACGCACCGACGATGTGAAGCTGACCGGCGCCGTCGCGCGTCTCATCGAGGAAGACCCGACGCTGTCGCTCGAGCACAATGCCGAGCTCCAGGAAATGGTGCTGTGGGGGCAGGGCGACATTCATCTCCAGATCGCGCTCGACCGGCTGCGCCAACGCTACAACCTCGCCGTCGCGACGCGGCGTCCGCAAATTCCTTATAAAGAGACCATCAAAGCGGGAACCGCGCTGCATTCGCGCTTTAAGCGGCAATCCGGCGGCCACGGCCAATTCGCCGATATCCAGATCGAGGTGAAGCCGCTGCCGCGGGGCACCGGCCATGTCTTCAAGGACGCGGTGGTCGGTGGCGCCATCCCGCGCAACTACATTCCCGCGGTCGAAGAAGGCGTGATGGACTATCTGAAGCGCGGCCCCTTGGGATTTCCCGTGGTCGATGTCGCGGTCACGCTGACCACCGGCCAGTTCCACGCCGTCGACAGCTCGGACCAGGCCTTCAAGACGGTGGCGCGCCAGGCCATGTCCGAGGCGATGCCGAAATGCGATCCGGTGCTGCTCGAGCCGATCAACCATGTGACGATCGCGGTGCCGAATGCCTTCACCTCGCGCGTGCAGCGCATCGTCTCCGGGCGGCGCGGCCAGATTCTCGGTTTCGATGCGAAAGCCAATTGGCCGGGCTGGGACGAGGTCGAGGCCAATATGCCGGCCTCGGAGCTGCATGATTTGATCGTCGAGCTGCGCTCGGTGACCTTGGGCGTCGGCAGCTACACGACGCGCTTCGATCATCTCCAGGAAATCACCGGCAAGCTCGCCGAGAAGGTGCTCCACGGCCGCGGCGGCGAAGCGGCGTAGCCAAGGGCGATCTCCCCTGTAACCTTTTCCCCCCGCCGTGCGAAGGATAGATCGAGGGCGCCGGCAATCGCGGTTCTTTGACTTGCTGAGTACCGGCGCCGAGATTATCGCTCCGGCAGGTCGATTGTGGATTGGTGGAGGTCCGAGATGCTCGTCAAGGTCAAGCGCGGCTGGGAAATTCCCGAAAGCGAGGCGACGCCCGAAGCAGCGTTTCTCGACCGCCGCAATCTCTTGAAAGCGATGGGCATGGGCTCGCTCGCCGCGGCCGCCGGCGCGATGCTCCCGGCGCGCGCCGCCTCTGCCGCGGATGCCGCGGTCGCGGCCGATCCCTCGGCCGGGCTCTATCCCGCCAAGCGCGATGAAAAATACACGCTCGACCGCCCGCTCACCGACGAGAAGCTCGTCACCCACTACAATAATTTTTACGAATATGGCGAGGACAAGGATATCGCCGATCGCGCACAGCAGCTGAAGATCAGGCCGTGGACGATCACGATCGACGGCATGGTGGAAAAGCCGCAAACCCTCGCCATCGACGATCTCCTGAAGAAGGTGCAGCTCGAGGAGCGGCTCTATCGCCATCGCTGCGTCGAGGCTTGGTCGCTCGCCGTGCCCTGGACCGGGTTTCCCCTGAAAACGCTCGTCAACATCGCCAAGCCGCTTTCGGGCGCCAAATACATCCAGATGACCACCTTCTTCGACAAGGCCATGGCGCCCGGCCAGAAAATGTTCTGGTACCCCTGGCCCTATATCGAGGGCGTCACCATGGACGAGGCGATGAACGAGCTGTCGCTGCTCGGCACCGGGATGTACGGCCATCCGATGCCGAAGCAGGACGGCGCGCCGCTGCGCCTCGTTCTGCCGTGGAAATATGGCTTCAAGTCGATCAAATCGATCGTCAAATTCTCCTTCGTCGACAAGCGCCCGGTCGGCCTCTGGGAAAAGCTGCAGCCGCAGGAATATGGCTTCTGGGCCAACGTCAACCCGGCGGTGCCCCATCCGCGCTGGAGCCAGGCGACCGAGCGGGTGATCGGCAGCAACAAGCGTGTCCCGACGCTGATCTGGAACGGCTATGGCGAGTTCGTCGCCCATCTCTACGACAACCTCAAAGGCGAGCGGCTCTTTGCCTGAGGCAGGGCGGGCGCGACGATCCAGGCGTTTGAGGAGTCTAACCGGCGCTGCTTGCTGAAATTCGCAAGAACGTGCCTGAACTTGTTGTAAAACATTGCTTCTTTTGTTAGGCTCTTCTCAGCTCGTTTTGAGGGAGTCGTCCCATGCGCCTGTCTGTGGGTTTGGTGTTTGCTGCCGCTTTGCTGCTTTCGGCTTGTGGGCAAACGCCCACGGATCGCGCCGTGACCGGTGCCGGGATCGGCGCGGCCGGCGGTGCGATGATGGGTGCCATTATCGGCGCTCCCGCGATCGGCGCGCTGGTGGGCG
Source organism: Allostellaceae bacterium (assembly GCA_035605975.1). Taxonomy (GTDB): domain Bacteria; phylum Pseudomonadota; class Alphaproteobacteria; order ATCC43930; family CGMCC-115725; genus CAIKMD01. The sequence goes on along the minus strand of DATNGG010000078.1, from coordinate 67,393 downwards.
CGGCCGGCGGCGCGACGGTCGGCGCCGCGACCGATTCCTCGGAAATCTATCTGGGCAAGCCGGTCTATAAATAGTCTCGGTTTTTCAGTGGCTTGAGCGCGAGCGGCAGGTTCGCGCATGGACCTCGCCTGGCCGGCGCTCGGGCCCTTCTATGCGGCGGCGGCGCCCTTTGCCGAGGCACTGCTGCGCGCCATCTGCGGCCTCGCGCTTGTCCCCCACGGCCTCAGGGCCTTCTTCGGCTTTTTCCCCAATTCCGGCTCGCGCATCCTGAGCCCGGCACTGCTGGCGCAAGGCATCGAGCGCTCGGGCTTTCGCCCGGGGCGTCTGTGGCTTCCCGTGGTCGCCTTCGTGCAGTTCGTCGCCGGACCGGCGCTTGCCCTCGGCCTCTTCACCCGCCCGGCGGCGCTGCTGGTCTTCGTTTTCTTCCTCGGCGCCGCCTACGACCATGCGCGGTTCGACGGGTATTTCTGGAACAAGCTCGGCCTCGAATATCCCGCCATGTGGGGCGCGATCGCGCTCTATTTCGCCTGCGCGGGCGGTGGCGCGGTGTCGCTCGATCACCTCTGGCTGGGTTGGACGTTTTAGGGCCGCGGCCTTTCAATCGATCACCGCGACCGCGTTGATCTCGATGAGGCAGCGCGGGTCGGTCGCGAGCCGCACCACCTGCACCGTCGTCGTCGCGGGCTTGGCGTCGTGGAAATACTCCGCCCAGACGCGGTTGAGCGCGTCCTGATCGCTCAAATCCGTGACGAACCGGTCGGCGGTGACGACGTCCGCGAAGCGCGCGCCCACCGCTTCGAGGCCGCGCTTCAAATTGTCGAGCGCGGCGCGCGCCTGGCCTTCCATGTCGCGCGGCATGCGGTCGAATTCTTCGGGCCGATGCGGGTGATGATGATAGACCGGCGCCGCGGTGACGCCGGCGAGATAGACCGTCGTGCCGCCGCGCACCTTGATCGCCGGCGCATAGGGCATCCACATCTCCGGCGCATCGGGCCAATGGACATGCTCGATCGATTTGCTCATTCGGAACTCCTGCTCAATCGAGGGAAGGGTGCGGGAGCCTGTGCAGCCGGTCAAGGCGGCCCGCCGCCTGGACGTCGAGCACAACCGTGGTTGACTGCAATCAACTAAAAGTGGAATACTCCAAAAGAGGTAGTTCCGAGAACATTGTCACAGCGGGGGCGTGTCGTGTTGCAAGTTGGTCCAGGGCGGGGGGCGCCATGGGCAAGAATCGTGCGGGCGGCCAGTGCGGTCGCGGGCGTCTTTTTGCTCGCGGCTTGCGCGACGCCCGCGCCGGTTCCGATGGCCGTGCAGTCTCCGCCAGCCGTGGTCACGGCCGCTCCGCCGCTGCCAGCAGCCAAAATCTACAAGCGCAAGATCGCGATCGGGCGATTCACGAACGAGACGCGCTACGGGCGGGCCTTGCTCACCGGCGACCAGGTCGATCCGCTTGGCCGGCAAACCAGCGACATGCTCAGCGCCCGGCTGGTCGAATCGGGCCGCTTTCTCGTTTTCGAGCGTCCCGATCTCAACCTCGTCCGCACCGAGCAGGCCATTTCGGGCGTCGCCGGCAATATCGTCGGCGTCGATGCGATCATCGTCGGATCGCTGACGGAATTCGGCCGAGAGATCGAGGGACAAAGCGGGTTCTTCAGCAATACGAAGACGCAAGTCGCGCGCGCTAAGGTTGAGATCAGGCTCGTCGACGTCAAAACCGGCCGCGTGTTCTTTTCCGCCTCGGGCAGCGGCCAGGCGACTATCGAAGCCGGCACGGTTTTGGGCTTCGGCAATCAAGCCGCCTACGATTCAACCCTCAACGATCGCGCGATCGGTGCGGCGATTTCCGACGTCCTCAGCACAATCATCGCGAAGCTCGAAGAGCGGCCGTGGCGGACGGACATTCTCAAAATCGACGGCGATAAAATCTACATCACCGGCGGACCGCACCAAGGCCTGAAGCCGGGCGATCATCTGGCGATCATGCAGCCCGGAGGGACGGTGCGCAGCGCGCAAAGCGGACTGGACATCGATTTGCCGCCGACGCAGATCGCCGAGATGGTTGTCGAGAGCAGCTTTGGCCAGAGCGAGACGGATGAAGGCTCGATCTGCCGGCTTGTCTCCGGCCATATCCCCGCGGGAGCGAAGAGCAATTTCTACGTCGCGCCGGCGGCGGCGCCATGACCGTCGCGAAGCTGCTCTGTGCCGTCGCTCTCGTCGCTTCGATCTCGGCGTGCTCGCGCCCCCATGTTGCAGTGAGCACCGTCAATGACAATCCCCACCTTCAGTTCACGAATGCATCGTCGACGGCGGTTCTGATCCTTGACGGTGTCACCATCGGTCCCGCCTCGGTCTATGACGGCGTCAACAAGACCTTGGTGGTGAAGCGCGGCACGCATCAGGTCGAGGTGCGGGATCGCAACCGAGTTCTGTTTTCGCAACCGGTGTACTTCGGCGGCGAAGAAGCGAAAACCATCGAGCTCCCCAATTAAGGCCAGGCCCATGCGTCGTTGGATGCTGCTTGCTTTACTTCTCGGTCTCGCCGGCTGTCAGCCGGGCCCGAAATACAATTGGGGCAATTACAGCGGCGCACTTTACGCCTATTACGAAGACCCCAAAGCCGAACCGGACTACGAAAAAGCGCTGCAGGAGGTCACCTCCGACCAAGACCAAAACAGGAAAGTTCCGCCGGGCCTCTATGCCGAATACGGCTACGAGGAGCTCGCCCATGGCAACGCCGCGAAAGCGATCGAGATGTTCGAGCGCGAGGAAAAGGCCTGGCCGGAGTCCGCTCGTTACATGGAAAAGGCGATCGCGCTGGCCAAGACCGGGCAAAAAACCGCCGAACCGGAGCCGCCGCCATCGCCGCAGGTGCCGGCGCCTTCGGCATCCACGCCCTCGAGCTAAGAGAAATGCCGATGTACCGTCACCTCATCGTCCTTTGTCTCGGCGCCTTGGCTTTGGGCGGATGTCAGGCGCCGCTCCCCGACAAAGACTATTCGCTGCTGAAGGCCGAAGCGCCGCGCTCGATTCTGATCGTGCCGATCGTGAACAAGAGCACGCAAGTCGACGCTCCCGACAGCTTCCTTGCGACGCTTCCCGTGCCCTTGGCCGAGCGCGGCTACTACGTCTTTCCGGTCAATATGGTGAAGCGGACGATGGAAGACGACGGGCTGTCCGATGCGGATCTCGTTGCCAGCGCGGATCCGGTGCGGGTCGCTTCGCTCTTCGGCGCCGATGCCATTCTCTATGCGAGCATCGAGAATTGGACGACCCAATATGCGGTGATATCGGCGGCGACGATCGTCGATATTCACTACACGCTGAAAAGCGGCAAAACCGGCAAGACGCTGTGGGACGCTCGAGTCCGCACGCAATATTCGCCGCATGCGAGCAGCGGAAACCTGTTCGCCGATCTGATCGCCGACGCGATCGTCGCGGCGATCCAGCGCGCCCATCCCAATTACCTGCCGCTCGCCAATCAAGCGAACGCGCTCGCTTTTTATACCAAAGGGCAAGGCTTGCTTCCCGGCCCCTACGACATCGCCGCCAAGAAGACCGTGACTCAGTAATCGCGCGCCGCGCCGCGGACGATATCGATCAGGCGGCGTGGATCGGCGGGCGCGTCGTCGCCGCGCCAAGCGACATGCCCGTCGGGGCGCACCAGCACCAGCTTTCTCTCATAGAGCGCGGCGATCGCGGGATCGCTGATTGAGACCTCCCGCAAGGGGAGGCCGGCCGCCTCGGCCGCGCCGCGCAAGCCGCGACTGTCGGGCGCATCGGCGAAGCGCATGAGGCAGAAGCCGCAGCCGAAGAGATCGAGCGTCGAGCGGTTGTGCGAGAGCCACGCATGCGGCGCGCGGTGCCCCGGCCGCGCGCTCGGGCTGTAGCGCGCGGCATCGAAAGCCGGCGGCGTCGTGCCATCCGGCGCGATGATCGGCGAGTTCTCATAGTGATAGCCGAGATGCACGCCGATCGGCGCGAAATGCTTGATCTTCGGCGGCAGCTTCGACGCCGCGGCGGCACGCGCCGCCTCGCCGGCGGGACCGGGCTCCTCGAGCGCCGCCGGCTGGATGAAAATTTCGCCGCTGCGGTCGTAATTGTCGGCGGCTTCGAGCGTATTGCCGAGCCCGACCGGCCGCCGCTCGCGCTCATAGCTGGCGAGCAGCTGCGGCCCGCCCCAGCCTTTCAGCACCGCCTCGATCTTCCAGGCGAGATCGACAGCGTCGCCGATGCCGGTATTCATCCCGAAGCCGCCGGTCGGCACGAAGAGATGGCAGGCGTCGCCGGCGAGGAAGCAGCGCGACGTGCCATAGCTTTCGGCAACCAGTTGGCGCGGCAGCCAGTTCTGGACCGAGAGAATCTCGATCGCGAGCGGCGCGCCGATGGCGCGCCGCACGAGCTCGGCCGGATCGCCGGAGAGGGCCTGCTCGCCCGGCATGAAATAGCGGTTGAAGACGAATTCATCGCCGCCATCGATGGTGTAGATCACCCCGCCGCAGCCGGGCGCCAAGACCCAATACATGACGCCCGGCCGCGCGCCGAGACGGCGGTCCAGCTCCTTCGCCCGAAAATAGATCCCGCATGCCTCGCCGAGCGTGCCGCGGCCCGCGAGGGTGATGCCGAGACCCTGGCGCACCGTGCTGCTCGCACCGTCGCAGCCGACGAGATAGTCGGCGGTTACGCTGTCCGTGCGGCCGCTCGCCTCCTCGATAAGGCGCGCGGTGACGCCCTCGCGGCTCTCGGAAAAGGACTCGAGATGCCAGCCATAGCGCGCCGCGCAGAGCGGCAGGGCGGCGATATGCGCGCGAAGCATGCGCTCGAGCGGCGCCTGGGCGGTCCAGGTCTTGTAATAGGGCGAGGCGGCGATTTCGGGAATGTCGCGCAGCAACGCCGTGTCGCCGCGCCCCAACGCCGCGATGGAGGGGATCGGAAAGCGGAAAATCTCCCGATCGAGCAGGCGTGTGACATAGACCACGTCGAGCGGCCGGCCGCGCGGCACCCCGGCATCGATGGTCTTCTGGTCGAGGCCGAGGCGGCGGAAATGCTCCATGGTCCGGACGCCGATCGAAATCGCGCGCGGATGCGGATGGACGGCGGCGAGCGGCTCGACGATCAGGCTTTCAATGCCGCGCCAGGCAAGGTCCGCGGCGAGGCTCAGCCCGACAGGCCCGGCGCCGGCGATGAGAACCGGGACATGCGTCATGGCGGAAACCTAGCACGGGCGGGCGACATCGCGGCTCCTAACCGGGATTTTACCCGGTCGAGGCGATAATCCCCAGCTAGGGCGGGATTCCGCCAAGTTGCCTCGCAGACAAGGGATTTTCCGTTGATGACACGCCTGCGCCTCAGATTTCCGGCCTTTTCGCGGCGGCTCGTGCCGCATCGCCGCGTCGCCCCTTGGGCGCGCCGCGCGCTGCTGCCCATCGCCCTCATGCTGCTGGCGGGTGTTGGCGTGGGCGCGGCGCGGGCGGATAGCGAGCCCGGCCACCGCATCGTCGCTGCCATCGCTGAGCAATTTCTCGACGAGCGGGCCGCCGCCCATCTCCAGGCTTTGCTGGCAATCGACGACCTTTCCTCGCTCGACGCCGTCGCGACGCTCGATATCTCGCAGGCCAGCCATGGCCCCCAGCGCGATTGCCGCAATGGCGCCTGCATCGTCGCTAAGCTCGATCATTCCATCGCCGTGCTGCGCGACAAATCCGCCTCCGCCGAGAGCCGGTTGGTGGCGCTCAAATTCGTCGTTTGCCTCGCGACCGACATTCACCAGCCGCTGCGCGTCGCCGACAATGGCGATCACGGCGGCGCGCGCGTCGTGCTGGTCGATGACGGGCGGCGCACCAATCTGCGCGATGTGTGGGACGATGCCGCCGCGGACGAGACGGACGATACGCGCGAGATCGCGGCGGTGCTCGCCCGCACGATTTCGGCCGGGGACCGGCGCGAGTGGCAGAAGGGCTCGCCGGCCGATTGGGCGAATGAAAGCCATGCGGTCGCGCGCAGCTTCGTCTATCGCTATTTGCCGCGGAACGGCATTCTTACCAGCGGCTACGAGGCGGGCGCGCAGGAGGTGATGCGCGACCGGCTGCGCCGCGCTGGTGTGCGCCTCGCCTGGATCTTGAACCGCTCGCTCTAACTTCGCCTCAGTCGAGGACGCAGGCGACGATGTGACGCATCCCATCGAGCGTCTGGTCGCCGGGCGCCAGAAGAAGGACCGAAGCGAGCATGCCGAGAATGCAGAGGAGGAGGATTTCGGCGAGCTCGCCGCTCTCTGTGCTGCGAATGATCCGCTCCGCCGCGAACAGCGCGCGCCGAACCCGAAGATTGACAGCCATGCCTCCCCCTCCTCCTGCCGATGCTCGGATGCGAGCCGGTCAGCGTTTGAGATCCCAGCCGAGCCAGCGGCAGAGCGCTTCGCCCATGACGAGCTCCTTGTCCCGCGCGGAGAGGAAGTCCAGCTCTTCCGTGAAGAGGGTGACACACTCCCGCCAGGAGCAGCTCATGCGCGTGATATCCGTGCCCCAGAACATGCGCTCCGGGCCGAAGGCATCGTAGATCGCCTTCAAGGGCGCATGGACGTTGCGGAAGGGGTAGGGCTCGCTCGAATAACCGGCGGCGCCCGTCGCCTTCACCGCGACGTTCGGATGCTTGGCGAGCGCCAGCACCGCCGGCAGATTGGCGAAGGCGGCGGCGTCCTTGCTGCGCGCCTGAAGTCCCATATGATCGATGACGAGGCGCAGGCCCGGATGCCGCTCGGCGACTTTGCCGACGAGCGGCAGGAAATTCGCCGCACCCAGCGCCACCGGCAGGCCGGCCTTCTCCGCCGCCGGCCAGAGCCAATCCATCGTCCCGTCCGTCGGCCAGCTCTGCTGATGCGGCTGGAGGAAGGTGAAGCGCAGGCCGAGCATGCCCGGACGCTTCTTCCAGCCATCGACCAGCGCGCGGCTCTCGGGCTTGTCGAGGGGGAACCAGCCAAGCACCGCATAGCGCTTGGGATGGCGCCGCGCCGCCTCGACCGCGACCTCGTTCGAGGTCGCATCCCAATTGGGCGGCTGGATCACCGCCGCATCGACCCCGGCCTCGTCCATCTCCTTGATGAGCTGCTCGGCGGTGAGCTCCGGGACTTGGCGGTGGCCGGCATTGGGCTTGCTATTGGCCCAGAGATGCACATGCGCGTCGATGATCAGCATCGTCTCCTCCGCGGCCTCAGCCCTTGATCTTGCGGTTGATCTCGTCGATCAGCGCGCCGACGCGGCCATTGTTGCGCTCGATCACCGCGGCGAATTCTTGCCGATAGGTCAGCACCTGGCTGATGCCGGCGATGCTCACATCGATGATCTTGTTGTCGTCGCCTTCTTTCGCGACCGTCCAATCGACCTTGGCCGGCTGCTGGCCCGAAGGCTGGACGATCTCGGTGTTGACGATGGTGATCGTGCCGGATTGCGGCCGCTGGCCCAACACCCGGAAGCTCTGCCCGGCATATTGCTGGAAGCGGCCCCAATAGAAATCGATCATGTAGGTGCGGAACGCGGCGGTGAATTGCTGGCGCTCCGCATCGCTGGAGCGGCGCCAGGCCGTCCCGAGCACGAAACGCGCGATGCGCGGCATATCGAAATACTGATCGACCAGCGCCTCGAAGCGCTGCTTGCGCTGCGCCTCGGGCTGCTGCGTGTCGTCGAGAATCTGCAGCACCTGGGCGCTGACGGTCTTGAGCAGGCTGGCGGGATCGGATTGCGCCAGGGCGCGGGGCGGGCCTGCCACAACGAACCCCAGGACAAAGATCAAGGGCAGGAACCGTCGAGCAAGCATGAAAACCATCTCCCTGTCGTCGCGATGAGTTTAGGCCGGAAAGCGCCTGCCCGGAACCCGGGGGCGCCGCCGGTGCCGTGTCGAGCCGGCGCGTCAGCCTAGCGCAATCCCGCCTCGATGATGAGCGGCATGGTGCTGCGCTGGAATTGCCGCATTTCCTCGATGTAGCGCGGCCAGGAGAGGAGCGTTCCGTCGAGCCCGATGCGCGAGAGCTGCGCCAAGCCGTCGACGATCTGCTCTTTCGTGCCGACCAGCGGATAGCCGCCCCAGCCGGCGATGAAATGCTTTTTCATCTCCTGCAGCACGCCGGGCGGGAAGGTCTCGGCGTTGATGCCCATGGTATCGACGAGATTGGTCGCGGCCTCCCAATCGCCCTTTTGGGTGACGTAGTAATCAAGGAAGTCGCGCGCTTCCTTCTCGGTCTCGCGCTGCACCACATAGCAATAGGACCAGACCTGGAGCTCGCGGCCGTATTCGCGGCGCGCCAGCTCGCGATAAGAGGCGATCTGCGCCTTGGCCGCCTCGAGATCGTGGCTCGCGAAGACGACAAAGGCGACGTCGCAATATTTGGCGGCGTAATGCCGGCCCTTCTCCGATCCGCCCGCGTTCATCACCACCGGATAGGGCTTCTGCACCGGCTTGGGCTGGAGCCAACCTTTCTTGATCTGATAGAAGCGGCCGTCGAAGTCGAACTCGCGCTCCTCGGTCCACAGCCGCTTGATGATATCGAGCCATTCGACCGCGCAATCATAGCGCGTGTCGTGGTCCATCTGCGGCGCGCCGAACATCTCGATCTCGGGCTTGAACCAGCCGGTGACGATGTTGAGGGCGAAGCGGCCCTGCGTCACATGGTCGATGGTCATCGCCTGCTTGGCCGCGAGGATCGGATGGATGGTCGGGATGTGCGAGGTCGCGAACACCGTCGAATTTCGCGTCGAGGCGCCGATCGCCGCCGCCCAGGTGAAGGATTCGAAGCCCGCGGAATTGAAATTGGTGACGCCGCCGAAGCCCTTCCAGCGTCCGACCGGCACCAGCGCCTCGAATGCCATCTCGTCCGCCATGCGCGCCAATTCGAGCGTGCTCGGCCAATCGGCTTGAAGCGTGCCGTCGATCGTGCTGATGGCGCAGCCGCCGCTCAAATTGGTCGAAAAGGTGCCAAGCTTCAGCTTGCGCGGCCCATAGAGAGGGTTCATGTGCCGGCGCAGCTCCTCCGCCCGCTCGTCTCGTGCCATGGCCACCTCCCTCGTGCCGAACCGGTATGGCGATGATAGGCGATTTCCGCCCGGCTTGCGACGCGCGGGGGAAAGAGAGCCCCGCCGAAGCGGGGCTTGATGGCGGAAGCAAGGATCGGGCAGGTCAGCGCGCTTGGCCCGGTGCGCGATAGTCGACCGTCTTCAGCAGCGCCTTGTCGACTTCTTCGGGGGTGAGCAGGGGCGTTGTCTTCACGCTCACCTGACCGGTGCTCGCCGCGCGCAACGCAAAGCGCGCTGCCGCCGCATTGTCCGGCAAGTCGAGGATCGCAAGAATGTCGCATTCGCCGAACGAAAAATAGAGATTCTCGAGCGTGCCGCCGAGCGATTCGATGGCATGTGCCACCGCCGCTTTGCGGCCGGAAGCCGTATCCTTGGCAAGACCCTTCACCCCGTCGGCGGTGTAGGACGCTTGGACCAGATATTTGGACATGAGCATCTCCTCCACGAGTTCGGGTCGCGCACGGGATCCGTGCGTGGGCGAATGATACGACCGGAGGGCCGGCGGGGCCAAGGCGAAGCACGAGGCGCGACGGCCGGAGCGTCGGCGCGGAAACCCGCCGGGATCCGTGCGAATTGCCGCAGCTGGAGCGCGATTGATCTGCGTCAATCCGGAGACATCCGGACGGCGCTAAGCGTCGGGGAAAGATTCGAGGAGCGGTGTCATGGAACACATTGGCTCTGCGATGGACCCGCGACGCCGGGACTGCGCAGGCGCGATTGCGCGGGTGATCGGCGAGATTCGCCAGATCTTTTCCGACATCACGAAGCGCGCGGCGTTGCGCGCGGAACTCACCGAGCTCGATCGCCGGGGCGGGCTCGACACGGTTCTCGCCGATATCGGCGTTACCCGCGCGGAGCTCGCGCAGCTGATCGCCGGCCATCCGGCTGCGGGCCGGCTGCTGTCCGGCATGGCGCGACGCCTCGGGCTCGACACCGAAGCGCTCGATCCGCGCTCGCGCTATGCGCTTGAGCGCGGCTGCGCCGCCTGCCGGTCGCGCCGCGACTGCCGGCATTGGCTCGACGATCCGGCGGCAGATGGCGCGGCCTATCGACGCTTCTGCGCCAATGCGGAATTGTTCGACACGCTGCGCAAGCGCGCGGCGGGAAAGCAAACCCGCGCGGTCTGAGCCCGGAGCGTCAGGGGCGCGCCGCTACGGCGTCGCGCAGCTGCGCGCGCTTTTTCGCGGTGGCCTCTTCGTCGACCGCGAAGCTTTCGGGATCGATGACCACGCCGTAGAGTTCGGCCGCGGCCGAGACCGAGACATAGCCCTGGCGGACATCGCTCTGCACCGCGGCCACGGCGCGCTCCCAAGGCTTGCCGTAACCGCCGCCGCCGCCCGAGCGGACGCGGAACGCATCGCCGTCCTTCTTCAGCTCGAAGATGAATTTGGCGTTGGGGAAATCCTCCTGCCACGTCCCATCGACGCGGATGGCGAGCGAATTGCCGCTCGCCTCCAAGCCGCCATCGAGGCCCCAGGGCTTGCAGTGAACGCGATCGATCTGGCTGTTGACGGTGATCGCCGAGCGCGCCCGCGACACGCGCTCGACCCCGAGCCCGCCGCGGAATTTGCCGGCGCCGCCCGAATCGGGGATCAGCGAATAGCTCTCGACCACGATCGGGAATTTCGCCTCGGTCTGCTCGTTGGGGCTGTTATGCGTGTCGCCGTCATTGATGCAGACGGTTGCCGAGATGCCGTCCTGGTTGCGCTTGGCGCCCCAGCCGCCGCCCGGCAGCGAGGTCCCGCCGATGAAGAATTCCTTAGTCTTCGGGTTGATGCCGTGAACATTGACCGAGAGGAGATCGGCATGGTGCCCGGCGATGACGCGGTCGGGGATTGCCGGAGCCAGCGCCTTGAACACCGTGTCGATCACGGTCATCGGATAAGTCATCCATTTGCGCATCGGCGCGGGGCGCACGGCGCTCACCACCTTGCCGGCGGGCACGATCGATTTGAGGCTGCGGAACGAGCCGTCATTGACCGGGTAGTCGGTGGGGGAGGTGACGCATTTATAGGCGACCTGGGTGCAGCCATAGCCCGTGGTCTGGCCGGAATTGTAAAAGCCGCGGACCTGCGAGGAGACATCCGAGAGGTCGATCGTCATCTCGTCGCCGGCGACCGCGACCTTGACCTTGATCGGCACCTTGCGCGCGAGATCGACGCCGTCATCGTCCATGAAGCTCTCGGCTTCGTAGACGCCTTCAGGGATGGTGCGCGTGCGCGCCCGCGCCTTGGCCTCGGAATGATCCATCACCGCGGCGATGGCGTCGAGCACCTCTTGGCGGCCATAGCGGTCGAGGAGCTGAAGGAAGCGCCGCTCGCCGGTTTTGACCGCCGCCACCTGCGCGCGCAGATCGCCCATCGCCCGGTTGGGAATCCGCACATTCATGCGGATGATGTCGAGCAGGTCCTGATTGATCCGGCCCTCGTCCTGGTATTTGACGATCGGGATCTGGATGCCCTCGGCATAGATATCGGTGCCGAAGCCGCGCAGCGCGCCGCCGATATCGAGCCAATGCGCCATGCAGCAGGCGAAGCCGCTCAAGGTGCCGCGATGGAAGATCGGCAGGGTGAGCGTCACGTGGTTCAAATGGCTGCCGGTGGTGTAGGCATCGTTCGTCACATAGATGTCGCCCGGCTTCATCGAGTCGATGCCGAAATGGCGGATCTTCGCCTTGACCGTCTCGGCCATGCCGCGAATGAACATGGGGAGGCCCAGGCCGATCGACACGGTCTCGCCCTTCACCGTGAAAAGCCCGGTGGTGAAGTCGAGCGCCTCGTAGATGATGATGTTGTAGGCGGTGCGCGTGAGGTTGGTTTTCATCTCCTCCGTCACCGCGATCACGGCATTGCGCACGATCTCGGTCACGACAGGGTCGGCGGTGCGATTGGTCGAGGCGTGTGTGTCCATGGAGCTACTTTACCAAAAAACGAATCAGTTGAACCCCCAAGGCGCCCGGACGAAGGTCTCGAAAGCCGGCGGCGGCGCTCTCGCGGCTAGGGTTTAACCCCGCAGCGCCAGGCAATGTTCGACTGGAAAGGCGAGGCGCACCTCTGCGCCGCGATCGACCATGGCTGGAGGCTGGAGCTGCACCCGGATGTGCTCCTCCCCGACGCGGACGACGCAGTCGAGCAGATTGCCGACATAAAGGATCGTCTCGATCGTGCCGGCAAAATGATTGTGCGGCGTGCCGGGATCGCCGCCATGCGGCAGCAGCGTCACATTCTCCGGCCGGATCGCAACCGTCACCCTGTCGCCGATCCGCGCATCGTGCTCGAGACGCGCATCGATCGGGCCGATCGCCGTCGCGACCGTCGCGGTCGCATTGCCGGAATTGCCGGTCATCGCGGTGATCCGGCCGGCGAGGAAATTCGAGCGGCCGATGAAATCGGCGACGAATACCTCGGATGGCTGATGGTAGATCGCTTCGGGCGTGCCTTCCTGGACGATGCGCCCATCCCTCATCACCGCCACAACGTCGGACATGGTCAGTGCCTCGATCTGCTCATGGGTGACGAACAGGGAGGTGACGCCGAGGCGGCCGACCATCTGGCGGATTTCGCCGCGCATCTCCTCGCGCAGCTTGGCGTCGAGGTTGGAGAGCGGCTCGTCGAGCAGCAGCACGCGCGGCTCCGCCGCGAGCGCCCGCGCCAGAGCGAGGCGCTGCTGCTGGCCGCCCGAGAGAAACGGAGCGGGGCGCTGCTCCAGCCCGTCGAGCTTGACGAGGGCGAGCGCGGCGCGCACGCGCTCGCGGATCTCGGCTTTGCCGGGGCGCGGATGACGACGCCGCAACGGGAAGGCAACATTCTCGAACACGGTCATGTGCGGCCAGATCGCATAGGACTGGAACACCATGCCGATGCGGCGGCGATGCGGCGGCACAAAGATGCTCCGTTGACTTGAGTAAACAGTTTCACCGGCAATCGTGATCTCGCCTTCATCCGGCTGCTCGAGACCCGCGACGCAGCGTAAAAGGCTCGTCTTGCCGCAGCCGGACGGCCCAAGCAGCGTGTAGAAGCTGCCTTGCCGCGCCTCGAGCGAGATGCCGTTGACGGCAAGATGCGCGCCATGGCTGCTGCGATAGCTCATCGAAAGATTGCTGATGCCGATCATGGCTCGGGTGCTTGGCTTACGGCGGATCATACCGGCCGGGTGAAAGGGGAGCCAGACACCGCGCCGCTGCGAGCGGAGCAAACCCCAAAGAAAAAGCCCCGACGCGATGCCGGGGCCAGTTTGAACAGGGAGGCTATACGTCTTTACGACGCAAGGATCCAAGGACCCTCTTTCCGGTTAGCCGAGCCGGAAATACGCGCGCGTCGTGACGAATCACGACGGTGCATGGTGAGAAGATGCGGCGGGGTCGCCGGCATTGCCATACAAAATTCCGATTGCCTCCGTTGCAAAATCTGCATCGCTGCTCCCGCCGCGACGGCAAATCCGGCCGATTTTCGCGCGACGGATCGCTACCGTTATGGCATCGTGCCGGCCGCTGAGGGAGCGAACCGATCGGGAGGAACTACCATCATGAGCCGTCTTTCGGAATTCACGGAAGCCGATCTCGACGACGCGCAGCGCCGTGCGCTCGATAAGTTGCGCACGGTCATCGCGCATAACGGGCTCGGCGGGCCGTTCTCCGTGTGGCTGCGCATGCCGGGCATCGGTCCGGCGATCGTCGATCTGTTCGTCGCGCAGCGCCGGCAGGGAAAGCTCGAGCGGCGCCTTTTCGAGCTGATGACCTTGGTGGTGATCCGCCGCTGGTCGGCGCAATTCGCCTGGTGGGCGCATGGCGCCCGCGCCAGAGAGTTGGGCATTCCGGCGGCGGCCGTCGAAGCGATCCGCACCGGCGGCAAGCCCGTCTTCGAGCGCGCCGACGAGCAACTCGTCTATGACGTCACCACCGAGATCATGGACGAGCGTGCCTTGAGCCCCGCGAGCTTTGCGCGGGCCAAGGCGGCGCTGGGCGAGCCGGTGCTCGTCGAGCTGATCTTCTCGATCGGCTTTTACGACATGGTGGGCGTGACGTTGAGCGCCTGCGACGTAGAAACGCCCGACGGCTCGCGGCCGCTCGATCTTTAGCGGCCGAGGCGGCTAATTGCCGTTCTTGCCCTCGGCGACCTTGCGCAACAGGAAGTCGCGGAAGACGGCGATGCGCTTCGAGCTGCGAAGCTCTTCCGGATAGACGAAGAAGGCTTCGAACTCGCCGCCGAGAAGGTCGGGCAGAACCCGCACCAGCCCCGAGGTCTCGGCGTCCATGAAGCTCGGCAGCGAAGCGATGCCGACGCCCGATTCGAGCGCGCGCAGAATGGCGTAAAGGTTGTTGATCGCGAGGATCGGATGGCGCTCGAAGCCTGGCCGGGCGCCCGCTTCGAGCAGCCAGCTGGCATTGCGGATCGGCGGATGCGCATCCGCGCCGTAGATGATGATGCGATGCTTGTCGAGATCCTCGGGCCGCTGCGGCGTGCCGTGCTTCTTCAGATATTCGGGCGAGGCATAGGCGTGATAGCGCACCGTCATGAGGTGGCGCTGAACCAGATCGGGCTGGCGCGGCGGCGTCATGCGGATCGCGACATCCGCCTCGCGCATCGACAGGTCGAGCTCGGTGTCGTCGACCACGACCGACACTTGAATCTCGGGATAAAGGTCGAGAAACTCGCGGATGCGCGGGGTGAGCCAGGCCGAGCCGAACGCGACCGTGGTGGTGACCTTCAGCGGCCCTTTTGGCCGGTCCTTCGATTCCGACAGCATCGCCTCGGTCATGGCGAGCTTTGCGAAGACCTCGCGCGCGGTGCGATAGAGCAGGTCGCCCTGCTCGGTGAGGATGAGGCCGCGGGCATGGCGATGAAACAGCGGCACGGAGAGGCTTTCCTCGAGCGCGCTGATCTGCCGGCTGACCGCCGACTGGCTCAGATTGAGCGCCTCGCCGGCATGGGTGAAGCTGCCCGCCTCGGCAACGGCGTGAAAGACGCGCAATTTGTCCCAGTCCATCGGCGAGCTCATGGGCGTACGCCTATTCCGCCCGGGTCAGCGCGCCGGCCGGGGCTGCCGCGAGAAACTTCTCGGCCTCCAAAGCCGCCATGCAGCCCATGCCGGCCGCGGTCACGGCCTGACGAAAGACTTTGTCGCGCACATCGCCGGCCGCGAAGACGCCGGGGATATCGGTTGCCGTGGAATCGGCCTTGGTCAGGATGTAGCCGCCTTCGTCCAAGGCGAGTTGGCCCTTGAACATCTGCGTCACCGGATCATGACCGATGGCGACGAAGACGCCGTCGAAATCGAGATCGCGCGACGCGCCGGTTTTGACGTTCTTCACCCTGAGGCCGGTGACGTGGGGCGGCGCCGCCGCGCCCAGAATCTCCTCGACCACGCTGTCCCAGATCACCTCGACCTTCGGATTGGCGAAGAGCCGCGCCTGTAAAATCTGCTCGGCGCGGAACGTGTCGCGGCGGTGGATCACCGTCACCTTCTTCGCGTGATGGGTGAGGTAGAGCGCTTCCTCGACGGCGGTGTTGCCGCCGCCGATAACCGCGACCTCGCGGCCGCGGAAGAAAAAGCCGTCGCAAGTGGCGCAGGCCGAGACGCCAAAGCCGCGGAGCTTTTCCTCGCCGGGGATGCCGAGCCAGCGCGCCTGGGCGCCGGTGCAGATGGCAATCGCCTCGGCGATATAAATATCGCCCGAATCGCCGACGCAGGTGAAGGGCCGGCGCGACAGGTCGCAGGAGACGATGATGTCGCCGATCATCCGCGTGCCGACATGCTCGGCCTGCTTTTGCATCTGCTCCATCAGCCAGGGGCCTTGGATCACCTCGGCGAAGCCCGGGTAGTTCTCGACATCGGTGGTGATCATGAGCTGGCCGCCGGGCTGGAGGCCTTGGACGAGCACGGGATTGAGATTGGCGCGCGCAGCATAGACCGCCGCCGTATAGCCCGCAGGCCCCGCGCCGATGATAAGAAACCGAGTGTGAATGCGCTCGCTCATCAGAATCCAAACATATGGTCGAGGCTGAAGCCGCCTTCCCCGTTCAAAACACCATGATAGCCGAAAAGCCGGCAGCTTAAATCGCGAATGACAATATAGGCATCGGCGCCGGCGCGGCGGCGGGTTTCCGCCGCGAAGATCTCGTGATAGCGCCAGAAGCGCGAGCCCGAGCAGGCGATCGCGATGTGCTCGCGGGCGATCTCGCCGCCGCGCGAATCGTAAAGAATGAGGCTCGTGTCGCTCTCGGCGTGCCAGGGGGTCGATGCGGGGTAGATCAGGTGGCAGAGCGTGTCCTGCGGCTCGGCGCCGAGGCGAAGAAAAAGCCGGGTCGAAAGACCCGGCGGGTTGCCGGCATAGGATTGCGGCTCGCCCTTGTAAGTCAGAACCGTGTTGAAGACATGAGCGCCGAAGCTGGTCTCGGCCGCGTGCCCGCTGCGCCGGTCGCGATAGCGGAAGAGCGCATGGAGCCAGCCATCTGCCTCGCCGTCCGCGGCGAGGTCGTAGACCAGCTCCATATGGCCGCCTTGCTCTGCCAGCGCCTGACGCTGCGGCGGGCGCAAAACCGCATCGAGCTCGAGCGCGACCGAGGATGTGCGCGCGAGGCGCCCGAAGGCGTGGCGCGCGATCTCGCGGCCGGCTGCGTCATAGGCGATCAGCGCGATCGGCAGCTCGGCTTGGCTGCGCGCCATCGGCGTCGGCAGCGCGGTCGATTGCCAGCGCGCGGTCGGGAGGATCGGCGCGGGCAGGAGAAAGCCCTTGCCGAGGAGATTGCCGAGTTCGGCGAGCTTCGGATCGGGCTTCAGATCCGTGCGCTCGACATTCACATGGGCGATGCGGCGCCGGCCGCGCGCCATCACCTCGTAGCGCGGCCGGACCATGTATTTCCCGGCCTCGATCTCGATCTGCTGCGGCCAGCGCGCCTGCGGCAGGAGGCTGGCGACATCGAGCGCGCAGCTGGCGAAGGGCGCGACCGCCTGGTCGAGCCGATGCATGGCCGTCTCGCCCATGAGGTTGAGCTTGATCGCGCCTGCGGGGATCGGGCAGGGCTGGCTGTTCTGAATCCACAGCGTGACACTCTCGCCGGCATCGGGCGCGGGCAAGCCCGCATAGTAATCGGCGGGCCAGGAATTGGCGTCATGGGTCGAGGAGAGGCTGGGCTCGCCCGCCTTGCCATAGATATCGAGCGCGTATTTGACGACGTCGTGCCCCACCGCGCCCAACGCATGGAGAAAAAGCTGGCCCGTGAATTCGGGCAGCGCGAAGCGCCGCCGCACCTCGGCGCTGTCGATGACGATGCTGCCGGCGCCGGGCGGAACCGACTCCTCCCACTCCGCGATCGCGTTGCCCGATTGATCGAACAGCAGGCACCACAGGGAAAGCTCGCCCCCGCCATAGCCCGACCAGTAATTGGCGGTGACGAGTCGCGTCGACAGCCCGTCCGCATCGCGAAAGAACACGAAATTGGTGGCGAAGTTGAGCGGGTCGAGATAGCGCCGGCCCTTCGGGATCATGCGCGGCGGCAGGCGCAGCGCGTCGAGGCTGACGATGTCGGCGTTGGGCGGCAGCAAATGGCGGATATGGGCGATCGCGCGCTCGGCCTCGAAGGCCGCGACCAGCACCGTGCCGGCACCCGAATCCTTCAGCGCGGTGACGGGCTGCGCGCGCTGTCCCAAGACGCTTGCGCCGATCGCCGTCACGTCCTGGACGAAGCATCCGGCAAGCTCGAGCGTGCCGAGCGGGTAGAGCTCCGCGACGGCATCGGCCTGGCCGTCGACGTCGTAGAGGGCGATGGGGGATCGGCCCAGCCGGTTCAGCAGCGGGGGCATGGCGCGGGCCGCCAAAGGATGCGTCAGCGCCTTGAAGAAGGCATTGCCGCCTCGGCTGTTGGTGAAGGTTTCGATCCGCAGCATGGAAGCTCCCTTGATCTAGCAAGCCGAGGCCGCGATTGCTACTGGGCTCGCGCGTCAGCAGACCGCATGCGGCCGGCGCTTGGGCGCGGCCCCGCCCTTCGCTAAGGTCCCCTCCGTCATGGCAGTGGGCGTCGAAGCACGCAAACCGGCGGCGGATCAGGAGCGGAGTTTTCGACTCGCCGTCTTCATCGTCTTCGCCCTGACCCTGGTGCGGCTGCTGTGGATCGCCTCGGGCGCGACCGATCTCTACCCGGACGAGGCGCAATACTGGCTTTGGTCGCTGAAGCCCGATTGGGGCTATTACTCGAAGCCGCCGCTGGTGGCTTGGCTCATCGCCCTGACGACTTGGCTGACGCATAGCGACAACGAGCTGGCGGTGCGGCTCAGCGCGCCGCTCCTGCATTTCGGCACGGCGTTGATGATCTATGCCCTGGCGCAGCGGCTCTACGATGCGCGAGTGGCGTTCTGGTCGTCGATCGCCTATGCGACCCTGCCGGGCGTCTGGGCTTCATCCATCATCATCTCGACCGACGCGCCGCTGCTCTTCTGCTGGTCGGTCGCGCTCTATGCCTTCATTCGCGCGCGCGAGCCGGGGGGCGAGCGCTGGTGGTGGGCGGCGGGCGCGGCCGCGGGGGTCGGCCTCCTCGCCAAATATGCCATGGCCTATTGGCTCATCTCGGCGCTGCTGTTCCTCGCCGCCTATCGCGACGAGCGCCGGCATTTGCCGCGCTTTGCCGTAGCGGCGCTGCTCGCGCTGCTGCTCTATTCGCCGAATTTCATCTGGAATTACGCCCACCATTTCGTCTCCTACCATCACACCGAGGCGAATGCCGCGATGGGCGGGACTCTGGGTCATCCGAGCAAGCTGCTCGCCTTCTTCGGCTCGCAATTCGGCGTGTTCGGGCCGGTGTTCTTTGGCGCGCTGCTGGTCGTGGTCGTGCTGGCCCGCCGCGTGCTCCGCGAGCGGCGCGAGGCGATGCTCGCCTTCTTCACCCTGCCGACCCTCGCGATGATGCTGGTGGTGAGCTTCCTCTCGCGCGCCGAGCCCAATTGGGCGGCGCCGGTCTATGTGTCGGCGGTCGTTCTCGTGGTGGCGCTCCTCCTTGCCGAGGGGCAGCGCCTGCTGGTCTGGGGCTCGATCGTGCTTCACTGCGTCATCGTCGTGGCGCTGGCCGAGGCCAAGCCGGCCGCGCATGCTTTGGGCTACGACCTGCCGGCGAAATACGACGCGCTGCATCGCCTGCGCGGCTGGCGGATTTTGGGTGCGACCGTAAGCCGGATGCTGCGGGAAAATCCCGGAACCCATCTCCTCGCGGATGATCGCGAGCTGATGGCGGCGCTCATCTACTATGTCGAGCCGCACCCCTTCGACGCGCTCAAATGGAACGCCATGGGCGGCATTCACGATCAGTTCGATCTGACCGCCGATCCGGAGCATTATCTCGGCGGCAATTTCCTGCTCGTCAGCTATCGCGGCAGCGTCGATGCGATCACCGCGCGGTTCCGTTCATCGGGTCCGGTCGAGCACATCATCATCCCCTTGGGCGGCGGCCAGTCGCGCAGCTACGAGGTGCGTCTCCTCTACGGCTTCAAGGGCTATGGGTGAGGGCGCCCCGCGCCGCTCCAAGGCCAGCACGACGCCGCGCGAGCGGGCGGCGGCGGCCAGAGCCCAGGCGGTGGCAAGGCCGATATAGGCGCCGGCGATCACGTCGCTGAAATAATGCGCGTCGATGACGATGCGGCTCGCCATCACCAGGATTGCCAGCGCCCAATAAGCCGGCCAGCCGCGCGGATAGATCACAGAGAGCGCGATGGCGAGCGCCGCCATGGTGGCCGAGTGGCCGGAGGGAAAAGACCAGCGATCGGCATGGGGCCCGATCCAGGTGAAGCCGAAGAGATTCTGCTCGAAGAGCAGCTTGGGGCGGGCGCGGCCGAACACCGGCTTGACGATATCGACGATGAGGCCCGAGAGCGCGACCGCCGCGAAAAGGAAGCCGCTGCGCCAGGCGAGGCCAGCCCGCCGCCGCCACAGCGACGCGGCGAGGATGAGCGCCAGCGGCACGAGGTAGAGCCCGCCTTCGCCCAGCTTGGTGATCTCGGCGAAAGCGGCGTGGAGGCTGGGGTTCTCATTCTGGAAAAAGCGCGCGAGCGGGATATCGAGAAAGACGTAGCTGGCAAAGAACAGCAGCGCGGCGGCGAGGGTGACGGCGAGAAAACTCAGCGTGCCTCGCGTCGGCCGGCGCAGCAGGGCGAGCAGCGTTGCGCTGCCGTCCTCGACCACCAGCAGTCGATACAGCACCCAACTCACCGCATAGACGAGGAAGCCCGACGCCAGCACGTCGGAGAGGAAATGCCCGCCCTGGGCAAGACGGACGACTCCCAACGCGCTGCCGGCGGCGAGGGCCCCGGCGATCCCCCAGCGCCGCTTCCTCGGGGTTGCGGCGAGAAAGGCGAGGGAGACGAGATAGAATCCGACGGCCGGATCGCCCGCGGGGAAGGAGCAATTGCTCCGGCACTGATCGCTCGGGACGAAGGCGGGCGAGAATTTCTTGTCGCCGCCGAAAGCCGCGATCTGCGCCGGGCGCGCGCGTCCCCAATGGTCCTTGAAGATTGTGTTGACGGTGAGGCCCGGCCCCAAGGCGAGGGCGAGAAGAAGAAACACCGCGGCGCGGCGATCGAGCCTCAGCACGGAACGCCGTGCGATCAGCGCCGCGAGCAGCAGCAGGACGAGAACGATGACGAATCCCGTGACGGCGTAGTGGAGGTCGTCATGGGCAATGCGGAACGGCGCCCAGTTGCCGAGGAAGAAGCCGGCGCCGGGACGATAGAACCATCCGCTCGCCCAGAGATCGACGCGCGGGAACAGCATCGTGCCGCCGCAAAGAAGGAGAAAGGCGCCGCCGAATCCGAGAATACGCCGGATCATGACGCGATCCTCGGCAGGCGGCGGCGAATCTCGGCGGCGGCGCGCGCCGTATCGTCGGGCGGCTCGTAGGTCCAGCCCTCGATCGCGCCGGCGAAGTCGCGGGTGATGCCGGCCTCGCGCATCGCCCGATGGAAGCGCGCGAATTTGGCCGAGCCGCCCTCGAGCGGCACAATATAGACCGGCTTGCCGGTGGCGGCCGCCTCGCTCACCATCGACACCGAATCGGCGGTGACGAGAATCGCATCGGCGAGCCCCAGCATGGCAAAATAGGGATTGTCGCCGCTGCCATCCCAGATCGCGGCGGGCAAGCCTTCGAGCGCCGCGCGCAATTGCGCCGTGCGTGCCGCGGCGGTGCGCCGCGACGGTGTGATGGCGAGACCGAAGCCTTGCCGCGCCAGCGCCGCGAGCTGCTCGCAGAGCCTGGCGAATCCCGCATCCGTCAGGCGGTAGACCGCATTGTCGCCGCCGATCAGCACCGCCAGCAAAGGGCGCGGCAAATGCGAAAAACGCGCACCGAGCCGCGCCGCGCCGTCGGCGAGCCGCGCGGGATTGACGCGGTGGACGGCGCCGAGGGTCGAGAAGCTGTTGGCGCCATTGACACCGTCATGCCGCGGCGCGACGACGAGATCGACCTCGCGCCGGGCAAAGCGCGGATCCTGGATTTGCACCCAGAAGATTTTCCCGCCGCTGCGGCGCTTGGCGGCGCGCGCCGGCGCGACGGTGTTGCGGCCGCAGGCGATGATGAGATCGGGCCAGGGCGGCGCCAGCACCGCGCCCTGCGGATCGAGCGCATTGAGCGGATAGAGCCAGAGATGCGGCGTCACATGCCGCCACGGCGCGCGCACGACGAGTCGCTTCTCGTCAAACGGCCAGCCCAGCGCCTCGGCGAGGCCCAGCACCTGATTGGCCATGCCCGACTTGCCGTCATGGAGCGCCCAGATGCGCGGCGTCGCTTCCTTCGAGGTCATGGCGTCATGGTTGCGCGCATTCCTGCACGCAAGGTGCTAGCCGTCGCATTGCGGCCGGGCAAGGATTTCGGGCGGCGATCTTGAAATATAATTGCTTCTCCCTAGGATGAGCAATTATTGGTCCGATACTGCCGGTCCCAGGAAGCATTCATGCGGCGCAGCAAGCTCGACAAGATCGATCGACGCATCCTGCGCGATCTTCAAGCCGACGGGCGCATGACCAATGTCGAGTTGGCGCAGCGCGCCGGCATTTCCGCTCCGCCCTGCCTCAGGCGCGTTCGCACCTTGGAGGAAGCGGGGCTCATCCGTGGCTATCATGCCGATATCAATGCCGAGGCGCTGGGCTTCGGCATCACGGTCTTTGCGCTGGTCGGTCTCGCCAGTCAGGCCGAGATCGATTTGAAAGCCTTCGAGCGGCTGGTCTCGTCCTGGCCCGAGGTGCGCGAGGCGCATCAGCTGTCGGGCGAGATCGATTTCCTGTTGAAGATCGTCGCCGCCGATTGGGACAGCTATCAGCGCTTCCTCGCGGCGAAGCTCACCCCGGCACCCAACGTCAAGAATGTGCGCTCGATGCCGCTCAACCATACGGCCAAGTTCGAGCCCGGCGTGCCGATCGACGCCGACTGACGCGCTTATTTGAATTGGACCTTGACGATTTCGTAGGACCGCGCGCCGCGCGGCGTCGAGACCTCGACATTGTCGCCGATCGTCTTGCCGATGAGGGCGCGCGCCAAGGGCGAGGTCACGGAAAGCCGCCCCTTGCTGATATCGGCCTCGTCCTCGCCGACGATCTGGTAGACGACCTTCTCCTCGGTCTCCTCGTCCTCGAGCGTCACCGTCGCGCCGAATTTCACGGCCTTGCCTGACAGTTTCGAGACGTCGATGACCTCGGCCCGGGCGATCTTGTCCTCGAGCTCCATCACCCGGCCTTCGATGAAGCCCTGACGCTCGCGCGCGGCGTGGTACTCGGCGTTCTCGGCGATGTCGCCCTGCTCGCGCGCTTCCGAGATCGCCCGGATGATGGCCGGACGATCGACCGATTTCAGCCGTTTGAGCTCTTCCTGCAGGCGGTTGAAACCGCCGGAAGTCATTGGGATTTTCGTCATGCGGGTCTGTTTCGTCCCCGTGGCGTTGAGAATTCGAACAAGCTTCAGGAAACCAGCCTAGAACGGCCCCTCAAAATAAGACTGGACGGGGGCGACTTCAAGACCGCCGGTCTTCAAGGCGAGGATCGCCTGGACCGCGGCGCGGGCTCCGGCGAGGGTCGTGTAATAGGGGATGTCGTTGGTCAGCGCGGTGCGCCGCAGGCTGAAGCTGTCGGCGATGGCCGCGGCGCCCTCGGTGGTGTTGAAGACGAGCTGAACCTCGCCCGACAGCATGCGGTCGACGATGTGCGGCCGGCCTTCGGTGACCTTGTTGACGGTCTCGACCGGCAGCCCCGCGGCGTCGAGCACGGCGGCGGTTCCGCGCGTCGCCAGCAAGGCGAAGCCCATCGCGATGAGGCGGCGGCAGGGCTCGACCACCGCCTGCTTGTCGTGGTCGCGCACCGAGACGAAGACGCGACCTTGCAGCGGCAGGGTGACGCCGCTGCCGAGCTGCGACTTGGCGAAAGCGCGGCCGAAATCCTGATCGAGCCCCATCACCTCGCCGGTCGATTTCATCTCGGGCCCGAGAATGAGATCGACCCCGGGAAAGCGCGCGAAGGGGAAGACGGCTTCCTTGACCGCGACATGGGGGCGCCGCGCCTTGGCCTCGAGGGTGAAGCCGCCGAGCTTTTCGCCGACCATCACCCGCGCGGCGATCTTGGCGATCGGCACACCGACCGCCTTGGCGACAAAGGGCACGGTGCGCGAGGCGCGCGGATTGACCTCGAGCACATAGACGGTCGCGCCCTTCACCGCATATTGCACATTCATCAGGCCGATGACGCCGAGCGCGCGCGCCAGCGCCGCGGTCTGGCGCTTGATCTCGGCGACGATCTCGGGCGGCAGCGAATAGGGCGGCAGCGAGCAGGCGCTGTCGCCCGAATGGATGCCCGCCTCCTCGATATGCTCCATGATGCCGGCGATGAACACGTCGCTTCCATCGGAGAGCGCGTCGACATCGACCTCGATCGCGTCTTGGAGATAGCGGTCGATGAGGACGGGATTGCGGCCCGAGACCTTGACCGCATGCGCCATGTAGCGCGCCAGCGCGCTCTTCTCGTGGACGATCTCCATCGCCCGTCCGCCCAGGACGTAGGAGGGCCGGATCACCACCGGATAGCCGATGCGCTGCGCCACCGTCTCGGCTTCCTCGGCCGAGCTGGCGATGCCGTTCTCCGGCTGCTTCAGGTCGAGTCGCTGCAACAGCTCCTGGAAGCGCCGCCGGTCCTCGGCGAGATCGATCGCATCGGGCGAGGTGCCGAGGATCGGGATGCGCGCCGCTTCGAGCGCCGCCGCGAGCTTCAAGGGCGTCTGGCCGCCGAGCTGCACGATCACGCCTTTGAGCCGGCCCTTCTTCTCCTCGACCCGCACCAGCTCGATCACATCCTCGGCCGTCAGCGGCTCGAAATAGAGCCGGTCGGCAGTGTCGTAATCGGTCGAGACCGTCTCGGGATTGCAATTGACCATGATCGTCTCGATGCCGGCCTCTTTGAGGCTGTAGGCGGCATGGACGCAGCAATAGTCGAATTCGATACCCTGGCCGATGCGGTTGGGGCCGCCGCCGAGGATGACGACCTTGTCGCGCGCCGTGGGGTCGGACTCGCATTCGCCCGGCCCCGCGCCGTCGCCCTCATAGGTCGAATACATATAGGGCGTGAGCGAGGGAAATTCGGCCGCGCAGGTGTCAATCCGCTTATAGACCGGATGAACGCCGAGCCGCGCGCGCCAGGCGCCGACCGCGCTCTCGCTCGTCCCCGCAAGCTCGGCGAGCCGTGCATCGGAAAAGCCCATCGCCTTGATGCGCAGGCAGCCGCGCGCATCCTGGGGCAGGCCGTCGCGCCGGATCGCCGCTTCGGCCGCGACGATCTTGCGGATTTCCTCGAGAAACCACGGATCGTATTTGCAGGCGGCGTGAATCTCGGCGGTGGTGAGGCCGAGCCGATAGGCTTGCGCGATGGTCAAGAGCCGGTCGGGTGTGGGCTTGGCGAGGGCGCCGCGGATCGCGCTCTTCTCGCCGGTGTCGGCGCCGGGAATCTCGATCTCGTTGAAGCCGGTCAAGCCGGTTTCCATCGAGCGCAGTGCCTTCTGTACCGATTCGGCGAAGCTCCGCCCGATCGCCATCGCCTCGCCGACCGACTTCATCGAGGTGGTGAGCAGCGGCTCGGCGCCCGGGAATTTCTCGAAGGTGAAGCGCGGCATCTTCGTGACGACATAATCGATCGTCGGCTCGAAGGAGGCGGGCGTGACGCGCGTGATCTCGTTGGTCAATTCATCGAGCGTGTAGCCGACGGCGAGCTTCGCCGCGACCTTGGCGATCGGGAAGCCGGTGGCCTTCGAGGCGAGGGCGGAGGAGCGCGAGACACGCGGATTCATCTCGATGATGACAAGCCGCCCATCCGCCGGGTTGACGGCGAATTGGACGTTCGACCCGCCGGTATCGACCCCGATCTCGCGCAGCACCGCGATCGAGGCGTTGCGCATGATCTGATATTCCTTGTCGGTCAAGGTGAGCGCCGGCGCGACGGTTACCGAATCGCCGGTATGCACGCCCATCGGATCGATGTTCTCGATCGAGCAGATGATGATGCAATTGTCGGCGCGGTCGCGCACCACCTCCATCTCGAATTCTTTCCACCCCAGCACCGATTCCTCGATCAGCACCTCATGAACCGGCGAGGTGCGCAAGGCGCCGCGCACGAGCTCCTCGAATTCCTCCTTGTTGTAGGCGATGCCGCCGCCCGCGCCGCCAAGCGTGAAGGACGGGCGGATGATGGTCGGCAGCCCGACGATCTCGAGCGCCGCGCGCGCCTCGTCGGGCGAGCGCACCAGCACGCTCTTGGGCGATTGCAAACCGATTTTGTCCATCGCCTCGCGGAACAGCAGCCGGTCCTCGGCCTTGGCGATCGCGGTCTCGGAGGCGCCGATGAGCTCGACCTTGTGCCGCGCCAGCGCGCCGTTGCGCGCCAAGGCCATCGCCGTGTTGAGCGCGGTCTGGCCGCCCATGGTCGGCAGCAGCGCGTCGGGCTTTTCGGCGGCGATGATGCGCTCGACCATCTCGGGCGTGATCGGCTCGATATAGGTCGCATCGGCCAAGCCCGGATCGGTCATGATGGTCGCGGGATTGGAGTTGACCAGGATGACGCGGTAGCCCTCTTCCTTCAGCGCCTTCACCGCTTGCGCGCCGGAATAATCGAACTCGCAAGCCTGGCCGATGACGATCGGCCCCGCGCCGATGATGAGGATGCTCTTGATGTCGGTGCGCTTCGGCATCGCCTAACGCCGCTCTTCGATCATCGCGATGAAGCGCTTGAAGAGATAATGGCTGTCCTGCGGCCCGGGGCTCGCCTCGGGATGGTATTGCACCGAGAAGATCGGCTTGTCCTTGACCCGCAGCCCCTCATTCGAGCCGTCGAACAGCGATCGATGGGTCGCCTCGACGCCCGCCGGCAGCGAGTCGGAAACGACGCAGAAGCCGTGATTCTGGCTGGTGATCTCGACCTTGCCGGTTGCGAGATCCTTGACCGGGTGATTGGCGCCGCGGTGGCCGATCGCCATCTTGCTTGTCTTGCCGCCCAAAGCGAGCGCCAGCAATTGATGGCCGAGGCAAATGCCGAAGATAGGCTTGTTGCTGGCGATGAGGTCGCGGATCACCGGCACGGCATATTGCCCGGTCGCGGCCGGATCGCCCGGCCCATTCGAGAGGAAAATTCCATCGGGCTCGTGGCGCAGGATCGCATCGGCGCTGGCGTCGGCGGGAACGACCGTGACGGCGCAGCCTTCCGAAGCAAGCATGCGCAGGATGTTGCGCTTGGCGCCGTAATCGACCGCGACGATGCGATGGCGCGGCGTCTCGAGCCGGCCATAGCCGGCGCCCTGCACCCAACCCGTCTCGTCCCAGCGATAGCTTTGGCGGCACGAGACTTCCTTGGCGAGGTCCATGCCTTCGAGCCCCGGCCAGGCCCGCGCCTTCGCCAGCAGCGCCGGGACATCGAGTCGGCCATCAAGCGCATAGGCGATCGCGGCGTTGGGCGGGCCGCCGTCGCGGATTCGGCGGGTGAGGCGGCGGGTATCGATGCCGGCAAGCCCGGTCAGGCCGCGCAGCTTCAGCCATTCATCGAAATGCTGGCGCGCGCGGTAATTCGACGGCTCGGTGATGTCGGCGCGCAGAACGAGGCCGCGCGCCGCCGGAGTCGTCGTCTCGACATCCTCAGGATTGGCGCCGACATTGCCGATATGCGGGAAGGTGAAGGTGATGATCTGCCCGGCGTAGGAGGGATCGGTCATGATCTCCTGATAGCCGGTCATGCTGGTGTTGAAGCAGAGCTCGCCGACGCTTGTCCCGGCTGCGCCGAGACCAATCCCCCAAAAAACACTGCCATCGGCCAGAACCAAGGCCGCGTTCGTGCCCTGCGGGCGCGCGAGCAGCGGGGGCGCGTCGGTCATAAGCGCGGATAAAACCTCGTCGAGCAGTTACCGATATGCGCCAGAGCGCGTCGCCGGTCGCGGCCGGCGGCGCAAGGGATCAGTGATCGGGTCAAGCCGGGGAGATAGAACGCGCGGCGCCTTTCGTCAAGATGGCGCTTGCGCTAGTTTGCGCGGCGGCGAGAGGAGAACGGCGATGCTGCGCGAGCGCTTGAGCGAGGCTCTGAAACAGGCGATGCGCGACAAGGAGGTGCTCGCGGTTTCGACCGTGCGGCTGATCCTCGCGCGCCTCAAAGAGCGCGACATCGAGGCGCGGCCCAAGGGCAATCTCGATGGCATCGCCGATCCCGACATTCAGCAGATGATGCAGGGGATGATCAAGCAGCGCCGCGAATCGATCGAGCTCTACGACAAGGGCGGCCGCCCGGAATTGGCCGAGAAGGAGCGCGGCGAGATCGCGATCATCGAGCGTTTCCTGCCGAAGGCCATGTCCGACTCGGAGGCGGAGGCCGCGATCAAGGAGACGATTGCCGCGACCGGCGCGCAGAGCGTCAAGGACATGGGCAAGGTGATGGCCGCGCTTCGCGAGAAATATGCCGGCCAGGTCGATCCGTCGAAGGCGAGCCAGGTGGTGAAGAAGCTGTTGGGATAGCGGACAGCTGTTCGCCGTCAGCTTTCAGCTATCGGCTGTCAGCGATCAGCCCACAGGTTTTTTGGCATCGACGGTTTGACGCGTAGGCGCTGGCTACTACACTCGTTGCTCCACCGATTGGTGGCTGATAGCTGACAGCTGAGAGCTAACAGCTCATGGCCTTTCCGCCCCGCTTCCTCGACGAGTTGCGCCAGCGCGTATCGCTGGCCGAGATTGTCGGGCGGCGCGTCAAGCTGATCCGGCGCGGCCGCGAATATGTCGGGCTCTGCCCCTTCCACAATGAAAAGACCCCCTCCTTCAGCGCCGTCGAGGACAAGGGCTTCTATCATTGCTTCGGCTGCGGCGCGCATGGCGACGTCATCGGCTTCGTCATGCAGACCGAGTCGCTCTCATTCCCCGAGGCGGTCGAGCAATTGGCGCGGCAGGCGGGGCTCGACGTGCCGCAGGAGAGCCGCGAAGAGCGCGAGCGCGCCGCGCGCCAGGCGAGCGTGCAAAGCGCGGTCGACGCGGCTTGCGCTTTTTTCGAGAAAATGCTCCACGGCGCCGATGGCCGCGCGGCGCGCGCCTATCTCGAGCGGCGCGGACTCGACGAGGGAACGATCCGCCGCTTCCGCCTCGGCTATGCGCCCGAAAGCCGCGATGCGCTGAAGCGCGCGCTGGTAAAGGAGATACCCGAGCCCCTCCTCGTCGAAGCCGGCTTGCTGCGCAAGCCCGAGGGCGGCGGCGAGACCTATGATTATTTCCGCGACCGCGTGATCTTCCCGATCGGCGACCGGCGCGGCCGAATCATCGCCTTCGGCGGCCGCGTCATGGGCGACGGCCAGCCCAAATATCTCAATTCGCCCGACACGCCGCTCTTTCAGAAAGGCCGCGTGCTTTATGCCTGGGCGCTGGCGCGCGCGGCGGCGGCGAAGGCGCCCTCGGCGATTGTCGTCGAAGGCTATATGGACGCGATCGCGCTGCATCGCGCGGGTTTTGCCACCGCGGTGGCGCCACTCGGCACGGCGCTCACCGAAGTGCAGATCGAAGAGCTGTGGCGCATGGCACCGGAGCCGATCCTCTGCTTCGACGGCGACGCGGCGGGACAGCGCGCCGCCGCCCGCGCGCTCACCCGCGCCCTTCCGATCCTCAAACCCGGAATGAGCCTGCGCTTTGCCGTGCTGCCGGCGGGAGAGGATCCGGATTCGCTCATTCTCCGCCACGGCGTGGATGCGATGCGGGGCATACTCGATCGCGCCCGCCCGCTCGCGGAGGTGCTGTGGAGCCTCGAGACGGCGCTGCCCGCGGATACGCCCGAGCGCCGCGCCGCGCTGGAGCAGCGTCTCGAGCAGCAGGTGCGGCTGATCGCCGATCGCAGCGTCCAGGAGCATTATCGCCGCTTCGTGCGCGAGCGTGTGGCGGAGAGCTTCGGCGCCCGTCGCGGGCCGGCGGCCAGCGCCGATGCCAAGCGCGCCGGCCCCTATCGCCGCGACCGCTTCGGTCCCGCGCAGCGCTTGGCGGCGACGCCGCTCTGGCGCGAGCCCGCGCCCGCCGCCGATCCGGCGCTGCTGCAGCGGCGGCGCGAGGAGGTTTTGCTCGCGCTGATCCTTAATCATCCGTTTCTTTTGAGCGAGATTGTCGAAGATTTTTCGGCGATCCAATGGGCGAGCCCCCACCTTGACAGGGTTAGCGGCGCCATCCAAAAAGCCCATCTGATGCAACCGGACCTTGAAGCAGCGGCGCTGAGGCGCTACCTCACAGACAATGGATTCGGTGAAATCGTTGAGAAGATTCTGTCCCCCGAAGTCCTGGTTCATGGCGGCTTTGCGCGACTCGAAGCCGATGCGGACACGGCGCGCAGCGGATGGAACCACATGAAAAGTCAGTTTCAGCGCCGCCTGTCGTCAACCGAGCTTAAAGAGGCTGTGGCGCATTGTGTCGCCGACCCGACCCCGCAAAGCTGGGGCCGGGTCGAGCAGTTGCAACGGGCGGAACTGGAAAGTAAAGACCAAGACGACGGGTTGGCTTAGGGGGAGGAACCGGCCATGGGCCGGCAGAGAGAGCCAGGGGTCGATGCGGCGGGAGAATGTTTAATCGAATGTAAATCGATGCGGGCCTCGGCTTCGCGTCGTCGGCATGGGGTGCTGGACGTGATTTCACGGCGGGACGCATATGGCGGGTAAGTCGGCGGGCACGGCGGAAAGTCCGGAAGGACGCGAGGAGGCGGCCGAAGCGCCGTTGCTCGACGCGGTCGCCGCGACGATCAAGAAGATGGTGGCGCGCGGCAAGGAACGCGGCTACGTCACCTATGACGAGCTGAACGCGGCGCTTCCCGCCGATCAGGTCTCATCCGAGCAGATCGAAGACACGATGACGATGCTCTCCGAGCTCGGCATCAACCTCGTCGAGAGCGAAGAGGCCGATGATGCGTCCTCGGACGAGGGCGGGGAGGACGGCGAAACCCGCTCCGGCGGCAATCTCGATGACGAGGATATCGGCCGCACCGACGATCCTGTGCGCATGTATCTGCGCGAGATGGGCTCGGTCGAGCTGTTGTCGCGCGAGGGCGAGATCGCGATCGCCAAGCGCATCGAGGCCGGTCGCGAGATGATGATCGGCGGCATCTGCGAGAGCCCCTTGACGATGCGCGCGCTGATCGGCTGGCGCGACGCGCTGATGGAAAACCGCATGCTGCTGCGGGACGTCGTCGATCTCGACGCCACCTACGGCAACAACGCCTTCGAGAGCGAGGAAGCCGCAAAGCAGCAGCCGGGCGCCAACGGCGCCAATGGCGCAGCGGGTTCCGAGGCGGAGCCCGAGACCGAAGACGCCGAGCTCGGCGGCGAGGGCGAAGAGGGCGACGGCGAGGAGGCGGCGATCTCGCTCGCCGCGATGGAAGCCGAGCTGAAGCCCGGCGTCCTTGCCAATCTCGACGAAATCGCGGCGCTCTATAAGAAGCTGCAAAAGCGCCAGGACAACCGCCTCAAATCGCTCAACGAGGGCGAGGAGCTGGGCAAGACCGCCGAGCGCAGCTACGACAAGCTCAAGGCCCAGATCGTCGAGGCGATGAAGAGCGTGCGCCTCAACAACGCGCGCATCGAGCAGCTCGTCGACCAGCTCTACGGCCTCAATCGCCGTCTCGTCGGCGCCGAGGGCAAGCTGCTGCGCCTCGCCGAGACTTGCGGCGTCAAGCGCCAGGACTTCCTCAACCACCATATCGGCTTCGAGCTCGCGCCCGACTGGCTACAGCAGGTGAAGCGGCTGCACGGCAAGGGCTGGTCCGGCCTCGTCGGCAAGCACACGAATGAGGTCAGGACGCTGCGCGGCGAAGTCGCGCAGATCGCGCTCGAGGCGGGCGTGCCGCCGGCCGAGTTCCGGCGCGTCGTCCAGACCGTGCAGCGCGGCGAGCGCGAGGCCGGGCGCGCCAAGAAGGAAATGGTCGAGGCCAATCTCCGCCTCGTCATCTCGATCGCCAAGAAATACACCAATCGCGGCCTGCAATTCCTCGATCTCATTCAGGAAGGCAATATCGGCCTGATGAAGGCGGTCGATAAGTTCGAGTATCGCCGCGGCTACAAGTTCTCGACTTATGCGACGTGGTGGATTCGCCAGGCGATTACCCGCTCGATCGCCGACCAGGCGCGCACCATCCGCATTCCCGTGCACATGATCGAGACGATCAACAAGCTGGTGCGCACCTCGCGCCAGATGCTGCACGAGATCGGCCGCGAGCCGACGCCCGAGGAGTTGGCGGAAAAGCTGGCGATGCCGCTCGAAAAAGTGCGCAAAGTACTGAAGATCGCCAAGGAGCCGATCAGCCTCGAGACGCCGATCGGCGACGAGGAAGATTCGCATCTCGGCGATTTCATCGAGGACAAGAACGCGGTGCTGCCGGTCGATGCCGCGATCCAGGCCAATCTGCGCGAGACGACGACGCGCGTCCTCGCCTCGCTCACGCCGCGCGAGGAGCGCGTTTTGCGCATGCGCTTCGGCATCGGCATGAACACCGACCACACCCTCGAAGAGGTCGGCCAGCAATTTTCGGTGACGCGCGAGCGCATCCGCCAGATCGAGGCGAAAGCGCTGCGCAAGCTCAAGCACCCCTCGCGCTCGCGCAAGCTGCGCAGCTTCCTCGACACCTAAGCCTTCAGCGGTCAGCTATCGGCCGTCAGCTTTTGGCTGTAAGCTGAAAGCTGCTGGCTGCTTGCGTTTGGGGGCCTGTAGTTCAGCGGTCAGAACGCGCCGCTCATAACGGCGTTGTCGCAGGTTCGAATCCTGCCGGGCCCACCATCCTGCTTCGCGCTGACGCGCTTCGGAGGATTTGCGCCGCTCTAATTCGCGAAGCAGGATGCCCTCCGAAGCCTTTGGCGAAGGAGGGCCACCCGATTGCGCTATGTTTATCTGTTGCAGAGCGGATCTTCCCTCGATCAACGCTATGTCGGCATCACGTCCGACCCAAAACAGCGGCTGGCGGAACACAATGGAGGGAAATCGTCGCACACCTCGAAATATGTCCCTTGGAAGTTGGTCACCTATATTGCCTTCTCTGACGAGCAGAAAGCCGAGACTTTTGAGCGCTACCTGAAATCCGGTTCCGGTCACGCCTTTGCCAGGAAAAGGCTGTGGTAGGAAGGCAGTGACGCCCGGGATCGGCCGCTACCGGGAGGAGGGTGAGGTCCGCCCCGCGAAAGCGTCAATCGCTGTACTCCGCGGGCTTGGTCTCTTGCTGGAACACCCAGAGAAGCCCGGTCGCGAGAAGAGCGATGATGCCGACCGTCATGAATCCGGCGCCGCGGCCGAAGACTTCGTCGATGTAGCCGGTGCCGATCGTGCTGACCGAGGCCGCGATGCCCATCAGCGCGCCCAATGTCCCCTGCGCGAGATTGAAGCGTCCGGTGCCGGCCGTCAGGTCGGTAATCACGAGGACGGTGAGGACGGTGATCATTGCGCTGCTGATGCCGTTGAGCAATTGCACGACGACGAGGAACGGATAAGCGGTCGTTAGCGCGAGAATGCCGGCGCGAATCGGCTCGAGCGCGAAGCCGACGAGCAGCAAGGGCCGCCGTCCCCGCAGCTCAGAGTGATAGCCGACCCAGGGCGCAAGGATGGCGACGACGATTTGCGGCACGATGATGAGGCTCGACATCTGCAGATTGGCGGCTCCCGCTTGCCGGGCGATCGTCTCGCCGACCAGCGGCAGCATCGAGGCATCGGCGAGCTGAAACAGCGTGACGCAGCCGGCGAAGAGCAGCAGCGCGCGATTGCCGGCGAGATCGCGCAGGCGCGCAAGTTTTGCCTTGTCGCCCGTGGCGGCGTTCCGCGCTCTCGTATAGTCGATCTCCTCGGCGCGGATCGCGACGAGCGCCACCAAGGCCGGGATGCAGAGCAGCGCCGCCGTCAGGAAGATGGCGCTTTCGGAAAGGTAGGCGCCGGCGGCGCCCATCACTGCCGCTGTGAGCGCGTGTCCCGCCGCGGCGAAGACGAAGAGCCGGGTGGGAAAGAAAGCCAAGATCAGCGCCGCCGCGCCGATCATCAGGATGCCGATTGCGGCCAAGGCGCGCTTCCAGCGGATCGCGTCGGAGAGCGCGCCGCCCGGTATCTGGCCGAGCACGCTGACCAAGCCCCCTGCCGCCAGCGCTGCCGATGCTCGCTTGAGTCCATCCGAGGCGCGCCAAGTAGAAGGCGACGAAAGTGCCGAAACCGGTCTGGACATCGGCGAGGAAGAAATTCAGCCAGTCGAGCCCGTAACGGCTGCGGCGCGAGCTGGGCGTTCGCAGGCTTCGCTGCGCCGCGCGATAGCGCGACGCCGCCTTGCGCGAGGCATCCCGCGCCGAATCGACAACGCCGCTCATCCGCGTCCGCATCGCCAATCCTCACGCGAAGGAGGGTGGCACGGGCGGCGTCATCATGCCGAGAATGCCATGGCGCCTTTCTCCTGCTCTTTAAACGCCAAACCCGTCGAGATGCTCCCTCGGGGGTTTGGGCCGCGGCGGCGGCGCGAGCATTGGAAAATCTCGTCCGCCTGTGCTTTCCTGCGGCCGAGCCGCGGGGCTCCCCCTTTTGATGAACCGGCCGGCGAGGGGTCCGGTCTCGATGCGCAGGGACGCGACATGCCCCTACTACGCAGAGCGACGCCCGAGCGATTGAGCACGTTCTCCGACGGTGTCTTCGCCGTCCTTATCACGGTGCTGGTCCTGGAGTTGCGGCCGCCCGCGTTTCCCACACCTTCGCGGCGCTCCTCGCGCTCTGGCCGACCTGGCTCAGCTACGCCGTGAGCGATCTCTTCATCGCCATCGTCTGGATCAACCACCACTATCTCATGCGCTTTGCCGCGGAGGCGACGCCGCGTCTCTTGTGGTTCAATTTCGCGCATCTGTTCTCGATGTCGCTGCTGCCGCTTTCGACCGCTTGGATGGCGGTGAGCGAATTGGCGCCGCAGCCGGTCGCTTTCTATGCGGCCGTCTTCTTCCTCGTCAACGCAACCTATATCGGTCTGATTTGGGAGCTGATCGAGGGAGCCCAGGGTGGCGAGATCGCGCCGGCAATCCGCCGCACCATGCGCTTTCGCTCGATCGCGACGCTGTGCCTCTTCGCCGTGGCGGCGGTCTTGGCGCTGCGCTATCCGCTGGGCGGACTCGGCATCTGCATCGGCTGCCTAGTCCTTTATCTGAAGCCCGAGCCGCCGCGCGCACCAAAGGAAAGGTCGCGGCGAGGCGGCCGTTAAACCTCCTCCGAGAGAGACACCGGGGCCGCTCTCGGCCCTCGTCGCGGCGGCCCTTTCTCCTTGTCCCCGGCTGCGGGCGCGCGGTAATCTTGGCGGTGGTTATTGTGGGCTAATGGTCCGCGGCGCGTGGCATTGCCTCGCCGCTGCGAGCCGGAAACCTGCGCGACCATGTGAGGATTCAAAACAAAAGCGCTGTCCAGGCGGTCGCCGCGTCTCCAAGCGGCTCGCGCTTCAGGGCATCGTCAAGCTTGGAACCGGGAGGCGAAGAATGAGGCAAAAACCGATCATCGCGTGGCTTGTGGTCGCGCTCTGTGCCGTCATCGGCTTTGCGGCGCCGGCCAAGGCGCTCGACAAGGTCAAGGTCGTCATTCCCCAAAACAGCGTCTTCATCCTCAATTATATGGCCGGCAAGGACGCGGGAATTTTCAGCAAGCACGGCATCGATATCGATATCGATGCGCGGCCTTTCGCGGGCTTCCTCGCCGGCCTGCCGTCCAAGGCAACCATGGCGGTGACCTATTCGGGCATGGACGCCATCTTGAAGATGAACCAGGGCGTCGATTGGGTGATCATCGGCGGCGGGTTGACGGTTTTCCAAGACGTGTTCGTCCGCAAGGATTCGCCGATCAAGACGATCGCCGATCTGCGCGGCAAGACGTTCGGCGTCTGGTCGACCGGCGCCGGATCGTTCAAGGCGATCAAGGCGGCGATCCGGGATGCCACCGGCCTCGACGTTGAGCACGACACCAAGATGCAGCAGATCGCCGGGCCGGCGCTCTACAAGCTGCTGCAGACCGGCAAAGTCGACGCGATGGTCAATCTCAGCTCGTTCAGCGTCGCGGCGGCCTCCCAACCCGACAAGTTCCGCTCGATCTTCTCGCCCAATGATTATTGGAAGAAGAAGACCGGTTATCCGATCGTCTGGTCGGCGCCGATCGTCGCCTGGCGAAGCTGGGTCGACGAGAATCCCGCCCGCGCCAAGAATTTCGTCGCGGCGGTGGAGGAATCGTTCCGCTGGCTGAGGAAGCCGGAAAATCTCGATGCGGCGGTCAAGAAGTACGGCACGCTCGCGAGCGTTACCACCCCGGCGGAGATCGCCACCTACAAGAAATTGCTCGGCGAGAAGCGCATTTTCTTGGCGCATTGGGACAGCAAAGTGGTCGATGCCGAGTGGAAGTTCCTCGATATTGCCAAGAAGCAGGGCATCATCGACGCGGTCCCGGACAAGGCAAAGCACGCGCTGCTGCTCGGCAACTGAAACTCCGGGAAGAGCGGCGTGAAGCGGAAGCGAAGCCGGATGTGGCCGGGCGCGATCTCCGTCGCGCTCGGGCTGATCCTCTGGCAGGTGGTCTCGATCCCCTTCCTGCCGGTCTTCTTCCCCGGCCCGGTGGCGCTGGCTCGGTGCGTGATCGCGATCTATAGCGATCCCGCCTCCTATGTCGTCCTCGCGCAGACGCTGGTCGAGATTTTCGAGGGCTTCGTCCTCTCGATGCTCGCCGGCTCGGCGATCGGCCTTCTCATGGGCCTCAGCCGCACCATCGAGGTGTTTTTCGACAGCTGGATCATGGTGCTGCTGACGATCCCGGCGGTGTGCTGGGCGTTTCTGTCGGTGTTGTGGTTCGGCCTGTCGGGCGCCGCCCCGGTTCTGACGATCGTCCTCATCGTCATCCCCTTCGTTGCTCTCAATATCTGGGAGGGCACCAAGGCGGTAGAGAAGAACCTGCTCGAGATGGGCAGCGTCTACCGGGCGGGCCGGTCCTTGATGCTGCGCAAGGTGCTCATTCCCCAGCTCATGCCCTACATTTTTTCCTCGCTGCGCATCGCGCTTTCCCTGTCGTGGAAGATCGCGCTGGTCGCCGAGGCGTTCGGCGCGACCAGCGGCGTCGGGCAAAAGCTCATCTACTGGTTCCAGGATACGCGGGTCGACATGATGCTCGCCTGGGGGCTGAGTTTCATGATCGTGATGGCCCTGATCGATCTCCTGGTGTTTCGCCTCTGGGCGCGGCGCAGCTTTGCCTGGAGGCCGCAATTTGCAACCTGATCGAGCGATGCGCGCGCCGCGCGGGTGCGCCTCTGAGGCAAGATAGGACGCGGCGATGGCGCCAGTTTCGGTGGAGACGGAAGGACGCGGGGCGGTGACAAGCGCGGCCATTCGCGTCGACAAGCTGACCAAGCGCTTCCGCTCGCCTGGCGCGGCGGAGGATTTCATCGTGCTCGATTCGGTGAGCATCAGCGTCGATGAGGGCAAGTTCGTCAGCATCGTCGGCCCGTCGGGCTGCGGGAAATCGACCTTGCTCAACGTCGTCGCCGGGATCGAGACCTATGATGGCGGTCTCGTCACGCTGGCACAGAAGACGGCCGCGCCGCCGCGCATCGGCTATGTGTTCCAGAGCCCGAGGCTGCTCAATTGGCTGACGGTCGAGGACAATATCCATTTCGTCCTCGAAGCGCAAAACGTTCCGCGCGAGCGCTGGCGCGGCCTCGTCGCCAAGCATCTCGACATGGTCGGCCTCGCCGGGCAGGAGAAGAACTATCCGCTCAACCTCTCCGGCGGCATGCAGCAGCGTGTGGCGATCGCCCGCGCCCTCGCCATCGAGCCCGATATTCTGCTGATGGACGAGCCCTTCAGCCATCTCGACGCGATCACCGCGCGGAAGCTGCGCTTCGACATCGCCGATATTCTGGCGCGGGCCAAGCCGACGATCCTCTTCGTCACGCACGACCTTGCCGAGGCGGTCTTCCTCTCCGATCGCATCTACATGATGACGACCAAGCCGGCGCGCATCTTCAAGCAAGTGCCGGTCGACATGCCGCGGCCGCGCAAGCCCGAGGATTCGGCGATTTTCGATCTGGAGAAGACGCTGGTGCGCGAATTCTTCAGCGTCGTCGAAGCGAAGGCTTGAGGGTCATGCTCCTATGAGCGACCGGCTGAAGAGCGGCGCGTTGCGTGCAAGCTCGATCCTCCTCCTCTTGCTGCTGTGGTGGGCGGGGGCGCAGCTGACGGGCGATCCCGACATTCTCCCGGGGCCGCTGGCCATCGGCCGCACCATCTGGGCGGATTTGTCGACCAACGGGCCGCAGGGCGAATCGGCGTTCTTCGATATCGGCATCACCCTTGCTCGCATCTTCATCGCCTTCATCGCCTCGATGCTGCTTGGCACGGCGATCGGCCTTGCCATGGGGCTCAACCGCGTCTTCGAGCGCTCGCTGCTCGCGGTGATCCCGTGGATGCTCACCATGCCGACGATCCTCATGGTGTTCCTCGCCGTGATGTGGTTCGGCTACAGCGAGGCGGGCGGGCTTATCGCGGTGATGGCGGTGGTGACGCCCTACGTCGCCGTCAACATTTTCGAAGGCGCCAAGGCGATGGACAAGTCCTTGGTCGAAATGGCCGTGACCTTCCGCGCGCGACGGCCGCTGCTCATCCGCAAGGTCTTCCTGCCGCAGCTGATGCCGTATCTCTTCTCGGCCTTCCGCTATGCCTTCGGCATGACCTGGAAGATCGTCGCCCTGGCGGAAACCTTCGGCCTCAAATACGGGATCGGCTATATGTTTTTCTTCTGGTTCGGCCAGTTCAACATGGACCAGGTTCTCGCCTGGATCGTCATGTTCGTGGTGCTGATGCTGATCTTGGAGCATGGCGTCTTCGCCCGGCTCGAACACCGGGCGTTTATCTGGCGCGCCTCGATCGCGAAATAGCCGCGGCCGCGCCCAACCTTAGGGGTATTCGTCCCGCTGGCTGCCGCCGAAGGCCGCGGCGATGCTGGCGATGAAGGCGCCGATAACCATCGAGAGCGCCGTGAAGAATGCCAAGGCCGAGCCCGATTTGCGCGCGGTGTCGGCGGCTTGCTTGGCCTTGGCGGCGATGGCCTTCGCGCGGCCGATCGCATCATCGACGCGCTTTGCCGCATCCTCCTGCGAAATGCCGGTGCGCGCCGCGACTTGCCGCGCCAGATAGGCGCGGTCGTCCTGAGGCACATCGCCGCTCGCCGCGCCATGCGCGAGAATGCGCAGCGCCTCGGCGCGGCTGTCGGAAGCCGGGGCATTCGCATCGGGCCGGTCCGACCGGAAAAGCGCATCGAGATCATAGGCGTCGAGCGCGGAGCCGGAGCCGCCCGAGGCGGTGCTCGACGCGTTGGACGCGGCGCCCTGCGCGGCGCCGCCCGCGACGCTCGCCGCGGCCCGCACGCCGCCGCCGACCACGGCGGAGGTCACGCCCGCCAGCAGCATCGCGCTCGCCAAGGTTGCGAGCGCCCAGGCGAGGAAGCCATGCGCCGTGTCGCGAAAGAACACCTCATGTGAATGGGTTCCGACCCATTTGGAGCGCAGCCTTCCCGTCACATAGCCGCCCAAGGCCGAGGCGAGCCACTGCACGATGATGAGCCATATCCCCGCCGCGATGCCGAAGCCCGCGGCGGAGAGGCCGCTGCCCGACCAGGGCGAGATCGAAGCAAGGCCGAGTCCTGAGCCGAGCGCCAGCAAGATCAGCGAGACCGCGGCGGCGGCGACTGCGCCCGCGATGATCGCCGCCCATGATACGGCCGAAACCGGCGACTCAATCCGGCCGGCCGCGGCGCCGCCAAGATCGGTCCGGCCAGTCGACTCCATGGCGACGCGCGTGTTGCTCATGGGCGCTAATGCCACAGCAGGGCAAGGATGATGATGACGGGAATGGGCACCCCAAGCAGCCAAAGCAGGATTCCGCGCGCCATGTTGTCCTCCGTCCTTCCTCAGCATCGAACCCAGAGCGTCTCGAATGGTTCCTGGGGCGGCGGAGCCGCGAGGCGCACGCGAATTTGGCGTGGGGTGAGGAACTCCATCGGAACGGTCATTGTTCAATGGCGGGTGTTGCGGCAAGCGGTTGGACGCGACGGCGAGAGCGAGAGGCGCTTGCCGCGCGCGCGGCGCTCTCGGTCCCGCCGCCGACACCCCAGATCATTCATTCATCGAGGAGGACCACCCATGGCGACTAGGGCCAGGACCAGAGTAAAACGGGCTGCCGGCCGCAAATCGGTGCGCGCGCGATCCGGCTCCCGCGGGAGCAGGGCGGGGTCGGCGTCGCCCGGAGCGATGAACGCCCTCGATCTGTTGAAGCACGATCATCGCGAGGTCGAAGGCTTCTTCGAGGAGTATGAGGAGCTGGAGGACGAGGAAGAAAAGGGAGCGCTTGCCGAGAAAATCTGCACCGCGCTGAAAGTCCATTGCCAGATCGAAGAAGAGATCTTCTACCCGCAGGCGCGCACCGCAACCGAGGATGGAGATCTGCTCGACGAGGCTCTCGTCGAGCATGCCGGCGCCAAGCATCTCATCGCCGAGATCGAAGCGATGAAGCCCGGCGACGACCTTTACGACGCGAAGGTCAAGGTGCTCGGCGAGCAGGTGAAGCAGCATGTGAAGGAGGAAGAAAAGGAGCTCTTTCGCGAGGCGAAATCCGCCAAGATGGATCTGGCGGCGATCGGCCAGCGGCTGGCCGAGCGCAAAGAGGAGTTGATGTCGGAAATGGCGCCCGGGACCGGCCTTCGCCAGGGGCACGGCGAACCCCCGTCACGCGGCGCGCATCGGAAAATCGTCTAAGCGCTCAGCAGCGCTGAGAATCGCCCGGATCCGCCTCAGCGCGCGGCGGCAACGACCAGCGCCTTGATGCGTCCCGCAATCGGTCCCTCGCCGAAACGGCGGGCAAGCGCTGCGGCGGCCACCGCGGTCGCCGCCTCGAGGCCCGCTGGGTTGCGGGCCTCGATTTCGTTGCGGAGCGGCGAGCCCTGGCAATAGGCGATCGCCGGATCGCGCGGCGTCGCGGCGGTGCTTGTGCCGATGAGAGGCTCGATGGAGATGCGCGTGAAACCCGCGGCGCGAAGATCGTCGCGGATGCGCTGTGGATCGCAATAGCCATGCGGGGTGCGCGCGAGGAAGCGCGGCGGGTCCACGGGAAAAAGCCCGGCGAGGGCTTGCGTTACCACATCGGCGAACTCGTTGTCCTCGATCCGGTCCCAGACATTGAAGAGGAAGGTTCCGCCGCGCCGCAAGACCCGGCGTGCCTGCGCATAGCCCTGGGGCTTGTCGGGAAAGAACATTGCGCCGAACTGGCACGCCACGACATCGAAGCTTTCGTCCGTGAAAGGCAGAGCGAGCGCGTCGGCTTGTTGCCAGGTGATCCGCGTCTCGCCTGCTTGACGCGCCGCGGCGCGGGCCAGCATCGGCGGATTGAAATCGGTCGCGACAATGCTGGTTTCCGGTGGCAAACGTGCTGCGAGGGCGCGCGTCAGCGCGCCGGTCCCTGCCGCAGTCTCCAGAATGTGCTTGGGTGCGAGCGCGGCGATCCGGCGCGCGAGGTCATCGGCATAGAACGCGAAGATGAGCGGTACGAACAAGCGGTCATAGATTTCGGGGATCGTGCCCGCAAAACGATGGTCGCTCGTCACCATGGTGCCGCTCCCCAATTCAAACCCGCATCCATGTTACGCGATTCCCCGCCAATTTCCATGGAAGCCGAGGGTCACGTGATGCGACAACGCGGCGAGCGCGATCGGGCCTTTGTCGAGGGCCGTCGCGTCGAAAATCGCGAGCTCGCTGCGCTTTTCCGAGCCGCGATAGATCGTGGCGAGAAGATAGCCATCGCCCTCGGCGGCGTTGGCGCTGCGCGGAACGAAGACCGGCTCGGAAAAAGCATCGCCAGCCGGAACGCTGTAGGTTGCTTGCGCGCCGGTCTTGAAATCGCGATGGGCCAAGGTGTCGAAAGCGCCGGCGCCCGATGCCTTGACCTTCGCCGCGAAATATCCATGGCGATAGGCGTTGAGCGCGAAGCGCTCGTCGAGCCGAGGGAAATCGGCGGGAAGATCGTCGATCTGCTCGCGCCTGAACTGGTCGCTCGGGTCGGCGAGATTGAAACGCCACTGATGCAGGCGCGACACCATCTTCTGCGGGTCCGGCGGCTTGCCGCTCAAATCCCCGAACAGAGGCGGGACGCCGTATTGCATGACATGCGCGATGATCGTGTCGCCGTCTTCATAGGCGTTCATGCCGTGAAAGACGTAACAGGGATCGAGGCGGAACCAGCGCATGGCGGAAGCCGGCGCATCGCGCCTGACGACGCCGATATGGCCGCCCTTCTCGGGCTCCCAGGCATAGGCCGGCGCGCCGCGCCTCGCGCGCTCGAGGCTCCCGGTCAGCGGCAGGATCGGGAACAGCAAGTAGTTCTGTGTCACGAGGAAATCATGCACCATGGCGGAATAGGGTGCCTCGAAGCGCTCGCTCCGCGTCAGCTTGCCCGATTTGGCGACTGTCCCATAGGCGATCGTGCTCGAGAACGGGCCGCCGACCGAATAGCCGAAGAACACCATCTCGCCGGTCGTCGGGTCGATCTTCGGATGTGCGGTGAAGCGGCCGGTCGTGAGCGCGCCGGCGAAATCCCAATAGCCTTCCGAGGCGATCGTCTCGGGATCGATTGCGAAAGGCAGATGCGCTTCCTCGGCGGCGAAGACTTTCCCGGCATGGATGACGATGCTGGTATTGGCGACGCCGTCATCCTTGCCGAGGACCGAGGGATCGGTCGTCCGCGGATTGCCCCAGCTGCCATAGAGCGCCTCATGAGCCGCTCGCTCGGCAAGGAATTTCGGCGTGCGCAGCCAGCGGTTGCGATAGGAAATGCGGCCGTCCTCGAGCCGGAACGCATGCACCATCCCGTCGCCGAGGAACCAATGGTAATTGTCGTCGCGCGGCGCGAATTGCGGGTTCGGGCTGTTGCGATAGAGCGTGCCGCGCAAATCTTTCGGCACTGCGCCGCGCACCGGAAGATCGAAGGCATCGGCTTCGAAGGTGAGGGGGGCGAAGCTGCCGGTGAGGAAAGGATGATCGGGAAAGGGCCGGCTCATGGCGTCGAGCTTTTCCGGCCGGCAATGCCGTCAGTGCTCGCCTCCTCGACAATGGCTTCGAGCGCGCGCGTCATCGCGCCAAGGATCGCATCCTGTCCGGCATTGGCGCCGTGCCGCCGCGCCAGCCACGCCGGATCGTTGTAAGCGAGCCAGGTTTTGCCCGCTTCGTCTTGCCAAACGAGAATTTTGAGCGGCAGGTCGATGCCGACCGTCTGTACCGCCTGCATTAGCGGTGTGCCGGCTTTTGGATTGCCGAAAATGAGGAGTTCTGTCGGCCGCAGCGACAGCCCGACCTTCGCCGCGGTCGCGGCATGATCGATACGCGCGATGACGCTGATGCCGCGCGCCGTCACCGCCGCCACGACGCGTTCCATGGTTGCCGCCGGTTCGCGGCTGCTTGCACGAATGACGAGCCCTTCCGGTGCCAAAGTAGCCTCCATCTTGGCGATTGCGTTGCGGCGGTGTTGTCGAACAGATGAGCCGATGCGACGCGCCAGCCTAGCATTCCTGCTGGAGGCCGCGGAGCGAAACCCTTGCGATGCCAATCGTCGCCTCATGCCTATCGTCGGCATCAGCGAACATCTCGGCGCCGCGCTCTTTGCGCTGCTCAGCGGCGTCGTGCCCGGCTCACGCACAAGTGATGCGTCGGCAGCGCTGTTTCGCGACGGAGCGACCCCCATAAAGGGATGCGGCGGATTTTCTGTCCTAAGTAGTGAAAGGGGCGCGCGTCGAGGCGCGCGGCGTGGAGTTGTTCTCGCATGACCGACATTGTCTCCAAAGGGACGATCATGACCGCCCCTCGATCCATTGCGGCCGCCACGCTGCGGACGGCGGACGGCGCGGTTCCGTACTGGGTGCCGCTGGCAGCGATCGCGGGCCTCGCCCTGGCGCTGCGGCTTTACGGTCTCGGCGACAAGCCATTCTGGCTCGACGAATTGGCAAGTCTCCACCGTGCGACGATCAGCCTTCCCGAACTCTTCGCGCAAGCGCTGCACAGCAAGCACTATCCGAGCTATTTCCTCCTTCTGTGGCTGGTCGCAAAGTTCGGCGTCTCGCAATTCATCCTGCGTCTGCCCTCCGCGATCCTGGGCGCGGTCAACGCCGCTCTGGTTGCGGCGATGGGACGCGAGGCGGCGGGGCCGCGCGCTGGAGCGGCCGCGGGGCTGCTGATGGCCCTTTCGCCTTTCGATGTGCAGTACGGGCAGGAGGCGCGGTCTTACACGCTCGTCACCTTCCTGATCCTCGTCGCTCTCTTCGGGCTGTTGCGTCTGGCGCGCGATCCCGGCGGCGCGGCGCTGCCGCTGCGGAGCGCGAAGGCGCCGAGGCTCGCCTGGCTCGCCTATGGCGCCGGCACCGCCTCGGCCTTGTGCGTCCTCAACGTCGCCGTGCCTTGGCTTCTGGCCGCCAATCTCGGCGCCATCGCCATCGCATGGCATGCCGGCGCTGCGCGGCGTGCCTTCCTGCGCAATTGGGCCATTGTTCAAGGGGTCGTTCTCGCTGTCTGGCTGCCCTGGATTATCGCGGTCTATATCGCGAGCAAGGGCACGGTGCTACGCGGCGAGGATTGGTCGCCGCCCGAAA
This sequence comes from Allostellaceae bacterium, assembly GCA_035605975.1. GTDB lineage: Bacteria > Pseudomonadota > Alphaproteobacteria > ATCC43930 > CGMCC-115725 > CAIKMD01. The sequence continues at coordinate 23,183 of DATNGG010000078.1, read as the reverse complement.
GCTTGGCGACGATCTGGTCGATTATCGCGCCGGTCTATCTTCACCGCATCTCGGCCTTCATCACCTTCGACCTCGAGCCGGCGGCAATTCCCGGCCTGTCTCTCGTCATCGCGGTGCTGGCGTTCGTCGGCGCGTGGCGCCTGCGCCGCGCGGGCAGCGTCTTCGCGGTGATCGCCTGCGCCGTGCTCATCCTGCCGCTGCTGCTGCTCTCGGTCTCGCTGGCGGCGCCGGTGCTGGCGCCCCGCTATTTCGCCTGGGGCGCGGCGCCGTTCTTCGTCCTTGCGGGCGCCGGTCTCGCCGGGCTGCGCGGCTGGCGTTTCGCCGGCAGCGCCGCGGCGCTTGGCGCGCTGTGCCTCGTCAACCTCTCGCCCTATTACGCGGATGAGACCAAGCCGCGCTGGGACCTGCTCGCCTCGCGGCTCGCCGCCAAGGCGCAGCCCGGCGATCTCGTTCTGCTCAATGATTGGCACGCGGATTACGTCTTGACGGCGTTCGCGCCGCGCGCCGGTCTCGATCTCGCTCGCATCAAGCTGAGTTGGAGCGCGGCAAAGCTCGTCCCGCCGCCGGGTCATGATGTCTTTGTCGTGTTCGGACGCACCGGGCAGGGCGAGATGCAAAGCCCCGAGGCCTATCTCGCGACGCTTTCCACCCTCGGCACGCCGGTCAGCGAGGAGCGCATTGGCCGCTACATCGTTCTTTGGCGCTTCCATGAACCCGCCCCGCCGGTCGCCAATTGCGGGAAAGCCGAGGGCTGCTCCGCCTGATCCGGCTTGGCCTGTCACAATCACCCAGCTACATTGTCGGAAGTGCCATCTGTTTCGGGCCGACGATCGCGACCATCTTGGCTGCATCGAAACCGGAACGGAGGGAAAATCCCATGAAACGGTATGTGATCGAGCGCGAATTGCCCGGCATTGGCGGGCTCAATCGCGAGCAGCTCAAAGAAGCCGCCGCGGTCTCCAACGCCGCGCTGGAAAAGCTGGCCGGAAAAGTGCAGTGGGTCGAATCTTTTGTCGTCGACGACAAGACCTTCTGCATCTATCTGGCGGAGGGCGAGACCGCGGTGCGCGAGCATGCGCGGTTGAGCGGCTTTCCGGCGACTCGCATTCGCGAAGTCCGCACCGTCATCGATCCGATGACGGCGATTTCCTGAGCCAAGAGCGCCGCCCGGCGGGCGGCGCTCTTTCGGGAAGAACGGAGGGACCGCCTTGTCGAAGAAAGCGAAACAAGCCGCCCGGCCGCGCGCCGCAAGCGCGCCGGCCGAAGATCGCATGCTCGACGTCACCGTCGTTCTGCTCGAGGCGGGCTATGCCTCGACCGCGATCGCGCCGATCGAAGTGTTTCACTCGGCGGGCGTGGTGTGGAACTGGCTTCACGGCACCGATCTGCGCCCGCGCTTTCGGGTTCGCACCGCCTCGATCGACGGCAAGAGCGTCACCAGCCTCTGTGCCTTGGGCCTCATGCCCGAATGCGCGATCGCCGATATCGAGCGCACCGACATCGTCATCCTTCCCGCGGCCGGTTGGGACGTGATCGATCGGATCGCGGCGACGACCCCGCTCTTGGCCTGGCTGCGCCAATGCCATGCGAAGGGCGCCTATATCGCCGGCGTTTGCACGGGCGTCGCCTTTCTCGCCGAAGCCGGGCTGCTCGACGGCAAGGCGGCGACCACCCATTGGGGCGTCGCCGATATCTTCCGGCGGCGCTATCCGAAAGTCCTGTGGCAGCCCGAGCACTTCGTCACCGAGGACGGGCAGGTGTTCTGCAGCGGCGGCGTCTACGCCGCGATCGATCTCAGCCTTTACCTCGTCGAGAAGTTCTGCGGCCACGAGATCGCGCTGCAATGCGCCAAATCCCTGCTGCTCAGCATGCCGCGCAGCCGGCAATCGGGCTATTCGGTGCTGCCTTTGTCGCGGCCGCATTTCGACGAGCCGATCAAGCAATCCGAGGAATATCTGCGCGAGCATTTCGACCGCGACGTTTCGGTCGAGGCGCTCGCCCGGCGCAGCGGCATGGGGCCGCGCAACTTCATTCGCCGCTTCAAGATTGCGACCGGCCGGGTGCCCGGCGCCTATCTGCAAATGCTGCGCATCGCCGCGGCCAAGGAAATGCTCGAAGAGGGAGCGCGCTCGATCCAGGCCGTCGCGTCGAAAGTCGGCTATGACGATCTCGCCTTCTTCCGCGAACTCTTCAAGCGCCACACCGGCATGACGCCGGCCGAGTATCGCGATTGCTTTGCGCAAATGAATTTCGACCGCGGCGAGCTGGCCCATGGCAGGCCGGCAGCCTGAGCGAAAACGGAGGATCCATGGCGCTCGCGCTTCGACCCAATTGCGAATATTGCGACAAGGACCTGCCGCCCGATGCCGCCGATGCGCGCATCTGCTCTTACGAGTGCACGTTCTGCGCCGCCTGCGTCGAAACCAAGCTCGGCAATGTCTGCCCGAATTGCGGCGGCGGCTTCGTGCCGCGGCCGATCCGCCCGGCGACCGAGTGGCGGCCCGGCCTTTCCGTGGCGAAGCGCCCTGCCTCGCAGGAGCGGGTGCATCTCTCCTACACGCTTGACGAGATCGCGGCGCTGACGCGCAAGCTCAGGCACATTCCGCCAGCCGAACGTTGATCCTCGGGCTTAGGTGAAAGCGCGCGACTTCCACGGGATCAGCATGCGCTCGGCCCAATTGACGCCGCGATTGAGCGCGACCGCCAGTGCCGCGATGACGATGAGCGGCGCGAAATATTTGGCGAGCGACAGCGTCTCGCCATAGAACTGAAACATGTAGCCGATGCCGGTCGCGACGATCAGCAATTGGCCGACGATGATGCCGACCAGCGCACGGCCGACCGCGACGCGCAGCCCGGCGATGACGTAAGGCAGCGCCGAAGGCAGCACCACGGTGAAAAGGATCTCGCGCTTGGTGCCGCCCAATGAGCGCGCGACCTCGACGAGAAAACTATCTGCTTCCTTGGCGCCCGCCTCGACGGTCAAGAGCTGCGGAAACACCGCCGAGACGAAGACGAAGATCACCAGGGTCAGATTGCCGACGCCGAACCAGGCGATGAACAGCGGCAACCAGGCGATATTCGGGATCGACCAGAACACGAAGATGTAGGGATCGAGGAAGCGCGCGATCGGCCGGAGGATGCCGAGCAAAAGTCCGAGCGCCGTGCCGATGACGAAGGCGACGGCGAGCCCCAAAGCGAAAGGCCAGATCGTCTCGGCCGTGGCTTTGACCAGCTCGCCCGAGACGGTGAGCTCGACGAAAGCGGCGAACACCTTTGCCGGCGTGGGAAGGATGACCGGCGGGACGTTCATGCTGATCCCCTGCCAGATCGCGAGGAACGCGACGACCGACAGGGCTCCCACCAGGTAGTAGTTCCCGCCGATCATGGCGAGCGCCGACCGCGGACCGTTCTTCCGATCGCGCGCGAGCGGAACGGCGGATTGGGTCATAGCTCCTCCTTGATGCTTTGCCAGGCGATGCTGCGCAGCCGCGCGAATTCCTTTTCCGCGCGCGTGTCGTAGCTGTAGCGCGGCTGCGGCAGGGTCACTTCGAGCACCTCTTTGATCCGGCCGGGGCGGCGTCCCATGACGACGACCAAATCGGAGAGGTAGATCGCCTCATCGAGATCGTGGGTGATAAAGAGGACGGTGCTTTTGACGCGCCCCCACAAATTCAGCAATTCGTCCTGCAGCACCGTGCGAGTTTGCGCATCGAGTGCGCCGAAGGGCTCGTCCATCAGCAGAATCTCGGGCTGCCGCACCAAGGCGCGCGCCAAGCCGACGCGCTGCTGCATGCCGCCCGAGAGCTGATGCGGGTAATAGCGCTCAAAACCACCGAGGCCGACCAACGCTAGCGTTGCTTCGGCCCGGCGGCGCTCCTCATCGGTGAGCCTGGGGCGATGGGCCTGAAGCTGCACGCCCAGCGCGACATTGTCGAGGATGGTTTTCCACGGCATCAGGCCGATGCCCTGAAACACCATCGACATCTTGGGGCTCGGATTTTGCAGCGCGACCCCGTCGAGCCGGATTTCGCCGGAATCGGACGGGATGAGTCCCGCCGCCATCCGCAGCAAGGTGGTCTTGCCGCAACCGCTCGGCCCCACCACCGAGACGAAGCGGCCGCCATCGATCTTGAGGCTGAACTCGTCGAGCGCCAGCAGCCGGTCGCCCGACGGGCTGTCATAGCTTTTCGTGACCTTGATGAACTCAAGCTCAGGCATGGTCGCGGGTCTCGAACTGGTTTCTTGCGGGCGCCGCGCTGCGCCGCCGGGCTTTCTGCCGCGTCACCCCGCCTGCTTGTACCAATCGGGCGTGTCGGGCAGGCCTGGCGTCCCTTTGACGACGCCCATTTTGTCGAGCGCCTTTTTGAGCGGACCCGTGTCGAACACATCCGACGGCTTCGACAGATATTCGTTGGGCTTTTCGTTGCGCAGCTTGAAAAACAAATCCATCACCTTTTGCGCCGCCGCGAGATTGACGCCGCCATTTACCGAGAAATAGCCGCCGTCGCGGAACTCGCCCCAGGCCTTCGTCATTTGCTGCTCGTTGAGGCCGCTGTTCTTGAAGATCGCTTGCCCCGGCTTCACCCAGGCCTCGGCGCTGCCCTGCCATTGACGCATCGCGTCGAGCATCATCTCGACGTAATCGGTCGCGGCGGCCTCGTTGCTCTTGATCCAGTCTTCCCGCGCAACGACCACGATCCGCGGAATCGGCGGGGTGAATTTCGCCGTGTGCGGCACGAGCTGATGAATATTCGCGGCCAAGCCCTTGGCCTCGGCCAGGGTGGCGCCAAGATGGGAGAGGCTCGCGAGCTGCGTGCGGCCGGTCTCGAGCGCTTGCAGATTGGGTCCGTCGCCGCCGCCGATCGCAACCCAGCGGAAAGTATCGGCATCGAGCCCCATTCCCGTGACCGCCATCTGCGCGTTGAAACGCTGCGCGCCGCCGAGGCTCGCGACCGCCCAGGTTTGATGCTCGGCATCCTTCATGGTCTTGTATTCGCTGCGGCCCCAAATTTCCTCGTCGCCATAAGGGGTCATCACCATCAGGATCTTGATCTTCGAGCCCGAATAGATCCCGCCCAGCACCGCGACGATGTCGCTGGTGGCGACATCCGTGTTCTTGGTGACGACCGCTTGCACGCGCTGCGGCCCGCCGCCGGCGAGATCGGGGCCGAGGGTGAAGGCGAGCCCGTGCTTCTCGAACAAGCCCATCGCCTGGACCATCCGGTTATAGGCGACGGACGGGTTCGGAATCGGCTCGAGCTCGGTGGCTTTGATTGGAAGCGGAGCACCCGCGGCCCACGCCGCCGTCGCGCCGGCGATCAGCACTGCCACTCCCGCCGAGAGAAGAACCGACGCGATGCGCGAGAGCGATAAGGTCTTGTTCGACATTCCTGCCCCTTTTCCTTCTTGTGCTTCCGGCTGATCCCGGCCATGTGCCGGGTCCGGGTTCTATCGGCGAGTGTAGCGGAAAGAGGATCGATGGGGAAATCGGCAAGCGCTGCCCCGGTCGAAAGGCGAATGTCGATGGACGGAGCGCGCCGCTGCCGCTTCAGCCGATGGTCGGCTATGATCGCCACCGCATCAGGAGGCTTGCGATGAGCGGCAAAATTCGCGTCGGGATCGGCGGCTGGACTTATGAGCCGTGGCGCGGCCTCTTTTATCCCAAAGGTCTGCCGCAGAAGAGCGAGCTCTCCTTCGCCAGCAGCAAGCTCACCTCGATCGAGATCAACGGCACCTATTATTCGACCTTCAAGCCGGCGAGTTGGACGAAGTGGCGCGACGAGACCCCGCCGGGCTTCGTCTTCTCGGTCAAGGCGTCGCGCTATTGCACCAACCGCAAGGAGCTGGCCAGCGCCGCCGAAGCGATCGAGCGTTTCGCGGCACAAGGCCTCGCCGTGCTCGGCGACCGGCTCGGCCCGATCAATTGGCAGTTCATGGCGACGAAGAAATTCGTGCCGGAGGATTTCGAGGCGTTCTTGAAGCTGCTGCCGCGCGAAGCGGGCGGCGTGAGGCTGCGGCATGCGCTCGAAGTGCGCCATCCGAGCTTCAAGGATGAGCGGTTCTACGAGCTCGCGCGCCGCTATCAGGCCGCGATCGTCTTCGCCGATGCCGAGGCTTTTCCGGCGATTGACGAGCCGACGGCGGATTTCACCTATGCGCGGCTGATGCGCGGCCGCGACGCGGTCGCGACCGGCTATGACGCCAAGGAGCTCGATGGCTGGGCCGAGCGCGCCCGGAGCTGGGCGAAACGCGGCGACGCTTTCATCTATTTCATTGCCGGGGCGAAGCACCGCGCGCCTGCCGCGGCACAGGCGCTGATCGAGCGGGTCGGGCGAGGATAGACGGTGGGCCGAGGCGCCCGTTCGGGAAGGCCCGATCGGGCCCCGCCCTTGCATAACGCCCTCGGATTCCTTACATCTCCGTCATCAACTCGTTTCGGGTCGGCTTCGGTTCGGCGTCCAAAAACCCGGTCTCGGTCCTTCCAGATCGCTGCTTGATCCGCTGCGCAAGAGCGCAGCGGCGGTTCATCCACGGAAGGTTACAAATATGACGATCGGTACCGTTAAATGGTTCAACGCGACCAAGGGCTTTGGCTTCATCCAGCCCGAGGACGGCTCGAAGGACGTTTTCGTCCACATCTCGGCTGTCGAACGCTCGGGCATCGGCAATCTCAATGAGGGCCAACGCGTGAGCTTCGAGACGCAGCGCGATTCCCGCACCGGCAAGGTCGCGGCCGCGAATTTGAAGGCGGTTTGACCAAGAAGGGGCGGCTTCGGCCGCCCCTTTTTTATCAGCCGCGCCGCCCGCGGAAGCGGCCCATGGCGGCGAAGAGCTCCGGCGTTTCGTGCCGCTCCTTGCCGTCCGAGAATTCGCGGTAGAGCGCCGCGACATTGGCGACGATCCGCTCGCCATCGATCCAATCCGCATAATCCTCGAGCCGGATATCCTCGGCCGCCTCGATCCAGTCGAGGCCGGCATCGAAGCGCTGCCGCGCCTCGCGCTTCAGCGTCTCCATATAGGCCTTGAAGCGCCGCACGCCGGCCTTGTCGGTGATCGGCCCATGCCCGGGGACGATGGTCTCGACATCCCAGCCGAGAATCAGCTCGCAAGCCTTGATCCAATTGTCGATCGGGCCTGCCCACATCACCGGATGGCCGCCGACGAAGAGAATATCGCCGGTGAAGACGACGCGCTCCGCCGGCAGGTGAACCATCACATCGCCGCCGGTATGGGCGGGTCCGACATTGACGAGGCGGACGGTCTTGGCGCCGACCCGCAGCGCGAGCTCGCGCTCGAAGGTACGCGTCGGCAGCGTCAGAACCACCTCGTCGAAATTGAAGTGCCGGCCCATCGTCTCGTGAAAGAACGCGGCGCCTTCGCCGAGGACGCGCCAGTTCTTCTCCATCGCGGCCAGCATTTGCGGCGGCGTCTGCGGCATTTCCTCGGCGCAGGCCGCCGAGGCGATGATCGAGGCGCCGGCCAGCAATTGATTGCCGAAAGTGTGATCGGGATTGGCGTGCGTGTTGACGAGCGTGCCAATCCGCTCGGCTGCGGGGACGGCGCGGCGCATCGCCGCGAGCATCTCGCGCGTCAGCCGCACATCCATCAGCGTGTCGACGAGCAGCGTTTCGCCGGCATCGGCGATGAGCCCCGCATTGCTCCAGCCCCAGCTTCCCTCGGGTTGGAGATAGGCGTGGCAGCCTCGGCCGAGATCGTGCAAACCCTTGGTGAATTGCCATTTCGGCATGTCGGCTCCCGGGAGGCGAGGCCACGGCGGCGTCTGCCGCGAGCAAGAAAAAAGGCCCGCCGGATTGCGGCGGGCCTTTGGTCTCGAACGGATCAGCTCGGAACCTGACCCATGAAGTCGCGCTTGCCGAGCTCGACGCCGTATTGGCGCAGGATGTCGTAAGCGGTGGTGATGTGGAAATAGAAATTCGGCAGGGCGTGGTGATAGAGCAGCACCTGGGCGCGGAAGGTGCGCGTATTGGGCCCGAGCTGCACGCTCACCTGGCTGTCTTCCTTGCCGTCGATCTGCGCCGGCTGGATGCCCTTGAGGAAATCGACCGTGGTGGCGATGCGCTGCTTCAACTCGGCGAAGCTCGCGCCCGTATCCGTGAATTTCGGCAGCTCGACGCCGGCGATCCGGCCCGGCGCGAGGGCATGGTTGGTCGCCTGCTGAATCTGGCGCGCGAGCGGGAACATGTCGGGCGCGAGACGCGTGGTCAGAAACGTAGTCGGGTCGAATTTGCGGGCTTCGGCGAAGGCTTGCGCCTTGTCGAGGCAGCCCGAGGCGGCGGGCAGGAGTTGCAGAAAGACCGGAACCGACCCGTGATACATGGTGATGGGCATGAAGGCGCTCCTCTCGTGTTCTCGTGAAACGGCGAATTCGCGCGAATTTTAGCGGGCTTGCGGCCCAAGGTGAAGCGTGACGGCGCCGCGGATGGATTTCGAGGGTCAGCAATGCCGCTTATGCGGTTGTAAATGGCTTCGAGGCTAATAGATTGGCCACAGCACCGTTTCGGCCGAGCCCCTCTGGATGTCCTTCCGTCTCACCCGCCACAGCATTCTTCTGGGAATCGTCGCCGGCGCGCTCTTCATGCAGAATCTCGACAGCACCGTCATCACCACGGCGCTGCCGCAGATGGCGGTGAGCTTCCATACGACGACCATCCATCTCAGCATCGGCATCACCGCCTATATGCTGAGCCTCGCCGTGTTCATTCCGGTGAGCGGCTGGGTCGCCGACCGCTTCGGCGCGCGCACGGTCTTCAGCACGGCGATCGGCGTCTTCACCCTCGGCTCGGTGCTGTGCGGCGTCTGCAACGGCGTCGCCGAATTCGCCCTCTGCCGGGTCTTCCAGGGCATCGGCGGCGCGATGATGGTGCCGGTCGGCCGGCTGATCCTCTTCCGCGCGGTCGGCAAGGGCGGGCTGGTCCAGGCGCTCTCGCTCCTCACCATGCCGGCGATGTTCGGCCCGATCCTCGGCCCGCCGGTCGGCGGCTTCATCACCACCTATGCGTCTTGGCGCTGGATCTTCTTTCTCAATCTGCCGGTGGGCGTGGTCGGCGTCGTCCTCGTCTGGTTCTTCATCGAGAATTATCGCGAGAACGTGAAGACGAGCTTCGATGGCATCGGCTTCGTTGCGACCGGAATTGCGATCGCCAGCCTCGTGCTCGATTGCGATCTGGTCGTGCAGCCGGGCATCGGCGCGGCGCCCATCCTCGGGCTCTTTGGCTTGAGCCTCGCTTCGGGCATCTTTGCCGCCTGGTACATGCTGCGCCGCCCGAATCCGATCATCGATCTGACCTTGCTGCGCATTCCCTCCTTCTTCACCGGGGTCGCCGTCGGCTCGATGTTCCGGATCGCGGCGGGATCGGTCAGCTATTTGATGGCGATCCTGCTGCAGGTCGATTTGGGGTTGTCGGCCTTTGCCTCGGGCATGATCACCATCGCCGGGGCGATGAGCTCGCTGACCATGAAAGTGGCGATCCCGCCGACGCTGCGGCGTTGGGGGTTCCGCACGGTGCTCTTGGGCAATGGCGTCATCAGCGCCAGCGGCATTGCCGCCTGCGCGGTGATCGGCCTCTCGACCCCGGCCTACGCCATCTTCCTGGTGCTGCTGATCGGCGGATTCTTCCGCTCGCTGCAATTCACCAGCTTGACGACGCTCGCCTATGCCGATCTGCCTGATTCGCGCATCAGTGCCGCGACCAGCTTTTCGAGCATGATGCAGCAAGTGATGAACGGCATGGGCGTGGCCCTCGCGGCCGTGCTGTTGCATGTGGCGCAGCTCGCGCGCGGCGAAGCCTTGGGCGGCGTCTCGATCGTCGATATTCGCGCCGTTTTCGTGACGATGGCGCTGTTGGCGCTCTCGGCCTGCGTCTTTTATTTGCGGCTCTCGCCCGATGCCGGCGCCGAGGTGAGCGGGCACCGGCGGGTGACGGTGGCGGCGGAAGGAACGGCCGATTAACGAGACGCAAGCGGTGGTGCGCCACGGCGTTCGCGGTCTGCCCAAGTCCCGGCTGCGCGGCCGACGCGGGATCGGCTAGGATCGCGCCCCATGGCGATGCCGATTTCCCGCACCATGATCGTGCCGATGATCGTCGCCTCGGCGCTTTTCATGGAGAATCTCGACAGCACGATCATCACGACGGCGTTGCCGAGCATGGCCGAGTCTTTCGCGACCACGACCATTCATCTGAGCGTCGGCATCACCTCCTATGTGTTGAGCCTCGCGATCTTCATCCCGGTAAGCGGCTGGGTCGCCGACCGCTTCGGCGCGCGCACAGTGTTTCGCAGCGCCATCGCCGTCTTCACCTTGGGCTCGGTGCTGTGCGGCTTCTGCAACAACGTTCCGGAATTCGCCGCGGCGCGCGTGCTGCAAGGCGTCGGTGGCGCGATGATGGTCCCGGTCGGCCGGCTCGTCATGTTCCGCAGCGTGCCGCGCTCCGAATTCGTCACCGCCATGGCCTATTTGACCGTGCCGGCGCTGGTCGGGCCGATCCTCGGCCCGCCGGTCGGCGGCTTCATCACCACCTATGCCTCCTGGCGGTGGATTTTCTTTCTTAACCTGCCGGTCGGCATCCTCGGCTTCTGCCTGGTGACGAGCTTCATCGAGAATTACCGCGAGCCGGAGAGCCCGTCGCTCGACTGGGTCGGCTTTCTGCTTTCGGGCACTTCGATCGCCAGCCTCGTCTATGCCTGCGATCAAGTGGCGCGTCCCAATGCCGGCGGGGCCTTGGCCTTGGCGCTCTTCGCGCTCTGCCTCGCTTCGGGCGCGGCGACGGCCTGGCATGTGCGCCGCCACCCGCATCCGGTGATCGATCCCAGCCTGCTGCGCATCCCGACCTTCTCGGTCAGCGTTCTGGGCGGGGCTTTGTTTCGCGTCGGCACGGCCTCGCTCAACTATCTCCTGCCGATCCTTCTCCAGATCGGCATTGGCATGACCGCCTTTGCCTCGGGGCTTTTGATCGTCGCCGCCGCGGCCGGCTCCTTCGCGATGAAGATCGCGGCAGTGGCGATTCTCCGGCGCTGGGGCTTTCGCACCGTGCTCGTCGCCAATGCCGCGATCAGCGCGCTGAGCGTGCTGGTTTGCGCGTTCTTCGATCTCGGCACCCCGTTCGAGGTGATCTTCGTCATCCTGCTGATCGGCGGCTTTTTCCGCTCGCTGCAATATACGGCGCTCAACAGCATCGCCTTCGCCGATATTTCGGCGCCGCGCATGAGCGCCGCGACCAGCTTCTCGAGCATGGTTCAGCAAATCTCCAACGGCATGGGCGTCGCCTTCGCCGCCGTCGCCTTGAACCTGGTGCTGGTCTCGCGCGGCCATTCCTTGACCGAGATCCCGCTCGGCGATATCGCGCTCACCCTCCTCGTGATGGCCGGGGTGACGCTGACCTCGTGCTTTTATTTCGCGCGGCTCGCGCCCGACGCCGCGGCCGAGGTGAGCGGCCACCGGCGGCTCAAAGCGGCCGATGTGAAAGCGGATTGATCGACGCTCAGACGGCTTTCAGCGCGGGCTTGGCCGGCGTCATCGCCGCTTCCATGTCGGGGAAGTCCGGCACCGATCCCCACATGCAGAAGGAGGTCAGCGTCGGCGGGAATTGCCGCGGGCGATAGCTCGCCTCGTCCTCGGGCAGGATGTGCTTCACGCCGCAGGAATATTCGTAGACCATGTTGTCGGGCCCGTAGAAATAGAGCATCACCGCGGTCGAGAGCGGATGCCGGCCCGGGCCCCAGGCAATCTTCACGCCCTTTTCCTTGAGGAAGTAATAGGATTTCATCACGTCGTCGACGTCTTCGACCTGATGATTGATGTGCTGCACCCCCGGCCGGTTCGCCGGAAAAATCGCGATCGAGTGATGACAGGTGCTGATGCGCAGCAGTGGCGCATCGCCAAGCCAATCCGACACCCGCGCGCTGCACAGCCTCGTCCAGAATTCCTCGTCGCGCCGCGCGTCGGTCGAGTTGAGGCCGATATGGCTGAAATGCGTGATGCCGGCGTCGCGCCCGGCGAAATAACGCGCGCCCGAATGATAAGGCCGCGCGACGAGCTCGATCTTGTTGCCGGTCGGGTCCTTCGCCGCAATCACGCCCTTGGCGCGCCGCAGCTCGCATTCCTCTTTGCTTGCGAGCCGCGCCGCATAGCCGGCATCGTCGAGCGCGGCGCCGGCCGCGTCGAAATCCGCCGGGTCCTTCAAATCGAAGCCGATGGTGTGATCGCCCGGATCGCCCTCGAAATAGACGAGCGTGTGGTCGCGCGTATCGCCGCGCACCGCCACCTTGTCGCTGCGGAAATAGGCGGCCTTGCCCTCGCGCGCGACGAGCTGCAGCCCGATGATCTTGGTCGCAAACTCGATCGCGCCTTCGAGGTCGCGCGTGCCGAGCCGCACATAGCGGATGTCTTGGAGATTGATCATGGCTGCGTCCTCCGGACGGGTGCTCTCTGGCGCCTCGAGTCCTAGCACAATCGCCCGCCGCTTGCGAGGCGGCGCCTAGGGCCGGGAGAGGTCAAGCGCCCCGGTCAGATCGCCCATCGGCTTGCTGCCATGATCGCGCAACGCCTGATCGCGCGCGGCGATCCCGGGCAGTAGCGGAAGAGAAAAGCGCTCGGTGATGAAGCGCAGGATCGAGGTCGTGTCGTATTGCGTATGATCGACATGGTAGCGCTTCGCATAGGGCGAGACGATGATCGTCGGAACCCGCATGCCCGGTCCCCAGCGATCGCCCTTGGGCGGCGCCACATGGTCCCAGAAGCCGCCATTCTCGTCATAGGTGACGATTACCAGCATATGCGCCCATTGCGGGCTTTTCTGCAGATGCGCAATGACATCGGCGATGTGCTTATCGCCGGCGAGAACCGCGGCATAGCCCGCATGCTCGTTGAGATTGCCTTGCGGCTTGTAGAAGGTCACTGGCGGCAGCGCGCCGGCATCGATCGCCTCGAGGAAGAGAACGCCGCCAAGCCCGCCATCGCGCAAATGCGCGGCGCGCGCCGCTGTTCCGGGCGCCATATCGGCGAAGTAGTTGAAGGGTTGGTGGTGATACTGGAAATTCGGCACAGGCTTGGCGTTCTGGCCGTCGAGCGTCGCTCGCCAGGCTCCCGAATACCATGCCCAGCTGATCTTCTTCGCCGACAGCAGATCGCCGATGGTTTCCTCATGCTGCGGCGGCAGGGTCGTCGGCAGCGCCGGATCGGCGAGCGCCGGATCGCCGCCCTCGGCCGGCGGGTTGGCGCTCGGCTGATAGGGCGGCTGCATCGTGTTGACCGCATAGAAATCCGGCGTGAGCGTGCCGTCGCGGGTGAATTTGGGAATGCCGTCGAGCGCCGATGGCGGCGAATTCGCGGCGAGCTCGAGGCTTGCGCCATCGGGCTCGACCACGGCGATCTTGTCCTTGGCTGGGCTTTTGTCGGCGTCGGGATATTTCGGCGCGCAGGCGCAGATCAGCCAGAAGTGATTGAGGAACGAGCCGCCGAACGCACCCATGAAAAAATTATCGGCGAGGGTGTAGCGCCGCGCGATGGCCCAGAGCGGAAGCTTTCTCGCATTGGTGTCGTAATGGCCCATGACGAGCGCGCCGGAATCGGCGTAAGCGACGAATTTGTCGTTCTTGCCGCCGTCGATCTGCATCTGGTTCTGGTAGAAGAGATGCCAGAGATCGTGCGTGACGACGCCGAGCGGCGTGTTGAAGCCCTTGGGATCGTCGATTGCAAAGGGCTGGTTCGGAAGATGCGCGGTCTCGGCCTGCGTCACCGGCGGCACGACGCCCTTCGCCGTGAGCCCGTCCCAGATCGGCGGCAATTCCGGAAACACCGCGCCGTCGCGGTCGCGCTGCAAATACTGGGCGCGCCCGACATGCTGAAGCCCATTGGCGCCTGGGAAATAACCATAGAGATTATCGAAGCTGCGGTTCTCGGCGTAGAGGACGACGATCGTCTCGATCTTGTCGATGCCGGCCGGCGCGGCCAGCGCCCCCGCGCTGTGCGCGACGACGAGAGAGGCGGCAAGAAGAAGGGCTCGACGCATGATCGCCTGGCAGGGTGGAGACGCCGCAATTTAGCAACGGCCCGGTGACGGTTCCATGACACGCCGTCCTTCGCGATGGCGATTCGCCGCGCGCTCGGTCATGCTCATGTGCCGTGCCCCATGCTTCCATCCACATCCTCGCCTTCGCCGCGGCGTTTCTCACCGCCGCCGTTGCGTCTGCGGGCGATCGCGAGCCGCTGTCGCGGGCCGAGGCTTTCGCACGAGCCAAGGCGCTCAGCGCGCTCGGCGGCACGCTCTTCCGCGATCCGTCGCTCTCGGCTTCGGGCAAGCTGGCCTGCGCCTCCTGCCACGATCCTGCCAACGCTTTTGGCCCCGACAATCCTCAACCCGTCGCGTTGGGCGGCCGCGATCTCCATCGTCTCGGCCTGCGCGCGGTGCCCTCGCTGCGCTATTTGCAGGCGGTGCCGCAATTCACCGAGCACTACTACGAGTCAGACGATGAGGGCGATGCCAGTGTCGATAACGGGCCATCGGGTGGGCTGACCTGGGATGGGCGCGTCGATCGCGGCCGCGATCAGGCTCGGCTGCCGCTGCTCTCGCCCGACGAAATGGCGAATGCGAGCCCCGCGGCGATCGTCGCCGCTATTCGCCGCGCGCCCTATGCCGATGCGCTGCGCCGCCTCGGGGGCGCTGCGATCTTCGATCGCGGCGGTCGCGCCTTCGATCTCATCCTCGAAGCGCTCGAGGCCTATGAGCAGGATTACACCGCCTTCTATCCCTACAGCAGCAAATACGATGCCTACCTCGCGGGCCAAGCCGCGCTGACGCCGCAAGAGGCGCGCGGCTTGGCGCTCTTCGACGATCCGGCCAAGGGCAATTGCGCGCATTGCCATCCGAGCGCGCGCGGTGCAGACGGCACGCCGCCGCAATTCACCGATTACGGCTTCGTTGCGCTTGGCGTGCCGCGGAACCGCGCGATCCCGGCCAATGCCGATCCCAAATTCTACGATCTCGGCCTGTGCGGCCCGCTGCGCACGGATCTGCGCGCGCATTCCGATTATTGCGGACTCTTCAAGACGCCGAGCCTGCGCAATGTCGCAACGCGCAAGAGCTTCTTTCACAACGGCGTCTTCCACAGCCTGCGGCGAGCAATCGAATTCTATGCCGAGCGCGACACCGATCCCGGCAAATTTTATCCGCGCGACGCAAGCGGCCGGATCGAGAAATTCGACGATCTGCCGCCGGCTTATCGCGTCAACGTCAATATCGAGCCGCCTTTCGGCGAGCATCCGGGCGAGGCGCCGCCGCTCTCGGCGGCCGAGATCAGCGACATCGCCGCGTTTCTCGGCACGCTGACCGACGGGTATCGGCCCACACGCTGAGCCGCGGCGCTCAGGCGAGCCCGCGAGCTTGCGCTTCCTCGATCGTCACCACCATGCGGCCGATCGGCCAAAGCGAGATCGGCACGAGCTTCAGATGCGCCCAGGCGAAGGGAATGCCGATGATGGTGACCGCGAGGCCGACGGCGAAGATGAGATGGGCGATGGCGAGCCACCATCCCGCGAGAATGAGCCAGATGATGTTGCCGAGAACGCCCAAGGGGCCGGTGCCGAAATCCTCTTGGCCGGTGAAGCGCGCCCGCGACACGGTCGTGTTGCCGAAGGGGAGCAAGGTGTAGAGCGCGATGTTGAAGGCTGCGCGCGTCCAGGGCAGGCCGATGATGGTGATCGCCATCAGCACGCCGGCGATCACCCAGCCGACCGCGGTCCAGAGACCGCCGGTCACGACCCAGGCGAGATTGAGGAGAAAGCGCAACAGCGACATGAGGGGATAACGCTCCTTCCGCCGGGATTATGCCACGTTGCGAGGGAAGGGCACCTGCGCTAGAAGGCGACCATGCCCGCATACCAATACATTTATGTGATGAAGGGTCTTGGCAAGACCTATCCGGGCGGGCGCGAGGTCCTGAAGAACATCTGGCTGTCGTTCCTGCCGGGCGCCAAGATCGGCGTGCTTGGTCCCAACGGCGCCGGCAAATCGACCCTGCTGCGCGTCATGGCCGGCCTCGAGAAGGATTTCAGCGGCGAAGCCTGGTCCGCCGAGGGCGTGCGCGTCGGCTATCTGCCGCAGGAGCCCGAGCTCGATCCGAAGAAGGATGTCGCCGGCAACGTCGCGGAAGGCCTCGGCGAGGTGAAGACGCTGCTCGAGCGCTTCGAGGCGGTGAGCGCGCGCTTTGCCGAAGAGCTCTCCGACGACGAGATGAACGCGCTGATCGCCGAGCAGGGCGAGCTCCAGGAAAAGATCGACGCCGCCAATGGCTGGGAGATCGAGCGCACGGTCGAGATCGCAATGGACGCGCTGCGCTGTCCGCCGGGCGATGCGGATGTGACGACGCTGTCGGGCGGCGAGCGGCGCCGCGTCGCGCTGTGCCGGCTGCTGTTGCAAAAACCCGATCTCCTGCTGCTCGACGAGCCGACCAACCATCTCGATGCCGAATCCGTCGCCTGGCTGCAGCGCTTTCTGCGCGATTATGCGGGGACCGTCGTCACGATCACCCATGACCGCTATTTCCTCGACGAGGTGGCGGGGTGGATCCTGGAGCTCGATCGCGGCCAGGGCATTCCCTACGAAGGCAATTACTCGGGCTGGCTCGATCAGAAGCAGAAACGCCTGGCCCAGGAGGGCAAGCAGGAAGCCGCGCGCCAGCGCACCCTCGAGCGCGAGCTCGAATGGGTGCAGCAAAGCCCGCGCGCACGCCAAGCCAAAAGCAAGGCCCGGCTGTCGGCTTACGAGAGCCTCGTCGCGCAGAGCCGCGAGAAGGCGCCCGAGACGGCGCAGATCGTGCTGCCGCCCGGGCCGCGCCTCGGCGACCTGGTGATCGAAGCCGAGCACATCGCCAAGGGTTTCGGCGATCGGCTGCTGATCGAGGATTTGTCCTTCCGCCTGCCGCCCGGGGGCATTGTCGGCATCATCGGCGCCAATGGCGCCGGCAAGACCACGCTGTTTCGCATGACGACCGGGCAGGACAAGCCCGACCGCGGCAGCTTCAGGCTCGGCGAGACGGTGAAGCTCGGCTATTTCGATCAGTCGCGCGACACGCTCGCGCCCGAGAAGACGGTGTGGGAGGAGATTTCCGGCGGCAATGACGAGATCGATCTCGGCCGGCGCAAAATGCCGTCACGCGCTTACTGCGCTCTCTTCAATTTCCGCGGCACGGATCAGCAGAAAAAAGTCGGCCAGCTCTCGGGCGGCGAGCGCAACCGCGTTCATCTCGCCAAGATGCTGAAGACCGCCGCCAATGTGATTCTCCTGGACGAGCCGACCAACGATTTGGATGTCGACACGCTGCGCGCGCTCGAAGAGGCGCTGTTGGAATTCCCCGGCTGCGCGGTCGTCATCACCCATGACCGCTGGTTCCTCGACCGCATCGCGACGCATATTCTCGCCTTCGAGGGCGACAGCCAGGTGGTGTGGTTCGAGGGCAATTACGCGGATTACGAGGCCGACCGCAAGCGCCGGCTCGGCGCGGAGGCCGACCAGCCGCATCGCCTCAAATACAAGCCGCTGACCCGCGTCTGAGCGCGGCGCTGCCGCGCTATTTCTGCGCGAGACGCTGTTCCATAGCCTTGTTGAGGCCGGCGGCGGTGCCGCCATTGCGGTCCGCCACCGCGGCGATCTCGTCGCGCTGCGTTAGGGCCATGCTGATGCCTTCGACGGAGACATCGATCACCTTGTAGGCGCTGTCGCTTTCCTTGCGCACATGCCACTCGACCTTCACAGGCTGGGGCGCGTTGGGATTGATGAACTGGCTCAGCACCACCGTGTTGACGTCGCTTTCTTTCCGCGTGCCGGTCACCTTGATCGTCTGGCCGCTATAGGCACGAAACCGCGCGCCATAGGTGCCGACGATCCAATCCTCGAACAGCGTCGCGAATTTCCGCCGCTCCTCGTCGTTGGCCGCGTTCCAGAAGCGGCCCAGCACGAAGCGCGAGATGCGTGGGATGTCGAAGCCCGCTTCGAGCAGGGCGCGGAACTTCGCGGCGCGCGCCGCGTCGGACTCCTGCGGTGCTTTGATCTCGGCGATCGCCTCGCTGACGAGCGAGTTGACGAGCGCGGCCGGATTCGCGGCATCGAGGGCCGCCGCCGGCTTCGGCGACCAGCCCAGAACAAGAATGATGATGGCGGCGCAAAGGATCATGCGTTCGCGCATGGCAGGTCGAGCCCCTTTGGATAGTTCCCCCCGGCGCGAAGCATAAATCCGCCCGCCAGCGCCCGGCAAGACGCTCCGGAGGGTCCCGGCAAGCCGCGGATATCCACGGTTTCTTTACCCTTGACCCGATATATAAAGAAATGCTTATATGTAGACTTGCTTGATCGCGTATGAGGCGCTGCCATGGAGACCACTCTCTCAGGATTGCGCGCTGCCGCCGAAGCCACGCGGTTGCGGCTATTGCTGCTCTGCGCGCGCGGCGAGCTCACCGTGACCGAGCTCACCGATATTCTCGGCCAGAGCCAGCCGCGCGTGTCGCGCCACCTGAAGCTGCTCTGCGAAGCGGGGCTGCTCGACCGGTTCCGCGAGGGAAGCTGGGTGTTCTATCGCCTCGCGCAGCGCGGCCGTGCTGCCGAGCTTGCCGAGCGGATTTGCGCCTCGGTGCCGGCCGATGATCCCACGGTCGCGCTCGACTATGCCCGGCTCGAGACCGTAAAGCGGCAGCGCGCCGAAGCGGCCAGCGCCTATTTCCGCGCCAACGCCGCGCAATGGGATCGCATCCGCTCGCTCCACATCGCCGAGGCCGAGGTCGAGGCGGCGATCCTCGAGGCGCTTGCCGGCATCGAGATCCAGGACCTGCTCGATCTCGGCACCGGCACCGGCCGCATGCTCGAGATTTTTGGGCCGCGGGTCGAGCGCGCCATCGGCATCGACAACTCGCGCGAGATGCTGGCCGTCGCGCGCGTCAATCTCGAGCGCGCCAATCTGCGCAACTGCGCGATCCGCCAGGGTGACATCTACCAGCTGCCTTTCGCGGATGCCGGCTTCGATGCGGCGATTTTCCATCAGGTGCTGCACTATGCCGACCGGCCGGGCGAGGCGATCGCCGAAGCGGCGCGCATGCTGCGCCACGATGGCCGGCTCGCGATCGTCGATTTCGCGCCCCATGCGCTCGAATTCCTGCGCAGCGAGCAGGCACATCGCCGCCTCGGCTTCGCCGATACCGAAATCACCGGCTGGTGCCGCGAGGCTGGCCTCGTGCCCGAGCCCGTCCGCCATCTCGTCGGCCACCCGCTGACGGTTTCGATCTGGGTGGCGCAGCGCCGGCGCGAGGACTTGCAGGCAGCCGTGACGCCGCCGCGAGCGACCGCGTCATGAATCCCGCACCTGCGCGGCTTTCCTTCGAGTTCTTTCCGCCCAAGACGCCGGAAATGGAGGCTCAGCTCTGGCGCGCCGTGAAGCGTCTGGAGCCGCTCGGCCCACGCTTTGTCTCGGTGACCTATGGCGCCGGCGGCACGACGCGCGAGCGCACCCATGCGACGGTCGCGCGCATCCGGCGCGAGACGAGGCTCGCGCCTGCCGCCCATCTCACCTGCGTCGGCGCGAGCCGTGCCGAGATCGACGCGGTTGCGCGCGCTTATTGGCTGGCCGGGATTCGCCACATCGTCGCGCTGCGCGGCGATCCGCCGGCGGGCGGCACCTATGACCCGCATCCGCACGGCTATCACCGCGCCCTCGATCTGGTGGCGGGGCTGAGACGCATCGCCGATTTCGAGGTGAGCGTCGCCGCTTATCCCGAGATGCATCCCGAGGCCGAGAGCGCCGCAGCCGATCTCGACGCGCTGAAACGCAAGATCGATGCGGGCGCGACGCGCGCGATTACCCAGTTCTTTTTCGAGCCGTCGACCTTCCTGCGCTTTCGCGACCGCGCGTGCGCAGCCGGGATCGCCGTGCCGATCGTGCCGGGCATTCTGCCGATCGGCAATTTCGCGCAAGTGAAACGTTTTGCCGCGCTGTGCGGCGCCTCGATTCCGGCCAAGCTCGCCGCGCGCTTCGAAGCTTTGAGCGAGGACCCGGCGTCGCGTGCGTGCGCGGCGATCGAGACGGCGGCCGCGCTGTGCCGCGATTTGCGCGCGGCCGGCATCGCCGCCTTCCACTTCTACACGCTCAATCGCGCGGATCTCGTGGCGGCGATTCTCGCCGAGATCGGCTTGGCCGCCGATTGCCCGGCCGAGGCCTAAGGCGCGCGCCATGGCCCATCTCCTTGAGCTGTTGGAGGATCGCGTCCTTCTTTGCGACGGTGCCACCGGCACGCGGGTGCAGGCGATGCCGCTTCGGCTCGAGGAGGATTATCTCGGCCATGAGAACTGCCCCGAGATTCTCAACGAAAGCCGTCCCGACCTCGTCCGCGACATCCATCGCGGTTATCTCGCCGCCGGCTCGGACGCGGTGCAAACCAACAGCTTCGGCGGCTCGCCGCTGACGCTTGCCGAATTCGGCATCGCCGACAAAGCCTACGCCCTCAACCGCCGCGCCGCCGAGCTCGCGCGCGAGGCGGTGGAGGAGGTCGCGGGCGAGGGGTGCCCGCGCTTCGTCATCGGCGCGGTCGGTCCCGGCACGCGGCTGCCCTCGCTCGGCCAGATCGATTACCAATCGATCGAAGACGCGCTGACCATCCAGTGCCAGGCGCTGCTCGATGGCGGCGCCGATGCGATCCTGATCGAAACCTGCCAGGACACGCTGCAGATCAAAGCGGCGGTCAACGCAGCCAAGCGCGCGCGGGCCGAACGCCGCGGCGATGCGCCGATCTTCGTTCAGGTGACGGTCGAGACCACCGGGACGCTGCTCGTCGGCGCCGACATCGCCGCCGCCGCGACCGTGGTCGAGGCGCTCGACATTCCGCTCATCGGGCTCAATTGCGCGACCGGCCCGCAGGAAATGGCCGAGCACGTCAAATGGCTCGCGGAGAACTGGCCGGGACACATCTCCGTCCAGCCCAATGCCGGCCTTCCCGAGTTGCATCAGGGCCATGCGCATTATCCGTTGCGTCCGCTCGAGCTTGCGCAATGGCAGGAGCGCTTCATCGGCGAGAACGGCGTCCATCTGATCGGCGGCTGCTGCGGCACCACCAACACGCATATCGCCGCCTTGAACGCGATGCTTGCACGGCTCGCCGGCGAAGGCACGCGGCCGCGCGTCAAAGGCCGGCGCGCGGTGTGGATTCCGGCCGTCGCCTCGCTCTACGCCCAGACGCCGCTGCGGCAGGAGAGCGCCTATCTCTCGATCGGCGAGCGCTGCAACGCCAATGGCTCGAAGCGCTTCCGCGCTTATCAGGAAAGCGGCAATTGGGACGGCTGCGTCGAGACGGCGCGCGAGCAGATCAAGGAAGGCTCGCACGCGATCGATCTCTGCACCGCCTATGTCGGCCGCGACGAGGCCGCCGATATGACCGAGGCGGTCCGGCGCATGCGCGGCGGGGTTGCGGCGCCGCTCGCGATCGACAGCACCGAGCTCGGCGTGCTCGAAGCGGCGTTGAAGCTTTATGGCGGCAAGCCGGTCGTCAATTCGATCAATTTCGAAGACGGCGAAGAGGCCGCCGCCCGGCGCGTTGCGCTCGCGCGCCGCTTCGGCGCCGCGGTGATCGCGCTGACGATCGACGAGGCGGGCATGGCGAAGACCGCCGCGCGCAAGCTCGAGATCGCGCTGCGCCTACGCGATTTCGCCTGCGGCCGGTTCGGCCTCGGCGAATCCGACCTCATCATCGACCCGCTGACCTTCACCATTTGCACCGGCAACGGGGAGGACCGCGCGCTCGGCATGGAAACGCTCGAGGCGATCGAGCGGATCGCACAGGCGCTGCCGCGCTGCCAGATTCTGCTGGGGCTTTCGAACATTTCCTTCGGGCTCAACCCGGCGGCGCGCGCCGTGCTCAATTCCGTCTATCTCGACCATGCGCTGAAGCGCGGCTTGACCGCCGCGATCCTGCACGTCTCGAAGATCATGCCCTTGCATAAGATCGCCGAAGAGGAGCGCAGCCTCGCCGAGGACCTGGTCTTCGACCGCCGGCGCGAGGGTTATGACCCGCTTCAGGCCTTCATCGGCCTCTTCCTCAACCGCAGCACCGCCGCCGCGCCCAAGAAGGAGCGCCCCGCCGATCTCGGCGAGAGGCTGGCGCAGCGCATCGTCGAGGGCGACCGCCAAGGGCTCGAGGAGGATCTCGCGCTGGCGCTCCAGAAGCACAAGCCGCTCGAGATCATCAACCGCTTCCTGCTCGACGGTATGAAGGAGGTCGGCGAGCTGTTCGGTGCCGGCCGGATGCAGCTGCCCTTCGTGCTGCAATCGGCCGAAACCATGAAGGCGGCAGTCGCCTATCTCGAGCCGTTCATGGAGCGCAAGGAGGGTAATCAGCGCGGCACCATCGTGCTGGCGACGGTCAAGGGCGATGTCCACGATATCGGCAAGAATCTCGTCGATATCATCCTCACCAACAACGGCTACAAGGTCGTCAATCTCGGGATCAAGCAGCCGCTCGCGGCGATCCTCGACGCCGCGGCGGCGCACAAGGCCGATGTGATCGGCATGTCGGGCCTCTTGGTCAAATCGACCGTGGTGATGCGCGAGAATCTCGAAGAGATGTCGCGCCGCGGGCTCGATCTGCCGGTGATGCTGGGCGGCGCCGCGCTGACGCGGCGCTATGTCGAGGAGGATTGCCGCAAGAGCTACGCGTGCGGCCGCGTCGCTTATGCGAATGACGCTTTCGCCGGCCTCGCCCTCATGGAAAAGGTTGCGACCGGCGCGTTCGATGAGCATCTCGCCGCGCTCAGCGCCGCGAATGAGGGGCGGCCGGTCAATGAGAAGCGCAAGCTTGGCCGTGCCGCCGACGCAAAGCCCCTGCGCCCCATCGATCTCGATGAGATTCGCCTGCGCCGCGCCGCGCTCCATCGCGGCGTTCCCGTGCCGGAACCGCCTTTCTGGGGCCCGAGGACGATCGAGCATGTGCCGCCGAAAGCGCTCGTGCCCTATCTCAACGAGCGGATGCTCTATCAATTCCAATGGGGCTATCGCAAGGACGGGCGCTCGCTCGAGGCGTTCATGGCCTGGGCGCAGCGCGAGTTGCGTCCGATCCTGAAGCGCATGCTCGATCGCGCGGAGGCCGAGAACATTCTTCGCCCGCAGGCGGTTTACGGCTTCTGGAAGGCGGC
>DATNGG010000077.1:0-39924 GCA_035605975.1 Allostellaceae bacterium | reverse complement strand
CGCGGAACCGGGCACGCGCCGCTTCCCTCGCGCCGCCGCGAAGTGGTGGTGAGCGGCAAGCGGGTCAAAACGGTCGATATCCATGCGCATTGCTCGATACCCGAGGCGATGGCGATGATGTCGTCATCGCTGCCCGGCCCGCAGCAGCTTCTCTTCGCGCGGATCGAAGACCGGATCGCGGCGATGGACGCGCAGGGCATCGATGTCGAGGCTCTCAGCATCAATCCCTTCTGGTACAAGGCCGAGCGCGATGTCGCGGCGCCGCTCATCAAGCTCCAGAACGAGAAGCTCGCCGAATTCTGTGCCGCGCATAAGGAGCGCTTCGTCGCCTTCGCCACGGTCGCGTTGCAACATCCCGAACTTGCCGTCGAGCAGTTGGTTTACGGCGTCAAGACCCTCGGGCTGCGCGGCGTCTCGGTCGGCGGCAGCGTCAATGGCGAGGAGCTCGCCGACGCGCGTTTCCATCCGGTTTGGGCCAAGGCCGAAGAGCTCGGCGTGCTCGTCTTTCTTCATCCGCAGGGAACGGCGGAGCTCGAGGGGCGCCTCAAAGGCAATGGCGGGCTCGACAACGCGATCGGCAATCCGCTCGAGACGACGCTCGCGCTGTCGCATCTGATCTTCGAGGGCACGCTCGACCGCTTCCCCGGCTTGAAGATTTGCGCGGCGCATGGCGGCGGCTATTTGCCGTCCTATGCCGCGCGCTCGGATGCGATCGGCGTCACCTTCCCGCAGCGCGTCAAACCGCTGAAGAAGCGCCCGACCGAATATCTGAAGCAGCTTTACTACGATTCTATCGTCTTCACCGCGGAGGCGCTGCGCCATCTCGCCGCCGAAACCGGCTCCGGCCGGATCGTTATGGGCACCGACTATCCCTATCCCTGGACCAGCACCTCGGTCGATCACATTCTCGAGGCGCCAGGCTTCAGCGATGCGGAGCGCGCCGCGATGCTTGGCGGCACGGCGGCAAAGCTGCTGGGAATCGAGGCTTAGCGATCGTTTTTGCGAGAGAGGCGGGTGTGGTAGTGTCGCTCGCCTCATCTACGGATGAGACAGGGGAGCTCGGCCACTGCGCCGAAACGTCTGAGCGACAATGATTTCGTGACATGAGGGGATCAACGATCATGGTAACGCGTGGAGTGCTGCGCTCGGCCGTCTTGGCGCTGGCGGGAGCGATGGTAGCGGCGGCATCGGCACAGGCGGCGGACTCGCCCAAAGTGACCTTGGCCTTGCCCTCGGTCAATGTCTCCTTCACCGCGCTTTATCTCGCCGAGGATTTGCACCTCTGGATCGAACAGGGCCTCGACGTCAAAACCATCGTCATTCCCGGCGCCGGCGTGACCAACGCCGTCATCAACGGCTCGGTGCCTTTCGCCATCGGCTCGACCGACGCGCTGACGCGCGCCTTCGTGCGCGGTCAGCATCTGCAGGCGATCGGCGCCGGCGTCAAGCGCACCATGGAATGGGTGATGATCCGCAAGGACATCGCCGAGGCGGCGCATTTCGACCCCAACGCCCCGCTCGCCGAGCGCGCGAAAATCTTGAAAGGCCGTCGGATCGCGATCACCGGCATCGGCTCGCTGCCCGACGCGGTGCTGAAATCGGTCGCGGCCGAAGCGGGCATCGCCCCTGGCGATATCGAGACGCCGACCATGCTGCCGCCCGAAATCATGGCCGCGTGGAAAACCAAGGCGATCGAGGGCTTCTCGAACGCGATGCCTTATGCGCAGCAGGTGATGGCCGACGGCTCGGGCGTGATGGTCTCCGATGCGGCAAAGGGCGAGCCGACCCGGTTCCTGCCGATCGCGGCCTCGATCGTGACCGTGCGCGCCGATTACTGCCCGGCGCATGCCGAGATCTGCACCAAGTTCATGAACGGCTTCATCGCGGCGATGAAGATCGTCGTGACCGACCGCGCGACCACCATGACCGAAATGAAAAAGCGCTTCCCCAAATATGACGAGAAGGTTCTCGGCATGGCCTATGACGCCCTCAAAGGCGCCGAAAATTATCCGCCGCGCGTCGATCCCAAGGCGATCGAGAATGGCGACCGGATGAACATCGCCGCCGGCTTCCTGAAGCCCGAGGAAAAGCTCAAGGACTACGCGCCGCTGATCGACAACAGCTACATCAAGTAGCGGCGTACATCCGCGAGCGTCGAAGCTTCTCGCCGCTGCTCCGTGGTGTCTCAGTCGAGTGCTCTGTCCGGCACCCATACTCGGCTGCCCACCACGCTTCCCTATCTTTTCGTGGGATTTTCGAGGACGAGCCGGCATCGCGTCCTCTGAACTTCCGCGTTGACTCTCGGCGTCAAAGACGAGACGCTTTGCGACCAATTGCGCGAGTGCGTTTCACGCGGCGTCGGGTGGGAGTCAACCCATGAGGCAGAGCACCGATCGCATTCTCACCACCCATACGGGAAGCCTGCCGCGCCCGGCCGAGCTGATCGCCCCGCTTCAAGCGAAAGATGGCGGCGAGCCCTACGACGCCGCGTCCCTGGCTCCGCAGGTTCGCCAGTCGGTGACGGAGATCGTGCGCCATCAGGACGCGATCGGCCTCGACGTCGTCAGCGACGGCGAGCACAGCAAATCGAGCTTCACGGCCTATCTTGGCACGCGGCTCGCGGGCTTATCGCGTGCGCCCGAGCCCTATCAGGCCTATAAGCCGACGCGCGACGCGCTTGCGTTTCCCGATGTCTATGCCGAG
The DNA here is from genome assembly GCA_035605975.1 of Allostellaceae bacterium. Lineage (GTDB taxonomy): Bacteria > Pseudomonadota > Alphaproteobacteria > ATCC43930 > CGMCC-115725 > CAIKMD01. The sequence continues at coordinate 37,221 of DATNGG010000077.1, read as the reverse complement.
AACCGCGTCATGCTCGCGGCGCGACCACGACCCGTCGCCAAACCGGGCGCCGGCCGGCGCTGGCTGCGATGCAGCGGCCCGATCAAATATATCGGCCACGCCGAGTTGGCCACCGACATCGCCAATATGAAAGCGGCAATGACGGCAACGAAGGCGCAGGAGGGATTCATGACTGCGCTCTCGCCGAGCAATCTCGAGGTGTTCTATCGCAACGACTATTACCGCACGCCCGAGGAATACCTGACGGCCCTCGCCGAGGCGATGCATGAGGAATACAAGGCCATCGTCGATGCGGGCTTCGTGCTGCAAATCGACGATCCGCAACTCGTCACCTATTACGACCGCACCCCCGGCATCAGCATCGAAGATTGCCGCAAATTCATCGCGCTTCGGGTCGAGATCCTGAACCACGCGCTGCGAGGGATTCCCGAGGACCGCGTTCGGTTCCATACCTGCTACAGCACCAACATCGCGCCGCGTGCATCGGATCTCGAACTGAAGGATTACATTGACTTGATGTTGAAGATCAATGCCGCGGCCTATTCCTTCGAAGCGTCGAACCCGCGCCACGAGCATGAATGGGCCGTTTGGGAAAGCGTAAAGCTTCCGCCCGGCAAGGTGCTGTTGCCCGGCGTCGTGTCGCATTGCGTCTCGCTGATCGAGCATCCCGAGCTCGTGGCGCAGCGAATCATCCGCTACGCGGACATCGTCGGCCGCGAGAACGTCATCGCGAGCACCGATTGCGGCTTCGGTACCTCGGCCGCGGGCGACGAGCTTCATGCCGATGTGGCTTGGGCGAAGCTCGACGCGCTGGTGCAAGGGGCGCGTCTTGCAAGCGCCGCCTTATGGGGCCGCGCGTGAAATTTCGTCACGCCATCGCCGTGCTCCTCGCGACGCTCGCGCTGGCGGCACCCGCCCTCGCCCAGCCGATCAAAATCGGGATGTTGCGCGTGGGGGCCTCTGGCCCGATCTATGTCGCGATCGACCGGGGTTATTTCGCCGCCGAAGGTCTCGAGCCCCAGCTTGCCTATTTCCAGAGCGGACCGCCCGTCCCGGCCGGCGTCGTCGCGGGCGATCTCGATTTCGCCGCCGGAGCACTGAACGGCGGGTTCTACAATCTCGCCGGCAAAGGCGCGCTGGTGATCATCGCCGGTTTGGCGCGCGAGATGCCGGGCTTTCAGTCACAAGGCTATCTCGTCACCAAGCGTCTCTATGACGCCGGCTTCACGACGCTGAAGCAATTCGCGGGACATTCCGTGGCGGTGACCGCCATGGGCGGGCCGGCCCATTACGCGGTCGGGCTGCTGGCCGAGAAATATGGCTTCGATCTCGGCAGTGTCCGCATCGTCGTGACGCAATCGCTCTCGAACGCCGTCGCGGCGGTCGAAACCGGCCAGGTCGATACCACGGTGATATCGATGACCCCCGCCATCCCGCCGCTTCTGCAAAAGGGCGACGTGAAGCTGTTGGGATGGGTCGGCGACGAAACGCCCTGGCAATTTGGCGCGGTCTATACTGCGAAGCGCACGGCCGACAATCGACGAGACTTGGTCGAGCGCTTCCTGCGCGCGTTTCGCCACGGAGCCAAGGATTATCACGATGCCTTCACCGGACCCGATGGCCGGCGCAAGGATGGTCCGAGCGCGTCGGCGATCCTCAAAATTCTCGCGAAATATCTCGGCCAGAGCGAACAGGACGTCAAGCTCAGCGTCACCTATGCCGATGCTGAAGGACGGCTCGATGCGAAGGACGTGCGACATCAGATCGAATGGTATGAGGCGCATGGCCTGATCAAGGGCGAGGTCGATGTCGACGCGTTGATCGACCGGCGTTATGTGAACGACCTCGCCACGCCCTGACAACCGCGTTGGCACGGCTTTGGGGGCGAGTTTAGAATAACGCGCCGCTGCGCGCGGAAGGAGGAGGGCTCATGTTGGCGTGCTTGTCGCCCAATGGCTCGACCGCACATGAAGGCGCCGGACCGGCGTCCCGGCTTTATGTCGGCTCGCGCGATGGTATCAGCATCCTCGAGCGAACGAGCGAGAACGCGGCGTGGCGCGTGGCCCGCCGCGAGCTCCAGGGTCGTCATATCAGCGCGATCATCGCCGATCCGGGCGAGCGCTGGGTCGCTGCCGGCTGTCATGACGGCGGTCTCTATCTGAGCTTCGATGCCGGGCGGTCTTGGGAACCGCGCGACGAAGGGCTGTCGATCGCGCATGTCTTCTCGCTTGCCAGCGCCGGTCCCGCCGAGAGCCCGACGCTTTTTCTCGGCACGCAGCCGGTCTCGCTCTTCCGCAGCGACGATCTTGGCAAGAGCTGGCGCGAGCTTCCGGCCCTGAAAACCATGCCAGGACGCGAGAAATGGACCTTCCCCGATCCGACCAACACCTCGCACACCAAATGCATCGCGATCGACCGGCGCAATCCCGAAAGACTCTATGTCGCGGTCGAGCAAGGCGGGCTGTTCCGCAGCGACGATGGCGGCGCTCATTGTCGCGAGCTCGACAGCTATTACCGGGCGAGCGACCGTTGGTATCACGACATCCATCGCATCGTTCAGCTCGCCACCGATCCCGATCGCTTCTATATGACGTCGGGCATGGGACTTTATGCGAGCGCGAATTCGGGCGAAACCTGGGAGCATTTGACCGATCCGGATTTCCGCATCGGCTATCCCGATCACTTCGTGGTCTCGCCCAAGGATCCGCGCGAGCTCTTCATGTCGGGCGCGCGCCAGGATCCGACCGGGTGGCGGCGTTCGCATTACGCCGACGGCACCGTTCTGCGGAGCCGCGACGGCGGGCACAACTGGAGCGAGGTCGCGGCAGGTCTGCCTGAGATAAAGCGCGCCAATATCGAGGCGATGTGTCTTGCCTCGCATCCGGGCGGATTCGAGCTCTTCCTCGGCAACACCGATGGCGAAGTTTATGCCAGCGACGACGGCGGCGAGCATTGGCGCCGCGTCGCGGAGGGGCTTGGCGCGATCTCGAAACTTGGCCATTTCCGCCTCGTCACGGCCGAGGCGGCCAGCGCGTGATATTCGGGGGGAAACGACCATGGCACAAAGGATCGACACTAAAAAGCTGATCGACGAGAATCCGTTCGGCGCCTATCAGATCTGGGTTTTCCTGCTCTGCTTTCTCGCCGCCACCGTGGACGGCTACGACGTCCAGGTCATCGGCGTCGCAGTGCCCGGACTTCGCGACAGCCTGCATCTCGAACCGGCGACGATCGGCGTTTTCCTCACCGCGGGCCAGATCGGTGTCATGCTCGGCGCCTTCTGCCTCGGTCCGGTGGCCGACCGCATCGGCCGCAAGCGCATGCTGATCGCGACCGCGCTCATCTTCGGGTTCTTCTCGTTCCTCACGGCCTTCGTGACGAACCTCACCGAACTCGTCGCGTTGCGTCTTCTGTCCGGCCTCGGCATGGGCGGGATCGTGCCGGCGGCCATGTCCTATGGCTCCGAATATGCGCCGCGCCGCCTGCGCGCGACGATCACGACCCTCGTCTGGATGGCGCTTCCAGTCGGCGGCATGATCGCGGGCTTCAGCTCGATTTTGCTTTTGCCGGCCTTTGGCTGGCCCTCGCTATTCGTCGTCGCGGGCGTGCTGCCGCTCGTTCTCGTGATTCTCCTCGCGATATCGATGCCGGAATCGCTCACTTTCCTCAGCACGCGCGGCGGCGATCAAGCGGCTATGCGGCGCATCGCGCAGCGGATCGCGCCGCAGATGCACGTGGCGCCCGACGCGGTGTTCTTCGCCTCCGAGGAAAAGCTCCCGGGCGTTCCCCTAAAGCATCTCTTCACCGAGGGACGCGCGCTCGGCACCATCCTGCTCTGGATCATTTTCTTCTTGAGCTTCTTCCTGATGATCTTCTGCGTCTCGTGGATTCCGACTTTCGTGCGCAACGCCAGCGGCTCGACCACCGCCGCCGGCACCTCGCTCATGGCGTGGAATATCGGCAGCCTGATCGCCACCGCGGCGATCGGACAGGCGATCGACCGTCTCGGCTATTACCGGATTCTGCCGGCAGGCTTCATCCTGATCGCGGTCGCCGCCTGGGTGCTCGGCGCGCAACTCGCGGCGCCGGTCGCCATGGTGGTCGTTCTCGTGGGCGTGCTGGGCTTCTTCACCGGCGGCTCCAATTCAGGCCTCATGGCCCTCGCCTCCAATTCCTATCCGGTGGCGATCCGCTCCACTGGCGTCGGCGCCGCCTATTCGCTCGGCGGACGCACCGGCGCGCTCATGGGGCCGATGCTGGGAGGGATATTGCTGCAATACCATTTCAGCCCAGGCGTGATTTGCGCGGTGATGGGCTCTCCCATGCTGCTGGGCGCCCTGGTGCTGCTTTTCCTGCAGCGTCAGAGCCATTTCAGCCACGCACGAGCGGCCGAGGTGGCGGATCTCGCTCCGACCGGCGCGCAATGAAGATGTCCTTCGACAGTTAGCGTACGCGCGCGGACGGCCTCAGCCTGCGCTTAACGGTCTCAAGCCCTCCCGCGTGAACGGGAGGGCTTGAGTGCTTCCTTGTTTCTCGCTTCGCACGACGGCGAAGGCCTGCCCTTCAGCAAGCTCAGGATCGGCCTTCGCCTGTGCTACGTCTCAGTCGGTGTGGTTGAGGCGGGCTTCCCACACGGCGATGACGGCGGGCGTGCCGCGGCGGGTTTGCGCGAGGCCGCGCTTGATGGCGGCGCCGAGCTCGGCCGGATCGCGCACATTCTCGCCATAAGCGCCGCAAGCCTCGGCCGCCTTGGCGTAGTCGATCGGTGGATCGAAATAGCCGCCGGGATAGTCCGCCTTATGCGCGTAGTTTTCGCCGAAGGCCTGCTTCGTGCCGGTCGTGCCGGTCGAGAAGCTGCGGTTCTGATGGATGATCGACAGGAACGGCGCGTGGTGATGGTTCGCCGACCACAGCGCCGCGTCGGGCACGGCGAATTGCCAGAACCCGTCGCCCGTCACCAGCACGACATCCTTGTCGGGCGCGGCGATCTTGGCGCCGAGCGCGGCACCCGGTCCCCAACCGCCGCTCGAGCCCGGATTGTGGATGTAGGAGCCGGGCTTCGAATTGTTGACGAATTCGGGAAAGCGCGGGCTGCGCAGCGATTCATCGAGCACGATGCAATTGTCGTCCATGTTCTGGGCGATCGTGTGGCTGACGAACAGCGGATCGGCCGGCGTCGACTTGGCCTTCGCCATCGCCTCGGCCTCGAGTTTCTTGCGCCGCGCCGCCGACATGTCGGCAAAGCGCTTGCTGCGGTCGGCAGCGGCGCTCCGATCGCTGACACCCAAAAGCTTCTCCGCCTCGGCGCGGATGCCGCGGATGGCGGCAAGCGGGCTCGCATTGAGGCGCAGATCGGCGGTGAACTCGTAGGTCGGGAACCGGTTCTTCGCCGGATCCTGCTCGATCGCCGCGATCCAGGCCTTGGGGCCGGGCGCGTGTGGGCCCGGCATCCACGGCACCGTCGCTTCGAGCACCAGCACCACGTCGCAATCCTTCAAGGACATGGTGTTCTGATAGAGCGGATGGTTCATCGGGAAGGAGAGGAAATGCCGCGCCGCGCCATCGACGACGGCGACGCCCAACAGCTCGCACAGCGCCTGGAGCTCCGGCACGGTCTCCTTGTATTTGCCCGAGGCCGAGACGACGACCACCGGGTTCCGCGCCTTGATGAGACGCTGCGCGATCTCCTTGGCGCTATCCGGGTCCATCGCGTTGGGGCGGGCGATGCCGAGTTGGTCGGCGGTCGGGAACTTCGCCTCGCCGCTCATCGGCAGCAGGATGATCTCGCGCGGGAAGCTCATATAGACCGGGCCCATCGGCTCGGTGCGCGCCACTTGCAGGGCGCGGCTCACGAGGAGGCCCGGGTTGTCCTGGTATTCGAGCCTTTTGTCCCACTTGGTGTACTGCCGCAGGATGCCGCCCTGGTCGTAGACCTGCTGCGACCAGAGATGGGCGCCTTCCTCGCGCGAGCCGGGCATCGATCCGGTAAAGGCCGAGGGCGCGCCGCCCGCGGTGATCATGACCGGAAGCCCGCTGCGCCAGGCGGTGTGGATGGCGCCGCCGTGATGCTGCGTGCCGCAATCGACATGGGCCGCGGTCGCGGCGCATTTGCCGCTGACGGCGGCATAGCCGAGCGCGGCGTTGAGGCTCACATGCTCATGCGTCACGGTGACGATGCGCGGCACCGGACGGTTGTGATGGCGCGCCTTCGCCACCGATTCCTGGTAGAAGGCGAGCTCCGACCCGGAGGTGAAGAACAGGTGATCGACGCCGCCCATCGCCATCGCGGCGACCACCGCATCGCCGCGATAATCCGCGGGAACGGTCGTCCAATTTTCCGGTTCAGCAGCCATAATTCTCTCCCTTTCCTCTTATGTTCGCCCCACGCGATCTTGCCAGATATTCGGTGTAGCAGTGATGGTGCCCAGGGGCGGAATCGAACCACCGACACCGTGATTTTCAGTCACGTGCTCTACCAACTGAGCTACCTGGGCGCCGCACCCGGCGGGCCGTGGCTTATCGCAAATATCGCCCCGACTGTCCAGCCCGGGCCGCCGAGCCGGGGGCTCAGTCGCGCTCCTCGTCCTCCGCCGCCGGCGTCTCCGTCTCGTCCGCGGTCTCGTCCTCGGGCACGCGGTAATTGCCGCCGATCCAGCGGCCGAAATCGATGAGGGCGCAGCGCCGCGAGCAGAACGGCCGATGCTGCTCGACTGCTTGCTTGCCGCAGATGGGACATTTGCCGATCGGGATTTTGGCGGTCGGATCGCTCATGCGCCTTTATTGATAGGTCAGGCGGCGCGGATGTCGAAGGCCTCGCGTGGAAGCCCCGCTTCGGCCGCAAGCGCGAGCGGCCGGCCGAGCGACGCCTCCAGCATCGCGCGCGCCCCCTGCCCCTCCGCGCTCGTCAGCGCGGCGATCACCGCGGGATGGGCCGCGAGCATCAGGGCGCGGCCGGGATGCGCGCGCGCTTCGCGGGCAGCGGCGCGCAACGCTTCGAGCGCGAGGGTGATCGCAGTCTTGCGCAACGGCCCGCCGGGCGCCGGCTCCAGCAAGACCTCGGCGAGCGAGGCCTCGCGCCGCCGGCGCGTCAGCTCGACATGGCCCAATCGCGTCCAGCCGAGAAGATCGATCTTCTCAGGATCGGCGGCGAGCGCGTCTTTGAAGGCGCTGAGCACCTTGGCGCGGTTAGCGGCGTTCCTCATGCCGACGAAATCGATGACGATCGGCCCGCCGAGATTGCGCAGCCGGATTTGACGCGCGGCTTCGCGCGCCGCCTCGAGATTGGCGGCGAGCGCCGGCGCCTTGCCGCTATCGACATCGATCAGGCTCGCGGCATGGGTTGCCTCGATATGGAGCGTTCCGCCGCAAGCGAGCGCGAGCTGCGGCTGGAGCAGCGCGTCGATCGCGCCGGCGAGCCCGGCCTCTTCGAAAAGCGGCTCGCTTCCCGAATAGAGCTCGAGACGCGGCGACGGCTCGGCGCGCGCGGCGAGACATGCCCGCGCCTCGGCGAAACCCGCGCGGTCGTCGATGAGGATGCGATCGAGACCCAGGCCCAAGAACGCGCGCAGTGCGGCGACGACCGGGCTTAGGGGCGCATCGAGCCGCGCCGGCGGCGACAGGCTGCGGGCGGCGGCTTCGGCCGCGCCGCGGCGCGGATCGTTGGCACGCAGCACGCGCAGCCCCGCCGCCTTGTCCGCGCGCGGCTCCTTGATCAGCTCGAGGATCAGCGCCGCGCCCTCGGTGAGCCCGCTGAGGCCGCGGCGCGGATCGGCGTCGCGCGCATCGAGAAAGCCCGGCCGGTCGAGACCGATCTCGATCAGCGCCGCCGGCAGCTCGGGGCGCAGCGCGACAACGCGGCCGAGGTAAATCCCGCCCGCTTCGCCCGCCGCGAAGCTGCGCAAAACCCGCAAACCTTCGAGCGCGCCCTCCTCCGCGAGCGCCGCCCAGACCTCGCCGGGCGAAACCCGAAGGAAGAGCGTGCGGCTCATCGCCCGAAACCCTGGCCTTCGAGCAGCGCCACGGTTTCGTAGAGCGGCAAACCGACGACATTGCTGTAAGAGCCGATGAGCTCGCGCACGAAGCGCGCTGCGAGGCCCTGGATCGCGTAGCCGCCGGCCTTGCCCTGCCACTCGCCGCTCGCGAGATACTCCGCGATCTCCTGCGGCGTCAGGCGTTTCAGCGCCACCACCGTCGTCACGCGGCGCTGGACGAGCCTCCCTGCGGGCGTGACGAGCGCGATGCCGCCATGGACGCGATGCCGCCGCCCCGACAGCAGCGCAAGGCAGGCGCGCGCCTCCGCCTCGGTCTCGGCCTTGGGCAGGATGCGCCGGCCGCACGCGACCACCGTATCGGCGCCGAGCACGAAGGCGCCGGGATGGCGCGCGGCAACGCGTCGTGCCTTTTCGGCGGCGAGCCGCTCGGCATGGCGCAGCGGCACTTCGCCCGGCAGCGGGTGCTCGTCGATATCGGCGGGATCGACCGCATCGGGCGCGATCGCGACTTGCGCCAGAAGCGCGCGCCGGCGCGGCGAGGACGAGGCGAGGATAAGCCGCTGCGTCATGCGGAGAGCGAGGGAAAGCGCTCGGCGATGCGCTTTGCCAAATGATTTCGCAGCATGCGATAGGCGGCGAGGCGCTCCTCGCGGCTGTTCTCGGCGATGGTCGGATCGAAGACCGGCCAGAACTCGACCTCGCAAGCCGAGGTGCGCGTCAGCTCAACCGCCGCGTGCTGCGCATCGGGCGACAGCGAAACGACGAGATCGAAGGAGGTGTCCTCGAGATCGTCGAAGCTTTTCGGTTGGTGCGTTGCGAGATCGATGCCGATCTCGGCCATCACCGCGACCGCGAAGCCATCGACCGGCGCCGTGCGCACGCCGACGGAATCGACGAAAATGCTGCGGCCATGCGTTTGGCGCAGCAGCGCCGCGGCGATCGGCGAGCGGATCGAGTTCAAGGTGCAGGCAAAGAGCACGCTTGCCGGGGCTCGTGACATCCTAGCCCCGGATATGCAGCACGCAGAGCAGCGTGAAGAGCCGCCGCGCCGTATTGTCATCGACCTCGACGCGCTCGGCGAGGCGCTCGCGCAGCTTCTCGCCGCCCTCATTGTGGAGCCCGCGCCGCCCCATATCGAGCGCCTCGATCTTCGAGGGTCCGCCTTCGCGCAGCGCGCCGTAATAGCTGCCGCAGATCATGAAATAATCTTTGACGAGCTTGCGGAACGGCACCAGCGGCAGCACCACCTGATCGAGCGAGCGCTCGCCGGTGTCGCGGATATCGAGCAGCAGACGATTTTCCGAGACGCTCAGATGCAGGTGAAACGGGCCTTTGAGCGCGGGGCGCGGGATGAAGCTGTTCTCCGCGAGGAGATCGGCGATCGCGACCGCGCGCTCATGCTCGACATCGGCGTTGCGGCGGACGACGGTATGTTCGTCGAGCGTGATCTTGGCGATGCGCTGCTCGCGGCGCGCCATCGTCAGCTGTCGCCGAGATTGAGGCGGATGGCGATCGAGCGCGCATGGGCGTCGAGCCCTTCCGCCTCGGCCAGCGTGATCGCGGCTGGGCCGATCGCCTTGAGGCTTTGCGGATCGCAGCCGAGGAGCGAGGTCCGCTTCATGAAATCGAGCACGCCGAGGCCCGAGGAAAACCGCGCGCTGCGCGCCGTCGGCAGCACGTGATTGGGCCCGGCGACATAGTCGCCGACCGCCTCGGGCGTGTAGCGGCCGAGAAAGATCGCGCCCGCGTGGCGGATGCGCGCGGCGAAGTCGCGCGGCTTGTCGAGTGCCAGCTCGACATGCTCGGCGGCGATACGGTCGATCAGCGGCACCGCGGCGGCGAGGGTCTCAACCAGGATGATCGCGCCATGCTTCTCCCAGCTGTCGCGGGCGATGGCGCCGCGCGGCAGCGACGCCAGCTGGCGCTCGACCGCTTGGCGCACCGCGGCAGCAAAGCCGCGATCGTCGCTGATGAGGATCGCCTGCGCGGCTTCGTCATGCTCGCATTGCGACAGGAGATCGGCGGCGATCCATTGGGGATCGTTGTCGCGATCGGCGACGACCAAGATTTCGGAGGGGCCCGCGATCATATCGATGCCGACCTGCCCAAAGACGCGGCGCTTCGCTGCGGCGACATAGGCGTTGCCTGGTCCGGTGATCTTATCGACCGCCGCGATCGTCTCCGTGCCATAGGCAAGCGCCGCCACCGCCTGCGCGCCGCCGATGCGGTAGATCTCCCGGACGCCGGCGATCTCGGCCGCGGCGAGCACCAGCGGGTTGAGCTTGCCGCCGGGGGACGGCACGGCCATGACGATGCGCGAAACGCCCGCGACTTTCGCCGGAACCGCGTTCATCAGCACCGACGAGGGATAAGACGCTGTGCCGCCCGGAACGTAAATCCCGACCGAGGCGAGCGGGCGCCAGCGCGCGCCGAGATGGACGCCGGCGGCATCGGTGTAATCGAAATCCTGCGGCAGCTGGCGGCGGTGATACGCCTCGATGCGTTGATGCGCGAGGCGCAGCGCGGCGACAGCCTCGGCGCTGCAGGAGCGCGCCGCCGCGGCGATCTCTCCGGCGGGGATCGCGAGGCCTCCCGCATCGAGTTCGAGCCGGTCGAAGCGCTTGGTCAGCGCGATCAGTGCTTCATCGCCGCGCGCGCGAACCTCGTCGAGGATCGCCGCCACGGCCGCGTCGACATCCGCCGCGAGCTCGCGCTTGGCCGCAAGAAACCGCGCGAAAGCGGCAGCAAAGTCCGGGACGCTGCTGTCGAGCTCAAGCGGCATCGGCGGCCTCGCGGAAACGCTCGATCCACGAGCCGACTTCGAGCGCTCGGGTCTTCAGCGCCGCGCGATTGACGATGAAGCGCGAGGTGATATCGGCGACATGCTCGATCTCGACGAGGCCATTGGCGCGGAGGGTGCTGCCCGTGGCGACAAGATCGACGATCTGGCGCGACAGGCCCATGCTCGGCGCCAGCTCCATCGCGCCATTCAGCACGATGCATTCCGCCTGAACCCCGCGCCGCGCGAAATGGCGGCGTGTCACCTCGGGATATTTCGTCGCGATGCGCACATGGCTCCAGCGCGAAGGATCGTCGCGCCCGACATCCTCTTTGGGTCCGGCGACGACCATCCGGCAGCGCCCGATCTTCAGATCGAGCGGCACGTAGATTTCGGGATAGTCGAACTCCATCAGCACGTCGCTGCCGGCAACGCCGAGCTGCGCCGCGCCGAAGGCGACGAAGCTCGCGACATCGAAGCTGCGCACGCGGATAACGTCGAGCGCGTCGTGATTGGTCTTGAAGCGGAGCTGGCGCGAATCGGGATCGTCGAAGGCAGGCTCGATCTCGATGCCGGCGCGTTCGAGCAGCGGCGTCACCTCGCTCAAGATGCGCCCGCGGGGCAGCACCAGCACCAGAGTTTCGTTGCCGCGCAAGATTCTCTCCTCGCGCCGCCTAGTCGCGGTCCGCGACCGGGTGCTTCGGCCGCCAGCGCGTCGGCCAAGGCTCGCCGAGATCGTCGAGATGGCAGCGGAGGTCCGTCACGTCGAGCCGCACGCTGCTGCCGCCCGCGAATTCGAGCAGGATGGTCGTCGGCTTGGCGCCGGGATCGGCGCCGGAGCCGACGCGAATGGCCAGCAGCGAGAGGATACGATCCGCCTCGCGCGGGTGAAAGCCGCGGCGCTGCACGGCGCTGACGCCGTCAAAGCAGACGCCCGACAGCGTGCGCTCGAAATTCTTGCGCGCGCCGCTCGCCTCCGGCTCCCAACGGAACCGATTCGCCACCAGCACGAAGCGGCTCTCTTCGGGCAGATAGACCATCTCGCCGATGGTGACGAGCGCGTCCTGGAGGATCGCCGAAATCACCGCGAGATCGTCGCTATCCCCCGCGCGCAGCTTGAGCCCGGCCACGGCGCGCCCCTAATCGTCGCCCGGCAGGCGCTCGATATCGGCGCCGCAGGCGGCGAGCTTCTCCTCGAGCCGCTCATAACCGCGGTCGAGATGATAGATGCGGTTGACCGTAGTCTCGCCTTCGGCCGCGAGCCCGGCTAGGACGAGCGAGACCGAGGCGCGCAGATCGGTCGCCATCACCGGCGCGCCGTTGAGATGCGGTACGCCGCGCACCATCGCCGAGGCGCCGTGGACGTTGATATTGGCACCCATGCGGCAGAGCTCGGGCACATGCATGAAGCGGTTCTCGAAGATCGTCTCGGTGATCATCGCGGCGCCGTCGGCCGTCGTCATCAGCGCCATCATCTGCGCCTGGAGATCGGTCGGGAAGCCGGGAAACGGCTCGGTCATCACATCGACGCCGCTGAGCCGCGCATTCTTGCGCTTGACCTCGATCCCGCGCGGGGTTTCGGCGATCTCGACGCCCGCGCTCTCGAGGCTGCGCGCGACCGCGGCCACGAGGTCATAGCGCGCGCCGACAAGATCGACCGCGCCGCCGGTGATCGCCGTCGCCATGAGATAGGTACCGATCTCGATGCGGTCGGGAACGACGCTGTGCTCGGCGCCATGGAGGCGCTTAACGCCGGTGATCGTGATGCGATCGGTGCCGGCGCCGGAAATCTTCGCGCCCATGGCGATGAGGCAGGCGGCGAGATCGACGATCTCGGGCTCGCGCGCGGCGTTGACGAGAAGGGTCTCGCCCTCGGCGAGGCTCGCCGCCATCAGCAGATTCTCGGTGGCGCCCACCGAGACGATCGGGAAGACGATCTCGGCGCCTTTGAGCCCCCGCGGCGCTTTCGCCTCCATATAGCCCTGGCGCAGCTCGATCTGCGCGCCAAGCCGTTCCATCCCCTTGATGTGCAGATCGACCGGCCGCGTGCCGATGGCGCAGCCGCCCGGAAGCGACACCCGCGCCTCGCCGCAGCGCGCCAGAAGCGGCCCCAGGACCAGGACCGAAGCGCGCATCTTGCGCACCAGATCATAGGGGGCGGTGGTCGAGACGATACGCTTGGCGTTGATCTCGAGCGCATGGCCGTGCTCGTTGGCGCTTTGCGCCCCGGCCATGGTGATGGTTGCGCCGTGCTGAACGAGAAGATGGGACAAGGTCGTGATGTCGGCCAAGACCGGGACGTGGCGCAGCACCAGCGTCTCCTCGGTGAGGAGCGCCGCGGTCATCAACGGCAGCGCCGCGTTCTTGGCGCCGCCGATGGGGATCGTTCCGGAAAGCGGCTTCCCGCCACGGATGCGAATCTTGTCCATCACTATCCTTGCCGGCCGCCCGGGAGGTTGCCGGCGGCGGGTGAAGAAAGCTTTTACGGGATAGGCGCTTGCGGCTCAAGCCCTTCGCGGATCAAGGCTTCTTATCGTTGGCGGCCGCGGTCGCGGCGCGCTCGCGCGACTGGGCCTTGCGGCGGGCGAGATTGGCGCGGAGGGCAGCGGCAAGGCGCTCTTGCCGGGCCGCGGCGGCGCGCTCGCCCTCGGGCGTTCCGCGCGGCGGCGCTTTCCCGGATTTCGGCATGGCGGGAGAGTGACGAGGGAGGCTTCGAGGGTCAAGATCGTCCCAAGCGCGACGGGCCCTTCGCCCACAGCCGCCGCGCGGTCGCTCGACCACCCAGCGGAGACCCGTTTGCTCCAGTGGCTTCTCCGGCGCGCTCAGATACCGCCGCTTCTGCCCGATGATGGGCTTGCGGCCCGCTCGATCCGCTACACGCTCAGCGTCGCGCCGCTCGTCATGCTCGCCTGGGTGCTCCAGCCGCGCATCTGGTTCGTCTATGCGCTGGTGACGGCGACGCTCGCTTTCGCCGTCGATACCGGCGGACGGCCCCTGCCCCGGCTGGCCTGGATGGGCGCCGGCGGATTGATCGTCAGTGCCGGCGCGGCGCTGGCGACGCTCCTCGCCGCGTCCCAGCCGCTGCTCGTCGCCGCCTTTGCCGCGAGCGGCATCGTCTATGCCTTCACCGAGAGCACGCATGCCGTGGCGCTGAGCCTGTCGCGCTTCCTATGCTTTGCCCTCGCCATTGGCGCGCTTTACCCCAGCTTCGACCTCCTCGACCTCGGCGCCGCCGCGGGCGCGGTGCTGGCGACCTGGCTTATCTCCGTGGCGTGGGACCTTGCCGCCGGCCGCTGGCGCCGCTCAACCGCGCCGCGCGGGCGGGACCTTCGCGCCCTTTTGAGCGCGCGCGAGCGCGAGCGCCAGATTTTCGCCCTCACCGTCGCCTTGGCGATCCCGCTCGCCTATTGGAGCAGCCTCGGCCTCGGCATCGCGCGGCCCTATTGGGCGGTGCTGGCCCTCGTTCTCGTGCTGCGGATGGATTTCATCTCGAGCCGGCAGCTGATGCTCGACCGCTTTCTCGGCACGGTGCTCGGCGTCGCCGTTGCCGGCGCCTATGCGATCATCTTTCCGAGCCACGCCGCCCTCATGGTCGGGATCGTGCTTGCGGCGCTGGCGCGCTGGCCCGCGCAGCAGCAGCACGACGCGCTGGGCGTCGGCGTCCTCACCGCCTTCGTCATGCTGATGATCGAGCTGGTCTCGGTGGCGAGCGGCAGTCCCGGCGAGTTGCTCGCCGCGCGTGTGTTGAACACGGGGATCGGCTGCATCGTCGCCCTTTTGGCCGTGGCGCTGGACCAAGGCTTGCAGCGACTCGCGAGGAGCGGCGGGTGAGCTTGCCAAGCCGCGGCCCCTCGTGTATTTCCGCCGCCGGCGCTGCCGTAGCTCAGTGGTAGAGCACTCCCTTGGTAAGGGAGAGGTCGTAAGTTCAATCCTTACCGGCAGCACCAGTTTTCTCAAGGAAATCAACGGTACTTAGCGGCGCCCCATCACCGGCGTGTCGCTCGCGCGCGTACGGTCGGGCTTGATATCGATCAAGGGCGTGCCGTCGATGCAATCGAGACCGCGCACCGTCAGGATACCATCCTCGATCGCGACCAACTCGACGATCGACGATGCGATCGGATTGGGCCGCACCGGCGAGCGCAACGCGAAAGTGCCGAAAACCTGTCCCTTCGCCGCCGGCGCTTGCAATGTGAGATCGCGCCGCGCCTGATGCATCCAATAGAGAAGCTGGAGGCGTCGATGCTGGCTGAGACCGGTCAGCGCCGGACGCCAACGTTCCTCCAACACGATCGAGCAGAGCGGTCCGTCGGCACTGCCGCGCCTCGGACAATCGCGGCGAGATTGCCAGGGTGTATGGATCGTGCCGATAAAATAGATGCCGGCATCGGTTGTGGGCGGCAGCTCGATCGCGATCTCGCCGGGACGGACCGCATTCTCTGCTTCGATTGCTTTCTCGTTCATGGAAAAAGCTTGGCAGAAACGCGCGCCAAGTGCCAGTCCTCGAGTCCCAGGCGATCGACGACCGGAGAAGCTCGGCTGCGGCGATCAAGCCATCGATATATCCTGACGGCTATAACGATGGGCCGGACAAGGAATGCTTGGTGACGAAGCTCAGCGGCTGACCAAATAGATCGCGGCCAAGACGATCACCACCGCGATACCGCCGAGAGCCCAGGGACTGACGCGTGCCTTGCCCGGGTGCTGCCACGGTCAGGAGGCAGAACAGCCCTGATCCATGCGTCCGGTCGAGTTTGCTGAAAGCGCAATAGGTCGACCCGATCGATCGACCTTATTCCGACGCGCGGGCTTCGGAGACGAGGACCGGCTTGGCGCGATAGATCGCCGCGAATTTGGCCTTGAGGTTCTCGATCTTGGGCAGGTCATTGATAACGATATAAGGATAGGTCGGGTGGCGGGTGAGGAAATCCTGGTGATAATCCTCGGCCGGATAGAAGATTCGATCAGGCTCGATCGTGGTGACGATCTTCGAATGGAAAACATGGGCCGCGTCGAGCTGCGCGATATAGGCGCTGGCGATCCGGCGCTGCGCGTCCGAGGTCGGGAAAATCGCCGAGCGATATTGCGTTCCGGTATCGGGGCCTTGGCGGTTGAGCTCGGTCGGATCGTGCGCCACGGAGAAAAACACCCGCAAAATCTGGCCGAAGGTGATCTCGCGCGGATCGAAGGTGATTTTAACGGATTCGGCGTGGCCGCTCTCGCCTTCGCTGACAATCTCGTAATGCGCCGTGTCGGGTGCGCCGCCGGTATAGCCCGAGATCGCGCTGGCGACTCCCTTGACATGCTGAAACACGCCCTGGACGCCCCAGAAGCATCCGCCGGCAAGAACGGTCACCTCGAGTGCCGCATTCGGCGCAACAGTCTCATCGAGGGTCGGCGGCGGTATCGTGACCGCGGGCTCGGCGCCCCACGCCGAGACGGCAACGAAAACGCCCGCAAGGCATGACGCAAGAGCCCTCGCTGGGCGCCGGACCAATCGTTTGATTTTGTCACTCATGACGTGTCTCCCGGTGTCTAGCGGCGTCGCCCGACAGATCGCCGTCAGCCCGCGCCGCCGTTTGGCCGTTTCCGCCACTCACGCTATATCTAAAATAGCGCTGACGCGGTCACGCCGTGAAATCACGAGTCAGTGGCACGGCTTCGCGATTGACCTCGATGTTGGCCGAAAGGATCAGTCATGCCTGAGAAAAAGCCCCGCAGCGAAAAGTTCGAGCGCGGACTGAAGACGCGGCGCGCCGTCGTCGGCGACGCCTATGTCGAGAAGTCGCTCGCCTCCGCCAACGACTTCACCTGGCCGATGCAGCAGCTCGTCACCGAATATTGCTGGGACGAGATCTGGAACCGGCCGGGCCTCGACCGCCGCAGCCGCAGCTTGCTCAATCTCGGCATGATCGCCGCGCTCAATCGCCCGCACGAGCTGAAGCTCCATGTCCGGGGCGCCTTGAACAACGGCCTTACCCGCGAGGAGCTGCGCGAGGTTTTCCTCCAGATCGCGGCGTATTGCGGCTTTCCGGCGGCGCTCGATGCCTTGCGCGTCGCGACCGAAGCATTGGCGGAGCTTGACGCCAAAGGCTGACGCCGCGCGCCCGTGTCGCAGCTCAGAACCCGATGACGATGCGGCCGCGCGTGCCGCCGGCCTCGAGACGGCGGTGCGCTTCGGCAGCCTGTTCGGGCTTGTAGATGGCGGCGACGCGCAGCGTGATCTTGCCCTCATCGACGAGCTGGCGGAGCCGGTCGAGCTTGGCCTGCTCGAATGCGTAGTCGCGCACGAAGGTGGTCGAGAAGCGGATATCGCGCGTCGGCACGCCGGGAAAGCCGCGTACCGAGGTAAAGGCGCCACCATCCTTCACCGCTTGGATGACGAGCTCTTTCAGCACCGCGCCATCGGCAAGCCCGTCGACGCCTTGCGGACAATGCTGGCGGATGCGCGCGGCGACATTGTCGCCGCGGCGCACGACGATATCGGCGCCCAAAGATTTGACCAGCGCCTCGTCCTTCTCCGACGCATCGGCGATCACCGTCAGGCCCTCCGTCTTGGCGAGCTGCACGACATAGCCGCCATAAGCGCCGGCGGCGCCGGTGACGGCGATGACCTGGCCCGGCTTCAGCCCCAGAAGATCGAGCGAGCGCCGCGCGGTCAGCCCGTTCATCGGCAGGCTGACGGCTTCGGCATGGGATTTACCCTTGGGCGCGAGCACCACCGCGCGCACATCGAGCACGATCTGCTCGCGATAGGCGCCATGGCTGCCTTTCGGCAAAACGATCGCCAGCACCGCATCGCCCGGCTTGAGGCCGGAGACGCCGGCGCCGACCTCGTCGACGATGCCGCCTGCCTCCATGCCCGGCACGTAAGGCGGCGGATCGGCCTTTTGCTGCTCGGCGCGCGAGCCGTTGCGGGTGCTGATATCGGTCGGGTTGACGGTCGCGGCATGGTTGCGGATCCGCACCTGCCCCGCCCCGGCATGGATTTCCGGAAGATCGATGACCTGAAGCACCTCGGGTCCGCCCCAGGTGAAAAGCCCAACCCCACGCATTGCCGGCCTCCTCGCTGGTTGTCGGTCCGAGGATAGCGCAAAAGTGGTTTCCTTTCCCGCCCGGATGACGAAAGGATCGGGCGCTATGTCGATGTCGGCATCGCGGAAGGCGCCAAGCTCGTAATCGATGGCCGCGACTTCAGGCTGCAAGGTTATGAGACAAGGTTATGTTCCGATCCCGGTGCCGATGGCGTTCCATTCTTTCAGTGGCTGGAAGCGGCCGCTCTTCGGCGATCACCATGTCCACGGCCCCGAAGGCGTGCGTTTCTACACGAAGCTCAAGGCCGTGCTGTCTCGCTGGCCGACCGGCATCCGCGCCGGTGCCGAGTTCACCATGCCGACGCTGCGCTGAGCCGCCCTTCCGCCAGCGCCGCGCACGGCGGTGCGATTAGGCGCTGCTCGACAGGATGGTTTGCGCTACCCGCCATCCGCTGGCGAAAGCTGCCTCCACCGTGCCCATTTCGGGACCGCCATAGAAGGCTTCGCCCGAAAACCACACGCGCGCATTGGCGCGCTCGATCCGAGCCAGCACCTGCGGCGTCTTCGGCGTCGCATAGGAATAGGCACCGCGGGCAAAGGGATCGGCTCCCCAATTGATCGCGCGGGCGGCGACCAGTAGGCCCTTCAGCCAATCCGGCGAAACCGCGAAATTTTGCCCAAGCGATGCGAGCGCCCGCTCGATCACCGCATCGGCGGAGAGCGCTGCAACCGCATCGGCCCTCGGTCCCGCCAGCCACCCGGTTAGCACGGGATGCGGCTCCGGATGTTGCGTCCACCAGGTCGGAACCGGGGCGCTGGAAAAGAGGAAGGACATGTCGGCGAGGTTCTGTCCCGCATGATCCGTCCACCAGTTTCGTGAAAACCGAAGCAGAATTTTGACCACATTGCCGAAGCCGATATCGGCGAGCGCGGCGGCGGCGATTGCCCGCGCCTCCGCCGGCAAGGCGATGCTGCCGAGAAGCGGCAGCGGCACGGTCAGGATCACGCCGTCCGCAACACAAGCGCTGCCGTCGCGACAGCGGACCGTGACGTGACGATCGTCGGCATCGATGGCGCCGACGTCCGCGCCGAAATGAAGCGCGACGCCTTGCCGGCGGCATTCGGCGAGAAGGAACGCCATCAGCGGGCCATAACCTTCGGCAATCCGCCCCTGCTGGCCGAGGCCGCGTCCCATCCATTCCTCGCGCAGCGCGAAGGTACTGGCGCGGCTCGGATCCGCCGCGTCATAGCCTTCGACCATGCGGGTGATGGAATGCCGCAACTCGGCATGGCGCGGATCGGCGAAATGCCGCACGAGAAAGTCGGCGACCGGCAAATCATCCTTCAGCGCGGTGAGCGCCGCCCGGAATTCCTCGGCATCGGGCGTCACTCGATCACTGATCGAGAGCATGCCATCTGCGGCGTGCCAGGCTGTGCCGCCGAGCCGCGTCAGCGACAGCCCGGCCTCGCGCAGCAGGGCGCAGGTGTGCTGGGCGGCACCATGCACGAATTCCGCGCCGCCCTCGGCCGCATAGCCGAATTCCGCCGCCGGCAGCGTCTCGATCCGGCCGCCGCAACGGTCGCGCGCCTCGAGGAGGGTCACGCGCTTGCCGCCGCGCGCGAGCGCGCGCGCCGCCATCAGTCCCGCGGCGCCGGCCCCGACGATGACGAATTCATCCTGTTTGCGAACCGACATCGATCACCACTCGATAGTCAGGCCGAGCGCGGCAGATAATCGGCGACGCGCGCAACCCGGCCCGTCTTGACCGCATCATAGAACGCCTCGCCGATGGCGATCGCGCGCAGACCTTGCTCGGGCGGCGTCATCGGCTCGCCCTTGCCCTCGATGGCGCGGTTGAATTGCTCGATCTCGAGGCGAAAGCAATCCGTCGCCGGAAAGCGCCGCACCTCCCGCCCCGCCTCCGTCTCGAGCGTCAAGGTCGGTGTCGGGTCCTCGCCAGCGCCGGTGAGATAGACATAGGAATTCTCGATCAACAGCGAGCCGCGCGTGCCGTGGATCTCGAAAGGGCGGCGCGCGAAAGGCGTCGCAAAGCTGGCAACGGCATAGCCGATCGCGCCGCGCGAGAGTTTCAGCACCATGCCGACCGCCCGCTCGTCGGGCGGATCGCCGCGCGACGCATCGCTGAAGCCCGAAACCGCCTCGACCTCCTGGCCGAGGATATAGGCGAGGGTATCGTGTGCATGATCGCCGATGCTGACGACGATGCCGCCGGCGCGACACCGCGGATCGCTGCGCCAGGTGCTGGCCGCGGGACCGGTTCGCGGCGTCGCGCTGCGCAGCGCGATCTGCACATAAGCGAGCTTCACCTCGCCGATCGCGCCGTCGAGAACGAGCCGGCGTGCCTCCTGATGCACGGCCTCGTGCCGCTGGTTGAAGACGACGCCCAGCCGCGTGCCATGCCGCCGGCTCGCGGCGATCGCTCGGGCGGCCTCGCCAACCGAAATCGCCAAAGGCTTTTCGATGAGGGCATGCTTGCCGGCCTCGGCCGCGGCGATCACGTGGCTTGCGTGCAGCCCGTCGGGCGTCGCGTCATAGATCGCGTCGATCTCATTATCGCGCAGCAGCGCCTCGATCGAGGTGAAAACTTTCGCAATCCCGTGCTGCGCGGCAAAGGCTTTGCCGCGAGCCGGGTCGCGACTCAACACCGCGACCAGCGCGGTATTGGCCGCTGCCCTCATCTGCGGCAGAACGCTTCTCTCCGCGTGCCGTCCTGGGCCGAGCAGGGCCCAACGTGTCGCCATGTGTCCGATCTCCTTCTCCGCCAGAGAAAACCGGGGAATCCGCGCGCGATCAAGGCCGATCGGCCGGGCGGGCCCGTTTGCCGGGCATTCCTGCCTTGCCCACGCGTTCTCATTGCCAGTCCCACCCGGCACCGATAGATTTGCAACAAAGACATCGGGGAGGGCAAAGCAATGGGCACTGCGCACAAAAACCCATCACGCCGCACCATCGTGAAAAGTCTGGGCGCCGGCGCTGCCGGCCTCGCCCTGCCCCGTCTCCTCACGCGCCCGGCCCGCGCCGCCGCCCGCACCGTCAAAATCGGTATGGTCAGCCCGCAAACCGGGCCGATCGCCGCTTTCGGCGAAGCCGATAATTGGGTGCTCGGCGAGGTGCGCAAGGTGCTCGCAAGCGGCATTACCATTGCCGGCGAGCAGCACCCGGTCGAGATCATCTATCGCGACAGCCAGTCGAACCCCAACCGCGCCTCCGAGGTCGCGGCGCAGCTGATCAACAATGACCGCATCGACATCATGGTCGCCTCCTCGACTTCCGACACGGTTAATCCGGTCTCCGATCAATGCGAGCTGAACGGCGTGCCCTGCATCACCGCCGACGATCCCTGGGAATCCTGGTTCTTCGGCCGCAAGGGCAACCCGGCCAAGGGCTTCGACTGGACCTATCATTTCTTCTGGGGCTTCGACCAGTTCGGCCATCTCTTTGCGCAAATGTGGGCGGCGCTGCCGACCAACAAGATCGCCGGCGTGATGTTCACCAACGATCCCGACGGGATCGCCGCCAATGACGAGCAGCACGGCTTGCCGGCGATGTTCCGCGCCGGCGGGTTCGATGTGCGCAATCTCGGCCTCTATCCGCCGCTCAGCGACGATTTCACGGCGCAGATCACCAAGCTCAAGGAGGCGAAGGCCGATATCGCTTGCGGCATTTTCAACCCGCCGCAATTCGTCACCTTCTGGACGCAATGCGCCCAGCAAGGCTATCGCCCGAAGATCGTCACGCCGCCCAAGGCCCTGCTCTTCCCCTCGGCGGTCGAAGCCCTGGGCGCGCGCGGCGCCGGCTTGACGACGGAAGTGTGGTGGTCTGCCCATCATCCCTTCAAATCGGGCCTCACCGGCCAGACGGCGCAGCAATTCTGCGACGCCTACACCGCCGCCACCGGCAAGCAATGGACCCAGCCGATCGGCTTCAAGCATGCCTGTCTCGAACTCGCGGTCGATGCGCTGAAGCGGGCGAAGAAGCTCGACGCCGCCGCGATCCGCGATGCGGTCGCCGCGACCGACTACCACTCGCTGGTCGGGCCGATCGCCTGGAAAGGCGGCGGGCCCAAGAACCCGGTCAAGAATGTCTGCACCACGCCGCTGGTCGGCGGGCAATGGGAGCACGGGACCAAATTCAAATACGATCTCCACATCGTCTTCAACAAGACGGCGCCGGAGATCCCGCTCGACAGCCAGTTTCACGCCATCGAATATTGATCGGCCCGAGATGGCGGTCCTGCTCGCGCTCGACCAGGTCTCGAAATCCTATGGCGCGCTTCGGGTGACGGACCGCTTGAGCCTCGCCGTCGAAGAGGGCGAGGTGCTGGCGATCATCGGGCCGAACGGTGCCGGGAAATCGACGCTGTTCAATCTCATCACCGGCGATGCGGCCTGCGATGCAGGGCGTATCCTCTTCGCCGGCACCGACGTCACCCGCATGCCGCCGCACCGCCGCGCGCGCCTCGGCGTCGGGCGCAGCTATCAAATCCCGCATCCCTTCGCCAATATGACGACCTTCGAGAATGTGCTGGTCGGCGCGATTTTCGGCGCGCGCCGCAGCGAGCGCGACAGTTACGAGCGTTGCGCCGGCGTGCTCGAGCTGACCGGCCTCATCGGCCGCGCCAACGAGCCCGCCCATCGCTTGACCCTGTTGCAGCGCAAGCGGCTCGAGCTCGCCCGCGCGCTGGCGCTCGAACCCAAGCTCTTGCTGCTCGACGAGATCGGCGGCGGGCTGACCGACCATGAATGCCAAGAGCTGGTCGCGACCATCCGCGCCATTCATGCGCGGGGCACGACCATCATCTGGATCGAGCATATCGTTCACGCGCTGGTCAGCGTCGCGACGCGGCTGATGGTGTTGAACGCCGGGCAGATCCTGGCGCAAGGCGAGCCGCGCCGCGTCATGGCCGAGCCGCGCGTCCAGGATGTCTATATGGGAATCCCCGCCGCATGAGCCTGTTGCGTACCCGCGGCTTGCGCGGCTTTTACGGCGATTTCCAAGCGCTCTTCGATATCGACGTGACGGTCGAGGAAGGCGAGACCATCGCCATCATCGGCGCCAACGGCGCGGGCAAGACCACCTTCCTGCGCGCGGTCGCGGGCGCGCTTGCCTGCGATGGGGCGATGGTCGAGTTCGACGGGCACCCCATCGGCGGCCTGCCGGCGCATGAGGTGGTGCGGCGCGGCATCACCATGGTGCCTGAGGGCCGCCGGCTCTTCCCGAGCCTCACCGTCGAGGAAAACCTCATGCTCGGCGCCTATAGCGGCAGGCCCGGAGCCTGGACCCTGGCGCGCGTCTATGAACTTTTTCCGGCGCTTGCCGAGTTGCGCCGCCTGCCCTCGACCTCGCTCTCGGGCGGGCAGCAGCAAATGGCGGCGATCGGCCGCGCGCTGATGTCGAATCCGCGGCTTCTGCTCTGCGACGAGCTTTCGCTCGGCTTGGCGCCAATCGTCATCCGCGACATCTATGCCTGTCTCGGCGCGATCGCCGCCGAGGGCACCTCGCTCGTCATCGTCGAGCAGGATATCAACCGCGCGCTCGATGCCTCCTCGCGCTTTTATTGCTTTCAGGAAGGCCGCGTCGCCCTTGCCGCCGCCTGCCGCGGCTTCGACCGCGCCGCCATCACCAGCGCCTATTTCGGGCTCTGAGGCGCGGCGCGATGAACTGGCTCAACATTCTCATTCAGGGCGGGCTGCTCGGCGGCCTCTACGCGCTCTTTGCCATCGGCCTTGCGCTCTCCTTCGGCATCATGCGGCTCGTCAACATCGCCCATGGCGATTTCATCGTCCTCGCGGCCTATATCGCGCTCGCGCTGATCGAGGCGACTGGGATCGGCGCGCTGGCGAGCCTCGTCATCGTCGTGCCGCTGATGTTCGCCTTTGGCTATGCGCTGCAGCGCGGAATTCTCAATTTCACCTTGAGCGGCGGGTTGCTCTCGCCGCTGCTCGTCACCTTCGGCATTTCGGTGATCATCGAGAACGTGCTGCTCCAGCTTTTCGGCGCCGATATCCGGCGGCTTCATGCCGGCGCCATCGAGACCGACAGCGTCGCTCTGGGCGGGATCGCCGTCGGCGCCTATCCGCTTCTCGTCTTCGGCGTTGCCGTCATCGCCATCGCCGGGCTGCAGTTCCTGTTCTATCGCACCACGCTTGGCCGCGCCTTCCGCGCGACCTCCGACGACGCTCAAACCGCGGAGCTCCTCGGCATCGACAATCGCCATCTCTATGCCATGGCGATGGCGATCGCGATGGTGTTCACCGCCCTCGCCGGCGTGCTGATGGCGATCCGCACCACCTTCGATCCGGCGGCGGGCCCCATTCGCCTGATCTTCGCCTTTGAAGCGGTGATCATCGGCGGACTCGGCAGCCTTTGGGGCATGCTCTTGGGTGGCATGGTATTGGGGATCGCCCAGGCGATCGGCGCGGCGCTGTCGCCGACCTGGCAAATTCTCGCCGGCCATCTCGCTTTTCTCGCTGTCCTCGTCATCCGGCCGAGCGGGCTCTTCCCGCATACGAGGGATTGATGGCCGGGTTCCGGGTCGAGCGCACGACGAGAGAAAGCCGCTGGTTCGGAGGGTTCCTTCTCCTCGTGCTGCTGGCGCTTGCAACCCTGCCCTATTGGGGCGGCCCGGGCGACATGCGGCTCGTTTCGGAGATGGCCTATTACCTCGCGCTGGCGCAGCTCTGGAATCTGCTCGCCGGTTATGCGGGGCTCGTCTCGGTGGGACAGCAGGCCTTCGTCGGTCTCGGCGCCTATGCGATGTTCTATCTTGCGAGCCAATTCAACATCCACCCGCTGCTCGCGCTGGCGCTGACGGCGCCGATCGCCGCGGCGGTCTCGGTGCCGATGGCGCTCACCATGTTCCGGCTGCGCGGCGCTTATTTCGCCATCGGTACCTGGGTGCTGGCCGAAACCTTCGCCTTGGGGGTCAGCCTCATCGAGCCCTTGGGCGCCGGCTCGGGCATGAGCCTGACGCCCGCGATCATGCGGCAGATCGCGCCCGACCGCGACGGCCGCGAGCTGGTGCTCTATTGGCTCTCGCTCGCGATCGTCGCGGCGGTGTGCGGCATCGTCTATCTCCTGCTGCGCTCACGCCACGGGCTCGCGCTCACCGCCATCCGCGATTCCGAGGTCGCGTCGGACAGCCTTGGCGTCGACACGTTTCGCACCAAGCTGATGATCTACGTCGTCGCCGCCGCCTGCACCGGCGTCATCGGCGGCTTCATCTTCCTGCAAAAGCTGCGCCTTTCGCCCGAAGCGGGATTCAGCGTCAATGACTGGACGGTCGTCGTCATCTTCATGGTGGTGATCGGCGGCATCGGCACGCTCGAAGGGCCGATCATCGGCATGCTGGTCTATTTCGGCCTGCGCCAGCTCCTCGCCGATTACGGCACCTGGTATCTCATACTCTTGGGCGCGGTCGCGGTGGTGATCATGCTGACCGCGCAGGAAGGCTTGTGGGGCATCGTCGCGCGGCGCTTCAACCTGCACCTCGTCTCGGTGCGCCGGCGCCTCATTCGCTGACGGCGTTCAGATCAGCGCCGTCTTGGGGTCGAGCCCCAGCAGTACGCGGCCATACATCTCCTCATTGGTCTCGAGCGCCAAAAGGCCGTGCATGTTGACGGCGTGAAGATCGCGCCAGGCGCGCTGCACCGGATTGGCCTCGCCGATGCCGGAACCGCCGCAAGCAAGGAAAAGCGGCTCGACCGCTTCAAGGCATTCGCGCACGGCGCGTGCGCAATCCATGCGGATGCGCGCGCGCGTCGCGAACGCCATCATCGCGCCACGCTCGGCCGCCGCCTCGATATCATCGACACAGCGATGAAGCAGCAGCCGCGCGATATGGATATGGCTCGCCGCCGCCGCGACGTGGCGATGCGTCGTCGCGCTGTCGCGCTGGATGAGGTGATCGGTATAGGCGATCTCGCGGCCGGGAAGCCGCTCCTGGAAGGCCGCAAGCGCCGCCTCGGCCATGCCAAGCGCCGGCGGCGCGAGCGCCAAAGCCAGCACCGGCACGGCGGCGCTCTTGTAAAGGCTGCCCTCGTGCAAGTTCGCGCCGGGCGTCTTGCCCTCGATCAGCGCCGGCAACGAGAGGGCGCGATGGCGCGGCACGAACACATCTTTGGCGACGATGCTGCAGCTGCCGGTGCCGCGCAGCCCGACAACGTTCCAATCGTCGCGAATGACGATGTCGGCACTCGGCACGAGAAGATCGGCCTCGTCGACAACGGCGCCCTCGCGGTCGAGCAGCTGCGCGCCGAGGAGCAGCCAATGCGCGTGCTGGCAGCCCGAGGCGAAGGGCCAGAAGCCGCTGAGGCGATAGCCGCCCTCGGCCGGCTCCGCCTTGCCGCGCGGCGCGATGACGGCGGAGATGAGCGTATCGGCCTTGGCGCCATAGGTCTCTTCCTGCGCCTGTTGCGGGAAGGAGGCCATGAGCCAGCTATGCGCGTGCATGACGCCCATGCACCACGCCGTCGAGCCGCAGCCGCGGGCGATGGCGGCGATCGCATCGATATGGGTATGCAGCGACATCTGATAGCCGCCATAGCGCCGCGCCTGAAGGATTTTGAGAAGCCCCGCCTCCTGCAACGCCCGCACATTCGCATCGGGCATGCGCCGCAATTGCTCGGCTTCGGCCGCACGGGCGGCGAGCGACGGCGCAAGGCTTGCCGCGCGTTCCACCATCTCGTCGTGATCGGGCATCTGTATTCTCCTTAACCCTTGACGCCGAACATCGTCCAAGAGGCGCCCGGTCCCGTCGCGCCCATCAGCACGCGCCCGCACTCCATCGCGATCTCATCGGCGAGCAGCAGATGCTGCGTCCCGGCATGCGCGTCGCGATAGCAGCGCTGCAGCGTACCGGCGCGCAAGGACGCGCCGCGCGCGGTGCGATGGGCGAAGGTCGTGACCTCGGACAAGGCGTCGTGGATATGCCGCATCGCCAGCCGGATCAGTGCGATCTGCGTAACGCTCGGCGCGTCGCCGCGCGCGATGGTATCGGCGAGATCGCCCCAACTCTCGCGCACGAAGGCGCTCGCCGCGCGGAACTTCGCTTCGGCCTCGGCAAAGGATTTGCGAAAGCTCGGGCTATCGGTCAATTTGCCGAATACATCGGCACGCTCGCGCGCCAGCCGTGCCAGCTCGTCGAGCGCGCGCCGCCCAACGCCGAGCGCCCAGGAGGTGTGGCCCCAGCTCGTCAACCCGACGAGCCCGATCTGGTATTGCGGCCCGCCGCGCTGCACGCGCGCCCCGTCAAAGGAATAGCACAACGCCTCGGGCACGAAGAGCTCGGGCTCCTTCAGCGTGTAGTCGAAGCTGCCGGTTGCGCGCAGGCCGAGCACATCCCAATTGCCCTTCAAGACGATGCTGGCTTTGGGATGATGCGCCAGAATGATTTCGGGCACGCCCTCGGCATTGTGGCGCGGCTTGCCGGCATCGTCGGTGACGAAGCAGCCGGAATGCACCCATTCCGCATGGTGAATGCCGCTGCCATAAGCCCAATGGCCGCGGATCATGTAGCCGCCCGGCACGCGGCGCGCATAGCCGCGCGGCACGCCATTGCCGGCGACCGTGACGTCGGGACCCTGGCCATAGACGATGCGCGCGCCCTCCTCGGAGACGAAGGCGCCGAGCGAGGCGCTCATCACGCCCGCGACCATGCTGCACCAGCCGGCCGACGCATCAGCCCAGGCGAGGCGGGCGATGATCTCCATCGCCTCGGCGAAAGGCAGCTCGCCGCCGCCGAGCGCGCGCGGCAGCAGCATCGAATAAAGCCCGGCTTCGCGCAGGGCCGTCACCACGCGGTCGCTTTGATGCGATTGGGCCTCGGCCGCATCCGCCTCGGCTTCGATGAGCGGCAGCAAGGCTTCGACGGCGCGCCGCAGATCGGCGAAGCCGGCGGAGCGAGGTCTTGCATGACCGGCAAGCGTGTCTGCCATCGGCGTTCCTCCTGCGCTTGGGCCCGGCCGCCGGTCTGTTTTTCTCGCGCGGCGGGCGTTGCGCAACCATGCCGCCTTCCCGGGGACTTGGCAATTGCGCGAAGCCGCTGGCACTCGACAGGTCGCGGCGCCGGGCAGACAGCCGGTTCACGCCGTGTTAGCATCGCGCCACGCCGTCGCGGCACAAGGGAGGACGGGATCATGGCAAGCGAGGTCCGCGAGTTCCGGCCGCGGCAGCGGCGTCCCGGCCAGGCTTTGAAGCCCTTCCCGCTCCCCGAAGTCCTGCAAAAAATGTTCGATCGCGGCAAAGCGGAGATGGCGAAGCCGCTTATCGGCATCACCACCGACGGCAACCCGCTCGGCGGCCTTTTTCCGCTGGTGAGAACCGGGTTATCGCTTCAGGGCGTGAGCGATGCCGCCAATGCCTTTCTCGCCTGTCTCTCTGGCGAGGAGCGCACATCGGCGCTGTTCGATCTCGAGACCGGGCCGTGGCGCGCTTGGCACAACATGCATATCTTCATGACCCGGCATGGCTGCCTCTTGCAAAACCTCCGCGCCGAGCAGCGCGAGCGCGCGCTCGATCTGTTGCGCGCGAGCCTCAGCGCCGCCGGCTTCCAAACCGCGCGCGACGTAATGAGGCTCAACGAGCATATTTGCGAGTTGACGCAGCGGCCCGAGGAATATGGCGAGTGGTATTACTGGGTGAGCATCATGGGTACGCCCTCGGCGGAGGGGCCCTGGGGCTGGCAGATCGATGGGCATCATCTCATCGTCAATTGCTTCATCCTCGGCGACCAGATGGTACTGACGCCGCAGTTCTTGGGCTCGGAGCCGGTCGAGGCGAAATCCGGCAAATACAAGGGAACGCGCGTTTTCGCCGAAGAGGAAGCGCGCGGCTATGCACTCATGAGCGCCTTCACGCCCGAGCAGCGCGCCAAGGCGACGATCGGCGAGAAGTTGCCTTTCGACGTTTATGCGACGGCCTTCAACGACAACCTCGTCATGCCTTATCAGGGTCTCGCTTACGGCGACATGACCCAAGAACAGCGCGAGCGGCTCCTGCATCTCGTCAGCCTCTATGTCGAGCGCATGCGGCCCGATCACGCCAAGCTCTGGCTCGAAGCGGTGAAGCGCCAGATCGGAGAGACGCGCTTTGCCTGGATCGGCGCCTGCGATGAGGTCAACCCGTTCTATTATCGCGTCCACAATCCCGCCATCCTGATCGAATTCGATCATCAGCCCGGGATTGCGCTCGACAATGACGATCACACGCGCAATCACACCCACACGCTGGTGCGCACGCCCAACGGCAATGACTACGGCCGCGACCTGTTGCGCCAGCACTACCGGCAGTTCGACCATTCGCGGCCGGACAGCCCGCACCGGCAGGGAAAGATCTGACCCGCCTTCGAACGATTGTCTGAACCCTCTCTAAGGAACCGTGACGCATGAGTGATTTGGACCAAGCCCGACGCGACCTCGTCATTGCCAACCGCATCCTCGCCCGCGAGGACGTGGTGGATGCCTATGGCCATGTGAGCATGCGCCATCCCGAGGATCCGGGGCGCTATCTCCTCTCCTGGTCGCGCAGCCCCGAGCTGATCGAGGCCGGCGACATCGTCGAATTCACGCTCGACGGCAAGCCCGTGAAGGACGACGGCCGGCCGCCCTATCTCGAGCGCTACATTCATGGCGCGATTTACGAGGCGCGGCCCGATGTCCACGCCGTCGTGCACAGCCACGCCGAGGACCTGCTTGCCTATGGCGTCACCAAGGCGAAGCTCGTGCCGATCATCCATTCCGGCAGCACCATCGGCACCGAGGTGCCGGTCTGGGACATCGCCGCGAAATTCGGCAAGGCCACCAATTTGCTGGTGCGCAACATGGAGCAGGGCCGCGACCTGGCGAAGACCCTCGCCAACAACCGCATGGCGCTGATGCGCGGCCATGGTTTCGCTGCCGCCGGTCGGTCGCTGATGGACGCGGTGCGGATCGGGGTCTATGCGCCGAAGAACGCGCGGGTCCAGACCCAGGCGCTGCGCCTCGGCGAGGCGCAGCCGCTTCACCCCGGCGAGATCGAGGCGCGCACCGATCTCTTCAACCCCAATACCGCCGAGATGTGGCGAGCATGGGAATACTGGGCGCGGCGGGCCGGTGTCGCCAATCTCCTCGGCGAGCCGCCCAAGGCGGCGCGGCCGGGCGGCTCGCGCTGAGCCGCCAAATCCCATGAAAAAGGGCCGCACACGAGGCGCGGCCCAAGTTCAGGGAGGAAAAGCCCGAAGGACTTGCAGCGCAGCGAAGGGCTAGCCTTCGCGCTGCAAGGCCGAGTTTCGGGGGTTGCGGTGAAGAAAACGTTAACGGCCCGGGCCGATTTCGCCGAAATCAGACTTTTGCGACAAAATCGAAATAGTCGCCAACCGCGTGGGACAGCGCCGTCGCCACGCTCCGCTGATAGGAGCTTTGGCGCAGGGCGCGCTCCTCGGTCTTGTTCGAGAGACAGCCGATCTCGACCAGCGCCGAGGGAACGTCCGGCGCCTTCAGCACGACGAAAGCCGCGGAGCGATGGGTGTGATTGAGCAGCCGGACGCGCCGGCCCAGCTCGTCGACCACGCGCTGCGCCAGCCGGATCGAGAGATTATTGGTCTGACGCCGGGTGAGGTCGAAGAGGATCTCGTTCACTTCGGGATCTTTGGTGCCGAAATTGATGCCGGCGAACAGATCGGACTTGTTTTCGCGGTCGGCGACCGCCGCTGCCTCCTTGTCAGAGGCTTTCTCGGAGAGGGTGAAGACCGAGGCGCCGCGGGCCGAAGGCTCAGGCAAGGCATCGGCATGGACCGAGAGGAAGAGATCGGCATCCTCGGTCCGCGCCCGCGCGACCCGGTCCTCGAGGGTGACGAAAGTGTCGTCGGAGCGGCTCAGATGCACTTTGAAGCGCCGGCTCGCTTCGAGCTGGCGCGCAAGGTCGAGCGCGGTCGCGAGGACGATGTCCTTCTCATAGGTGCCGGTGCAGCCGATGCAGCCGGGATCGACTCCGCCATGCCCGGCATCGACGACCACGACGGGACGCTTGCGCGCGGGCACGGCGGCACGGGCCCCCGCGGCCCAGGCTGCCTGCATGGGCGCCAAGCCGGCCCCGGCCGCCACCCCCGTCAGAGTTTTAAGAAAATGCCGCCGATCCATCCTATGCCCCGCAACCCGATCTTCACCCTGTCCCGCCTGCCGCTTTCTCGCCCGCGGCACTGGCGCGCGAAGCTCATCCTATATTGAACTTGAAGTTCAGTCTATATCTATCTGTTTAATAACGTCAATGCCTCAAATTCTGTTCATGTCCACGACAATCCGGCCGCGCGTCTCGCCGTTGAGGATCTGCGCCGCGAGGCCGGGAAGTGCCGACAAAGCCACGGTTTCGGTCATCGAGTCGAGCTTATCCATAGGCAAATCCTGCGCGAGCCGCGTCCAGGCCGTTTGCCGGCGGGGCGGCGCGCACATCACTGAATCGATGCCGAGCAGATTCACCCCGCGCAGTAAAAAAGGGATTACCGAAGCCGGCAGGTCATTGCCCCCGGCAAGGCCGCAGGCCGCGACCGAGGCGTGGTAGCGCAGCTGAGTGAGGATGGTCGCGAGGGTGGTGCTGCCGACGGCATCGACCGCGCCCGCCCAGCGCTCGCTGTCGAGCGGCCGGCTCGGCGGTTTGGCAAGCTCGGCCCGGTCGATGATGGTCTTGGCGCCAAGGGTACGCAGGTAATCATGGGTTGCCGCCCGGCCGGTCGAGGCGGTGACGTGATGGCCAAGCGCCGCCAGCACCGCGGTCGCAACGCTGCCGACCCCGCCGGCGGCGCCGGTAACCAGCACCTCGCCCGCGCCCGGTTTCAGCCCGTGATCCTCCAACGCCATCACCGCGAGCATCGCGGTAAACCCGGCAGTGCCGAGCGCCATGGCACGCTTCAGGCTGAGGCCCTCCGGGAGCTTCACCAGATAGGACGCTTTGACCCGGGCCTTTTGCGCATAGCCACCCCAT
Source organism: Allostellaceae bacterium (assembly GCA_035605975.1). Lineage (GTDB taxonomy): Bacteria > Pseudomonadota > Alphaproteobacteria > ATCC43930 > CGMCC-115725 > CAIKMD01. The sequence continues at coordinate 5,442 of DATNGG010000077.1, read as the reverse complement.
TGCGCCTCGCCGACGCGCCAGCCGGTCAGGATCACCGCATCGCCGGGCTTGAAGTCGGGCGAATCCGACTGCGCCACCGTTCCGGCGAAATCGACGCCCGGCACATGCGGATATTTGCGCACCAGCCGGCCGATCCCCTTGAGGATCATCCCGTCCTTGTAGTTGAGCGTCGAATAGGCGACATCGACCGTCACCTCGCCCGGCGGCAGAAGTGCCTCGTCGAGCGTCGCAATGCGCGAAGCAACCTTACCGCCCGTCTCTTCGAGCAGCAGCGCCTTGAAATCCGCCATCACCGGAGCCTTTCGAGAATGCTGACATAATTGGCGACCGCCGCGCCGCCCATATTGAAGACCGCGGCGAGATCGGGGTCCTTCACCTGAATGCCGCCCGCCGTGCCGGTGAGCTGCATCGCCTGGAGCACATGCATCGAAACACCGGTCGCGCCGATCGGATGGCCCTTGGCTTTGAGCCCGCCCGAGGGATTGACCGGCAGCTTGCCGCTTTTCTCCACCACGCCTTCGCGGATTGGACGCGCACCCTGGCCTTGTTCGGCGAGCCCCATCGCTTCGTAGATCATCAGCTCGGCGATGGTGAAGCAATCATGCACCTCGGCACAGGAGAGATCGTCGAGCCCGATGCCCGCGCTCGCCAGCGCACGCCGCCAGGCGAGCGCCGGCCCTTCATAGGCGAGGATGTCGCGCTTGCTCATGGGGAGGAAATCGTTGACCTGCTCGGCGGCGCGGAACACCACGGCTTTCTTCGCCTGGAGCGCGGTGTCGACATCGGCCAGGACCAGCGCGGCGGCGCCGTCCGAGACCAGCGAGCAATCGGTGCGGCGCAAAGGCCCCGCGACCAGCGGGTTCTTTTCCGACACCGTGCGGCAGAAATCGTAGCCTAGATCCTTCTGCATCTGCGCCAGCGGATTGGCGGCGCCGTTCTTGTGGTTCTTGGCGGCGATCATGGCGAGCGCGTCCGACTGATCGCCGTAGCGCTGGAAATAGGCCTCGGCGATGCGGCCGAAAACGCCGGCGAAGCCGCCTTCGATCGCCCCCTCCTCTTTGAGATAGGCGGCACGGATGAGGAGATCGCCGACCTCGGCGCCCGACACCGCGGTCATTTTCTCCGCGCCGACCACCAGCACGATCCGCGCACGGCGCGCGGCGATGGCGTTGAGGCCCTGATGGATCGCCGCCGAGCCGGTGGCGCAGGCATTCTCGACCCGGGTCGTCGGCTTGAAGCGCAGTGCCGGGTCGAGCTGCAAGACGAGGGAGGAGGGAAACTCCTGGCGCACGAAGCCGCCATTGAAGGTGCCGAGATAGATCGCATCGATGTCGGCAGGCGCCACGCCCGCATCGGCGATCGCGGCGGCGGCGACCGGCAGGATCAGGGCTTCGATATCCTCGCCCTCGTGCTTGCCAAAGCGCGAATGGGCCCAGCCGATCATGCAGGCGGTCATGGTGGCTCTCCTGGCATTGGTTCCCCTCTATAGTAGCGCAAGGCGCGATTCAGTAGGTTGAACCAATAAAAGCCTTCTCCGGCCGTTTAACGGGAGGGCGACAAAGGTGTCGGATGGTCGAGAGCATCACAATTCGGCGGCCGGACGATTGGCACGTGCATCTGCGCGACGGTGCGCTGCTCGAGGCCGTCCTGCCCTTCACCGCGCGCCAATTCGCCCGCGCCATTGTCATGCCCAATCTCGTGCCGCCGGTTACGACCATCGCCGCGGCCCAAGCCTATCGCGCGCGCATCCTCGCCGCCCTGCCGCGCGATCTCGACTTCGCGCCGCTGATGACCTGCTATTTGACCGACGATGCCGATGCCGAGGAGATCGAGCGCGGCTTTGGCGAGCAGGTCTTCACCGCGGTGAAGCTCTATCCCGCCAATGCGACGACGAACTCGGCCTCGGGCGTGACCGACCTCGCCAAGGTGAAGCCCGTATTGGCCCGGATGGAACGGATCGGCATGCCGCTCCTCATCCATGGCGAGGTCACCGACCCCGACATCGATGTGTTCGACCGCGAGGCCATCTTCATCGAGCGAAAGCTCGCGCCGTTGATGCGGCAATTCCCCGGCCTCAAAATCGTGCTCGAGCACGTGACCACCAAGGAGGCGGTCGATTTCGTGACCAGCGCCGGACCGCGGCTCGGCGCCACCATCACCGCGCATCACCTCGTCATCAACCGCAACGCGCTGTTCTTGGGCGGATTGCGCCCGCATATGTATTGCCTGCCGGTCGCCAAGCGCGAGGCGCATCGCCTAGCGCTGCGCAAAGCAGCGGTTTCGGGCAATCCCAAATTCTTCCTCGGCACCGACAGCGCGCCGCATCCCGTGCACGATAAAGAGCGCGATTGCGGCTGCGCCGGGATTTTCTCGGCGCCCGCGGCGCTTGAGATCTATGCGCAGGTCTTCGAGGAAGAGAGCGCGCTCGAGAAGCTCGAAGGCTTCGCCTCCGAGCACGGCGCGCAATTCTACGGCCTGCCGCTCAATGAGCGCCGCGTCACCTTGAGACGCGAGAGCGCGACTATGCGCGAGACGGTGCCGAGCATGGCCGGACCGATCCGGCCATTTCTCGGCGGACAGGTGCTCGCTTGGACGCTGCGGCCCTAACGAGAGACCCCGGGGATCACGTGCCAGGCTGCTCCTGCGGCGGCTGCGGCGGAGGATTGCGGCGTTCGTCCATGAACTGATCGAACTCCGATTTGTCCTTGGCAAAGCGCAGCCGCTCGAGGAACGCGGCGAATTCCTTTTGCTCCTGCTCGAGCCGCTTCAAGGTCTCGGAGCGATATTCATCGAAAGCGCGGTTGCCGCTCGAGGGCGGATTGCGCATGCCACCGCCGCCCCAGCTCCAGTTTTTCCAGCCGCTCCAAGATTCCGCGCCGCCTTGCTGCCAGGCGCTTCGGCGATAGCAACCATACATCGCGTGCTTTCTCCATAGCATCAGGGCCAGGAGGCCGAGCCCGATCGGCCACCAGAAGATGAAGCCCAAAACCATCAGGATGATGAGAACGGGCTTGGGAATGCCCATGAGGAAAGGCGGAATCCAGACCGGCTCGCCGTTCCAGCCGCGCCAGCCTCCGCCGCAAAACCGTCCCCAGGGGCCGCCATAGCGGCGATAGGCTTCGTCATTCGCGGCACTGGTCATGGCGGGCCCTCATCGCATGTAAATGTAAGATACATTTACATTGGTCGCTCGGCCACCCAGAGTCAAGGGCAGCCGATCGATTTATCGCTGAGTTTTGCCGCCTCCGAGGCCGACGCTTTGGAGATAAAGCAGCACGCCGGCTTCGAGCAGCTCTTCCGGCGACATCGGCAATTTGCGCCGTCCGCCATCGCCACGGCAAAACAGCGAGGCGATGCCATGCGACAGGGCCCAGACATGCAGTGCCATCATCAGAGCGGGCGGCCGCTCGGCCTTGGGCAACAGCGCGACCAGCCGCTCGGCAGCGCCGCGCAACACCGCGAAGGCATGGTCGGCCGCGGCCTGCAACGGCGGATAGGCGGCAACATCGATGCGGGTCTCAAACATCGCGGCATAGAGCGCGGGCTCGCGCCGGGCGAAGCCGAGATAGGCCCGGCCCAGCGCCTCGAAGGCGCGGATCGGCTCGGGTCGGCCATCGTTCCACGCCGCGTCGAGCGCCTCGGCAAGCTGCTGATAGCCGCGCAGGGCGACCGCCGCGAGCAAATCCTCGGCGTCCCGGAAATGACGATAGGGCGCGGCCGAGCTGACCCCGGCGAGCCGCGCGGCCTCGGCGATGGTGAAGCCGGCGGGACCCTTCTCGGCGATCAGGTGGAGCGCCGCATCGAGCAGCGCCTCGCGCAGATTGCCGTGATGGTAACCGCGCCGCTCATAGTTGCTGCCTGGTCCCGACCAGCCCATGTAAATGTCTTTTACATATCCTGGTCGGCAAATCCACTGGCTTGGTTGTCGATCAGGATGGACTATTGAATTTACGAATGGTCCAAGCCGGAGCCAGCGTGAAAATATCCATAAGCGATGCGAAGAGACAATTGACCGAGCTGGTTCGGCGTGCCGAGGCGGGGGATGAAGTCATCCTGACCCGTCACGGCAACGCCGCCGTGCGTCTCGTGCCCGTCAAGCCCGCGCGCGATCGGACATTCCGCCGAGCGCTGCTCGAAACGCTGCGCAGCTCCGCCGCAACGAAAGCCGCAAGCGGGCCGAGCGCGGCGCGCAGTCAGGATTTCCTTTATGGCGATGACGGTCTGCCCGGATGATCGCGGTCGACATCAAGGAGTTCCCGCTGAGTGAGCCAAGAGCGTCCATGCGGCTGGACTGAATTTCGGAGACTGCTTCGCTAGGAGGTGGCGAAAGAGCATGGCTGCAAGCTGTTCTCCGTCGGCGACGATTTCAGGAAGACCGATATCGAGAGCGTTCTCTGAGGGGAAATCGGCTTTGACACTTGGCCGTCATTCCGGCCAAACGAGTAGAGCGACCCAGCTTTGCCGAAGCGGCTGCTGTCTCCGGTTTCACGCCGCTTTCTCGATCGGGCAGCGAATGAGACAGATCACGTTCCCGCGCCGCTCAGCTTTCGCTCCACCGGCGGTTTGATCGCGTCCCTGATCCTGTCGCTGACATCATCGATGCCGCGCTGAACCATGTTGGTCCAGGTGCCGTCGGTCACCGCCATGGGAAAGTCCTTTAAATGGCTCTCGACGGGCGGCGGAGTGGCGCCGACCAGGGCATCGCCGTCGAGCTTCAAGATCGATTTGAATTCGAGGTTCACCGTCCAAAAGCCGGGCGCGACCCATGTCCAGAAACCGACGATCTGGATGTTGAGCGGCAGCGCGGTTGCATATTGCGGCGAGCCTTCCTCGACGACGGTATAACCCCTTTCCTGGAGCGCTCGCTTGGCGGCGCTCCGCACGAGATCGGCGACCGTCTGACCTTCGGGCAGAACGACGTCACCAAGAGCTCCGCCATAACTATTGCGCTTGCGCGCCACGGCGCGGGCCGTGATCTTCTTGTCGGTCATCTCATCCGCGTTCTCCAAGGAGGGCGTGCCGGCATCGCTCGGCGCAGCCTCGAAGACGCGCAAATCTTCGACTTTGACGATCTTCGCAAACGCCGTGCCGCTGGTTGCCACGTTTCCCGGGGGCTTGATGTCGACCGTCGAGCGGCCGAGCGCGCAGGCGGACAACGAAATCGCAAGAAGAAGGGGAAAACCAAGGGTTCGCAGCAGCGTGACGACGCGATGCATAAGGTTCGCTCCGCTTCAAAAAATTGCGATACTCACGCAAGCAATATGAATAGTGGAACTCCGCCCGGAACGAAAGTCAAATCTGGCCGCGCGCGCAGCCCGCGGGTTATGCAACCCGCGACGGGTCGATGACGAAATTCGTGAACCCGCCATCGCGGCTCTCCATGCTCGCGAGCGCTTCGTTCACCTGCGACAGCGGATAAATCCGATGCTGCAGCGCGGAGAC
>DATNGG010000076.1:0-16401 GCA_035605975.1 Allostellaceae bacterium | reverse complement strand
AGACCGTAGCGGTCTATTCCGAGGCCGATGCGGACGCGCTGCATGTCCGCGAAGCCGACGAGGCCGTTTTCATCGGCCCACCGCCCGCCACGCAGTCCTACCTGCTGATCGACAGGATCGTCGAGGCCTGCAAGCAGACCGGCGCGCAGGCGGTCCATCCCGGCTACGGCTTCCTGTCGGAGAAGCAGGAGTTTCAGAAGGCGCTGGCCGCGGTCGGCATCACCTTCATCGGTCCCGACGCCCATGCGATCTACGCCATGGGCGACAAGATCGAGTCCAAGAAGCTCGCGCAGAAGGCCGGCGTCTCGACCGTGCCAGGCTACCTGCACGCGCTCAAGAATGCCGACGAGGCCGTGAAGATCGCCAAGCAAGTCGGCTACCCGGTGATGATCAAGGCCTCGGCCGGCGGCGGCGGCAAGGGCATGCGCATCGCCTACGACGATGCCGAGGCCAAGGAAGGCTTCGTCTCGGCGACCAACGAGGCCAAGGCGTCGTTCGCCGACGACCGCGTGTTCATCGAGAAGTACGTCGAGGAGCCGCGCCACATCGAGATCCAGCTGATCGGCGACGGCCACGGCAACTGCGTTTATCTCTGGGAGCGCGAGTGCTCGATCCAGCGCCGCCACCAGAAGGTGATCGAGGAGGCGCCGAGCCCTTTTCTCGACGCGGCGACGCGCCGGCGCATGGGCGCTCAGGCCGTTGCGCTCGCCAAGGCCGCGCAATATCGCTCGGCCGGGACGGTCGAGTTCGTGGTCGATCGCGCGCGCAATTTCTATTTTCTCGAGATGAACACGCGGCTGCAGGTCGAGCATCCGGTGACCGAGTTCGTGACCGGCCTCGATCTCGTCGAGCTGATGATCCGCATCGCCGCCGGCGAGAGGCTGCCGATCGCGCAAGATCAGGTGAGACTCCAAGGCGCCGCCATCGAGGCGCGGGTCTATGCCGAGGATCCGCGGCGCAATTTCCTGCCCTCGACCGGGCGGCTTGCGCGCTATCGGGCGCCCGCAGGCGAGGGCGTGCGCGTCGATGCCGGCGTCTTCGAAGGCGCCGAAATCTCGATCTTCTACGACCCGATGATCGCCAAGCTCGTGGCGCAGGGCGAGGACCGGGCCAGCGCGATCCGGCGCCTTGCCGCGGCGCTCGATGCCTTCGTCATCCGCGGCGTCTCGAACAATCTCGGCTTCCTGTCGGCGGTCAACGCGCATGAGCGCTTTGCCCGCGGCGATTTCAGTACGCATTTCATCGCCGAGGAGTTCCCGCAAGGCTTCGGCGGCGCGCGCCTCTCCGATGCCGAGACCCAGGCAGCGCTCGCCCTTGCCGCCACGGCGCAGCGGCTCCTGGCCGAGCGCGACGCCGGCATTGCCGGGGCTGCCGTCGCCGAGGACTGGACGATCCTTTATGAGGACCGAGCCATCCCGGTGAAGCTCGCCCGGCGTAACGAAATCATCATCGTCGATCTCTATACCGCGCGCCAGGAGGTCACGACCGCTTGGCAGCCCGGCGATCTGCTCTTCCGCGCGACGCTCGATGGCACGCCGATCGTGTGCCAGATCGAGCGGCGCGGCATCGGTTGGCGGGTGGAGCGCGGCGGCGCGGCGCTCGATGTCCTGGTTCTGCCGCCGGCAGCCGCCGCGGCGCTCGCGCGCATGCCGGAAAAGCCCAAGCCCGATCTCTCGCGGCAGTTGCGCTCGCCGATGCCGGGCCTCCTGGTCTCGATCGCGGTCGCCGCGGGCCAGGAGGTGAAAGCCGGCGAGGAGCTGGCGGTGGTCGAGGCAATGAAGATGGAGAATGTGCTGCGTGCGGAGCGCGACGGTCGGGTTGCGCGGCTTTGCGCCAAGCCGGGCGACAGCCTCGCCGTCGATCAGATCATCCTCGAATTCGAATGAGCATCGCCTTGCATCTCTCGATCACCGGCCGCGTCCAAGGCGTGGGCTTTCGCGCTTTCGTCACCGCCGAGGCGCGCGCCCGCGGCCTGCGCGGCTGGGTGCGCAACCGGCGCGACGGCAGCGTCGAAGCGCTCGCCATCGGCGAGCCCGACATGGTCGCGGCTCTCGTCGAGCACTGCCGCCGCGGGCCGCCCGCCGCGCGGGTCGAAGGCGTCGAGGCGGTGCCGGCCGCCGATGACGGCACGCCCCGCTTTAGCGAATTTCCGACGGTCTGAGCACGCATGAGCTCGAGCCAGTTCCGCCTCCTGTCGAGCCGCAGGCTTCTCGGCCTGTTCCTCGCGCAGTTCTTCGGCGCCCTCAACGACAATCTCTTGCGCAACGCGCTCATCATCCAGGTGGCCTATCGCGACGCCTCGAGCTCGAGCCAGCTCGAAATCATCGTGACCATCGCGACGGCCCTCTTCATCCTGCCCTATTTCCTCTTTTCGGCGACCGCCGGCCAGCTCGCCGACAAATACGAGAAGGCCAGCCTCGTCAGCGCGCTGAAGCTGTGGGAGATCGGCGTGATGGCGCTGGCGGGCGTCGCCCTCGCCTTCGACAGCATCGGCTTCGGCCTCGCGACGCTGTTCCTTGCCGGCATTCAGGCGGCGTTCTTCGGCCCGGTCAAATACGGCATCCTGCCCGAGCTCCTGGGCGAGGAGGATCTGCTTGGCGGCAATGCGGTGATCGAGGCCGGGACCTTCCTCGCCATCCTCATCGGCACCATCGCCGGCGGCATCATGGTCATGCTCGACAACGGGCCGGCGATCGTCACCGCCACGGTGCTGGCCTTTGCCGCCGGCGGATGGGCGGCGAGCCTCCTCATTCCGCGCATGGGCCGCGCCGCGCCGGAGCTGCGCATCAATCCCAATATCGCCGCCGAGACCTGGCACGTGATGCGCTTTGCCAGCGAGAATCCGGTGGTGCGCTGGGCGATCCTCGGCAATTCCTGGTTTTGGTTCGTCGGCGTCGCGCTGGTCTCGCAGTTTCCGAACTACGCCAAGGACGTGCTCGGCGCCGACAATCAAGTCGTGACTCTCTTTCTCACGATGAATTCGATCGGCATCGGCGCGGGCTCGATGCTGGTGGGCCGGATTTTGCGCGGCACGCTGACCGCCCGGCTGGTGCCGTTCGCGGCGCTGGCGATGGCGATCTTCGCCGGCGATATCTGGCTGGTGGACGGCGCGCGCCAGGGGCCGCAGCTGCTCGACATGACGGCGTTCCTCGGCCGGCCGGAGCATTGGCGGATATCCTTCGACCTGCTCGCGACCGCCCTCGCCGCCGGGGTGTTCGTCGTCCCGCTCTACGCCATCATGCAGGCGCGCAGCGAGCTGAGCCGGCGCGCGCGCATCGTCGCCGCCAATAATGTGTGGAATGCCCTCTTCATGGTCGGCGCGGGGCTCGGCAGCGCCCTGATGCTGAAGCTCGGCGCCGGCGTCACCGACATTTTCCTCGCCATCGCCGCGGGTAATCTCGCGCTTGCCGCGGCCACCTGGCATCTGCGCCGGCAAAAAGAAAGCTGACGCGGGAACCCGCGTCAGCCGGCATTCGTCGTCCGAATGGGAAAGCGGCTCAGGACGCCGCCGCTTCTGCCTCTTCCTCGTCCTCGTCGGTCTGGACGGGACCCGAATCCTGACCCTTGGCCTCGAGATCGCGGTCGACCAGCTCGATCACCGCCATCGCCGCGGCATCGCCATGACGGAACCCCGCCTTGTAGATGCGGCAATAGCCGCCGGCGCGCTTCGCATAGCGCTCGGCGAGGATGGTCATGACCTTGTTGGCGATCTTCTCGTCCTGCAAGGTCGCGATCAGCCGCCGCCGCGCGGCGAGCCCGCCATGCTTGCCGAGGGTGATGAGCCGCTCGACCACCGGGCGCAGATCCTTCGCCTTCGGCAGGGTGGTGGTGATCTGCTCGTGCTTCAAGAGCGCGTGGCAGAGATTGTCGAACATGGCCTTGCGATGAGCCGAGGTGCGGCTGAAGCTGCGGCCTCTTAAACGATGACGCATGGACGCGCTCTCAATAGGGTTCTTCGAGGCGCTTCACCAGCTCCTCGATGTTCTCGGGCGGCCAGTTCGGGATCTCCATGCCGAGATAGAGACCCATCTGCGCCAGCACTTCCTTGATCTCGTTCAGCGATTTGCGGCCGAAATTCGGCGTCCGCAGCATCTCGGATTCGGTCTTCTGCACGAGATCGCCGATATAGACGATGTTGTCGTTCTTGAGGCAATTGGCCGAGCGTACCGAGAGCTCGAGCTCGTCGACCTTGCGCAAGAGGTTCTTGTTGAAGGGCAGCTCGGAGGGGCGCTCTTCCTCGGACGCGGCGCGCGGCTCCTCGAAATTGATGAAGAGCTGGAGCTGATCCTGGAGGATGCGCGCGGCGAGCGCGACCGCGTCCTCGGGCGTCACCGCGCCGTTGGTTTCGACCGTCATCGACAGCTTGTCGTAGTCGGTGCGTTGGCCGACGCGGGTATTGTCGACCTTGTAGCTGACGCGGCGCACCGGGCTGAACAGCGCGTCGACCGGAATGAGGCCGATCGGCGCGTCCTCGGGGCGATTGTCGGTCGCCGGGCGATAGCCCTTGCCGGTATCGACGGCGAATTCCATCGTCACCTTGGCGCCCTTGTCGAGCGTGCAGATGAGATGATCGGGATTCATGATCTCGATGTCGTGCGGCACCTCGATCATGCTGGCGCGCACCTCGCCCGGGCCGTTGGCGCGAAGCCGCATCCGCTTCGGCCCCTCGCCATGCAGACGGAGCGCGATCCCCTTGACGTTGAGGACGATGTCGGTGATGTCCTCGAGCACGCCGGGCAGCGACGAGAATTCATGCAGCACACCCTCGATCTGTACCGAGGTGATGGCCGCGCCCTGGAGCGAGGAGAGCAGCACCCGCCGCAGCGCGTTGCCGAGCGTCAGGCCGAAGCCGCGCTCCAGCGGTTCCGCGACCGCGGTCGCGACCCGCGCCGGGTCGTCGCCGGGCTGGACAACCAGCTGCCCCGGCTTCTTCAATTCTTGCCAATTCTTCTGGATTTGCGTCACGAGCCGATCCTCACGTCTTTAGACTTGCGGCGCGCGCAGCCCGCGGCGGGCGCAGGCGCGATCGCGCGGAAAACGAATTGCGACTAAACGCGGCGACGCTTCGGCGGCCGGCAGCCATTGTGCGGGATCGTGGTCACGTCGCGGATCGACGAAACCGTGAAGCCGACCGTCTGCAGCGCGCGGAGCGCCGATTCGCGGCCCGAGCCGGGTCCCTTGACCTCGATCTCGAGCGTGCGCATGCCATGCTCCATCGCCTTGCGTCCCGCGTCCTCGGCGGCGACCTGCGCGGCATAGGGCGTCGACTTGCGCGAGCCCTTGAACCCCATCGTGCCCGAAGATGACCAGGCGATGGTGTTGCCTTGCGCATCGGTGATGGTGATCATCGTGTTGTTGAACGTGGCGTTCACATGCGCCACGCCCGCGGTGATGTTTTTGCGCTCGCGGCGGCGGACGCGCGTGGCTGCACCGGGCTTGGTCGTCGTCGCCATTGTCTTCCTGACCTCGTCTTAAGAAACGTGCTGGGCGGACATTTATTACTTGCTCGCCAGCTTCTTGCCCGCAACCGGCCGCGCCGGACCCTTGCGGGTGCGGGCGTTGGTGTGGGTGCGCTGGCCGCGCACCGGCAACCCCTTGCGGTGACGCAGGCCGCGATAGCAGCCGAGATCCATCAGCCGCTTGATGTTCATGGCGACATTCCGGCGCAGATCGCCCTCAACCTGGTATTCGCGGTCGATGACCTCGCGGATGCGCAGCACCTCGTCGTCGGTCAGCTCATGCACGCGGCGCTGCTCCGGAATTCCGAGCTTGGCGCAAATCTTTTCCGCCGAGGCGCGGCCGATCCCGTGAATATAGGTGAGGCCGATCGGAACCCGCTTCTGATTGGGAATGTTGACGCCGGCAATGCGCGCCACCTGCGCTTCTCCTCAGTTCGAATTGTCGGTTTCGGACGGTGACCAGACGCCCCGGTTGGCCGAAGGGGCCTTATATCGGAATCTCTGCACGAAAGTCAACCTCGGGGGCTTTTGAGAATGGTTTCAATCTGCTGGGCAACCGCATCGATTTCGGCCATGCCGTCGATCGAGCGCAGCAGCCCCTTGGCGCGATAGTAAGGGAGAATCGGGGCCGTCTGATCGCGGTAGGCCTCGAGCCGGGCCTTGACCGTCTCGGCGGTGTCGTCGGGCCGCCGGACGAAATCGGTGCTGCCGCAAATGTCGCACCGGCCGGGCTGCTTCGGCTGGTGATAGCGGTCGTGGTAGGAGGCGCCGCAGCTTTTGCAGCTGAAACGGCCGGAAATCCGGTCAATCAGCGCGTCCTCATCGACAGTCAGCTCGATCACCCGGTCGAGCGCGATCCCGTTCTTCTCCAGCATGTCGTCGAGCGCCTGGGCCTGGGGAACGGTGCGCGGAAACCCGTCGAGGATGAAGCCCTTGCCCTTGAGCCCGGCGATGCGGCTGGCGATCAGCGCGATCATGATGTCGTCCGAGACCAGCTTGCCGGCATCCATGATCGCCTGGACCTGGCGGCCCAGCGCGCTGCCCGAGGCGCGTTCGGCCCGCAGCATGTCGCCGGTCGACAGCTGGATCATGCCATAGCGCTCTTCGAGGCGCTTGGCCTGGGTCCCCTTCCCGGCCCCGGGAGGGCCGAGCAGAAGAATATTCAACCGCGTCTCCCCCGCAATTTGGATTTCTTGATGAGGCCTTCATATTGATGGGCGAGCAAATGCGAATGGATCTGCGCCACCGTGTCCATGGTGACGCTGACGACGATCATGATGCTGGTGCCGCCGAAATAGAACGGCAGCGAATATTCGGAAATCAGCCATTCAGGCAGCACGCACACCGCCGCGAGATAGAGCGCGCCGATCACCGTCAGCCGCGTCAGCACATAGTCGAGATAATCCGCGGTGTTCTTGCCCGGCCGAATACCGGGGACGAAGCCGCCGTATTTCTTGAGATTGTCGGCGGTCTCGACCGGGTTGAACACGATCGCCGTGTAAAAGAAGGTAAAGAAGATGATCAGCGCCGCGTAAAGCGCGATATAGATCGGCTGGCCATGGCCGAGCCAGGCGGCGACCTGCGCCAAGGTGCCGGTCGAGCCGGCGCTGAACCCTGCCAAGGTCGCGGGCAGCAGCAGGAGCGAGGAAGCAAAGATCGGCGGGATGACGCCCGAGGTGTTGAGCTTCAAGGGCAGATGCGAGGCCTCGCCGCCGAACATCTTGTTGCCCACTTGGCGTTTGGGATACTGCACCAGGATGCGGCGCTGCGCGCGCTCCATGAAGACGATGAAGGTGATGACCGCGATCGCGCCGATCACGAAGGAGATGAGGAAGAAGGCCGAGATCGCGCCGGTGCGGCTCAATTCGAGCAGCCCCGCCATCGCCGGCGGCATGCGCGCGACGATGCCGGCGAAGATGATCAGCGAGATGCCGTTGCCGACGCCGCGCGCGGTGATCTGCTCGCCGAGCCACATCAGGAACACCGTGCCGCCGGTGAGGGTGATCATCGAGGTGAGCCGGAAGAACAGCCCCGGATTGGTGACGGCGAGCCCCGAAGGCCCGCGCAGCCCCTCGATGCCGACGGCGATGCCATAGGCCTGGAGCGCGGCGAGGAACACCGTGCCGTAGCGCGTATATTGGTTGAGCTTCTTGCGCCCGGCCTCGCCCTCTTTCTTCAAGGCTTCGAGCTGCGGCGAGACCGCGGTCAGCAGCTGCACGATGATCGAGGCCGAGATGTAGGGCATGATGTTGAGGGCGAAGATCGTCATGCGCCCGAGCGCGCCGCCCGAGAACATGTCGACCATGCCGAGAATGCCGCCCGAATTGCGCGCGAAAATCTCCTGCAGCACCTGCGGATCGATGCCGGGCAAGGGGATGTAAGTGCCGAGACGGTAGATCACCAACGCGCCGAGGGTGAACCAGATGCGGTTCTTGAGCTCGGTCGCCTTGGCGAAAGCCGAGAGGTTGATGCTGGCCGCGAGCTGTTCGGCGGCTGACGCCATTTAGGGTGTCCTCATGAAGCGGCGGCGGCCGGCTTGGCGGCCGCCACGATCACCTTTCCCCCGAGCTTTTCCACGGCCTCGACGGCGGCTTTCGACGCTCCCGCGACTTCGAGCGTCAGCGGCGTCTTCAATTCGCCCTTGGCGAGGAGGCGCACGCCGTCGCGCACGCGGCGCAACACGCCGGCCGCGACCAGCGCCTCGCCATTGACCGTCGCGTCCGCCTTGAGGCGGCCCGCATCGAGCGCCACTTGCAGCCGCCCGAGATTGACGATCGTGAAATCGCGCTGGAAATCGGTGTTGTTGAACCCGCGCTTCGGCAGGCGGCGATGCAGCGGCGTCTGCCCGCCCTCGAAGCCGTTCAAGGCAACGCCGGTGCGCGCGGTCTGGCCCTTGCCGCCGCGCGCGCTGGTCTTGCCCTTGCCCGAGCCGATGCCCCGGCCGCGGCGCTTGGCGCGGTAATGGGCGCCCTGATTGTCCGAAATCTCGTTGAGCTTCATGGTCGATCCACTGCCAAGCTTAGGCCCCTTACGAGGCCGATTCCACCCGCACCAAATGCTGGACGCGCGCGATCATGCCGCGCACGGCGGGCGTATCCTCGAGGATGCGCGAGCGGTGCAGCTTATCGAGCCCCAGCCCTTTGAGGGTCGCGCGCTGATAATCCTGGCGCCCGATCGGGCTGCCGATCTGCGTGATCTTCAAAGCCTTTTCGGGCTTCGGCCGCCCCGCCGAGGCGGGCGCCGGAGTCGCCGCCTTCGGCTTTGCCGCCGCCTTCTTCGGCGCGGCGCCGTCCGCCGCCGCCTTGGACGCGCGGGCCGGCCTTTTCTTTGGCTCGGCTTTCTCCTCAGCCATATCCTGCTCCTACTCGCGCGCTTCCTGGCCGTCGCGGCGCGGCAAAATGTCGCTCACCTTTTTACCGCGGCGTGCCGCCACCGCGCGCGGGCTGACCGAGCGCTCGAGCGCTTCGAAGGTCGCCTTGATCATGTTGTGCGGGTTGGACGTGCCGACCGACTTCGCCACCACGTCCTGGACGCCGAGCGCTTCGAAAATCGCGCGCATCGGCCCGCCGGCGATGATACCCGTGCCCTGCTGCGCCGCGCGCACCACCACCCGCCCGGCGCCGTAATGGCCGAACACGTCGTGATGCAGGGTGCGGCCTTCGCGCAAGGGCACGCGGATCATGCCGCGGCGCGCCTGCTCGGTTGCCTTGCGGATGGCTTCCGGGACCTCGCGCGCCTTGCCCGAGCCGTAGCCCGCGCGGCCTTTGCCGTCGCCGACAATGACAATCGCGGCGAAGCCGAAGCGCCGTCCGCCCTTCACCACCTTGGCGACACGGTTGATGCCGACGAGCTTTTCGATGAACTCGCCTTCCTCGCGCCCGGCGCGGTCGCGCCCGCCGCGGTCGCCCTCGCCGCGCCCGCGTTGCGGACGGTCGCCGCCGCGGCCACGCGCCGGCCTGTCGCTGCCCGATGGTGTCGTTGCCATAGGTGCCCTTTCTAGAAATCCAGCCCGCCCTCGCGGGCAGCGTCGGCCAGGGCCTTCACCCGGCCATGGAACAGATAGCCGCCGCGGTCGAACACGACCGCCGTCACACCCGCCGCCTTCGCGCGCTCGGCAATGAGCTTGCCGACCGCGCCCGCCGCTGCCTTGTCGGCGCCGGTCTTGAGGCTGTCGCGCAAGCTCTCATCGAGGCTCGAGGCGGCCGCCAAGGTGCGCCCCGCCGCGTCGTCGATCACCTGGGCATAGATATGCTTGGACGAGCGGAACACCGACAGCCGCGGCCGGCCGCGGCCGGCATGCGCCAGGCGCACGCGCACCCGCGTGCGCCGCCGCGCGAAGAGTGTCTGGGAATTGCCGGTCATGCGCCGCTCCTACTTCTTCTTGCCTTCCTTGCGCCGGATCGTCTCGGTCGCATATTTGATCCCCTTGCCTTTATAGGGCTCGGGCCGCCGGAACGAGCGGATGACCGCTGCGACCTGGCCGACGCGATGAAGATCGGGTCCCGAGACCGCGATCGAGGTCGGCTTCTCGCAGGCGATCTTCACATCTGCCGGAATCGGGAAATGCACGTCGTGGCTGTAGCCGAGCTGCAGCACGAGGTCCTTGCCCTGCACCGCCGCGCGATAGCCGACGCCGTTGATCTCGAGATTGACGGTGTAGCCGCTCGCGACGCCCTTCACCATGTTGGCGATATGGGCGCGCGCCGAGCCCCACTCCATGCGGGCGCGCTTCGTCTCGTTCTTCGGCTTCAGCACCACCTTGCCGTCCTTGACGGCGGCCTCGACCTCGTCGCCGACCGGAACCTTCAAGGTGCCGAGCTTGCCTTTGGTGGTGACGATGCCGCCGGCCACCTCGACGGTGACGCCTTGCGGGATGGAAATCGGAACCTTGCCGATGCGTGACATGGATGCCTCAGAAAACGCGGCAGAGAACCTCGCCGCCGACATTGGCGGCGCGGGCTTCGTTGTCGGACATGACGCCCCGCGGCGTCGACAGGATCGAGATGCCGAGCCCGTTATAGACGCGCGGCAGATCGGCGACGCGCGAATAGATCCGCCGCCCCGGCTTCGAGACACGCAGCAATTCGCGGATCACCGGCTCGCCATCCACATATTTCAGCTCGATCTTCAGCTCGGCGACGCCGGGACGGATTTCCTCGTGCTTGAAGCCGCGGATATAGCCCTCGCGCTGCAGCACCTCCAGCACATTGGCCCGGATTCGCGACGCCGGCGACTGGATGACCGCCTTATGCGCCTGCTGACCGTTGCGGATCCGGGTCAGCATATCCCCGAGAGGATCGCTCATCGACATGCCGTTCTCCCTTACCAGCTCGACTTCACCATGCCCGGGATCTGGCCGAGCGAGGCCAGCTCGCGAAGCGCGATGCGCGAGAGCTTGAACTTGCGATAATAAGAGCGCGGACGCCCAGTGAGCTCGCACCGGTTCTTCAGCCGCGTGGCCGAGGAATTGCGCGGCATCTCCGCGAGCTTCAGCCGCGCCGCGAACCGATCCTCGGGCGGCAGCTCCTTGTTCGCGGCGATCGCCTTGAGGCGCGCGCGCTTCGCTGCCATGCGCTTCACGAGCTGGGTCCGCTTGCGATTTTTATCGATCGAACTGGTCTTGGCCATATACCTTGCCCTTTCGGGATCAGTTGACGAACGGCATGTCGAACCCGCGCAGAAGCGCCTTGGCTTCCGCGTCGGTCTTCGCCGTCGTGACGATGACGATGTCCATGCCGCGCGTGGCATCGACCTGGTCGTAGTTGATTTCGGGGAACACCAGCTGCTCCTTGAGGCCGAGCGCGTAATTGCCGCGGCCATCGAAGCTCTTGGGCGAGGTGCCGCGGAAATCGCGCACCCGCGGCAGGGCGATGTTCACCAGCCGATCGAGAAATTCGTACATCCGGTCCTTGCGCAAGGTGACCTTGCAGCCCAGGGGCATGTTCTCGCGCACCTTGTAGGTGGCGATCGATTTCTTGGCGCGGGTGATGACCGGCTTCTGGCCGGCGATCGCCGCGAGCTCTTTCGCCGCCGCGTCGACCTTCTTCGCGTCCTGGACGGCCTCGCCGACCCCCATGTTGATGACGATCTTCTCGAGCCGCGGCACGGCGAAGATGTTCTGGTAGCCGAACTCCTTCATGAGGTTCGGACGGACCACTTTGTCGTAATGCTCTTTGAGGCGCGTCGCCATGCTTTGTCCCTCAGGCGTCGAGGACCTCGCCGGAGCGCTTGGCGTAGCGCACCTTCCGGCCGTCCTCGAGAGTGCGATAGCCGACCCGCGTCGGCTTCTGGGTCTTCGGATCGATATGGGCGACGTTCGAAACGTGGATCGCCGCCTCTTTTTCGACGATGCCGCCGGGCTCGCCGGGCCGCGGCCGCGTGTGCCGCTTCACCATGTTGACGCCTTGCACGACGACGCGCGCCTCGGCGCGCTTGACGCTCAAGACCTCGCCGCTCTTGCCCTTGTCGCGGCCGGTCAGGACCACGACCTTGTCGCCCTTCTTGATCTTCAGCTTCATCGTCACAGCACCTCGGGCGCGAGCGAGACGATCTTCATGAACTTGCGCGCGCGCAGCTCGCGCGTCACCGGCCCGAAGATGCGCGTGCCGATCGGCTCGTCCTGATTGGTGATGAGCACCGCGGCATTGCGGTCGAAGCGGATGGCGCTGCCGTCCGGACGGCGGATGGCGTTGGCGGTGCGCACGATGACGGCCTTGTGCACGTCGCCCTTCTTGACGCGGCCGCGCGGAATCGCGTCCTTGACCGAAACGACGATGATGTCGCCGACCGTCGCGGTGCGCCGCTTGCTGCCGCCCAGCACCTTGATGCACTGCACGCGCTTGGCGCCGGAATTGTCGGCCACGTCGAGATTGGTCTGCATCTGGATCATGGCGGCTTACTCCGGATTGGCCGCCGGCTTGGCGGCGCGTGCGCGGCGCGTGCGCTGCTTGGGCGGCTCGTCGATCTCGACCGCGCTCACGACCTTGCGGCCCTCGACCGGCGCGCCGCCCGAGAGCACGATCCAATGCTTGCTCTTGGAGAGCGGCCGGCTTTCCTCGATGCGCACGAGGTCGCCGGTCTTGTGCGCGTTGGTCTCGTCATGCGCCGCGTATTTCTTGGAGCGCATGATGAATTTCTTATAGACGGGGTGCATGACCCGGCGCTCGACCCGCACGATCACGGTCTTGTTCGCCTTGTCGGAAACGACGACGCCCGTCAGGACACGTTTTGGCATCTCTCGATCTCTTTCCCTCAACCGGCCTTGCGCGCGCGCTCGCCGATCACGGTCTTGATGCGCGCGATGTCGCGCCTCACCTGCCGCACGCGCGTGGTGTTCTCGAGCTGCCCGCTCGCCTTCTGAAAGCGCAGGTTGAACACTTCCTTGCCCAACTGCTCGAGCTCGCTCTTCAGCTCGTCGTCGGTCTTGGCCCGCACGTCGCCCGCCTTCACGGCTCGCCTCCCTCGCCCACGCGCGCCACCACCCGCGTCGCGACCGACAGCTTCGCCGAAGCCAGCGCGAAGGCCTCGCGCGCGATCGGTCCGGGCACGCCGTCCAGCTCGAACATGATCCGCCCCGGCTTCACCCGGCAGACCCAGAATTCGGGCGTGCCCTTGCCGCTACCCATGCGCACCTCGGCCGGCTTGCGCGACACCGGCACGTCCGGAAAGATGCGGATCCAAACACGGCCGACGCGCTTGATGTGGCGCGTGATGGCGCGCCGCGCCGCCTCGATCTCGCGCGCGGTGACGCGGCCTGGCTCGGTCGCCTTGAGGCCGAAATTGCCGAAATTGAGCGCCGTGCCGCCCTTGGCCTTGCCGTGGATGCGGCCCTTATGCGCCTTGCGGTATTTGGTGCGTGCGGGTTGGAACATCGATGAATCGCCTTCTTACGCGCGCGCCGGCTGCGCCTCGGCGGCGCGCTTGTCCTGGGCCATCGGGTCGTGCTGCATAACCTCGCCCTTGAACACCCAGACCTTCACGCCGCAGGTGCCGTAGGTCGTCTTGGCCGTGCCATAGCCGAAATCGACATCGGCGCGGAGCGTGTGCAGCGGCACGCGGCCCTCGCGGTACCACTCCATGCGTGCGATCTCGGCGCCGCCCAAGCGCCCCGAGCAATTGATGCGGATGCCGAGCGCGCCCAAACGCATCGCCGATTGCACCGCACGCTTCATCGCGCGGCGGAAGGCGACGCGGCGCTCGAGCTGCTGCGCGATGCCGTCGGCGATCAGCTTGGCGTCGATCTCGGGCTTGCGGATCTCGAGGATGTTGAGGCTGACCTCGGAGTTGGTCATCTTGCCGAGGTCCAAGCGCAGCTTTTCGATATCGGCGCCCTTCTTGCCGATGACGACGCCGGGCCGGGCGGAATGGATGGTGATCCGCGTCTTCTTGGCCGCGCGCTCGATGATGATCTTGCTGACGCCGGCCTGCAGCAGCCGGTCGCCCAGGAACTTGCGCAGCTTTAGATCCTCATGCAGGAGGCTGCTGTAGTCCTTGCGCGAGAACCAGCGCGAATCCCAGGTCCGGTTGATGCCGAGCCGAAGCCCGATCGGATTGACCTTTTGGCCCATTAAGCCTTCTCCTGCTCGCCCGCATCGCCGCTCTCCTCGGCGCGCTCGCGCACGACGACGAGAAGATTGGCGAAATATTTCTGCACCGCCGCCGAGCGGCCGCGGCCGCGCGCATGGAAGCGTTTCAGCGCGAAGGCGCGTCCCACCGTCGCTTCCTTGACGACGAGCTTGTCGACGTCGAGCTGGTGGTTGTTCTCGGCATTGGCGATCGCCGCCTGCAGCACCTTCTTGACGTCGCCGGCGATGCGCCGGCGCGAGAAGGCGAGCTCGTTCAAGGCGGCGCTCGCAGGCTTGCCGCGGATCGACTGCGCGACGAGGTTCAGCTTGCGCGCGCTGATGCGGATGCCGTGCGCATAGGCCGAGGCCTCGGTCTCGGCGAGGCGACGAGGCGCTTGTTTCTTGCTCATGCCGACTCCCGCTTGACCTTGCGGTCCGCCGAATGGCCATGGAAGGTCCGCGTCGGCGCGAATTCGCCGAATTTGTGGCCGATCATGTGCTCGGTGACGAGCACCGGAATGAATTTGTGCCCGTTATAGACCCCGAAGGTCAGGCCGACGAACTGCGGAAAGATGGTCGAGCGGCGCGACCATGTCTTGATGATCTCGTTGCGGCCGGAGCCGCGCGCCTTCTCCGCCTTCTTCAACAGATAGCCGTCGACGAACGGCCCTTTCCAAGTCGAGCGTGCCACGGCGCTCTCCTATTTCTTCCGGCGGCGGCGCACGATGAAGCGGTCCGTCGCCTTGTTGTGTCGCGTTTTCGTGCCTTTGGTGCCCTTGCCCCACGGCGTCACCGGATGCCGGCCGCCCGAGGTGCGGCCTTCGCCGCCGCCATGCGGATGATCGATCGGGTTCATCGCGACGCCGCGCACCGAGGGCCGCTTGCCGAGCCAGCGGTTGCGCCCGGCCTTGCCGATCGAGACGTTCTGCGCATCGGGATTGGAGACGGCGCCGATCGTCGCCATGCATTCGGCGCGCACCATCCGCACCTCGCCCGAGGCGAGCCGCAGCAACGCATAGCCCGCATCGCGGCCGACGAGCTGCGCGTAGGTGCCGGCCGCGCGTGCCAGCTGGCCGCCCTTGCCCGGCTTCATCTCGACATTGTGGATGATGGTGCCGACCGGGATGTTGCGCATCGGCATCGCGTTGCCCGGCTTCACATCGACCCGGTCGCCCGCCACCACCTTGTCGCCGGCGGTGAGACGCTGCGGCGCCAGGATGTAGCTCAACTCGCCGTCCTCGTATTTGATGAGGGCGATGAAGCCCGAGCGGTTCGGATCGTATTCGAGCCGCACGACCTCGGCCGTGCCTTGCTTGCGGCGCTTGAAATCGACATTGCGCAGGCGACGCTTGTGGCCGCCGCCGCGCCAGCGCACGGTGATGCGGCCGCGATTGTTGCGCCCGCCGCTGCCGGTCTTGCCCTCGGTCAGGGCCTTGACCGGAGCACCGCTCCATAGCTCGCCGCGGTCCACCAGCACCAATTGGCGCTGGCCGGGCGTCGTCGGCTTGTAATTCTTCAATGCCATCCGTCAGACCCCTGTCGTCACGTCGATCTTCGAGCCTTCGGCCAAGGTGACGATCGCCTTCTTGAAATCGGAGCGCCGCCCCGGACGGCCGCGGACGCGCTTGGTCTTGCCCTTGACGCGGATCGTGTTGACGGCGGTGACCTTGACCTTGAAAAGCCCCTCGACCGCGGCTTTGACCGCGCGCTTGTCGGCGTTCAAGGGAACCCGGAAGGTCACCTGATTGTGCTCGGACGCCATCGTCGCCTTCTCGGTGATCACCGGCGCGATCACGAGATCGTACATGGCCTCGCGCGTCAGCTTCGGCGTCTCGCGCGGAATGAAGCGGAACCGGCTCATTTGAGGCGCGCCTCCAACGCGGTGACGGCGTCGCGGGTCAGGACCAGCGTGTCGCGGCGCAGGATGTCGTAGACATTGGCGCCCTGCTGCGGCAGCAGATCGACCTTGGGCAGGTTGCGCGCCGCCCGGGCGAAGTTCTCGTCGACCGCCGGGCCGTCGATGATCAGCACCGACTCCCAGCCGAGCCGCGCCAGGCGCTGGCTGAGGGCCTTGGTCTTGGCGGCCTCGAGCTTCGCCGCGTCGACGACGATCAGCTTGCCCTCGGCTTGCTTCGCCGATAGCGCCGTCTTGAGGGCAAGGCGCCGCACCTTCTTCTGCAGGCCGAAGGCGTGGCTGCGCACGACCGGGCCGAAGATGACGGCGCCGCCGCGGAATTGCGGGGAGCGCAGGCTGCCCTGGCGGGCGCGGCCGGTGCCCTTCTGCTTGTAGGGCTTCTTCGTCGTGCCCTGGATCTCGCTGATCCCCTTCGTCTTGTGCGTCCCGGCGCGGCGCTTGGCAAGCTGCCAGTTGACCATCC
>DATNGG010000075.1:0-68875 GCA_035605975.1 Allostellaceae bacterium | reverse complement strand
CTCGTCGCCCTCGGCCGGCGCTCCAAACTGGCGCTGCCGGCTTTGCCGCGCGAAGGCAAGCTCGCGCCGCGCGAGAAGCGCCCTGTGCTGTTCGATCAGGGCGGCCCGGTGGACTGCCCGGTCTACGATCGGTTGAAGCTGACGCCCGGCGACAAATTCGACGGCCCGGCACTGGTCAGCGAATACGCCTCGACCACCGTCATCCATCCCGGCGACAAGGTCGCCGTGGCCGATACCGGCGAACTCATCATCACCGTGGGACATGGAAAATGAGTGGCCAAATGACCACGAAACTCGATCCCGTCACCCTCGAAGTCGTGCGCAGCGCGCTGCCGGCGATCGCCACCGAAATGGCGGCGGACCTGCATCGCACTTCCTACAACATGATGATCTACGAGGTGCGCGATTTCTGCACCGCGCTGCTCTTGCCGGATTCGCGGCTCGTCTCGCAGAATGTCGGCGGCGTCTCGCACTTCGTCGCCGATCTCGGCATCATCATCGAGGACGGCATGAATCGCTACGGCGAGGCCGGCTTCAAGCCCGAGGACGTGATCGTCACCAATCACCAGGCGGTGGCGGGCCAGCACCTCAACAACATGGTCATCTACATGCCCTATTTCTTCAAGGGCAAGCTCACCATGTTCTCGATCGTGCGCGCGCATTGGATCGATGTCGGCGGCATCTCGACGGGCTTCGGCGCCGGCGCCGAGGTCGTCGATCCCTGGCAGGAAGGGCTGCAGCTCGACCAGCTCAAAATCTACGAGGGCGGCAAGGTCAACGAGGTGCTGCTCAAAGTCATCCGCGACAATATCCGTTTCCCCGATTCCTCGCTCGGCGACATGCGAGCGCAGATGGCGGCGTGCCGGCTCGCCCATCGCCGCCTCGACGAGCTCTTCGAGAAATTCGGCGCCGAGACCATGCTCGCCGGGATCGAGCACATTTTCGCCGAAACCGAGATGAAGTGCCGCCGCACCGTCTCGGCCTTCCCCTCGGGCGTCTACGAGGCCGAGTCCTACCTCGACAATGACGGCGTCACCAAAGAGCCGGTGCGCATCCACGCCAAGGTCACGGTCGATCAGGAGAAAGGCGACATGGTGATCGACCTTTCGGGCTGCTCCGCGGCGCGCAAGGCCGGCATCAACTCGCGGACGCTGGCGGGCGCGCGCGTCGCCTATAAGTCGCTGACCGCGCCGCTCGATCCCGTCAATGAGGGCTCGTTCAACGCGCTGAAACACATCATTCCCGAAGGCAATATCATGATGGCGCGCTATCCCGCGCCGATGGCGGGCTGGAGCACGATCATCCCGACGGTCGTCGACACCATCATCAAGGCGCTGGCGCCGGCGGCGAAGGATCGCATCCCCGCCGCGCATCTCGGCACGCTCGGCGCCTCGGTCGTGTTCTTCGGCCGGCACCCGAAGACCGGCAAGGCCTTCGTCGTCCAGAGCATCGAGGGCGGCGGCTGGGGCGGACGTCCGACCGAGGACGGCGAATCGGCCTCGGTATCGGTGTGCCAGGGCGATGTGCGCAACGGCTCGATCGAGGCGATCGAGATGAAGACCCCGGTGCTCATCGAGAGCCGCGGCTTCCGGACCGATTCCGGCGGGCCCGGCAAGTTCCGCGGCGGGCTGGGCCTCGATGTCCAGGTCCGCAACTTCGTCGAGGGCCGCTGGAACATGCATGCGCCGGCGCGCATCGACAATCCGCCCTGGGGCTTATGGGGCGGGAAGGCCGGCAATTCCAGCCGCTATCTCATGAAGCTTCCGGGCGAGAACGCCTTCCGCGAGAAGGAAGCCAACCGCCTGCCGACGCCTGCCGACACCGAGGTGGTGGTGCGCAGCAATGGCGGCGGCGGCTGGGGCGATCCGTTCGACCGCGATCCCGAGCGCGTCCGCATGGATGTCGTCGAGGGCTATGTCAGCTGCGAGAAAGCCAAGAGCGACTATGGCGTGGTGCTCGATCCCAAAAATCTGGCGATCGACGCGGCCGCCACGAAAAAGCTTCGCGCGGAGCGCCAGGCCGGGGCGCAAAAATGAATGACCGGCGCACAAAGACGAGAAACGGCGCATCAAGGCGGCGACGCCGAACGCGATAGCGGCGTCGCGGACCGGATGATGTGACAGGAGCGCGGCCGGCCCTCGATCGGGGGCCGGCGGCGAGGAACGGGAGGGCTGGTGCAGTGAGGATCTGCAGAGACGGATTTGCTATGCGTTCGCTGGGCACGGCGGCCGTCCTGTTGTCGCTGGCGCTTGCCGCGGCGCCGAGCGCGTCCGCCGACACGCTGCGCGCCGGCAAAGGCTTCCCCTCGCTGTTCCAATTCACGCCGCTCGATATCGGCATCGAGAAGGGCTTCTTCAAAAAGCACGGTCTCGATGTCGAGGCGATCTCCTTCGCCGGCGATGCCAAGCTGCAGCAGGCTCTTGCGGCCGGCAGCGTCGATATCGGCATCGGCTCCGGGCCCGGCCTGGCCTTCATCGCCAAGGGCGCGCCGGTGCTGGGGATCGCCGAGGAAGCAGGGCCGCCGCTCGGCATCACGCTCTGTGTCGCCGCCGACAGCGCGATCAGGACGCCCGCCGAGCTCAAGGGCAAGGTCGCCAGCATCTCGACCGTCGGCTCGCAAACCGATTGGATGATCCGCGAGCTCTCGCGCCAGCAGGGCTGGGGGCCGGACGGCATTCGGCGGGTGGCGCTCGGCGGCGTGCCGGCGCAGATCGCGGCGCTGCGGACGCGGCAGATCGACGCCGTGCCTTTCGACATCACCACCGCCTACAAGCTGCAAAGCGCCGGCGAGGCGCGCCTTCTCTTGAAATTCGGCGATATCGTCAAGGAATACGTGAACCACGTCATCTTCGCGACCAACGACGTCATCGCCAAACGTCCCGACGACGCGCGCAAGTTTCTCGCCGCCTGGTTCGAAACCATCGCCTATGTCAAGCACAACAAGGCCGAGAGCGTCAGGATCGCGGCGGGCATCCTCAAGATTCCGGAGCCGATCATCGGCCGCGTCTATGACGAAACCTTGCGCATGCTGTCGGATGACGGCAAGTTCGACCCCAAGGGCTTGGCGGTGTTGAGCCGCTCTTTCGTCGAGATGAAGATGCTCCCGACCGAGCCCGATATGTCGAAGCTCTACACCGAGCGTTTCTTGCCCGCGCCGCGGTCTTAAGGCCGCGCCGGCTCCGCCCATGAAACCTCGATTGCTTTGTACCGGAGGATTTTGATCAATGCGTCGATCGCCGATCTGTGCCGCTCTTCTCGGCCTTGCCGTCTGCGCCGCCGGCGTCGCGCCGGCTCATGCGCTCGACAAGCTGCGTGTCGGCAAGGCGCAGGCTCAGCCCTTCACCTTCGTGCCGCTCGACATCGGCATCGAGGAAGGCATCTTCAAGAAGCACAATCTCGAGATCGAGGCGACGGCATTCCCCGGCAGCGCCAATCTGCAGCGCGGCATCGCCGCCGATGCGATCGACATCGCGGTGGGCTCGGGGCCGGAGCTCGCTTTCGTCGCCAAGGGCAATCCGGAGCTCGGCGTCGCGGCCATGGCCAATCAGCCGGCGCTGCTCTGCCTCATTACCCAAAAGGATGGACCCGTAAAGACCGTCGCCGATCTGAAGGGCAAGCTCATCAGCGTCAGCACCGTCGGCTCGCTCACGGCGTGGCTCGTCAAGGAGCTGTCGCGCCAGCAAGGCTGGGGGCCCGACGGCATCCGCATGGCCGAGCTCGGCGCGACGCCGCCGCAAGTGGCCGCGATGCGCACCAACCAGACGAACGGCATGGTCACGGATATCGCCGGCGGCTACAAATTCGAGGAAGAGGGTGTCGCCCGCATGATCGTGCGCTTCGGCGACATCGTGAAGGATTTTCACATCCACGTGATCTATGCGAGCAACAAGGTGATGGGCGAGCATCCGGAGCGCGTGCGCGAATTTCTCGCCGGCTGGTTCGAGACGATCGCCTTCATGCACAAGAACAAGCCTGTGGCGGTGAAGATCGGCGCGCGCGTGGGCGGCGTCTCCGAAGAGATCGAAAGCAAGGTCTATGACGAGGTAATGCCGACCTTCTCGAATGACGGGCGGTTCAACCCCAAGGCGCTCGCCGTCCTGGCACGCTCCTTCGTCGAGCTCGGCACGCTTCCCAAAGAGCCCGATATGAGCAAGCTTTACACCGAGAAGTTCCTGCCGGGCGCCGAACATTGAACTTCGCGCCGCCGGACGGCAAAACAGGGAGGGAGATGGTGATGCGAAGATCTTTTGGCCGTTCGCTGCTCGCGGCGCTCACGCTCGCGGCCCTCCTTCTGGCGCTCGGCACGGGCTCGAGCCGCGCCGCCGACAAGCTGCGCGTCGGCAAGGCGATCGCCGGGCCGATCGATTTCACGCCGCTCGATATCGGCATGGAGAAAGGCTTTTATCAAAAGCGCGGGCTCGACATCGAAGAGGTCAATTTTGCCGGCAGCGCCAAGCTGCAGCAGGGGCTCGGCGCCGACGCGGTCGATATCGGCCTCGGCTCCGGCCCCGAACTCGTCTTCGTCGCCAAGGGCAATTCCGATCTCGGCATTGCCGCCTTCGCCGGCCCGCCCGCCGGCCTCGTCATGGTGGTGCGCGAGGGGCTGCCGATCGACAAGCCAACCGATCTCAAAGGCAAGAAGATCAGCGTCTCGACCGTCGGCGGCCTCACCGACTGGATGGTTCACGAAGCGTCGCGCTATCTCGGCTGGGGCCCCGAGGGCATCCAGGCCGTGCCGCTCGGCACCAACGCGGCGCAGATCGCCGCCATGGAGACCGGCCAGATCGACGGGATGATGATCGACGTCGCGGGCGCCGCCAAGCTCGCCGAAGAGCACAAGGCGAAGATCATCATGCGCTGCAGCACCTTCGTGCCGGAATTCATCAATCACGTCACCTTTGCCACCAACAAGATCATCGCCGCGCATCCCGATCAAATCCGCGCGTTTCTCGCCGGCTGGTTCGAGACCGTCGCCTGGATGCGCAAGAACAAGGACGAGACCGTGAAGCTCGCCGCGCCCGTGATGCACCAGCCGCTGGCCATCGCGGCGAGCGCCTATGACGAGGTCATGCCGAGCCTCTCCGATACCGGCAAGTTCGATCCCAAGGGCTTGGCCGTGCTCGCGCGGTCCTTCGTCGAGACCAAGCAGCTTCCGGCCGAGCCGGACATGTCGAAGCTCTACACCGAAAAATTTCTGCCGGGTGCAAAGTGAGATCGAGATCGAAGAGGAGTGCGAAGTGAGCGGCGCGGAAGCGGTCATTCGAGTCGATAGCGTCAGCCAGGCCTTCGGTGCGGAGGGCGATCCGCGCCGGGTGGTGGCGCTGGAGAGCGCTTCGCTCGATATCGCGCGCGGCGAGCTGCTCTGCCTCATCGGCCCCTCGGGCTGCGGCAAGAGCACGCTGCTCAACATCATCGGCGGGCTGGCGTCGCCGACCACGGGACAGGTGACGATCGACGGCCATGTCGTGCGCGGGCCCTCGCCGCAAAAGGTCGCGTTCGTGTTCCAGGAGAACACGCTCTTCCCGTGGCGCACCGTCATCGACAATGTGAAGCTCGGCATGGCCTTCCAGGGCGTCGCCAAATCCGAGCGCCAGGAGCGCGCGCTCCAGTCGCTCCGGGCGGTGGGGCTGGCGGATTTCTGCGACCATTATCCGGGCCAGCTCTCGGGCGGCATGAAACAGCGCGTCCAGCTCGCCCGCGCGCTGGGCCTCAAGACCGAGATCCTGCTGATGGACGAGCCCTTTGCCGCGCTGGACGAGCAGACCCGCATGGTGCTCGGCGAGGACCTCTCGGTGCTGCTGGCGCAGACCGGCAAGACCATCGTCTTCGTCACGCACAGCCTCGCCGAGGCGGTCTTCCTGGCCGATCGGGTGGCGGTGCTGACGGCCCGGCCCGGCCGGCTGAAGAAGCTGATCCATGTCGAGGAAGGCCATCCGCGCAAAAGCAATTTCATGACCTCGAGCAAGCTCAACGGCTTGCGCAACGAGCTCTATGAGCTGCTGCACGAAGAGATTCGCAAGACGATGATCGAGCGAGGCGAGGTGAGGGAGGGCGCATGAAGAAACCATCGCGTCTCGCCGCCCATCTGGTACAGCTCGGCATTCTCGTCGCCGTTCTGGGCGCTTGGTATTGGGCGACCTTGCCGGGCGGCATCAACCATCTTCTGCTGCCCCCGCCGATTCCGGTGTTCGAGGGCTTCTGGGTGCTTTTCACCGCCGACAGCATCTGGCCGGATCTGCTGGTGACCGTGCGCGAATGGGTCACCGCGGTGCTCCTTGCCTCGGTCAGCGGCTGCACCCTCGGCTATCTCATCAGCCGGTCGGGCTATGCGGTCCGCGTCTTCGATCCGCTGCTCGCCGGCCTCTATTCGATTCCGGCCATTCTGCTCTTCCCGCTCTACCTCTTGTTCTTCGGCTTGGGGCCGGGCTCGAAAATCGCCATCGGCACCACCATCGCGTTCTTCCCGATCGTGCTCAACACGATCGCGGGCCTCGCCTATGTCGACAAGGCCTATATCACCGCGGCGCGCTCGATGGGCGCATCCGACTTTCAGCTCTTCTGGTCGGTGATGCTGCCGGCGGCTTTTCCCGTCGTGCTCACCGGGCTGCGGATCGGCTGCATCGTCGCGTTCCTGTCGATCCTCGGCGGCGAGACCATTTCCTCGCTGGCGGGGCTCGGTCATCGCATCGTCTCGCTGGCCGAGAACATGGAAACCTCGCGCATGTTCAGCAATATCCTGTTCGCGGTGCTGATTGCGATCGTCATCAATGTCATCGTCACCTTCGCCGAGGCCCGCGGCCGCAGGGGGATGCAATGAACGGGCGCCGCGGACCGATCATGTCGCCGGGAATGGCCCGGCTCGTCGTGATCATTGCCCTGCTGGTGATTTGGGAAGTCGGCGCGCGGCTTTATGCCGACCCGCTCTTCCTCTGCCCGCCTTCGCAGGCGGTGGTGGCGCTCCCGCGTATTTTCTCCGACCCGAAAATCATCCACGCGATTTGGGTCACGATCTACGAGGTCTTCGTCGCCTTCGTCCTGTCGGTGAGCTTCGGCATGACGATCGGGCTGATCGTCGGCTTGCAGGGCTTCACCAAAAAGGCGATCCTGCCGGTCATCCTGCTGCTCTATTCGATCCCGCAGGCGACCGTGCTGCCGCTCTTCATCCTCTCCTTCGGCATCGGTCCGGCGGCGAAAATCGCCTTCGGCCTGAGCCATGGGATTTTCCCGGTGATCGTGACGACGGTCGGCGGCGTGCAGAACCTCCGCCCGAGCCTGCTCACCGCCGCCCGCTCGATGGGCGCCAATCGCTGGCAGATTTTCACCTCGATCGTCTTCCCGCATATGATCCCGAGCTTCTTCACCGGGATGCGCTTGGGCATGACGCTGGTGCTGCTCGGCGTGCTGCTGGCCGAGCTCTATGTCTCGACCGCCGGCATCGGCTTCTACACGCGGCTCTTCGCCGAGAGCTTCGCGCCGCCCGATCTCTTCGCGCTGATCGCCGTTCTCGCGGCGATCGCGGTGACGCTCAACGAAATCTGCCGCATGGGCGAGAGGCGCTTCAGCCGCTGGCATAACGGCTGAAGCGGCAAGCCGGGCCCAAGCCGCCGTGCAGGCCGCAGAGCGGCCGGCGCAGCGGCGTTGCGGCCACGCGCCGACCGGGTTCGTTTCGGCGGCGCCTCAAGGGAGGAAACGCAATGCAGCAGGTTCTCGTCGCGCGCGCTCTGGCGCTGGGATTCGCCGCCGCTCTCGCTCTATCCGGTGCGGCCGCGGCGGAGACGATCCACGCCGGAACGCCATCCGGGCGCAATTTCACTTTCCTGCCGCTGCGCATCGGCATCGAGAAGGGATTTTTCGCCAAAGAGGGCCTCGATCTCGAAGTCACGGATTTCGGCGGCGGTGCCAAGCTGCAGCAGGCCTTTGTCGCGGGCGGGATCGATCTCGCGGTTTCGGCCGGCACCGACATGGCGTTCATCGCCAAGGGCGCGCCCGAACATGCGGTGGCGGTTGCCGGGCGCGGCGCGACGCTCGGCATTCTCGTGCCGTTCGATTCCCCCGCGCGCAGCGCCGAGGACCTGAAGCACAAGCATATCGGCGTGACGACGGCCGGCTCCTTCACCGAATGGCTGATGCGCCGCTATATGCGTCAGCATGGCTGGGCGCCGGACGATGCGACCCTGGTGCCGATCGGCAGCGACGTCGCCAACGAGACGGCGCTGCTGACGACGCACCGGATCGACGCGGTGGTGGCGCCCGCGGCGCTCGGCTACCAGCTCGAGCTCGCGAAGCGCGGAAGGCTGGTGCTGTCGCATTTCGAGCTCGGGCATGAGTTCGTCGGCCAGGCGCTCTATGCCTCCAACCGCATCATCCATGACGATCCCAAGGCGGTGCGCGGCTTCGTCAAGGCCTGGCTCGAGACCATTGCCTGGATGCGCGGGCACAAGGACGAGACGGTCGCGATCACCCGCAACTACACGCATTACGCGCCCGAGGTCGAGAACCGGGAATATGATGACGTGATCAAAATCTTCTCGCCCGATGGCCGCTTCCACGCCGAGGGGCTGAAGGCGCTGGGCGAGGCTTTTGTCGAGATGAAGCTCCTCGATCATGCCCCCGAGATGACGAAGCTCTACACCGACGCTTTCCTGCCGGCGAAATAGGCTGAAGCTCCCATGGCGACCGTCCTCGAAGAATTTGCCGAAATTCTTGCCGCGCCGGGCGTACCCCCGTCGCCGCTTCTCGCGCTTCATCTCCTCGACACGCTCGGCGCCTGGCAGGCCGGCACGCGCACCGAGGATACGGCCGCGCTGCGCCAGCTGGCCCAGACGCCGCCCGGCCTTCCCGCGGCTTTCGGCGAGGCGGCGCTCGATCGGCTCGCGCTGCGCATCGCGATGATCCGCAACACCGAGATTGACGATATCCATATGGAATCCTGCACGACGCCGGGCTCGGTCGTGGTGCCGGTGGCGCTGACCTTGGCGGGGGTGCTTGGCACGCCGCGCGCCATAAGCTTCGCGCGCGGCCTCGCCGCCGGCTACGAGGCGATGATCCGGCTGAGCCTTGCGATCTCGGGCGCGAGCATCCTCTATCGCGGCGTGTGGCCGACCTTCTTCGCCGCGCCGGCCAGCGCCGCCGCGACCGCCGCTGCCTTGCTCGGCCTCGATGCGCGTCAAACCGCCGATGCGCTGGCGATCGCGCTCAATCTGACGAGCGGCGCCCCGGGCGGGCCGAGCGCGCCGTCGCCGCGTTGGATCCTCCTCGGCCAGGCCGCGCGCGCGGGCGTGTTCGCGGCGCTTGCCGCCGGCGGCGGCTATCGCGGCGACCGCCAGCTGCTCGACGGCGATTGGCTCCAGCGCACCCACGGCATTGCTTGCGACAAGTCGCCGCTTCTCGCGCCGCTTGAGGGCGAGGGCGCGATCGCCGCGGTCAGCTACAAACCCTATTGCGCCGCCAAGCAGGCGACGGCGGCGATCGACGGGTTTCGCCGGCTCTTGGCAGAAACCACGCCGGGCGAGATCGAATCCGTGCGCATTGCCGTGCCGCCCGCCTATGCCGGCATGATCGGCCAGCGCAATGCCGGCCAGGGACGGCTCGCGCGCATCACCAGCGTAGCCTATCAGCTTGCTCTCGCGGCGCACCGGCCGGAGCTGCTCGACGACGTGGTCCGTCCCGATCTCAGCCGCGATCCCGCGATTTCCGCGTTCATGGCGCGCGTCGAAGTGGTGCCCGATCCGGCGCTCGCGGCTTATTTCCCGAAAGCCTATCCCGCGCGTGTTGCGCTGAGGCTTGCCGGCGGCCGCAAGCCGGATGTGCTGGTCACCGATGCGCTCGGCGATCCGTCGCTGAGCCTCGATGGGGCGGCGCTGCGCGCGAAATATCACCGGCTCGCCGATCCGGTGATCGGCGCCGGCCGCGCGGAGACTCTGGCCGCCGCGGCGCTCGCCGCGACGACCAGCGACGCGGCGCTCGCCGCGTTGTCGCGCGCGATCGAGGGGATGGACGCGCTCGGCTGAGGCGTCGCGTCAGATCGTGATGACGATCTTGCCGAAATGCTTGCCGGTAAGGAAATCGCGATAGGCGGCGACGCTGTCGGCGATATCGTAGGTGCGGTCGACCACCGGCTTGAGGCGCGAGACCGCGATGGCGCGGTTCATCGCCTCGAACATGGCGCGGCTGCCGACATTGATGCCCGAAACGCGCAGGCCTTTCTGCAAAATGAAGCGGCGGTCGAGCTCGCCGCCAGGCCCCGACCGGCCGCCGATGATCGCCATGTGCCCGCCATGGCGCAGAGCTTCGAGCGCGCCCTTGGTGCTCTCGCCGCCGGCCACGTCGAGCACGCAATCGGCGCCGCGCCCGCCAGTCAGCTCGCGCACCGAAGCCGCCCAATTGGGGTTCTTCGCATAGTTGAGCGTGTCGCTGGCGCCGAGCGTCTTGGCGCGCTCGAGCTTCTCGTCGCTCGAGGAGGTGATGATCGCGCGGGCGCCGGCCGCGCGGGCGAGTTGCAGGCCGAGGATCGAGACGCCGCCCGTGCCGAGGAACAGCGCCGTGTCTCCGGCGCGCAGATTGCCGGCCTCGAAGAGGCCATGCCAGGCGGTCAAGCCGGCGCAGGGCAAGGTCGCGGCCTCGGCGAAGCTCAGATGGTCGGGAAAGCGCACGACGCCTTCGGCTTCGAGGAGCGCGAACTCGGTCAGAACGCCTTCGGCCGTCCCGCCCAGCGCCGCGTCCTGGATTTCAGGAAAGACCGGGCCGGTGATCCAGCGCTGAAAGAAGGTGCCGCAAACGCGATCACCCGGCTTGACGCGCGTCACTTCGGCACCGACCTCGACGATCTCGCCCGCGCCGTCGGACAACGGGATCCGTGGCAAATTGACGCCACGCGCGTAATTGCCGGAAAGGATCATCGCGTCGCGATAATTGAGCGAGGCGGCGCGCATGCGCACCAGGACCTGGCGCGGACCGGTTTTGGGCGTGGGGCGCTCAACAATACGCAGGCCGTCGATGCCGGTGGTTGCGACAATCTCGACGCATTTCATGTCGGGTCCTCCTTAGCGTGCCAACTCTAACGTTTGGCGCCCTCTACCGTCATGCCCGCGAAAGCGGGCATCCATATATCCTATCCATCGTGGCGGCAAATGGATTCCGGCTCTCCGCCTCGCTTCGGCCGGAATGACGAGATTGAGCGTGGAGTCATCCGTGAGAGAGGTCTAGCTGGCGGCTCCCCGCACGCGGTCGGCGAGGGCCAGCGCGTCCTCGGGCGGCGCATCGGCCCGCCACGCGACGTGCCCGTCCGGCCGGACCAGCACGAGCTTCTTCTCATAGAGCTTGGCGATTGCCGGATCGGCGATCGGCACGATTTCGAGCGGCACTTCGCGCCGCCGGAACGCGGCTTCGATCGCCTCGCCCGAGGGCGCGCCGTTGCCGAGCCGCAACAGGACGAAGCCGCCGCCGAAGAGATCGACCGTCGAGCGGGCCTCGGTGATCCAGGCATGCGGTGCGCGCGATCCCGGCCGCGCGGTCGGCACGTAGAGGCTGATCGTGTCGGGCGTCGGCGGCGTTCCGTCGGGCACGACGATCGGCGACTGATCGTAGCGATAGCCCAGGGCGATACCGTCGGTCAGCACCATGGCCGGCTGGCTCGCCAGGATTTGCTCTCTCATCCGGGCGCGCGCCTGCGCGCCTTCGGCCGTGTCCTTCATGATGTCCGGATGCGAAGGCCGGTCGCGGTTGTCCGCATGGCCGGTATAGGCCTGGTTGATGTTGCGCAACCCCACTGGCCGGCGCTCGAGCTCGTAGGAATCGAGCAAGCCCGGCCGGCCCCAGCCTTGCAGCATCGCTGCGAGCTTCCAGCCGATATTGTCGACATCGCCCATGCCGGTGTTGAGGCCGAATCCGCCCGAAGGATGGTTTTGATGCGCGGCATCGCCGACCAGGAACACGCGTCCGACGCGATAGCGGTCGGCCACCACATCGCAGGCGCTCCAGCGCACGACCGAGAGGATCTCGCGCGGAATGTCGGGCCCGGCCACCTGGTTGAAGTGCCAGTTGACGTCAACCGCATCGGGATTGTCGTAGAATTCCTTGCCCGCGAGAGCGAAGCGATAAAGCTCCTTGCCGTCGATCATCACAAGATTGCGCCACGAACCCTTCTCATCGACGAAGAAGGTCAGCGCGGCCTTGCCCTTGTCGTGATGCTTCCACAGCTCGGGCAGGCGAATGAAGACGCTGAAATGGTATTCGGTCTCGGATTGGCCGGTCATGCCGATCTTGAAGGCGCGGCGGATCGGGCTGTGGCTGCCGCTGCAATCGACAAGATACTGCGCGGCGATCGTCTCCTCGGCGCCGCTTGCGAGATCGCGCACCCGGGCGATGACGCGGTCGCCCTCTTCGACCAGCGACTCGAAACGGCAGCGATAGCGCAGCGTGACCGAAGGCAGCGACAGAACGAGATCGCGCAGGATGGGATCGAGAAACAGCTGGTTGCAGCGCTGCGGCCGCTCCGGGCTGATCGGCGAGGGCGCCGCGCCGCCATGGCTCGGACGCTCGATGCGAGCGATTTCGTACCCATCGAAGCTGGTCAGGTAGAGCGCGGTATGCGGAAAATCGGGCGGCGTGCCATCGCGCTTCACCCGCTCGGCGACGCCCCAGCGCCGCAGCAATTCCATGGTGCGCGCGTTGAGCGCCGTTGCGCGCGGGTGATAGATCACGCCGTCGCTTTGCTCGATGATGAGGCAATGCACGCCGCGGCGGCCAAGCTCGCTCGCCAGCGAAAGGCCGACCGGCCCGGCTCCGACGATGAGTATCGGCGTTTCAGTCACAGGCATGATGGTGAACCCAAATGCTTCAGGCCGTTCCGCCGTATTCTTCCTCGAGCAGATCGAGGCGCCGCAGCACCTCGCGATCGCTGACGACGAAGATGCGTGCCTTGCCCTGCGCGCGATGGCGGATCCACGCGCCGGTCGGCAGAGTGAAGACGTCCTTGGGCTCCCAGGCGATCGTGTCGTCGCCGATGCGCGTCGTGCCGCTGCCTTCGACGACCGCGCAAACCATGCTGGCACTGGTGCGCAGCGGCAGGGTCTCGCCATCGGCGAGCTCGACGAGGTAGCAGTCGATCAGCGACATGACCGGGCCGCCATTCATCGGATTGACATAGCGCACGCGCCGCGTGCCGTCCTTGGCGAGGGGCGCCGCTGCGAGCGCCGCGGTGACCTGCGCCCAGGGATAGCGGAAGACGGGCGAATAGGCCGGATTGGCCTCGATCCCGTCGGGGACGACATTGGCGATTGCGAACAGTGCATCGGGCGCGGTCGGCGGCATGCGATTGGGCGGGCCGGGCTCGAAATCATCGGTGCCGAGATAGCGATGCAGCGGCACGTCGAGCGAATCGAGCCAGATGATCGGGCGGTTGCCGCGATGTACATGCTCGTGCCAGGTCCAGCCGGGGGTGGTGATGAGGTCGCCCTCTTCCATCAGGCATTCCTTGCCGTCGACGATGGTATAGGCGCCTTCGCCTTCGAGCACGAAGCGCAGCGCGTTGGGCGAGTGACGATGCGGGCGCGCGCTTTCGCCGGGCTTCAGGATCTGCAGCGCCGCGGTCAAGGTCGGCGTCGCGCCCATGGAATCGGCGCGCAGATTGGGATTTGTCAGGGTGAGGACGCGGCGCTCGATAGCGCGCATATCCTTGAGCTGAAGCGCGTCTTCGATCAGCGGGCGCATCGTGCGCCATTTCCAGATGAAGGCGCGGTCGCGATGCACCTCGGTGTTGTGCGCTGCGAGTTGCTCCCAGAGCGGTGCGACATGCGCCTCGTTCCAGGCTTTGCGGATGTTGTCGGGTGTGTCCGAGGTGGCGGTGCCGGATGCGCTCATCGGTTCTCTCCTGATCGCCGCGGCCCCGCGGCCGGCGGCTCTCCCGGCGAAAGCATAGACGGGCGCTAGGCCGCGGCGCAATTCGATATGTTAACTTTCTTGCCGGATCACGGCGCAAAGGAAGGCTCATGCCCACCATCAGCGAAGAGCTTGCCCAATGGAGCGCGGCACTTATGCCGGGCGATGTTCCGACGGAGGCGGTGAGCGCCGTCAAGCGGCACGTTCTCGATACGCTCGGCTGCGCCTTCGCAGCCGCAACACAGGATTACGGCCGCAAAATCCGCGCCGGCGCCATGGCCATGGGCGGGCAGGGTCATGCGCATATTCTCGGCTTTCCCGAGCGGATATCGCCGCAGAACGCGGCTCTCGCCAATGGCGCGATGGCGTCGGCGCTCTCCTTCGACGACACGCACAACGCGACCATCGTCCATGTCACCGCGACGTTGCTTGCGACGACGCTCGCGCTGGGCGAGGAGATCGACGCGGCGGGCGATGAATTTCTCGTCGCGCTGATCGCCGGCAGCGAGCTCGCCTGCCGCACCGGCATGGCCGCGCCGCTGCAATTCCACAAGCGCGGCTGGCATCCGACCGGGCTGTTCGGCGCGATGGGGGCAACCTTCGCCGCCTGCCGGCTGTTGCGGCTCGATGCGCGCGCGACGGCAAACGCCGTCGGCATCACCGGCAGCTTCGCGGCGGGTCTCGGCCAAGGGATGAGCGAGGGCGCCGAAGCGCCCAACCTCCATGCGGGATGGGGGGCGCAATCGGGCATCGCCGCGGCGCTCCTTGCCAAGCACGGCCATACCGGACCGGCGCAGGTCTTCGAAGGCGCGGCGGGGCTGTTCCGCACCCATGTCCAAGACCCCGATTACGGTTTCGATTTTGCCTCCGTTACCGCGGCGCTTGGCCGCCGCTGGGAGTGCCTTGCGATCTCGCTGAAGCCTTATCCCTGCGCCCATGTCATCCATGCCTTCATCGATGCGGCGCTGGCGTTGCGCGAAGAGGGCGTCCGGGCAGAGGCTGTCGCCCGCGTGATCTGTCCGATCGCCGACTACATGATCGGCGTCGTCTGCGAGCCGCGCGCCGCGAAAATCGCGCCGTTGAACGACTGGCAGGGCCGGGCTTCGCTGCAATATTCCATCGCCGAGGCGCTCGTGACCGGGCGGCTCGACGGGCAGAGCTATCGCGGCGATGCCGAGACCCGCGCCGCCGTGCGCGCCTTGGCGCAGAGGGTCGAATACACGGTCGATGCGACGGCGCAGCCTGGCCAGTTCAAAGGCTGGGTCATCATCGAGACGCGCGACGGCAAGCGCTTCGAGCGCATCGAGCCGCACAATCGCGGCAGCGCCGAGCGGCCGCTGGGCGAGGACGAGATCCGCGCGAAATTCCACGCCAATGCCGCGCCGCTGTTCGGCCCCGAGCGTCTCGATACCATCGAGGCGGCGCTCGCCGCGCTCGACGGCCCGGGTGCCGTGCGGCGCCTCGCCGCCGCTTGCGTGGCGAATTAAAGCTTGCTCAACGCAGGTTGCGCCGGCGCTCGAGCTCGGCCTCGCTGGGCTCGGTCAATTGGAAATCGCCGACCTTGACCGCGCCGGCGGGCTGGTAATTCGCCACGATGACGCCAGTCGGGTAGGAGCGCGACTTGACCAGCTTCAGCCCGGCGGGAATCGCGCCATCGCCGAAAAGACGTTTGCCCTTGCCAAGCACGAGCGGGAAGATCAACACGCTGAGCTCGTCAACCAGCCCGTTCTTCCACAGCGTTTGGAGAAGATCGCTCGATCCTTGAACGAGAAGGTCGGGCCCGTCCTCGCGTTTGAGCTGCTTCAGCGCGGCGACGACGTCCTCGCCGAGCAGCTGGCTGTTCTGCCAAGCGAGCTTCGGCTTGCCGCGCGACGCGACATATTTCGTCACCCGGTTGAACACCGCAGCGATCGGACCGTCCGGATTGGCGACATAGGGCCAGTGCGCCGCGAAAATCTCGTAGGTCTTGCGGCCGAGAAGCAGGTCGAACGGCCGGCCGAAGATTTCGCCCATGGAGGCGCCCAGCGCCTCGTCGAAATAGGGCGCGGTCCAGCCGCCCAAGGCAAAGCCGCCGGTCGGGTCTTCTTGCGGGCCGCCGGGCGCCTGCATGACGCCATCGAGGCTGGAGAAGGTGGCAACGATAATCTTGCGCATGGGCGGCTCCTCTTGGGTGGTTGTCGATATCCCAAGGACGCATAGGGCCGCATCGCGCCGACACGCCGCGACACATATTTCTGCGGAACTGCAACCGATCACGCGTTTTTGAGCGTCGGCGGTGCCTCGCCCGCCCCGTCTTGCGCTGCTGCCTTCTTAAAATTTCACCGGGACGAATTTCGTCGTCAGCATCTGCGCGTCGCTCGGTTTCTTGTCGAGAATCTTCATCTCGATGAAGGATTGCTTCAGCACGGCGAGCGCCGCCGGGTCGAAATTCCCGTCGCTCGACAAGGTCTGGACCTCGTTGTCGTAGGTTCGGCTGGCGACCATCGGGGTCTGGCGCAGAACCTGCGTCGCGATCGCGTCGGTCTTGTCCTTGTTCGTCTTGATGAAGGCGACCGTGGCGAAAAGCCCTTGCAGGAAGCGCTTCACCAGATCGGGGTTGCTGTCGACCAGAGAGCGGCGCGCGAACACCATTTCGGTGTGAAAGTGCGGCGCGAAATCGCCCATCTGCGTGATGATGCGGCCTTGGCCCTTCTCTTCGAGCTGATAGCCGGTCGTGGTCGAGGTCATCATGCCGTCGACCTGATGCGTCATCACCGCAGAGAGGCTGGCGCTCGGCGAGCCCAGCGCGATGGTGCGGATGCCGGTCGGGCCCCAGCCTTTGACCACGGCGAGATGCTTGACGAGCCATTCCGGCAAGCCGCCGGCGGTCGCGCCCGAGATCAGCTTGCCCTTCAGATCGGCGATGGTCCTGATCGGCGAGTCCTTGGTGACGACGACCGAGAAATTGCGCGGCTGGTTGGTCAAGACCGCGACGGCGATAACCGGCGCGCCTTTGACCGCGAGCGCCGCGCCCGGGCTTCCGGCGACGCCGAAATCGAGGCTGCCGGCGGTCAGGCCCTGCATCAGCTTCGCCTCGCCGGTCATCGCGACGATGTCGAGATCGACGCCGTGTTTGGCGAAGATGCCTTCCTCGTGCCCGATATCGAGCGGCAGGAAGGCCCATTGCGTGCTGACGGCCTTGGCGACATGGACGGTGTCGGCGGCTCGTGCCGGAAGCGCGGCAAGGAGAAATGCCGCGGCGAGAAGTGTAGCTTTCGAATTCACGGTGCGTGGTCCTTCAAGGCTTCACGGGGAGGAAACGGGTGGTCAGAATCTTGTCGTCCGGCGGCGCGGCGGCGAGGATGCCCATATCGACGAAGGAGGCTTTCAAGGCTTTCATCGCCTCGGGATCGAAGGTGCCGTCATCCGACAGCATCGAGATCTCGGTGTCGTAGGTGCGGTCGATGACCGTGGGGCTTTGGTGCAGGACCCGCGCCGCGACCTCGTCCGACGGCGCTTTATTGTGCTTCACATAAGCGACGGTCGCGAAGAGGCCTTTGAGGAAGCGGTCCACAAGCTCCGGATGCTCGGCGATGAAATCGCTGCGCGTCGAGACGATCTGGGTGATGAAGCGCGGCGCGTAGTGCTCCATGTTGGTGATGATCCGGCCGCGCTTTTGCTCTTCAAGCTGCAAGCCGACCTCGGTCGCGCCCATGAAGCCGTCGACGGCGTGGGTGACGGTCGCGGCGAAGGTCGCCTGGAAGCCGCCGGTCGCGGTGGTGCGAATGCCGTGGACGCCCCAGCCCTCGACGATCGACAGCCGCTTGATCAGCCATTCCGGCAGGGATCCCGCGGTTGCCGTCGCCAGCAGGCGCCCTTTCAGGTCCTTCACCGTCTTGATGTCGGAATCGGCGATGACATTGACCGAGAAATTGCGCGGCGCGCCGGCATAGGCGGCGACCGCGATCGCCGGCGAGCCGCGCAGCGAAACCGGCATCGAGGTGCTGCTGCCGAGGCCGATATCGATACTTTTTGCGACCAAGGCCTGCTGAAATTTCGCTTCGCCGGGTAGGACCGTGATCTGAACGTCGAGATCGTATTTGGCGAAGATGCCTTTCTCGACGCCGATATCGAGGATCGTATAGACCCACAGCACGCTGATCGCCTTGCCGACATGAAGCGTGTCGGCGGCGCGCGCGGGCGCGCTGCCCGCGCCGAGAAGCATCGCCGCCGCGGCGGTCGCCGCGGCAAATGCCTTGCCAACCCGCTTCATCATCTACGGCTTCACCGGCAGGAATTTTGTGGTGAAGAGCTGCGCGTCATCCGGCTTCTTGTCGAGAATGCCCATCTCGACATAAGACTCCTTCAACACCTCGATCGACGGCGCATCGAAGGTGCCGTCGCTCGACAGCATCGGCAATTCGAGATCGTAGGTCTTCTCCATCACGTCCTTGTCCTGATGCAGGACGCGGGTGGCGATTTCGGTCGTCTTCTCCTTGTGTGTCTTGACGAAGGCGACGGTCGCGAAAAGGCCTTTGAGGAAGCGCTCGACCAGATCGGGGTGCTCCGCGACGAAATCCCTGCGCGTCGAGACGACCTGCGTGATGAAGCGCGGCGCGTATTTTTCCATGTTGGTGACGATCCGCGCGCGCTTTTCCTTCTCGAGCTTCAAGCCCGCTTCGGTCGCGCCCATGAAACCGTCGACCGCATGGGTCAGCGTCGCCGCCATGCTCGCCTCGAAGCCGCCGGTCGCGGTCATGCGGATTCCGTTGACGCCCCAGCCCTCCTTCATCGCGAGGCGCTTCATCAGCCATTGCGGCAGCGAGCCCGCGGTTGCGCTCGCCAGCAGCCGGCCCTTCAGGTCCTTCACCTCCTTGATGTCGGAATCGGCAGCGACGATGACCGAAAAATTCCGCGGCGCCCCGGAGAACGCGGCGACCGCAATCGCCGGCGAGCCCTTGACCGAGAGCGCCATCGCGGCGCCGCTGGCGAGCCCGATATCGATGCTTTTCGAGATCAGCGCCTGCTGGAACTTCGCATCGCCCGGCAGCACCGAAATCTCGATATCGAGACCGTATTTGTTGAAGATGCCCTGATCGACGCCGATATCGAGGATCGTGTAGATCCACAGCACGTTGATCGCCTTGCCGACATGGAGCTTGTCGGCGGCATGCGCGCGCCCCGTCCCCGCGCCGAGCAGCATCGCGGCCGCGGCGATCGCCGCGGCCAGCGCTTTACCAATCTGCTTTATCATCTATGGCTTCACCGGCAGGAATTTGGTGGTGAAGAGCTGGTCGTCGGTCGGCTTCTTGTCGAGCATGCCGAGCTCGAGCCAGGATTCTTTCAGCACCTCGACGGCCGCCGGGTCGAAATGCCCGTCGGTCTCGAGCATCGTGATTTCGTAGTCCCAGGTGCGGCGCGCGACCGTCGGCGTCTCGTGCAGCTCCTTGACCGCGATTTCGGAGGTCTTCTCCTTATTCGCTTTCATGAAAGCGATCGAGGCGAAGAAGCCCTTGAGGAAGCGGTTGACGAGATCGGGGTTCTTCTCGACCAGCTCCCGGCGCGCGAATACCACGTGGGTGTGGAATTTCGGCGCGTATTTCTCCATGCCGACAATGATGCGCCCCTCATGCTTCTCCTCGAGGAGAAAGCCTGCCTCGGTCGCGACCATCATGCCGTCGATCTGATGCGTCTTCATTGCCGCAAGCTGCGTATCGAACGGTCCGAGCGCGGCGGTGCGCACGCCGTCCTTGCCCCAGCCCTCCGTGGCGGACAAGCGGTGGACCAGCCAATCGGTGAGCGAGCCCGCCGTCGTCACGCCGATGAGCTTGCCTTTGAGATCGGCGACCTTGTGGATCGGTGAATCCGCGCCGACGATGACCGAGAGATTGCGCGGCTCGGTGGCGAAGGCCGCCACCGCGATGACCGGCGCGCCCTTGGCGACGAAAGCCATGCCCGGTCCGCTGCCGAGGCCGAAATCGGTGCTGCCCGAGGCGAGGCCCTGCTGCAGCTTCGCGTCGCCGCCGAACGCGGTGATGTCGACATCGAGCCCGTATTTGGCGTAGATCCCCTCGGCCACGCCGACATCGAGCGGAATGAACGACCAGGCGACGGCGACCGCCTTGCCGGCATGGACCTTGTCGAGCGCTTGCGCCCTGTCGGCGCCGGTCATCGCGACGCCGAGCATGGCGGCGCCGATCAAAAACAGACGAGCTGATGGCTTCATTTTCCTCCCCGTATCCTCCCCGTAAGGCGGCACAGAATATGGCAAAGCCCGCCGCGAGTCGATGCATTGCGCTCTCCGGGGCTCTTCGCCAAGGCACCCGTCGCACCGACATGGACTCGCCCATCGCCGCGGCGTAGCCTCGGCGAACGTTGCGCGAATTCCCGCGGGAGGAACCGCATGGCGAAACTCATCACCGGTCCTTCGGATTGGCGCGGTCCCGCGCTCGTGGCATCGAGCGATTGGATCCATCACTGGACGGCCGGCGAAATCGCCGAGATCGAAGCGGCTTTCGCCACGGCGTGCGAGCGCGGCAAGACGCTCGAGACCCTGGAGCGCGAGGATTTCCCACTGCCGCAGGTCTCATCTCTGTTCGCGATGGCGCGCGAGCGGCTCGAAAATGGAAGCGGCCTCCAGCTGTTCCGCGGCTTTCCCAATGAGCGCCACGGCAAGGACGAGCTGCGCCTCATCTATTGGGGCATGGGCAAGCATCTCGGTACGGCCCGCTCGCAAAGCCGCGTCGGTGATCTCTTAGGGGATGTGAAGAATTTCGGCGTTATCACCGAAAGCGCCGGCGGGCGCGGCTATCAATCGAACCAGCGGCTCAATTTTCACACCGATAGCTGCGACGTGACCGGCCTCTTCGTGCTGCATACGGCCAAGAGCGGCGGCCTCAGCAAGCTCGCGAGCTCGGTCGCGGTGCGGAACGAGATCGCGCGCCAGCGGCCCGATCTGCTCGATGTGCTCTACCAGCCCTTCTTCTGGAGCTGGAACAAGCAGGAGCCGCCGGGCGAGAAACCCTATTACGCGCAGCCGATCTTCAGCGAGCGCGACGGGTCTTTCTCGTGCCGCTATATCGACGGCCAAATCAAGAACGCCCAGGCCTTTCCCGATGTGCCGCGCTTCACCCCGGCGCAAATCGAGGCGCGAGCGATGATCGACACGCTCGCCAATAGCGAGGAGTTCAATTTCTCGATGATGTTCGAGCCGGGCGATCTCCAGCTTGTTAACAATCACACCTGCTTTCATGCCCGCACCGCTTTCGAGGATTGGCCCGAGCCCGAGCGCTGCCGGCACTTGCTGCGCATGTGGCTCGCCGTGCCGAACAGCCGGCCCTTGAGCCCGCTGATGGGCACGATCTATCAGGACCAGCGTCCGGGGGCAGTGCGCGGCGGCTTTCCGTCCCGGACGGGGCGGCATGTCTTCAACACCTATGTGATGACCGACTGAGCGGCGCGGACCGCAGAAACCCGCTACCACCAAGACGGGTGCCGGCATCGGGCGGTGCCGGGCTGCGTCGCCGGCATAGGGCCAATGCAGGAAGCGGCCAAAAATCCCCTGCCATCCCTATGGGCAAGCCGCAGGCGAAAAGTTATGATCCGATCAATCCGTAACACGCGAAAGGGACGGGAGCGCGCACAATGGCAGAAGTCTTGGTTTGCAAGGATGGGGAGATCGCCGAGGGCGGGGTGCGGGTTGTACAGGCCGGCACGGTCGAGGTCGGCGTCATCCGCCATGGCGGCAAATATTATGCCTACCGCAATCTCTGTCCCCATCAGGGCGGCCCGGTCTGCGAGGGCATTCGCATGCCCGCCGTGCTCGACGTGATCGCGCCGGACCGGACCTTCCTGCACCAGGATTACGACAAGAACGACATGCACATCGTCTGCCCCTGGCACGCCTATGAATTCCATCTCGAGACCGGCGTGAATGTCTGCGACAAGCGCATCCGGCTGCAGAAATTCAATGTCGTCGCCAAGGATGGCGCGGTTTATGTCGACGTCTGACGATCGCAAGGCGAGGCTGACGGAGCTGGCGAGCGATATCGCCGCGTCCTTCGCCGAGACGATCGAGGCGGATCGGCTGGACGATGTCGCGAATGAGTCGCTGGGACAGCTCTTTGCGAGCGTGGTGCGGCTCTACGCCGCGAAGGCTCAAATCGGCAATCCGCCGCGGCCCTTCGCGCGCA
Organism: Allostellaceae bacterium; assembly: GCA_035605975.1. Lineage (GTDB taxonomy): Bacteria > Pseudomonadota > Alphaproteobacteria > ATCC43930 > CGMCC-115725 > CAIKMD01. The sequence goes on along the minus strand of DATNGG010000075.1, from coordinate 46,826 downwards.
ACAGCGGAATTACCCCGACCGACGTGATGATCAGCGCCACGGCAATGCTCGAAGGCGTCAATGTGCCGCTCTTCGACCTCGCGCTGTGGCAGTCCTGGTCGACCGTCGGCAAACGTCTGCCCGAGGACGCCGAGAGCGGCGCGGGCAGCTGATCCGGAGGATCAAGCGATGGATACGGTCAGTTTCCGCGATTTGTCGGTTGAGGAATTCGACACCACCACCTTGCTCGAGCACGCAACGCAGCAGGCGATCCAGCGCCGCTACGAAGACTTCTTCATCGCCGACATCGATGGGCATCACTACGAGACCTATTCCTACGCCCAGATGTGCGAATACATCGAAGACCCGGTGATGCGCGATCAGGCGAAGTATCAGGGCTTCGGCGGCGGCGGCATCGCCTCGGCGAATGGCGGATACCAGTCGCTCGGGCCGCGCGTCACCCGCTATGCCGGTCGCGGCAAGGAGAAATATCCGGCCGGCGCGCATCGCGACGTCACCATGACGAAGCGCTGGATGGATGCGATCGGCATCGATCAGATTTGCCTTTTCCCGACGCCGATGCTGAGCCTCGGCCTGACGCCGCGCGCCGAGGTCGAGGTGGCGATGGCTCGCGCCTATAATCGCTGGCTCTGCGAGACGGTGCTGGCCGAGGAGCCGCGCATCAAATCCTCGCTCTATCTGCCGATCAACGATCCCGAGGCCACCTATAAGATGGTCAAGGATTTCGGCGGCAAGAAGGGCGTCATCGGCTTCACCATTTGCTCGCCGCATTACAAGGCGGTCTATGACAACGCCTATGCGAAGACCTATGCGCTGATCGAGGAGATGGGCCTGCCGCTGGTCTTCCACGGCGCTTTCGCCTGGGGCGCGGATCAGAGCATTTCGCTCTGCAACCGATTCCTCGCGGTGCATGCGCTGGGCTTTAGCTGGTTCAACATCCTCCATTGCACCAATTGGCTGGTGAACGGGATGCCCGAGCGCTTCCCCAAGCTCAAGACCATTTGGATCGAGAGCGGCCTCGCCTGGATTCCGTTCCTGATGCAGCGCCTCGACAATGAGTGGATGATGCGCTCCTCCGAGGTGCCGCTCTTGAAGCGCCGGCCCTCGGATTATATGCGCGAGATGTATTATTCGACCCAGCCGATGGAGATGGTGCACAACAAAGAGGCGCTTGAGCTCACCTTCAAGATGATCAATGCGGAAACGCAGCTGATGTATGCGTCCGACTATCCGCATTGGGACATGGATCTGCCTTCGACGATCTACGACCTGCCGTTCCTCTCCGAGCAGGCCAAGCGCAACATCCTCGGCGGCAACGCCAAGCGCGTCTTCAAGCTCGATCCGACCGTCTCCGAGGCGAAGGCACGGCGGCTCGCCGCGCGCGCCGCGGAATAGACCGGCCGGCAAGGACCCGCTCCGCATGGACACGATCAGCTTTCGCGATCTCTCGGTTGCCGAGACCGACACCAAGACCCTGCTTGCCCATGCGACCCAGCAGAGCATCCAGCGGCGCTATGAGGATTTCCTCATCGTCGATGTCGATGGGCATCACTACGAGAACATGTCCTATGCCGAGATCCTCGACTATATCGAGGACCCGGTCATGCGCGACCAGGCTCGCTATCAGGGCTATGGCGCGGGCGGCATCACTTCGGCGACCTCGGGCGGCGGCTATCAGAATCTGATGGGCCGGGTGACGCGCAATCCGCGCGCCAACAAAGAGCCCGTTCCGCCCACGCCGCATCGCGACATCACGCTGACCAAGCGCTGGATGGATGCGATGGGCGTCGACATCGTCTGCCTCTTTCCGACGCCGATGCTGACTCTGGGTTTGACGCCCCGGCCCGAGGTCGAGGTGGCGCTGGCGCGCGCCTACAATTCCTGGCTGTGCGATCGGGTCCTTGCCGCGGAGCCGCGTATCCGCTCGACGCTCTATCTGCCGCTCAACGACGCCGAAGCCACCTACAAGATGGTGAAGGATTTCGCAGGGCGGAAGGGCGTCATCGGCTTCACCATCGTCTCGCCGCATTACAAGGCGGTCTACGACAATGCCTTCATGAAGACCTATGCGCTTCTGGAGGAGGCGGGGCTGTCGCTGATCTTCCACGGCGCCTATGCCTGGGGCGGCGATCAGAGCCTATCGCTGTGCAACAAATTCATCGCCGTCCACGCGCTGGGCTTCACCTGGTTCAACATTCTGCACATGACCAACTGGCTGGTGAACGGGCTGCCGGAGCGCTTTCCGAAATTGAAGGTGTGCTGGGTCGAGAGTGGCCTCGCCTGGGTTCCCTTCCTGATGCAGCGCCTCGACAATGAGTGGATGATGCGCTCTTCCGAGGTGCCGCTCTTAAAGCGCCGGCCGAGCGACTACATGCGCGAGATGTATTACTCGACGCAGCCGATGGAGATGGTCAACAACAAGGAAGCCTTGGAGTTGACCTTCAAGATGATCAACGCCGAGACGCAGCTCATGTACTCGTCCGACTATCCGCATTGGGACATGGACCTGCCCTCGACGATCTACGATCTGCCTTTCCTCGGCGAGACCGCCAAGCGCAACATCCTCGGCGGGAACGCCAAACGGTTTTTCAATCTCGATCCTGTCCTGTCCGAAACCAAGATCAGGCGCCTGGCGGCGGGCAGCCCGGCCTGAGGCCGGTTGAGACGAACGCGAACGGAGGAAACTTAGCGATGGATACGGTCAACTTCCGCGATCTCTCGATCGCAGAAATCGACACCAAGACGCTCCTCGCCCATGCGAGCGAGCAGGCGGTCCAGCGCCGCTACGAGGACTTCCTCATCGTCGATGTCGACGGCCACCACTTCGAGACGGCCTCTTTCGCCCAGATTTGCGAATACATCGAAGACCCGGTGATGCGCGATCAGGCGAAATATCAGGGCTTCGGCACCGGCGGCATCACCACCGCGACCGCGGGCGGCGGCTATCAGAACCTGCTGGGCCGCGTGACGCGCCGCACCGGCGGCAATCCCAATGAGAAAACCCCGGCCGCGCCGCATCGCGACGTCACCTTGACCAAGCGCTGGATGGATGCGATCGGCATCGATATCGTCTGCCTCTTCCCGACGCCGATGCTGACCCTGGGCCTGACCCCCCGGCCCGATGTCGAGAACGCGCTCGCCCGCGCCTATAACCGGTGGCTGTGCGAGACCGTTCTGCGCGAGGAATCGCGCATCTGCTCGACGCTCTATCTGCCGCTGAACGATCCCGAAGCCACCTACAAGATGGTCAAGGATTTCGCGGGCAAGAAAGGCGTCATCGGCTTCACCATCGTCTCGCCGCGCTACAAGGCGGTCTACGACAATTCCTACATGAAGACCTATGCGCTCCTCGAAGAGGCGGGCCTGCCGCTCGTCTTCCACGGCGCCTATGCCTGGGGCGGCGATCAGAGCCTCGAGCTTTGCAACCGCTTCATGGCGGTGCATGCGCTGGGCTTCGCGTGGTTCAACATTCTCCATATGACGAACTGGCTGGTGAACGGGTTGCCCGAGCGTTTCCCCAAGCTCAAAACCTGCTGGGTCGAGAGCGGCCTCGCCTGGGTTCCGTTCCTGATGCAGCGCCTCGACAATGAGTGGATGATGCGCTCATCGGAAGTGCCGCTGTTGAAGCGCCGGCCGTCGGACTATATGCGTGAGATGTTCTACTCGACGCAACCGATGGAGATGGTGAACAACCGCGAGGCGCTCGAGCTGACCTTCAAGATGATCAATGCCGAGACGCAGCTCATGTACTCGTCCGACTACCCGCATTGGGACATGGACCTGCCCTCGACGATTTACGATTTGCCGTTCCTCTCGGAACAGGCCAAGCGCAACATCCTGGGCGGCAATGCGCGGCGCTTCTTCAATCTCGAGCCGGTGATCTCGGAGCTGAAGACCAAGCGCCTCGCGGCACGCGTCGCGGCACAGTAAGGATCAAAGCTCTCCATTCGCGGGAGAGAGGAGCAAAGAAGGACTTCTTGCATGGATACGGTCAGCTTTCGCGATCTGTCGGTCGAGGAATTCGACACGAAGACGCTGCTCGCTCACGCTAACCAGCAGGCGATCCAGCGCCGCTATGAAGATTTTCTCATCGTCGATGTCGATGCACATCATTACGAGACCGAATCCTTCGCCCAGATCTGCAACTACATCGAAGACCCGGTGATGCGCGAGCAGGCGCGCTATCAGGGTTATGGCGCGCAAGGCCTCACCTCGACCTCCGGCTCCTATCAGAACCTCATGGGTCGGGTCACCCGCAACCGCGGGCGGCGGCTCGAGAAGACGCCGCCCACGCCGCATCGCGACATCACCATGACCAAGCGCTGGATGGATGCGATCGGGGTCGATATCTCCTGCATGTTTCCGACGCCGATGCTCTTCCTCGGCACCACGCCCCGCACCGAGGTCGAGGTGGCGCTGGCCCGTGCCTATAACCGCTGGCTGTGCGAGGAAATCCTGGCGCATGAGCCGCGTATCAAATCGACCCTCTATCTGCCCTTCAAGGACCCCGAGGCCTGCTACAAGATGGTCGAGGAGTTCGGCGACAAGAAGGGCGTGATCGGCTTCACCGTGGTCTCGCCGCATTACAAGAGCGTCCACGACAACGCCTTCATGAAGACGTGGCGCGCCATGGAAGAGCGCAATCTCACCCTCGTCTTTCACGGCGCCTATGCCTGGGGCGAGGATCAGAGCCTCTCGCTCTGCAACCGCTTCATCGGCGTCCACGCTTTGGGCTTCGTGTGGTTCAACGTCATTCATCTCACCAACTGGCTGGTGAACGGCTTGCCGGAGCGCTTCCCGAAGCTGAAAGTCTGCTGGATCGAGAGCGGGCTTGCCTGGATTCCGTTCCTGATGCAGCGCCTCGACAATGAATGGATGATGCGCTCCTCCGAGGTGCCGCTCCTGAAACGGCGGCCTTCCGACTATATGCGCGAGATGTACTACTCTTCGCAGCCGATGGAGATGGTCAACAACAAGGAAGCCTTGGAGTTGACCTTCAAGATGATCAACGCCGAGACGCAGCTGATGTATGCGTCGGACTATCCGCACTGGGATATGGACCTGCCCTCGACGATCTACGATCTGCCGTTTCTCTCGGAAACGGCGAAGCGCAACATCCTCGGCGGCAACGCGAAACGCGTCTTCAACCTCGAGCCGGTGCTCTCCGAAACCAAGATCAAGCGCCTGGCGCAATCGGCGGCGCAGTAGCGCGGCGCGCGCCGCGCCCGGCGATCAGCGAGAGAAGCCCGTCGCGCTCGAAGGATGCATCCCTGCCCGCTGCGGCAGGATCGCGATCAAGGCGATGATGAGCACCGCGATGACCAGGGAGGCGAGTGGCCGGCTGAGGTCGAAGCCGCCCTCCGCGACCGGCTTGTCGAGAAAATCGCCGATGGTAGCCCCAAGCGGGCGGGTCAGGATAAATGCAGCCCAGAACAGCGCAACCCGCGAAACTTGGGTCCGCCAATACAAGACGGCGAGGACGAGGAGGCCGGTGCCGAAAAACACCACGCCGCCGCCATAGCCCAAATCGGTATCGGCCACCCAATCGCCGAGCGCCGTGCCGAGGGTTTGCGAGAAAGTGATAGTCAGCCAGTAATAGACTTCGATCCGCGGCGTGCTCACCGTGTTGACGGCGATCGTGCCTTCCGACCAGTACCAGCTGCCGAGGCTGGCGATGACGCAAAGCAAGAGCACCGTCGAGCCGCCGGCATAGCCGATGCCGAGCGAGCGATCGAAAAAATCCGCCATCGCCGTGCCCACCGTCGTCGAGGCGACGATGGCCAGCCAATAGATCCAGGGATTGAATGTCTTGCGCGTGATTTGCGCGATCACGGCCGCAATGAACACGACGAGGAATAAGCCGGTGCCGATCAGATACCCGCCATTCTCGGGATGCTGGTCGGCATTCAGCCAGCTCATCGTCACCGAATCGCCGCCGGTCTCGCCGAGGGTGGTTGCCAGAATCTTGATGATCCAGAACCCCAGCGTGACCGCCGGAACCTTGCTGAAAATCGCGTCTTGGCTCTGCGTCATCGGCCCATCACCTCGCTTTCAACCTCCATGGACTCTGTCATCCGGGCAAGCGTCATTCTCTCTGCAAGCGTGCCGGCTCCGGAGGTGAGCGCGGCCGCGGCTGCGGTGCGAGGCGCCTCGGCTTGTGCAATGGGGAGCCGGGCCCCGTCGCGTTGAGCATCGGATTCGCGATCTGTGCCGCGGTTTTTATACCGGCCCGGGCGATATCCCATCGCGCGCGTGCTTCGGCAAGCGACGGGTTGTAGAAGAGGGCTGCAGCAGTGAGGGCGCTCAGACATGTCCTCATTCAAGTCGTATTTACTGCATATGTAGTTAACGCGCCCATCTCATAGGGTTTGGCGCGCGGATGATGAGGCGAAGCTTCGCGGCAACGGCGTCGTCGTCATCGTCGCCTATGGCCGGCCCCATGCGGAGCTGCGCGCGACGCTCGAGCCCGCCGCGAAACCATCCTTTGCCTCCGCCCGGGGCGCCCCGTAAAATCGCCGGAAAGTCCGGCCCGCGGCCGGAAAGGGAGGGCCCATGGATACGCTCGAGGACATCCGATTCCGCGATCTCGCGGTCGAGGCGTTCGACACCGCGACCCTGCTTGCCCATGCGCGCCAGCAGGCGGAGCAGCGCCGCTACGAGGATTTCCCGATCGTCGATGTCGACGGCCATCATCTCGAGACGCTCTCCTTCGCGCAGATCGTCGAATACATCGAAGATCCGGTGCTGCGCGATCAGGCGCGCTATCAGGGCTATGGCGGCGGCGGCATCACTGCGCCGACCGGCTCCTACCAGGACATGACTGGCCGCGTCACGCGGCGCGACGGCCGCACGCCCGAGACCTTCCCCGCCGGCACGCATCGCGACATCGCTTATACGAAGCGCTGGATGGATGCGATTGGCATCGATCAAGTGCTGCTCTTCCCGACGCCGATGCTGGGCCTGCCCTTCACGCCCCGGCCCGAGGTCGAGGTGGCGATGGCGCGCGCCTATAATCGCTGGCTGTGCGAGCGCATCCTTGCCGAGGAGCCGCGCATCAAGGCCTCGCTCTATCTGCCCGCGAGCGATCCTGAGGCGATGCATAAGGTCGTCAAGGACTTCGCTGGAACCAAGGGCGTTGTCGCCTTCACTTTCCTGACGCCACGCTTCAAGCCGGTCTACGACAACGCCTTCGTTCCGACCTTCGCGCTGATGGAGGAGATGGGCCTGCCGCTTGTCTTCCATGCCGGCCTCTGGTGGGGACGCGATCGCGCGATGAATCTCTGCAACCGCTTCATCGCGGCGCATGCGCTCGGCTTCTCCTGGTCGTCGATCCTCCATTGCACGAATTGGCTCGTCAACGGCATGCCGGAGCGCTTCCCCAAGCTCAAGACGATCTGGGTCGAAAGCGGCCTCGCTTGGATTCCGTTCCTGATGCAGCGGCTCGACAATGAATGGATGATGCGCTCGTCCGAGGTGCCGCTCCTCAAAAAGCGCCCCTCCGATTATATGCGCGAGATGTACTACTCGTCGCAGCCCATGGAGATGGTCGATAATCGCGCGGCGCTGGAATTGACCTTCAAGATGATCAACGCCGAAACGCAGCTCTGCTATTCCTCCGACTATCCGCATTGGGATACGGATTTGCCCGCGACGATCTACGATCTGCCGTTCCTGTCGGAGGACGCCAAGCGCAACATTTTGGGCGGCAATGCGCTGAGGCTCTTCAAGCTCGAGCCGCGCCTTGCCGAGTGGAAGGAAAAGCGCCGCGCCGCTCGCCCGGCGGCGGAATAGGTCGTGAGCCGACGAGCCCCTCCCTCTTCATCATCCCTTGTGCGGGAATGACGGTTTAACGCAAGAAAGAGAGTCGCCATGAAGGTCAACGCCGCGATTGCCGAAATCTTGAAGCGCGAGGGCGTCACCGATCTCGTCTGCTATCCGCGCAACGGCTTGATCGAGTCGGCAGCCGAATCCGGCATCCGTCCGATCCTGGTGCGCCAGGAGCGCACCGGCGTGCATATGGCGGATGCGCTGGGGCGCGTCACCTGCGGCGACCGCGTCGGTGTCTTCGCCATGCAGCAGGGGCCGGGCACCGAGAACGCCTTTGGCGGCGTGGCGCAGGCCTTTGCCGAATCCGTGCCGCTCGTGGTGATCCCGGCGGGTCATCCGCGCGCCCAGGCCGGCGTCAAACCCAATTTCAGCGCCGCGGTCAATTTCCGCAACGTCACCAAATCGGTCGAGCAGGTGACGGTGCCCTCCGCCGTGCCCGACGCGATGCGCCGCGCCTTCACCCAGGCGAAGAACGGCCGGCCCGGTCCGGCGATGGTCGAAATCCCGGTCGATCTCTGGACCGAGGAGGTGCCGGAGCCGCTGATCTATCAAAAGACGCCGCGGCTCAAATTCGCGCCCGACCCGCGTGCGGTCTCCGCCGTGGCCGAAGCGTTGCTCAAAGCCGAGCGGCCGGTGATCTTCGCCGGCCAAGGCGTGCACTATGCGAGGGCTTGGACGCAGCTTCGGGATTTGGCCGAGTTGCTCGAAGCGCCGGTCGGCACCAGCAATCCCGGCAAGAGCGCCTTCGATGAGACGCATCCCTTGGCTCTTGGCGCCGGCAGCACCACCCATTCGCGGCAATTCCACCGCATGCTGCAAAAGGCCGATCTGATCTTCGGCGTCGGCTGCAGCTGGACTGCGACGCCCTTCAACATGCAGATGCCCAAGGGCAAGACCATGGTGCATCTGACGCTCGATCCCGCCGACATCAACAAGGACATTGCCAGCGCGCATGCGCTCATCGGCGATGCCGGGCTGGCGCTCGATGCGCTGCTCGCGGAATTGCGCGACCGGCTGCACGGCAAGCCGCGCGGCCGGCTCGCCTCGGTCATGGGCGAGATTCGCGCGGCGAAAGAGGAATGGCTCGGCGAATGGATGCCGCGCCTCACCTCCAATTCAACGCCGCTCTCGCCCTATCGCGTGATCTGGGAACTGATGCAGACGGTCGATGTCGCCAACACCATCGTCACGCATGATTCGGGCAGCCCGCGCGATCAGCTCGTGCCCTTCTGGGTATCGAAGACGCCGCACTCCTATCTCGGCTGGGGCAAGAGCACACAGCTGGGTTATGGCCTCGGCCTTGCCATGGGCGCGAAGCTTGCCGCGCCGGACAAGCTCTGCATCAATGTCTGGGGCGATGCCGCGATCGGCTTCACTGGCATGGATATCGAGACGGCGGTGCGTGCGAAGCTGCCGATCCTCTCGATCCTCTTCAACAACTCGGTGATGGCGGCCGAGCTCAACGTGATGAAATACTCGACCGACACCTATCGCTCGACCGACATCGGCGGCAATTACGCCGATTTCGCGCGCGCGCTCGGCGCCTGGGGCGAGCGCGTGACCGAGCCTCAAGCCATCGTTCCGGCGATCAAGCGCGCGGTCGAAAAGACCAAGGAGGGCACGCCGGCCCTCCTCGAATTCATCACCGAGCGGCAGAGCCCACGCTCGGCCGAGGCTTGAGCCGCGGTCGGGCGCGCCGGGCTCAGTCGCGCTGCATGATGATGTTGCCGGAGATTTCCTCGATCCGGTCGAGGCGGACGAGCACGGCGGCGCCCTTCTTCTCGGGATCGGGCTTGCGCTCGGCCTCGGGGATCAGCTCCCACACCTTGTCGCGATCGGCGCCGTCGGTCAGCACGCGCGCATCGCCGTAAAAGCGCATCACGCCGCCGCGATACGGAATTTCTTTGGCGCGTGCGGCATTGCGAAAGAACACGACGACATGCGGGTTCTCGCTCACCCGCTTCAAGGCGCTGCGCCCGCTGCGCTCCCAATAGCACAGCGTGTCGTCGTTGAAGGCGACGACGCTGCCCTTGGGGCTGATTTGCGGATGCCCGTCCTTGGTCGAGGTCCCGACGAGGCACGGCGTGCCGTCGGCCAGCGCTGAATTCAGCAGGTTTCGTATCTGTTCCGTCATCTTGATCATACTTGCTCCCCTCTCGCCGCGCATTCGGCGTGGCCGGTTTTGCGATGGCGCCAGATTGCGGGATCGCTGCGCGTTTCGCAAGGGCAGCGGCGCTTGATCCGGCCCATGGCCCGGCTCACAATCGCGTGGGGAGGCACATGCAGAACATCTCGGTGCGATGCTGCGTCGTGGGCGGGGGCCCCGCCGGCGTGATGGTGGGCGTGTTGCTGGCGCGCGCCGGCGTCGATGTGGTCGTCCTCGAAAAGCACGCCGATTTCCTGCGCGATTTTCGCGGCGACACGATCCATCCCTCGACCCTCGAAGTGATGCACGAATTGGGCGCGCTCGACGCGTTCCTCGCCCTGCCGCATCAAGAGGCGAGAACCCTTTCGGCGCAGATCGGCGACACCACCATCACCATGGCCGAGTTCTCGCATCTGAAGCTGCGCTGTCCCTATATCGCTTTCATGCCGCAATGGAATTTCCTCGACTTCCTCGCGCGGCGCGGCGCCCACTATCCGACCTTCGCGCTGAAGATGCGGACCGAGGCGACGGGCCTCATCGAGGAGGGCGGGCGCATCGCCGGGGTGACGGGCGTATCGCCGCATGGACCACTCGAGATCAGGGCCGATCTGGTCATCGCCGCCGATGGCCGCTCCTCGCTGATGCGCGAGCGCGCCGGCCTCGCGGTGGACGAGATCGGCGCGCCGATGGATGTGCTGTGGTTCGATTTGCCGCGCCGCCCCAGCGATCCCGACGAAACGATGGGCCGTTTCGATGCGGGACGGATTCTCATTGCGATCGATCGCGGCACGGCGTGGCAATTCGGTTATGTGATTGCGAAGGGCACGCTCGAAGCCGTGCAATCGCGCGGCATCGCGGAGTTCCGCGCGCGCATTGCCGCGCTCGCGCCCTATGTCGCCGACCGCGTCGCCGCGCTCGATGATTGGCAGAAGATCAAGCTCCTCACCGTTCAGGTGAACCGCTTGAAGCGCTGGCATCGGCCCGGCCTTCTTTGTATCGGCGATGCGGCGCATGCCATGTCGCCGGTCGGCGGGGTCGGCATCAATCTCGCCATTCAGGACGCCGTCGCGGCCGCCAATCTTCTGGCCGGGCCGCTCGCCGCGCGCCAGCTCTGCGAGGCCGATCTCGCGCGGGTGCAGCGCCGGCGCACCTGGCCGATGCGCGTGACGCAAGCCTTTCAGGTCGCGGTGCAAAAGCGTGTTCTGTCGCGTGCGCTCGGCGCGTCGGGCGCGGTTCGCGTGCCGCTGCCGATGCGGCTTATGCAGCGCTTCCCGGTGCTGCGGCGGCTGATGGCGAGGCTGATCGGCGTCGGGGTGCGTCCCGAGCATATTTGCCTCGCGCCGCGCTGGCCCGACAAGGGTTGAGGGCGCTCCGTCGCCGTGCAATAAAGGTTGATCGTGATGACAAAATTCCGTCCCGTGGCCGAAGCTCTTTCGGCGCCGCTCGGGCGTTTCGCCGCGGCGAAACGCCGCACCTCGCACTGATCGCGGCGGGGCAGCGCCATGAAAGCCGCCGATTTCGATTATGTGCGCGCGCAATCGGTTGCGGAGGCCTGCCGGCTGCTCGATGGCGCGGCGGGTGACGGCAAGATCATCGCCGGCGGCCAGACTCTCGTTCCACTCCTCGCCATGCGGCTCGCGCGCCCGGCGCTGGTCGTGGACATCGCCGGCATCGCCGACATTCAGGGCATCGCGGACGAGACGCAAAGCCTCGCAATCGGCGCCGCCACGCGCCAGGCCGATGCGCTCGCCGACCCCGCGCTTGCCCGCCGCCTGCCGCTTCTCGCCAAGGGGCTGCGCATGGTCGGGCATCCGCAGACGCGCAATCGCGGCACGATTGGCGGCAGCCTCGCCAATGCCGATCCCGCCGCCGAAATCGGCCTCGTCGCGCGCACCCTCGATGCCGAGCTCGTCCTGCGCTCGAGCAAGGGCGAGCGCGTGGTTCCGATCGCCGAATTCTTTCTCGGCGCCATGACGACGGTGCTTTCGACAGAGGAATGCCTGACGCGGGTGCGCTTCCCGGTGTGGCGCGACACCGGCCGGATCGGCACCGGCTTCGAGGAGATGAGTCTCCGGCGCAGCGATTTCGCGCTGGTCGCGGCGTCGTGCCAGCTTGCCCTCGATACCGACCGCGTCTGCCGCCGGCTCGCCCTCGCCATCGGCGGTGCCGAGCCCGCGCCCAGGCGCTTCGATGCGGCGGAGGCGCGGCTCGTCGGCACGCGGCTCGAGCCGGGGGACCTTGCCGCCGCGTCGCGCGCGGTCGAGGCGGCGCTCGATCCGATCACCGACGCGCATGCCTCCGCCGATTACCGCCGGCGCGTTGCCGGCGTGCTCGCGGTGCGCGCGATCGAGATGGCGCGCGACGAGGCTTTGGGGCCGAGGGTTTAGCATGTCGGAGCACGAGATTTCGCTCATCGTCAATGGCCGGCCGCGCCGCGGCCGCGTGCCGGCGCGGCAGACGCTCGTCGATTTCCTGCGCGACGAGCTGCGCTTGACCGGCACGCATACGGGCTGCGAGCACGGCGTGTGCGGCGCCTGCTCGGTTCTGCTCGATGGCCGCGCGATCCGTTCCTGTCTGATGTTCGCGGTGCAGGCCGATGGCGCGCAGATCACCACGGTCGAGGGCCTGGCGCCGGAGCCCGGCGGCTTGAGTGTGCTGCAGGATTGCTTCTGGGAGACGCACGCGCTGCAATGCGGCTTCTGCACGCCCGGCATGCTGATTGCGGCGCATGCGCTGCTCTTAAAGGAATCGGCGCCGTCGGATGAGGATATTCGCGAGGCGATCGGCGGCAATCTCTGCCGCTGCACCGGCTACAAGCAGATCATCGACGCGGTGAAGCTCGCCGCGCAGCGTATGAGCGGCCTCAACCGGCCGGAGCCGAGCCGTGGCTGAGACGCAATTCCGCTATATCGCCAAGAAGCGCCGGGCCAAGGAGCATCGCCGCTTCGTTGCCGGCTCGGGACGCTTCGTCGCCGATGTCGCGCTTCCGGGAATGCTGCATGTCGCGCTGGTGGCGAGTCCCTATCCCTTCGCGCGCATTCGCGGCATCGATGCGAAGGTGGCGCTGGCGCTGCCCGGTGTCTCCGCGGTCGTAACCGGCGCCGATCTTGCCGCCGCGACCGAGGCGATGATGAGCGGTCTCGATGCGCCGAAGCTCAAACGTTATCCGCTCGCGCATGGGATGGCGCGCTATGTCGGCGAGTGGGTCGCGGCCGTGGTTGCGGAGAGCCGCGCGCTCGCCGAGGACGCGGCCGAGCTGGTCGAGGTCGATTACGAGCCGCTCGAGCCGGTGGTCGATCCCGAAGCCGCGATTCGCCCGGATGCGCCAGTAGTCCATCCCGAACACGGCTCCAATGTTCTCTTCCGCCACAAATGGACCTGGGGTCCCGTCGCCGCGGATTTTGCCGCGGCCGATGATCGCCTGTCGTTGCGCGCGCGCTGGCATCGCAGCTCGACCGTGCCGATCGAGACTTTCGGCGTCGTCGCGGATTGGAACCCGGCGAGCCAGCTGCTCGATGTTTGGGCCTCGGTCCAGATGCCGAAATATCCCGATCAGCTCGCGCGCGCGCTGCGTCTTCCGGGCAACGCGGTGCGCGTCCATTTCGATGTCGATGTCGGCGGCTCCTACGGCGTCAAGCGCGGCCTGAAGCATTCGATCCTTGTCGGCTATCTCGCGCGCCGCCTCGGCGCGCCGGTGCGGCTGGTGGAGGACCGGCTTGAGAATATGCGCGGCGGCGATGCGCAAGGTCCCGACCGCATCTTCGATATCGAGGCGGCCTTTACCAAGGACGGCATCGTGCGCTCGCTCAAGATCCGCGCGCTCGATGATTGCGGCGCACATGCCGGCCGGGCGCCGCTGCAATTGGGCAAGCCGGTCGGCGCGATCTGCGGTCCTTACCGCGTCAACAGCGTCGAATACGAGGCGATCAGCGTCACCACCAACAAGACGCCGCAAGAGGCGGTGCGCGGCTTCGGCCAATCGCCGACGAATTTCGCGCTCGAGACTACGATCGACCGCATCGCCCAGCGGCTCGGCATGGATCGGATTGCGCTGCGCCGCGCCAATCTCATCCGCGCCGAGGAATTTCCCTACACCATCCCGTCGGGCAGCACCTATGACAGCGGCGACTATCACGCCGTGCTGGAGAAGGCACTCACCGGCGCCGATTACGCGGCATTGGTGAAACGCCGCGATGCGGCACGCGCCGCAGGCAAGCTCGCCGGCATCGGCATCGCCTGCTGCCTCGAGCCCTCGGGCGGCAACTCAGCCTTCGAGCCGCTGTTCAACCCCAAGAACGAGACCACGACCTGGATGGAGGGCTGCTCGATCAAGGTCGATCTCTACGGCGCCGTGGTCGTCACGATGAATACGTCGTCCTCGGGGCAGGGGCACGAGACCTTGGCCTCGACCGTGGCCGGCGAGATCCTCGAGCGCGATCCCGAAACCATCCGCGTCGTCCGTGCGGATTCGCTCGGCGCTCTGCCGTCGAACAGTCCTGTCGGCAGCCGGATGGCGATCATGCTGGGCGGCGCCGCGGCGGGCGCTGCGAAAAAGCTCAAAGCGGCCATCATCGCCATCGGCGCTCACAAGCTCGGCGCGACACCCGAAGAGGTCGACTATGCCGAAGGCGTGGTGCGGCTGCGCGGCGATCCCGCCCGGCAAGTCTCGTGGGAGGGCATCGCCGAGATCGCGCATCGCAAGTTCCACGAATTGCCTCCGGGCATGGAGCCCGGCCTGCAGGCCCAGCATGTGCTCGAAGTGCCGACCGGCGGCGCCTTGCCGACCGCCGATGGCCGCGTGCAGATGTATCCGTGCTACGCCTTCGAGACGCATGTGGTCTATGCCGAAATCGATCGCATCACCGGCCAGGTCGCGCTCGGGCCTTATCTCGTCGGCCATGATTGCGGCGTGATGATCAATCCCGACATCGTTCACGGCATGACCTATGGCGGCGTCGCTCATGGCATCGGCGCGGCGCTCTATGAGCGGTTCCGCTATGACGAGACCGGCCAGTTCCTCAGCGGCACTTTCATGGATTATCTTCTGCCGTCGGCGCATGAAGTGCCCGACGTCAAGGTCGTCGATCATTGCACGCCCTCGCCGCTGACCGCCTTCGGCCAGAAAGGGTCGGGCGAGGCGGGTTATCTTGGCGCGCCGGCGGCGATATCCTGTGCCGTCAACGACGCGCTGGTGCCGCTCGGGCTCGCGGTCGCGGAAGTGCCGATGACGCCCTCGCTTTTGAGCGATCTCATCGCCGGGGCGGAAAAGACGAGATAAAAATTCGCCATAGGAACAGGGAAGGAGCGTTCGATGAAAGCCGTGTCGTTCCGATATTGTGTTCGGGCTTCGATCTGCCTTTTGGCATTGGCGGCGGCGGTGCCGTCCGCCCGCGCCGCTTCGCCGACGCCCCTCACCATCGTCATCTTCAGCCCGCCCTCCTTGGGCGCGGTGCTGCCCGGCGTCATCAAGCAGCAGAAATTCGATCAGGCGGATGGGCTCGATATCACTTTCGCCGAGCGCACGCCCGATGCTTACGCCGCACAATTCAACTCGGGCGAGTTTCAATTGGGCGGCAGCGCTGCGGTGTTGACGCTCGGGCTTGCCGACACGCGCGGCGTGAAGGTCGCCTATCTGTTCAATCTTTTCGACTATTGGGGCGCGGTGGTGACGCAGGATCCGGCGATCAAGAGCGTCGCGGATCTGCGCGGAAAGCAGATGGCGGCCGCCAAGGGCACGACCAATTATGCGATGTTCGAATGGCTAGCGAAGCAACAGGGGCTCGATCCCAGCAGCGTCAAGGTGCTCAACACCGCGACCGCCGGTCTCGTCGGCTATGCGCTCGCCAACCGTGCCGATGCGGTGCAGCTCTGGGAGCCGGCCTATACGTTGCTGATGGAAAAGAAGCCCGATCTTCGGACGCTCGATCTCCACATCACGGCGCAATGGCAGAAATTCGCCGGCGGCACGCATATCCCCTATCTCGGCGTCGCCGCTCATCGCGACTGGATCCATCAGCATGAGGATCTGGCGGCGAAGCTCTACCATACCTACAGAGCCGCCGGCGATTGGGTCGCCGCGCATCCGACGGAAGCGGCGCCGCTGATCGCGCCCAAGGCGAGCCCGGCCGATCTCAAGGCGATCGCCAACCTCATCAAAAACAATCGGCGCCTCGGCATGAATGTCGAGCCGGCCGGCAAACTCGAGAACGAGATCAAGGCGGTCTATCGCGCCGGACGGTCGCTCAACTACCTGCCGAGCGAGCCGAGCGCCGACTCGATCTATAAGGGGGCGATGAACTAATGCGCGGCCGGCCGGCCGCGCGCCGCCTGAGGCTCGGCTTCACGGATTTTCGGATCGAGGGCGCTGTCGCGGTTGTGGGCTTGGCGATCATTTGGCAGATCGCGTCGTATTTCTTTCCGCCCTTCCTCTTCCCGCCGCTGCCCGCGATCGCCACGCGTTTTGCCGATATTTTCGCGGCGACCGGCCCGATCGGCGACGCCGCCGCGACCTTCGCCCGCATCCTTGCCGGATTGGCGGGCGCTTTCCTGCTCGGCGCGTTGCTGGCGTTTCTGATGGGACGGTCGGAGCGCTTCTATCGCTATGCCTTTCCGCTGTTGAATTTCGATCAGGGGATTCCCGCGCTTTCCTGGGTGGTTATCTCGATCATCTGGTTCAAGGGCATCGAGTTCCGCATCTTCTTCATCATTGTGATGACGACTTTGCCGGCCTTCAGCTTTCAGGTGCTCGACGCCTATCGCTCGATGTCGAAGGATCTGCTGGAGATGACCTTGTCATTCCGGCCCCGCAAGCTCGACCTTCTGCGCGTTCTGGTGCTGCCGACCGTGGTGCCGGGCATTTTGACCGCGTGGAAGGTCAATCTCGGCAACGCCTCGCGCGTCGCCGTGGTGGCGGAGCTGGTGGGCGCGACCGGCGGCATCGGCTACGAGCTGTTGCAGCAGCAGCAGCTCTTCGACATGGCCGGCGCGATCGCCTGGACATTGGTGCTGGTCTGCTTCGTGTTGGTGGTGCAGCGGCTCCTGACGCTGCTTGAGACGTGGATGCTGCGCTATCGTCCCGCCTCGGAGCGGAGCCTGTGAGCGCCGCATCGGAAATCGTCTTCGACCATGTTGGAAAGATTTTCGAGCGCGCGGGCGAGCCCGAGCTCGAAGCCATTCGCGATCTCAGCTTCAGCGTCAAGCGCGGCGAGCTCGTCATCATCCTTGGCAAGACCGGTTGCGGAAAATCCACCACCTTCAACCTGCTGTCGGGCCTCTTGCGCCCGAGCTCGGGCTCGGTCCGGGTCCAGGGACACGATCCATTTGCCGAGTTCGAATGGTTTCGCGGCAAGATCAGCATTGTTTTCCAGAACGACCGGCTGATGCCGTGGCGCACCGCCATCGAGAATGTCGCGCTGGGCCTCGAGCTCAACAAGATGCCGCGCACCGAGCGGCTCGATCTCGCCGAATCATGGCTGAAGCGGCTCGGCCTCGATGGCCACGCCAAGGACTATCCGCATGCCCTCTCGGGCGGCATGCGCCAGCGCGTCTCGATCGCGCGTGCTTTCGCGGTGCGCCCCGACATATTGCTGTGCGACGAGCCGTTTTCGGCGCTCGACGAGGTGACGGGCAATGCGCTGCGCAGCGAGCTGGTGGAACTCTTGCGTGAGACCCAGGCCACGAGTATTTTCATCACCCACTCGATCGAGGAAGCGCTGCGGCTCGGCAGCCGTGTCCTGGTGTTCGAGCGGCCGGCCCGGATCGCCTATGAGGCGTCGCTCGATCCGAGCATGAACCAAGCAACACGCGAGGGAGTCCGCGCCGACATTTTGCGGGTGTTGGCCGGCGAGCTTGCCGCATGAGGAGGAGATAGGATTTGAACATCGACACGCATGGCCATTACGTCCCGGCGTCGTTTCTCGACGGCCTCGCCGCGCAGCGCCGGCTCTTTCCCTCGGTCAAGGTGATCAACGACAAGCCCGGCATGCGCTTCAGCTTCGGCGGCTTGCCGCAAACGCGGCCGGTCGGGCCGCTGCTGGTCGATCTCGCCAAGCGCAAGGAATGGCTCGGCAAGGCGCGGGTCGACTGCCAGCTCGTCGGCTCCTGGCTCGATATTTTCGGCTACGAGCTGCCGCCCGAGGAAGGCGCGGATTGGTGCCGCTTCATGAATGAATGCACGCTCAAAGACATCAAGGCGCTGCCGGCGCTGGCGCCTTTGGCCTGCGTGCCGCTGCAAAGCGGCGTGCTGGCGGCGCGCGTCCTCGAAGAGGCGCTGGGGCAGGGGTTCCACGGCGTGATGATCGGCACTCAGCCCAAGGGCCAGCTCGGCAAGCTCGACGATCCCGACCTCAACCCGTTCTGGGAAGCGTGCAACGCGCATAAGGTCACGCTGATGGTTCATCCGATGTTCGTCTGCGGCGACGACCGGGTGAAAGACTATGACCTGATGAACGCAGTTGGCCGCGTCTCCGACACCTCGATCGCGCTGGCGCGGCTGATGTTCGCGGGGCATCTGACGCGCTATCCGAACATGTCCTTGCTGATCTCGCATGGCGGCGCGGCGCTGCCCTATGCGCTCGGTCGCTTCAAGCGCAACAACACCATCCACAAAGGCGAATTCGGCGATGCCGAAGCCGAGTTCAAGAAGCTCTATTTCGACAGCGTGCTGTTCGAGCCGCGGGCGCTGCGCTATCTCTGCGACGTCGCCGGCGCCGAGAAAGTCTGCCTCGGCTCGGATTTCCCCTTCCCGATCGGCGATCCCGATCCGGTGAAGGTGGTGGAGGATACGCCGCTCACTGTTGCCGAGCGCCGGGCGATCCTCGGCGAGACCGCGGCGCGAATCTTCAAGGTGGATTGCAGCTGCGGAGCGGCATCGTGAGCGAGGCCGCACGCGGTTATCCCGATCTCCACGATCACCTCGAGACGCTGAAGAAGCAGGGGCTGCTCGTCACGGTGACGGAGCGGATCGACAAGGATTCGGAGCTCCATCCGCTGGTGCGCTGGGAATTCGTCGGCGGCATGAAGGAGGAAGAGCGCAAGGCCTTCCTCTTCACCAATATCGTCGATGGCCGCGGCCGGAAATACGACATGCCGGTCGTCGTCGGCGCGATCGCCGCCAATCGCGCAATCTACAGCGCCGGGATGGGCGCGCCGGTCGAGGCGATCGACCGCAAATGGGAGAACGCCATCGCGCATCCCGTCGAGCCGCGCATCGTCAACAATGCGGCGTGCCATGAGGTGGTGATCGAAGGCGAGGCGCTTCAGGGCGAGGGGCACGGGCTCGATGCGCTGCCGATCCCGATCTCGACCCCAGGCTTCGATGCGGCGCCGACGCTCACCGCGACCAATGTCATCACCCGCGATCCCGATACGCGCATCCAGAACATGGGCACCTATCGCGCGGCGCTGAAAGCGCCCGATCGGCTCGTGGTGCGCATGGCGACACGCGTCGGCGGCGCCGGCGGTTATCAGCATTATTTGAAACATCAGAAGCGGGGCGACAAGACCATGCCCTGCGCCATCGTCCTGGGCTGCCCGCCCTATGTCGCCTTCATGGGGCCGCAGAAGCTGCCGCTCGACATGGACGAGTTCAAGGTCGCGGGCGGGCTTGCCGGCGCGCCGATCAATGTCGTGCGCGCGCGCACCGTCGATCTGCTGGTTCCAGCCGAGGCCGAGGTGGTGATCGAGGGCCTCATCGATACCGAATATGTCGAGCCCGAGGCGCCCTTCGGTGAAAGCCACGGCCATCTGGCGCTCGAGGAATTCAACATGCCGATGCGCGTCACAGCGATCACCCATCGGCGCAACGCGATCATCCCGTCTTATATCAGCCAAGTCGCGCCGTCCGAATCCTCCGTCATCAAGCGCGTCGCCTATGAGCCGCTGTTTTTGGCGCATTTGCGCGATGCGCTCGGCATCAAGGGCGTGAAGCGCGTCTCCTTGCACGAGAGGCTGACCGGCCTTTTGCGCGTTACGGTAATCTCGATCGCCAAAGGCACCTCGCGCACCGAGATTTGGCGCGCGCTCCACGGCGCGGCTTTCTTCAAGGGCGATATGGGCAAGATCACCATCGCCGTCTCCGAGGACATCGATCCCGACAATGCCGACGCGATCCTCTGGGCGATGGCCTATCGCATGAACCCGATCGAGGATGTGCAGGCGGTGGCGCATCGCGGCATGGGCCACGGGCCGCAGCGCGAATCCGATGCCGCCGAGGATTCGAGTTTGCTGATGGATGCAACGGCGAAAGGCGACATGCCGCCGCTGGCCTTGCCGAAGCGCGAATATATGGAGCGCGCCAAGGCGATCTGGGAAAAGCTCGGCCTGCCGGCGCTGCGCCCCGAGGCGCCGTGGTTCGGCTATTCCCTTGGTGATTGGCTCCCGGAATGGGATCAGGCCGCTGAGCGCGCCGCAACCGGCCGCTATCTCGAGAACGGCCGGATCAGTGCGCAGCAGAAGCGCAAGGGTTTGAAGCCCGAGACCAAGTTCCGGCCGGATAAGCCGGAAGGATAATTCTCCTCTCTGCCCTCGAGAGCGGAGAGGGTTTGGAGGTTTACTCCGCTGCCTCTTTCTTTGCGCCCTTCGCGATAAGCGCGATCAGCTCGTCCGTCGACATGATGTCGCCGAAGGTCGAATAGAACGCGGTCAGCGCGCGGTTGTGCTCCTCATCGCTGTAGGAGGCGTTGCCGTCGGTGACCATCGTCACCTGGTAATTCAGCATCATCGCATCGCGCGCGGTCGATTCGCAGCAGACGCCGGTCACCGTGCCGGTGATCAGCAGATTGTCGATGCCGCGCGCCTTCAACACCTTGTCCAATTCGCTCGAGCCCTGGATGAAGGCGGAGAAGCGCTTCTTCTCGACGATCGGGTCGCCGGGCTTCACTTCGAGCGCCGGCCAGATCTCGTGACCCTTGGCGCCTTTGGTCAAGGCCGCGCTGCGCTTGGCGCCCACCCCGGGCGTCGACAGCCGGTAATAGGTCGACCATTCGCGGTCGACGGCCGGCTCATAGGTCGTGACGATCCAGACCACCGTGCCGCCGGCCGCGCGGAGCGCCGCTGCGAGGCGATTGACGTTGGGCACGATCTCCCGCGCTTCCGGGATCTCGGCGAAGGCGACGCCTGGCATCATGAAGCCGTTTTGCAGGTCGACGACGACCAGCGCCGTGCGCGCCGGATCAAGATCGTCGAACACATGCTCCTTGCCGCGCCGCGCGACGACGCGATCGATGATGTTCTGCGGAATGGCGAGTTTGTGCATGGCAGGGGCCTCCTTGTCGCAAAATTATGCGACAGGCCGGGCGGCGGCTCAAGGGCGGTCTTGCGGGGGGCTGCACCCCTTTCTATCGTCGCGCGGCATCAGGGGAGAGCGCCGCCATGCGGGAAACATCGGTCGAGGTGAACGGCGAGAAAGTGCGCGTGCTCGAGGCCGGCGCGGGCGAGCCGGTGCTCTATCTCCATGGCGCGAGCGGCGCCAATTGGTATCCGCTGCTCGAACTCCTCGCGCAGGACCGCCGCGTGATCGCGCCGGAGCATCCGGGCTTCGGCCGCTCGAAAATCCCCGATTGGATGATGAGCGTCGGCGATCTCGCCTTCTTCTATCTCGATTTTCTCGCGACGCTCGATCTCGAGGGCGTCCATCTCGTCGGCCATTCGCTCGGCGGCTGGACCGCGGCCGAGATCGCCATTCGTGACACGGCGCGGTTGAAGACCATGAGCCTGCTGGCGCCCGCCGGCGTGCGCTCGCCGCAGGTTCCCTTCGGCGATATTTTCCTCTGGACGCCCGAAGAGCATGCGCGGCGCAGCTTCTTCGACCGCCGCCTCATCGAAGAGCGCATCAAGCAACTCCCCAACGCCGATGCCGACATCCGGCTACAAAATCGCGCGGCGACGGCTCGGCTCGGCTGGAATCCGCGGCTCAGCAATCCGCAGCTCCCCTATTGGCTCCATCGCATCGACGTGCCGACGCTCTTCGTCTGGGGCCAGGAGGATCAAATCTGTCCCGTGGCCTGCGCCGAGCCGTTCATGAAGCCGATGCGCCACGCCGAGCTTTGCGTGCTCGCCGAGACCGGCCACGCGCTCCACACCGAGCGGCCGAAGGAGGTGGCGGCGAAGCTCGCCTCCTTCTTCACCGCCGCGTCTTAGTCGCCGCCTTTCACCGCGTCGGCGGCGATCTTCACCACCTTGGGCGAAGATTTGTAGATCTCGGTGACGAGCGCTTGCACCTCCTCGCCCGAGACCGGCTCGACCTCGAGCTTGGTCTTGTCCGCCTCGGCGAGGAAAGCGGGATCCTTCATCGTATCGTCGAAGGCCTTGCGCAGCGCGGCGATCCGTTCCGCCGGCACGCCGGGCGGCGCGGCATAGGGCCGGGCCACGCTCTGGCGGCCGAAGATCAGCCGCAGCGCGGCGCGCTCGTCCGGATCTTTCGTCAAATCCATGATCAGCGGAACATCGGGCAGATCGGGGTGCTTCTTCAGCGCGAGTTGCACCGGGACCGTGATCTCCTTCTTCTGATAAAGCGCATAGCTCGTGCTCTTGACGCTCGACCAGGACCAGCCGCAGCGGCCCTTGACCTCGCCGCGCTGCATCGCGAGCAGAATGTCCTTGCCACCTGGATATCCGGTGACGAGCTTGATCTTCATGTGGAACATGTGGCGCAGCACGTCGGGGAAGACGTCGGTGTCGGAGCCCGAGCCGGTGCCGCCGACCGTGTAGGACTTGGTCAGCATGTCCTGCCACGTCTTGATGCCGGAATCGCTGCGGAAGGCGCAGATGCTGACCTCGTTGGTGATGCTGCCGATCCAGTTGAGCTTTTGCGCGTCGAACTCGACCCCGGTCTTGTCGAAGAGCGGCTGCATCGCCATGCCGCGCGCGAAGGTCGCGATCACCGTGCCGTCCTTGGGCGCGATGTTGTAGAGATAGTTGGTGGCTTTGAGGCTGCCGGCGCCTGGCATGTTCTGCGGAATAACGCTGGGCTTGCCCGGAATATGCTCGCCGAGATGGCGGGCAAGCGTCCGCGCATAAAGGTCATAACCGCCGCCCGCGCTGTAGCCGATATCGATCGTGACCGTGCGGCCCTTATAGAAATCCGCGACAGTATCGGCGGCAAAGGCGCTCGGCGCGGCGAGCAGAACGGCTCCCGCAACAGCAGCGCGTTTCAAGACGTCCATCGGTTCCTCCCTGAATTGCCGGGTTAGAATCCCGGCGCGTTTTCGAGCTGGTCGAGCCAATCGAATCCCATTTCGCGGACAATGCGGTTGCTGATGACGATTAGCCGCGCCTCTTCTTTCGCATCGGCATTGAAATGCTGGTGCGCGGTAAAGGGCGGGATGTAGAGAAAATCGCCGCGCGACCATTCGAAGCGCTTGGGCTCCGTCTCCCAATCCCATTGGAAAGCGTCAAGACAGTCGAATTTCAAATCCCAATGGAGATCGTAGCCGCTGCCTTCGGCGACGAAGACGACCTCTTCCCACATATGACGGTGACGCCCCGATTTCCCGTTGCCGGGCAGGAACTGCATATAGGCTTCGATGCAGCATTCGCGTGTGCCAAGCTTCTCGTGGCAGAGATGCTTCAAAAGCCCGTCGGGCGCATTCTCGAAGGGCATGTCCTCGGCATGGACGACGTTCTTCAGCGCGTCATAGAGCTTGCGGAATTCGGCCGATTCCGCAATCGCGTCGCTGCGAAAGCTGCAGCTTGCGCTTCCGGCATGGGCGACATCGCGTTCCTCGGGGGATTTCATCGGCGTCCTCACAAATCCTTGGGCGGGGTCCAGTCTTCGTGGCCCTTGGGTTTCTCGGTGGGGGGATAGGAGACGATCTTCTGGAAGAGCAGATGCATGAAGAGGAACAGCGGCTTCGCCTTCATGACGAGGAGGATCGCCTCGTTGTCGGGATCGTCGTTGAAATGCTGATGAACGCAGCCATTCTCGACGATCATCACATCGCCCGCCTTCCAGTCGATGCGGCGCCCATCATGCACGTCGTGGCCATAGCCTTTCAGCACATAGAACACGGCGCTGTTCATATGCCCGTGCTTTTGCCCGAAGGCGCCTGGCCCATAGGCCTCGATATGCGTTTCGATCGATTGCGCCACCATCGCGTGCTGCGGATTGATGACCTGCTTGCCGTAAAGCCCCGGCCCGCCTTTCCAGGGCAGGTTGCGCGATGAATAGACGCGGGGCTGCTCCAAGAGCTGCTTGTAGAGATGGCTGTAAGTGCCGGAGAGCTCGCGCACGAAAATGCGCTTGCGGTCCCAGCGCTCCCAGACCACCGGTTTCTCTTCGTCGGGCTGGTTGTGGCCCGGGCCGGGCGGCTTGCGGTCGTAAAGGTCTGTCGGCATCACGCTCCCTCGCTTGCCCGGCGCATGGCGGGCAGCCGGGAGAGAATAGAGAACGCGCCGCGGACTGACAATCGATCGGGGCAGAACAGATGGGCGCGGCGCCAGCAAAAAAGCATGTCGCGCGGCGCGTTTGCGGCTATCGTTGGCGGCGGAGGTCCCGCCATGCCAAAACTGACGCCACGCCCGTTCTTCTCCGCTGTCGATGGTTTCAAGTCCGGCAAGGATACGCCGAGCGCCTTCCTCGAGCGCTGCCTTGCCACTTTCGACGAGTTGGAGCCGCAAGTCCTGGCTTTCGTCCATTCCGACAAGGAGCGCGCCCGCAAGGACGCGGCCGCCGCGACCGCGCGCTGGCGCGAGGGCAAGCCGCTCTCGCCGATCGACGGCATGCCGGTCGGGGTCAAGGACATCATCGAGACCCAGGATATGCCGACCGAGATGGGCTCGGCGCTTTACAAGGGCTACCGCTCGAACCGCGACGCGGCTTCGGTCACGGCGCTGCGCGAGGCTGGTGCGGTGATTCTCGGCAAAACCGTCACGACCGAGTTCGCAACCCAGCCGCCCGGGCCGACGCGCAACCCCTGGGACCCGCGGCGCACGCCCGGCGGCTCCTCGAGCGGCTCCGCCGCCGCCGCGGGGTCGGGCATGGTGCCGGCAGGTCTCGGCACGCAGGTGCTGGGCTCGATCCTGCGCCCGGCGAGCTTTTGCGGCTGCGTCGGCTTCAAGCCGAGCCTCGGCGCGATCAATCGCGGCGGCAGCCATGACGCGCTGAGCCAGAGCGTCCATGGCGCGCTGGCGGCCAGCATCGAAGACGCCTGGGTGGTGCTGCGCGAGATCGCCGACCGCGCCGGCGGCGATCCCGGCTATTCCGGGCTCATTGGCCCTGCTGCGCCGCCCGCGGCGCAACAGCCGCGCCGCCTCGCCGTGCTCGAAACCCCCGGCTGGGCCAAGGCCTCGGCCGGGGCAAAGGCGGCGTTTGCGGCCGCCATCGAGACGCTTGCGCAAGCGGACGTCAAGCTGCTGAGGCGCGGCGACAATGCCGCCGTCGCGCGCGCGGAGACCGCGCTCGAGCGCGCGCTGCCGGTCTCGCAGCAGGTCAACACCTGGGAATCGCGCTGGCCGATCAATGCCTATCGCGCACGCGATCCATCGAAGCTGACGCAGTTCGCTTTGGATCGCCTCGCCGATGCCGAGCGCATGAATCTGGCGCAATATCGCGAGCGCCTCGCCGAGCGGGCGCAGATTCGCGCCATCTACGCGGCGCTTGCCGCGGAGTGCGATGCCACGATCACCCTCTCGGCGACGGGACCGGCGCCGCTTGGGCTCGAGAGCACCGGCGATCCGATCTTCGTCGTCGCCGGCTCATGTCTCGGCGTGCCGGCGATCTCCCTGCCGCTGCTGTCGGTCGAGGATTTGCCGGTCGGGCTGCAGCTCCTGGGCTTCCTCGACGAGGATGCGCGGCTCATCGCGACCGCGCGCTGGGTGAGGGACAGGCTCGCGCGCGGCTAGCGCCTTCGCTCAGCGCCGCGCATTGGTGATGAGATAGGACGCGAAATCGCCGGGCTTCAGCTTCAGCTCGGCGCGCTCGCCGCCGCCTTCGAGCGCGCGGCCGACGATGATATGGCTCTCGACATGATGCGGATCGACCTTGAAAAGGCCGGGCGTCTCCTTGATGCGCGGATAGTAGCGCGGATCGATCAGCGTCTCGCGGCGCGCCAAGCGCTCGATCGCGGTCGCCTCGTCGAGCTCGCCCGCTTGCTCTTTCTTGACGATGGTCCAGTCGGTCTCGCCGGCCCAGCCCGCCGCCGCGAGCTCCTTCACCGGCTCTTCGGCGACGCCGAGCTTGAAGACATGCTTGCTCAGCCCGACATCCGAGGCCCATTTCGCGAGCTTGGCGCTGCGCGCCACATAGATCACGGCCATCTCGACCCTCTCGCCGATTCCGCCACAGTTTTCGCCAAAAGCCGTTGACACTGCAAGCCGCGCGGCAAACTCTGGCCGCCCAACCGCGAAAAGCCGATCCGAGGAGAGCGACAGGCGAATGCGACGATCGAGCGTCTTGGCGGCGGCACTGCTCGCTCTCGCCGGTGTGATGGCGGCGGCGAGCGCGGGCGCCGCGACCTTCCGCTGGAGCAATGATCGCGACGTCTTCTCGCTCGATCCCTATGCGCGCCAAGAGACGTTTCTGCTGTCCTTCGATTCGAACATCTACGAGCCGCTGGTGCGGCGGGGCCGCGGCTTTCGCCTCGAGCCCGCGCTTGCAACGGCGTGGTCGCAAATGGCGCCCGACCGCTGGCGCTTCACTCTGCGCCGCGGCGCGCGCTTTCAGGACGGCACGCCTTTCACCAGCGACGACGTGGTGTTCTCCTTCGCGCGGGCGCGAGGTCCGGGCTCGAATCTCGCAAGCGCGCTCGCTGCCATTCGCGACGTGACGAAGATCGACGATTTCACCGTCGATATTTCGACTTACCGCCCCGATCCGCTGCTGCCCGGTGAAGTCGCCGATTGGGACATGATGAGCGCCAAATGGTGCGCCGAGAACGATGCCGAACAGCCGGCCGACGCGCTGAAGGGCGAAGAGAATTACGCGAGCGATCATGCCAACGGCACCGGACCCTTCGCGCTCGAAAGCCGCGTGCCCGACAAGGAAACCATCCTCGTCGCCAATCCCAATTGGTGGGATCGCCCCGAGCACAATCTCGACCGGGTGATTTTCCAGCCGATGGCGGGCGCAAAGGCGGTGAAGGCGCTCCGCGCCGGGACGCTCGACATGCTCTATTCCGTACCGCCGCCCCTGACCGATGGCATTGCGCGCGCGGCGGGTGCGCGCCTCGTGCAAGGCCCTGAGCTGCGCACCATCTTCCTCGGCTTCGATGTCGCGCGCGATGCGTTGACGCAAAGCGACGTGAAGGGGCGAAACCCGTTGCGCGACCGGCGCGTGCGCCAGGCGCTCTATCAGGCGATCGACGAGGACACGATCAAGACGAAGGTCATGCGCGGCTTTGCGACGCCCGCCGGCTTGCTGGTCGGGCCGGGCGTCGCGGGCTTCGATCCGGCGCTCAATCGGCGCCTCCCCTATGATCCGGCCGCGGCGAAAGCGCTTCTCGCCCAAGCCGGCTATCCGCGCGGCTTCTCCGCGGGGCTGCTCTGTCCCAATGATCGCTACGTCAATGACGAGGCGATCTGCACCGCCATGGTCGCGATGCTCTCGAAAATTGGCGTCAAGCTGCGCCTCGATGCCGAGCCGCGCGGCAAGTTCTTCCAAAAGCTGCTCACCTTCGACCATTCGGCCGATCTCTTCCTGATGGGCTGGACGTCGGAGTCCGGCGATGCGTTCAACGCGCTCGTCAATCTCGCGGCGACGCGCGACAAGGAGGCGCATCGGGGCGATGCGAATTTCGGCGGCTATTCCAACCCCAAGCTCGATGCGCTGCTCCAACGCATCGCCGGCGAAACGGATGAGGAGAAGCGCCTCGGCCTGTTGCGCGAGGCCCTGGCGATGGTCAAGGACGATATCGCCTATATCCCGCTGCACCAGCAGCAGCTCGTCTGGGCGACACGCAAGACCATCGAGCTCGTACAGCAGCCGGACGGCAGCTTTCCGCTGCGCTTCGTGCGCGTGAACTAGGCCGCGCTCA
Organism: Allostellaceae bacterium; assembly: GCA_035605975.1. Classification (GTDB taxonomy): domain Bacteria; phylum Pseudomonadota; class Alphaproteobacteria; order ATCC43930; family CGMCC-115725; genus CAIKMD01. Next base: position 18,884 of record DATNGG010000075.1, on the reverse strand, counting down.
GGCGCCTTCAGCGATGAGCGCCTCATAGGCGGGCAGCGTCAGGAATTCGGGGAAGCGCTCGGCCGCGATGAGGTCGCGGAAAATCCGCGCCGCGTCGTCATAGCGGTTGCCCGGCTGCGCCGCTGCTTTGAGCTTGCCCAGTTCCTCGTCGAGCAGCCGATTGCAGAGCGCGAGATCGATGATGCGCCCGTCGCCGAGCTTCGCCTTGTGACGAATCCATTGCCACACTTGCGCACGGCTGATCTCCGCAGTCGCCGCGTCCTCCATCAGATGATAGAGCGGAACGCAGCCGGTGCCGCGAAGCCAGGCTTCGAGATAGCCGATGCCGACATTGAGATTCTGCCGCAATCCTGCTTCAGTGATGCTGCCTTGCGGAACTTGCAGCAGATCGGCGGCGGTGACGTTCACGTCCTGACGCTTGCGAGCAATCTGGTTGGGCCCGGGCATTGCCTTATCGAAAATCTCCTTGGCGATGCCGACGAGACCCGGATGCGCGACCCAAGTTCCGTCATGCCCATCGCCCGCCTCGCGCAGCTTGTCGGCGCGAACCTTCTCCATCGCCGCCTCGTTCGCCGCGGCATCGTTGCGGATCGGAATCTGTGCCGCCATGCCGCCCATGGCATGGATGCTGCGGCGGTGGCAGGTCTTGATGAGATGAAGGCTGTAAGAGCGCAGGAACGGTGCGGTCATCGTCACCTGCGCGCGGTCCGGCATGACCGCCTTGGGGTCCTCGCTGAACTTCTTGATGAAGCTGTAGATGTAATCCCAGCGGCCGCAATTGAGGCCCGAGGAATGATCCTTGAGCGCGTGGAGAATTTCGTCCATCTCGAAGGCCGCCATGATCGTCTCGATCAGGACCGTCGCCTTGATCGTGCCCTGTGGCAGGCCGAGCGCGCGCTGGCTTTCGATGAAGACGTCGTTCCAGAGCTTGGCCTCATGCCGGCTCTCAAGCTTCGGCAAATAGAAATAGGGCCCGGTGCCGCGCGCCAGCAGCTCCTTGGCGTTGTGGAAGAAATAGAGCCCGAAATCGAACAGCGAGCCCGAGATCGACGCGCCATCGACCAGCAGATGAGCCTCGGGTAAATGCCAGCCGCGCGGGCGCACCAGCAGCACGGCGGGTTTGGGATTCAGCTCGTAATGCCGTCCATTGGCGGGGTCATCGAAGCTGATCTGCCGCCGCACTGCATCGAAAAGATTGAGCTGGCCGTCGACGAGATTGTGCCAGCTCGGTGTGTTCGCATCCTCGAAATCGGCCATGAACACATTGGCGCCGGAATTGAGCGCGTTGATGACCATCTTGCGGTCGGTCGGGCCGGTGATCTCGACGCGCCGGTCGAGCAGGTCCTTGGGCAAGGGCGCGACCGTCCAATCGGCGTTGCGGATGGCGCTGGTCTCGGCCGGGAAATCCGGTCGCCAGCCTGCATCAAGCTTTGCCTGCACGGCCGCGCGCTCGGCAAGGAGCCGGCGCCGCTCCGCGCCGAATTTGCGCTCCAGCGCGACGATGAACTCGATCGCCTCTTGGGTCAGTATCTTGGCGTGCTCGGGCGCGATCGTTGCACGAATCTCGACGTCGCGTGATTTGAGCGTGGTGTGCGGGTTCATTGCTGGCCTCCGGATCGAAAGGGGTCCGCAACCGCGACACGGCAGCGGCACCCCCTCTGTCCTAGACCTGAAAGATTCGCCCGCGACAGCGGGTTTACCTCGTCGGTGAAGCGCGTCGCCAATCAGCGCGGCGCGCTTGCTTTCCAGAGTGCTCTTCCGCGACAGTCCTTTTGCCTGAGAGTTTCCGGGGCGGTTTCTCCTTCGGCGCCGGACCGAAGTCCGATCTCTTCTGTCGTGGCTTGTCGAGCCGGGCCGAGCTTACCACACCGGGCTTGCGCCGGGCTAGAATTCCCACTGCTCGATGATCATCGGCTCGTTGCGGGCGGCGGCAAGCCATTCCTGATAGGCGGGCCAGGCGGTCACGGAAGCGGCATAGGCTTCGGTCTCGCGCTCCAGCGGCACTTTGAAGGTGCGGAAGCGGCTGACGACCGGCGCGAACATCGCATCGGCGATGGTAAAGCTGCCGAAAAGGAACGGCCCGCCGACGCCGAATTGCTTGCGACAATCGTGCCAGAGCGCGGTGATGCGGTCGATGTCGCCCTGGATCTCGGGAATGATCGCGCGCTCGAAGACCGAGCGCATATTCATCGGAAAGTGCTGGCGCAGCGCCAGAAACCCCGCATGCATCTCTTGGCTGACGGCGCGGGCATGGGCGCGCGCCTCCTGCCCCTCCGGCCAGAGCTTGGCCTCGGGGAAGAGCTCGGCGAGGTACTCGCCGATGGCGAGGGATTCCCACACCGTCCCCGAATCATGGACGAGCGCCGGCACCTTGCCGGAGGGGGAGTGGCGCAGGATTTCCGCCCGCGTCGTCGGCCGGCCGATCGGGATCACCACCTCGCGGAACGCCGCCCGGGTCTGCTTCAGCATCAGCCAGGCGCGCAGCGACCAGGATGAATAGTTCTTATTGCCGATATAGATGGTGAACTCTGGCATCGGCTATCCTCCACCCAGTGACGACCCCCTGCCAATCTGGCGAGGGCAGGGGGCCCACGCAACCCCGGCGCCGCGGAGGCCTCGCTTGCTTGAGTATCTGATTGCTGAAAGCGCTTCGGCCATACCGATCAGGCCCGTGACCGAGGAGAGCCTGCCGGGGGTGCTTGCCCGGCTCGACGAGATGCAGCGGCGCTGGGTGGCGGCGACGGGCTTCGTCGGTGCGGCCGGCAAGGTCGCGCTGCTGCCCGATGCTGCCGGGCGCCTTGCGCATGTGCTGGTCGGGCTGCGCGCCGGGGAGGAGCTTTGGGCTTTGGCGGCTCTGCCGGACAGTCTGCCGCCCGATGTCTACCGGCTCGAGGGCGATATCGCGCCGGCTGCGGCCACCAATTTCGCCCTGGGCTGGGCGCTCGGCTGCTACGCCTTCACCCGCTACAAGCCGCGCGACCGCGGCTGGTCCAAGCTGGTCTGGCCGGCCGAGGCCGATCGCGGCCTGGTCGGCCGCCTCTCCAGCGGGATGGGGCTCGCCCGCGATCTCATCAACACGCCGGCCGAGGATATGGGACCGCCCGAGCTCGCCGCCGCGGCGCGCGATCTTGCGGCGCGTCACGGCGCGCGCTACCGCGTCCTTGTCGGCGACGAGCTGCTCGCCGAGAACTACCCGACCATCCATGCGGTCGGCCGCGCCGCGGCCAAGCCCCCATGCCTCATCGATTTCATTTGGGGCGATGAGCGCGCGCGCAAGCTCACCCTCGTCGGCAAGGGCGTGTGCTTCGATACCGGCGGGCTCGATTTGAAGCCCGCGGGCGGCATGCGGCTGATGAAGAAGGATATGGGCGGTGCCGCGACCTTGCTCGGCCTCGCCTCGGCGGTGATGGAGGCAAAGCTGCCGCTGCGGCTGCGCGTCCTGGTGCCGGCGGTCGAGAATGCCGTTGCGGGCAACGCCTTTCGCCCGCTCGACATCATCAAGACGCGCAAGGGCATGACGGTCGAGGTCGGCAATACCGATGCCGAGGGCCGGCTCATTCTCTGCGATGCGCTGCACGAGGCATGCGGCGAGAATCCCGACCTCGTCATCGACATGGCGACCTTGACCGGCGCGGCGCGCACCGCTTTGGGGCCCGAGCTGCCGGCGCTCTTCACCCATGATGATGCGCTCGCCGCCGATCTACTCGCCGCCGGAACGGCCGAGAGCGATCCGCTGTGGCGCTTGCCGTTGTGGCGGCCCTACCGGCAGATGATCGTCTCGCCGATCGCCGATCTCAACAATGTCTCGGAATCGAGCTTTGCCGGTGCCATCACCGCGGCGCTCTATCTGGAGGCGTTCATTCCGCCGGGAACGCCCTGGCTGCATATCGACACCTATGCCTGGAACCAGAAGAGCCGGCCGGGCCGACCCGAGGGCGGCGAAGCTTTGGGGCTGCGCGCGCTCTATGCGCTGATCGAGAAGCGGTTTGGCCGTGGCCCGCGCTAGCGCCGCCCGCGCCGGCAAGGCGGCGCGCCCGGCGCTGGCGCCGGCGATTCGCCTGCGCCGTAAAGCGGGCGGCAAGGTCAAGCGCATCACAACCGGCTTCGCCTGGGACCTCTTTCTCTTCGCCGGCGTTTTCGGCCTGCCGTTGTTCTGGCGGCGGCTTCATGCCTGGGGTGCCGCCGTGCTCGCGCTCTGGTGCCTCGATCTCGTCATCGGCCGGGTGCCGGTGAGCGCGGCAACGAGGCATGGCGCCGAGGGCGTGCTCTTCGCCGCCTTCTTCGTGCTTCAGCTGGCTTTGGGCTTCATCGGCAACCGCCTTACCGCGAAGGCTTATCTGACGCATGGCTGGATCATCGAGCAGCCGGGCGATGTCGGCGTCCGCCGCGTCATCGAGCGCTGGAAGCTCGGCGCCTGAGGGCTTGATCCGGCTCCGTGCCGCCCCCATCTACTTCGCCAAGACGATCCGGGCCCCTCTGGCGAGGACGCCGCGCCCGCGGCCAACCTCGCGATGTCGGATCACCGTTTGCCGCGCCGCTTTTGCGCCGGACGGTCGACATTGTGGGCTCGCACATATCCACAGCCTCAATGACGACCGGTCGGCCCTCGCGATGCGGCGATCAACGCAATCAGCGCGGAAGGTCGCAGATGCTGTCTCGCCACCGGAACGACCCAGCGCCCGGCGCCTCCGCGGCGGGCGGCGCGCAGAGCGATCAGCGCGGGCATCGGCTCGAGCGGCTCATCGAACGGTTTCCGCCGCGCCTTCGCCAGGCGGTGTGCTGGCTGCGCAAGCCCTCCTCGCGCTGGGCGCGGATTCCCGCGGGCCTGCTGCTGAGCATCGGCGGACTGCTCTGGATCCTGCCGCTACTGGGATTGTGGATGTTGCCGCTCGGCCTCTTGCTGCTCGCGGATGACGTGCCCGCGCTCCACCGGCTCCGCGAGCGCATTCTCGAAAGTCTCGAGCGGCGCTACCCGCACTGGTTTGCTCTGCCGCCCGAGCCGCGGCGAATCGCGGCGGCGGCCTCGCGACGCGATGCCGGTTAGCCGGCGATGGGCTGGCTCGCCGATCCGGAAGCTTGGGCGGCGCTCGCCGCGCTGACGACGCTGGAGATCGTCCTCGGCGCCGACAATCTCGTTTTCCTCGCCGTGCTGGCGAGCCGGCTCCCGCCGGAGCGCCAAGCGGCAGCGCGCCGGCTCGGGCTGGCGGTCGCGCTTTTGACGCGGCTTCTCCTGCTCGCCTCGATCGTCTGGCTGGCGAAGCTCACGGCGCCGCTCTTCGCGGTGATGGGGCATGCGTTTTCCGGGCGCGACCTCATCCTTGCCGCGGGCGGGCTCTATCTCGTCTATAGCGGCACCCGCGAAATTCACGCGCATATCGAGGAGGGCGAGGCGGCGCATCGCGAAGCACCGAGCGCATCCGCGCGCAGCTTTGCCGCGGTTGTGCTGCAAATCGGCCTGCTCGACATCGTCTTCTCGCTCGACAGCGTCATCACCGCGGTCGGAATGGCGAACCAGTTTTGGATCATGGCCGCCGCGATCATCATTGCCGTGGCGGTGATGCTCTTGCTCGCAACGCCGGTCTCGGCGTTTATTGGCCGGCATCCGACGGTCAAGATGCTGGCGTTCAGCTTCCTCTTGCTCATCGGCACCACCTTGGTCGCCGATGGTTTCGGCTTCCACGTGCCGCGCGGTTATATCTATGCGGCGATCGGTTTCTCGATCGCTGTCGAGACGCTCAATCAGCTCGCGGCGCGCCGCCGGCGCGCGGCGCAACGCCTTACTGCGCCGTCTGCGCCTCGACCGCTTCGAGATTGAAGGCGGCCGCCATCAGCGCGCGCGTATAAGCCGTCTGCGGCACGGAAAAAAGCTGCGCCGCCGCGCCGCTTTCCACCACCTTGCCGTCCTTCATCACCAGAACCTCATGCGCCATCGCCTTGATGACGCGCAGATCGTGGCTGATGAAGAGATAGGCGAGGCCGTGCTTTTGCTGGAGATCGCGCAGCAGCGCGACCATCTGCGCCTGGACCGACATGTCGAGCGCCGAGGTCGGCTCGTCGAGCAGGAGGAAACGCGGTTTCAGCACGAGCGCGCGGGCGAGCGCGACGCGCTGGCGCTGGCCGCCGGAAAATTCATGCGGATAACGGTCGGCGGCGCTGGGATCGAGCCCCACCTCGGCGAGCACGCGGGCGATCTCGCCACGGCGCCCGGCACCGTTACCGGCAAGCCCGTGGACTTTCATCCCTTCCTCGACGATCTGGCCGATCGACAGCCGGGGCGAGAGACTCGAGAACGGATCCTGGAACATGATCTGGATCTCGCGGCGCAAGGGGCGCAGCTCTTTGCTATTCATTTGGTCGAGCCGCGTGCCGTCGAACAGGATCTCGCCCGTGCTGTCGATGAGGCGCAGCATGGCAAGTCCGAGCGTCGTCTTCCCCGAGCCCGATTCGCCGACCACGCCCAAAGTTTCGCCGGCGCGCAGCGCGAGGCTCACGCCGTCCACCGCTTTGACATATCCGGTGGTCCGCCGCAGAAGCCCGCCTTTGATCGGGAACCAGACGCGCAGCTCCTGGGTCGAGATGAGCACCGGCCGGCGCGGCGTCGGCAGGCTTGGCTCGCCTTTGGGCTCGGCGGCGAGGAGCTTGCGCGTATAGGCGTGCCGCGGCGTGGTGAAGATGTCTTTGACCGCGCCGCTCTCGACGATCTCTCCCTCGGTCATGACGAGCACGCGATCGGCCACTTTGCGCACGATGGTCAGATCGTGGGTGATGAGGAAGAGAGCCATGCCGAATCGCGCCTGGAGATCCTTAAGGAGCTTCAGGATCTGCGCCTGGATGGTCACATCGAGCGCGGTGGTAGGCTCGTCGGCGATGAGAATGTCCGGCTCGTTGGCGAGCGCCATGGCGATCATGACGCGCTGGCGCTGCCCGCCCGAGAGCTGATGCGGATAGGCATCGAGCCGGCGCTCCGCGTCGCTGAGGCCGACGAGATGCAAGAGCTCGATCGCCCGCGTGCGTGCCGCGTTGCGGTCCATACGCTTGTGCAGGAACAGCGTCTCGGTGATCTGCTTCTCGACCGTATGCAGCGGGTTGAGCGAGGTCATCGGCTCCTGGAACACCATTGCGATCCGGTTGCCGCGAATCTGGCGCAGCAGCGGCTCGCCTGCGCCGACGAGCTCCTTCCCGTCGAAGGTGATGCTGCTGCCCGGACCGTGCCGCGCCGGCGGATAGGGCAGGAGCTGGAGGATCGACAGCGCCGTCACCGATTTGCCGGAGCCCGATTCGCCCACCAGCGCCACGGTCTCGCCGCGCTCGATCGCGAAGCCGACGCCGCGCACGGCGTGGACGGTTGTGTCGCCGCTGGAGAAGTCGACCGTAAGGTTATTTACGGAGAGGAGGGGCATTGCCTTGGCTATAAGCTTTAAGCTTTGGGCTCTAAGCCGTTTTGGCGTCGAGTTTGACACGGGTCACGAGAGCGGCGAGCATCCTTTTTACTTCCTGCAAGCTGGCATCAAGGGTCGAGTGTTCGTCCGGCTCGATGAATTTCAGATCGCGTGCGAGCAATAGGTAGTAGTCGACTTCGCTGGCAGAACCGAGAGCGATGTGAAGGAACCGGACAAAATCTGCGTCACTGGATCGCAGCGTGCCTTCCGCGATATTCGCCGGAATCGAGACCGCCGCCCGCCGCAACTGGCTCGTCAGGCCAAACCGCTCATCGATTGGAAAATTCGTGGAGGCGCGATAGATCGCAAGGACCGTCTCGTGTGCCTTTTCCCAAACCTTAAGATCACGAAAGTTCTGCATCGGATGCCTCAGCTTGCGCCCGCTTCGTTTAGAGCTTTTAGCTTATAGCTTAAAGCTTACGGCTTAGAGCTCCTCCTCATTTCACCTTCCTCGGATCGAACGCGTCGCGCACCGCTTCGCCGATGAAGATGAGAAGGCTCAGCATCACCGCGAGTACGAAGAACGCGGTGAGGCCGAGCCATGGCGCCTGGAGATTGGCCTTGCCCTGGGCCAGCAACTCGCCGAGCGAAGGCGAGCCGGGCGGCAGGCCGAAGCCGAGGAAATCGAGCGAGGTCAGGGTGGTGATCGAGCCGTTGAGGATGAAGGGCATGAAGGTCAAGGTCGCGACCATCGCGTTCGGCAGGACATGACGCCAGATGATGGTCGGATTACCGACGCCCAAGGCACGGGCCGCGCGCACATAGTCGAAATTCCGCGCGCGCAGGAATTCGGCGCGGACGAGATCGACCAGCGACATCCACGAGAACAGCAGCATGATGCCGAGCAGCCACCAGAAATTCGGCGCGATGATGCTGGAGAGGATGATGAGCAGGAAGAGGACCGGCAGGCCGGACCAGATCTCCATGAAGCGTTGGAAGGAGAGATCGACGAGGCCGCCGTAATAGCCTTGGATCGCGCCCGCCGCGACGCCGATGATCGAGCTGAAAATGGTGAGCGTCAGGCCGAAGAGGACGGAGATGCGAAAGCCATAGATGAGCCGCGCCAGCACGTCGCGGCCCTGATCGTCGGTGCCGAGCCAATCGGTCTTATCGGGCGGAGAGGGCGCGGGCGAGGGCAGGGCGTAGTTGATGGTGTTGTCGCCAAAGGGGATCGCAGGCCACACCATGAAACCATGTGCATCGATGCGCTTGGCGAGGTCGGGATCGCGGTAATCCGCCGCGATCGGCAGATCGCCGCCGAAATCGCTTTCGAGATAATCGGCAAGGACCGGGACATAGAGATGCCCGTCATAGCGCACGAGCAGCGGGCGGTCATTGGCGATGAGCTCGGCGCAGAGACTCAAGCCGAAGAGCAGCAGGAAAATCCACAGCGACCAGAAGCCGCGCTTGTTGGCGCGGAAATTCGCGAGACGCCGGCGCGTCAGCGGCGTCATGTGCCGCGCGTGCCGAAATCGATACGCGGATCGACGAACATGTAGGAGAGATCGCTGATGAGCTTCAGCGCCAGACCGACCAGCGTGTAGATGTAGAGCGTGCCGAACATCACCGGATAATCGCGCCCGACCGCCGCCTGAAAGCCCAGAAGCCCCAACCCGTCGAGCGAAAAGATCACCTCGACCAGCAGCGCACCGGTGAAGAGAATACCGACGAAGGCGGCGGGAAACCCGGCGATCACCAAGAGCATCGCGTTGCGAAACACATGGCCGTAGAGCACGCGCCGCTCGCCGAGGCCCTTGGCGCGGGCGGTCACGACATATTGCTTGTTGATCTCGTCGAGAAAGCAGTTCTTCGTCAGCATGGTGAGGCTGGCGAAGCCGCCGATCACCAGCGAGAGGATCGGCAGCACCATGTGCCAGAAATAATCGAGGATCTGGTGCGGCCAGGAAAAGCTCCCCCAATCGTCGGAGACGAGGCCGCGCAGCGGAAACCAGGAGAGATAGCTGCCGCCGGCGAAGATCACGATGAGCAGGATGGCGAAAAGGAAGCTCGGGATCGCGTAGCCGACGATCACCACGGCGCTCGACCACACATCGAAGGGGCTGCCGTCCTTGACCGCCTTGCGGATACCCAAGGGGATCGAGATCAGATAGACGAGCAGGGTCGACCACAAGCCCAATGAGATCGACACGGGAAGCTTCTGCTCGATCAGCTGGATGACGGGCACGCCCTGATAGAAGCTGGTGCCGAAATCGAAGCGCAGGTAATCCTTGATCATGATCCAGAAGCGTTCGGGCGCCGGCTTGTCGAAGCCGTAGAGCTTGTTCAGCTGCGCGATGAAGGCGGGATCGAGGCCGCGCGCGCCGCGGCTCTCATTCGCCGAGGTGGCGGTGTTGCGCAGCTCGCCGCCGCCCCCTGCCACCTGGCCGAGCCCAGTTCCCGCCGTGCCTTTCAGCTGCGCGATGAGTTGATCGACCGGCCCGCCCGGCGCCGCCTGCACGATGACAAAATTGACGAGAATGATCGCGAACAGCGTCGGAATGATGAGCAGGGTGCGGCGGAGCGCGTAGGCGAGCATCGCTCAGCGCGGGCTCCCGACGACGCCGCTCATTTCGGCTTCACCTGCGATTTCTTCGCCTCGATGTCCGTCGCGCGCTGCGGCACGACCCACCAGGTATCGAGCGGGAGCGCATAGGGCGGCGAGATTTTCGGGTGAGCGAACTTGTCCCAGCTCGCGACGCGGAAATAGGAGAGGTACCAGTTAGGGATCATGTAATGGCCCCAGCACAGTACGCGGTCGAGCGCATGGGTTGCGGTGACGAGGCTGGCGCGGTCGGGGGCGTTGATGATGTCGGCGACCAGCGCGTCGACCGCCTTGCTCTTGATGCCCATATAATTCTGGCTGCCTTGCTCGTCCGCGGACGCCGAGCTCCAGTAATCGCGCTGCTCGTTGCCCGGGGAGAGCGATTCGCCGATCGACTCGATCGTCATGTCGTAGTCGAATTTCTTCATCCGGTTTTCATACTGCGCCGGATCGACCATGCGGACATTCATGGTAATGCCGAGCCGCTTCAGATTCTGCGCGAAGGGCAGGACGATGCGCTGGAAATCGGCAAGCGGCTGGGTCAGCAGGAACTCGAATTGGAAGGGCTGGCCTTGCGCATTGACGAGCTTGCCGCCCTTCAACGACCAGCCGGCTTCTTGCAGGAGCTTCAGCGCGGTGCGCAGATTCTCGCGGATATCGCCGCTGCCATCGGTCTTGGGCGGCGCGTATGGCGTGGTGAAGACTTCGTCGGGGATCTGGCCTTTCCACGGCTCGAGCAGCTTCAACTCCGCGGGGCTCGGCGTTCCGCTGGCAGCAAGCTCGGAATTCGAGAAATAGGAGTGGCTGCGCGTATAGGCGCCGTAGAAGAGATTTTTGTTGGTCCATTCGAAATCGAACAGATAGGTGAGCGCATCGCGCACCTTGGGATCGGCGAAAAGCGGCTTCCGCGTGTTGAAAGCGAAGCCCTGCATCCCTTGCGGCACCTGATTGGGGATTTCCTCTTTCTTGATGAGGTGGGCCGAGAGGGCCGGGCTGTCATATCCGGTCGCCCAGTTCTTGGCGACGTTCTCGACGCGGATGTCGTATTGCCCGGCCTTGAAGGCTTCGAGCGCGATCGAGGTGTCGCGGTAATAGTCGTAGCGGATCATGTCGAAATTGTACCGCCCGCGATTGACCGGCAGATCCTTGCCCCAATAGTTCGGATCGCGCTGATAGGTGATGGAATTGCCGATATCGATGGTCGCGATCTTGTAGGGCCCGCTGCCGAGCGGCGCCGCAGTCAGCGGCTTCTCGAAATCGATCTTCGACCACGCGGTTTTCGACAGCACGGGCATCTCGCCGACGATGCTCGGCAACTCGCGATTGCCACCATTGCGGAAGCTGAACTTTACCGCATTGTCGCCGACCTTCTCGGCTTTCAGCACATCCGCGTAATAGAGCCGGTAGCGCGGATGAGCCTTGGTCTTCAGCGTGTCGAAGGTCCAGACCACGTCCTCGGGCGTGATCCGGCTGCCGTCCTGGAACCGCGCTTGCGGCCGGAGCGTGTAGATGACCCAGCTGCGATCGGGCGCCACCTCGGCGCTTTCGGCGACGAGCCCATATTCCGAGGCCGGCTCGTCGGCGGCGGGCGACATCAGCGTGTCGAAGATGAAGCCCAGCCCGTCCGCCTTGTTGCCGCGAAGCTGAAACGGGTTGAGCGTGTCATAGGTGCCGATCGATGCGTATTTGACCGTGCCGCCCTTGGGGGCGTCGGGATTGACGTAGTCGAAATGCGTGAAGTTTGGCGGGTATTTGAGATCGCCGAAAAGCGAGAGGCCGTGGCGTGGCTCCGCTTTCGCCGCGCCGCATGCAAGAGCGGCGGCGAGCGCCAGGGTGAGGCCGATGCGGGCGAAAGCGGCGATTCCTGTCCAGGCCATCATTGGGCGGCAAGTGTAGAGGAAAACGCCCCGGCCGAGCTATCGCGAGTTTCGAAAGCCGGTTCAGGATCGCGCGAGGAGGGCGCGGGCGCGCCGGGCGAGGCGCTTGTCGCCGGCGGCGAGGACGCGGCCGTCGGAGGCAAGGTGGAGCGGCTTGCCGCGCCAGTCGGTGATCGTGCCGCCGGCGCCCTCGATCACCGGCGCGAGCGCGCAAAAATCATAGGGCTTCAGATCGGCCTCGGCGACGAGATCGATGAAGCCGCTGGCGAGAAGCGCATAGGCATAGCAATCGGCCCCGAACCGGGCGAGCGCCACGCGGCGTCGAAGCCGCGCGAAGGCGGCGGCATCGCGCTTGCCGAACATGTCGGGCGCGGTCGCATAGAGCGTCGCCGCATCGAGGCTGCGGCAGGCGCGGGTCTTGACCGGCTTGCCGTTGAGCGTGGTGCGGCGTTCCGCAGCGCCGATCCAGCGCTCGCGCGAGATCGGCTGGTCGATCACGCCGAGCACGGGCCGCCCGCGATGGGTGAGGGCGATCAGCGTGCCGAAGAGCGGTACGCCGCTGATGAAGGATTTGGTGCCGTCGATCGGGTCGAGCACCCAGACATGCTCGGCATCGGTGCGGACGCCGCCATATTCCTCGCCGAGAATGCCATGCGCCGGAAAGCGCGCGGCGATGAGGCGGCGCATTGCGGCCTCGGCGGCGCGGTCGGCCTTGGTGACGGGCGTGTGGTCGGGCTTCTCGTCGACCGTGAGGCGGCGGCGGAAATGGCGCCGGATGATCGCGCCCGATGCGTCGGCGAGCTGGCTTGCGAGCGCGAGATGCGCGGCGACGAGGTCCCCCCTCATGCCGCGCCTCGGCGTCTAGGGCTTGGGCGGTGCGGCGGCGCCGGCGGGCGGCGCGGCCTTGCCGTTGGCGGCCGGTGCCGCTTTGCCGTCGGCATTGGCGGCGGGCGCGGCCTTGCCGCTCTCGCCTGCGGCCGGCTTGCTCTCGCCGCCGGCGGCTTGCGCGGCGGGCGGGGCGAGGCTTGCGAGCGGCTTCGGGCTGTCGCTCAGCGAGTTGAGATAGGCGACGACATTCGCGCGGTCCTGCGCCTTGGGCAGGCCGATGAAAGTCATCTTGGTGCCGCGCGCGAAACTCTGCGGCTTGTAGAGCCAGTCATTGAGATTGGCGAGGGTCCAGGTCTGGCCTTTGCCCTTGTCGGTGAGCGCCTCGGAGAAGGCGAAGCCGTTGCGGTCATGTGCGATCTGATCGCCGACGATGCCGTAGAGATTGGGGCCAATCTTGTTGGGGCCGCCCTTGGTAAAGGTGTGGCAGGTGACGCAGAGCTTCGCCTTTTCCTCGCCTGCCTTGGCGTCGGCCGCGGCGATCAGCGGCGCGATCGGCTCCGGCCCTTTGGGCGCGCTGCTCGTGCTGGTCTCGGCGGTCTCCTCGCCGCCGGCCACGGCATAGGCCGGCTTTTGCAGCGGCTGCGGATGAACGAGCATATTGGCGACGAGGCCGGACACCATGGCGAGAATCATGGCGGCCAGAATGGCGCCGGCGATCTTATTGGCTTCGAACGACATTCAAGGGGCTCTTGCGCTGATTCCGGTTTCGAGGCGGAGAAAAGCCAATTTTCGCTGACAACTCAAACGAAATATGTTTGAAGCGGTGTGCCGGATTGCCGCTGGGTCGGGCTTGCACCCTGGAAGTCGTGCGGCATAACGCCGCAATCGGCAAAGTTCTATGCTGGCGCACAACATCGGGGGTCTCGTCGCCGTGAATCCGCTCCTCGTCATACCGGCCCGCCTCGCCTCGACGCGCCTGCCGGGCAAGCCCTTGGCCGAGATTTGCGGCGCGCCGATGATCGTTCATGTGTGGCGCCGCGCGAGCGAGGCGGAGCTCGGGCCCGTGATCGTCGCCGTGGCCGAGCGCGAGATCGCGGTTGCGGTCGAGGCGGCAGGCGGCAAGGCGGTGCTGACGCGGCCCGATCTGCCCTCGGGCTCCGATCGGATCTGCGAAGCGGCGGCGATGCTCGATCCCGACCGGCGGCACGACATCATCATCAACGTGCAAGGCGATCTGCCCTTGATCGATCCGGCGGCGATTCGCGCGGCCCTCTTGCCGTTCGCGGAGCCGGCGGTCGATATCGCCACCTTGGCGGCGCCGATCGCCGACGCGGCCGAGCGCGACGCGCCGAGCGTCGTGAAGCTCGTCGCCGGCTTCGCGCCGGGCAGCAGGATCGCGCGCGCGCTCTATTTCAGCCGCGCGCCCGTGCCCTGGGGCGAGGGCGAGCATTACCATCACATCGGGCTCTACGCCTATCGCCGCGCCGCGCTCGAGCGTTTCGTCGCGCTGCCGCCTTCGCCGCTCGAGCGGCGCGAGAGCCTTGAGCAACTGCGCGCGCTCGAAGCCGGCATGCGCATCGACGCGGCGCTCGTTGACACCGTTCCCTTCGGCGTCGATACTCAAGCCGATCTTACCCGCGCGCGCGAATTGATGGCGGCGCGCACCGCATCGAAACCCGCATGACCGCAGCACCTTCCTCGCGCCGCATCGCTTTTCAAGGCGAGCCCGGCGCCTATTCCGATCTCGCTTGCCGCCAAGTCTTCCCGCGCTGGAAGACGTTGCCTTGCGATGCCTTCGAGGATGCGATCGCGGCGGTGAGGCGCGAACGCGCGGCGCTTGCGATGCTCCCGATCGAGAATTCGGTCGCGGGACGCGTCGCCGACATCCATCATCTTCTGCCGGATTCGGGCCTCCACATCATCGGCGAGCATTATCAGCGCGTGAACCACCATCTCCTCGCGGTTCCGGGCGCGCGGCTCAAGGATTTGAAGATCGTGCGCAGCCATGTGCATGCCCTCTCGCAATGCCGCAAGCTCATCCGCACGTTGGGCCTGAAGCCCGAGATCGCGGCCGACACCGCAGGCTCGGCCGCGGAGGTCGCGGCACGCGGCGACCGCCATGTCGCAGCGATCGCCTCGGAGCTCGCGGGCGAGGTCTATGGCCTCGTCTCGCTGAAGAAGAACATCGAGGATGCGGGCCACAACACCACGCGCTTCCTCATCATGGCGAAAGAGCCCAAGCGCGCGCCAAATGACGGGCTCGTCGTCACCACCTTCGTCTTCCGCGTCCGGAACGTTCCGGCCGCGCTCTACAAGGCGCTGGGCGGCTTTGCCACCAACGGCGTCAACATGACGAAGCTCGAGAGCTACATGGTGGGCGGGCGCTTCATCGCGACGCAATTCTACGCCGATGTCGAGGCCCATCCCGACGAGCGCAGCCTCAAGCTCGCGCTCGACGAGCTGAAATTCTTCACCGCCGAGCTCAAGATTCTCGGCGTCTATCCCGGCCATGCCTTCCGCCGCGACCCGACGCAGAGCGCCGCGAGCTGATATCGCGCGCTAAATTGGCTTTGTTTCGTAAATTTAAGGTTTCGCGTCTGGCTCCTGTTGGCCCTCGCTTGCCCGCTCCTTTGCCTGCTCGAGCTCGCGCATCGCGATATAGACCTGCGTGCCGGCGGGCGTGCCGAAGCTCTCGGTTTTCTCGATCTCTTGCAGGATCGGCAGGATCCGATCGGGCCAGAGATTCCGGAGCCACACGGCGGCGAAGCCGCGCACCTCGATGTCGGGGCTGTCGAGAAACTGCGCCAGCGCATCAAAGCGGCCGAGAGCCTCGAGCTCGTCGCTGATCTCACCCAGCCGCTTCACGCCATAATTGTAGGTTGGTATATCGCGCATTTCCTCGTCTGCGGCGCAAGCTTCCTTGACGCAGAACGCGAAGGCCGCGAGCAGCTTTTGTGTGCGCTCGTCCGCATCGGCGACGCGCTTCGCCTGCGATACGGCTTTCCTCATATTGGCGCGTCGGGCGCCTTGCGCTTGCTGCGTCTCTCGCTCGTTTGCTGCGAGTTTCTGTCCGATCTCGAGCATTTTGACTTGATCGTTGCGCGCATGCGCAGCCTGGAGTTCCTCGAGCAGCCCAAGTTTCGCCATCACCCGCGGATCGGTCCGCCCGCTCTCGAGAAGAAGCCGGATCGTGCTCTTCGGTTTTGCGTCGCCCGTGTCGCTCACGCGCTCCTCCTATTTGATGATGCCGAGGCGGCGCAAAATCTTGATGCCCTCGTTCCGCTGCGCCTCGAAGGATTGACCGCTCAACCACTCGCGCACGGTCTTGCCGGATTTGTCGTGCTCCTTGGCATATTCCGCGGTGACGAGATCGTGCAGGGGCCCCGGCAAGGGAATGATGTTCCGCGTGCTGTGAAGCTGCTCCGGAGAAAAGTTCTGAGCGTTATCGCCGCCTTTCTCGACGATGTGATGGTATTCGCTTCCGAATTCCGTCATCGGATAACGTCGGACAATCAGCTCGGCCGGCGTGATTTTCTTGAACGCGTCGAAGGACGAAAACGACACGTCGTCCGGATCGACACGCAGCTCGTCAAGGGTGTAAGGCCCTTTCTGCATGTATGCGATCGCGCGGTTGATATCATTCTCGTCATTGCCGAGCTCGACCGCAATCTGTCCGAGCTCGACCGCCGCTCTGATCGTGGCGGCGATATCGACGCCCGGGACGCCTTCGAGCGGTGCGGTCGTAAGAATAACCATCGCGGTTTGGACGGCTGCGCGAAACTCGCGCAAAGCCTTTAGCCGCTTCAGCTTTTGCGCGGTCGCTTCCTTCGCTTCGTCAGCGGCATCGGCGCCCTCGCTGGTCCAGCGGCCGTGATCGTCGCGCGGTTGATTGGGATCGAAGCCGGCCTTGGCGAAGCCCATTGCAGCGTGGAGCCGGCGTAGAAATGGATCGTTCGACTGCAAAAGCCGCGAATCGAAGAAGCGCGATCCCGCTTCCATTTCTTCGGGCAAGTGGTCGAGTTCGTCACCTTCATCGATGGCTCGCAGGAGCGCCGCCCCCGAGCCCATGCCGACGCAAAAATATCCACCATCCGCCGTTTGCTGCAGAACGATCTTGCCGGGGGCGAGAGAAACTTGATCCGGATCGATGACCAGAAAAGGCGCTTTCGCGTCAGCTTGAGAGGATTGCTCGTCTGACTCCGAACCAATCGCCAAAGTCGCCTCCGCACCTATTTTTTCTTTATAGAACAAAACAAGAACAATGTCAAGCCGAAAACGATGCGGAAGCCAATTTCCCGCAATATGCTTCCTACCGGCCGAGCCAGTCCTCGAGCAGTCGGCGCGCGATCGAATCGCGCCGCGGCAGACGGAATTCCTCATCGTCCTGATGGGCGAGGAGCCAGGATTTCTCGAACCAGCGCGCATCTTCCAATTCGCTGTGATCGACCTCGATGCGCGTGCTGCGCGCGCTCGCATGGAAGCCGAGCATCAGCGAGGCGGGGAAAGGCCAGGGCTGCGACGAGTGATAGACGACGTCGTCGAGCGTGACTTTGGTCTCCTCATAAACCTCGCGCGCCACCGCCTCTTCGAGGCTCTCGCCCGGCTCGACGAAACCGGCAAGTGTCGAGAACATGCCTTTGGCCCAGGCTTTCTGGCGGCCAAGGAGACAGCGCTCGCCGTCATGGACGAGCATGATCACCGCCGGGTCGGTGCGCGGGAAATGGACGGCATTGCAGGCGGCGCTGGTGCAGCGTCGCACATGGCCTGCCTCCTCGGGCAGGGTCGGGCTGCCGCACACGCCGCAAAACCCGTGGCGCTGATGCCAATAGGCAAGCCCGCGCGCATAAGCGAGGAGCGAGCCCTCGCCGCGCGGCAGCAGCGGCCCGACCCGGCGCAGATCGATGAATTCGGCCGGCACCTCGCAGCGAATCGCCGCCAGCGGCGATTCGATCGCCGAGAGATCGCAGGCGAAATAGGCGCACTCCTCGTGAAGCCCCAAGAGCACGCAACCCTCCGCCTGGGCGAGGATCGCCTCGCTCGCAAGCATCACGGCGCGCGGCTCGGCGCCGGCGCCGCCGGCGATGAGGCTGAGGCCGCGCCACACCGGCACGAAGCGGCTCGATGCATGGAGGCGGCGCTCGGCGAGCCAAGCCGCGTCTTTCCGCAAATGCGAGACGCGGTCGAGCCCGCCTGCGTAGAAATTCGAGCCCCGCGGCGTTCTTTGATCCATTGCGCCATCTAAGCGCAGCGTGCGCGCTCGTGCTAGCGCTCGCTGCGGGCGGCTCCTTGTGCGATTCTAGATCGGCGCGTCAGCCGGCAGCGGTTCCCAGGAAGCGATCTGTTTATCGATCCGCGCGATTTGGGAATGCGTAAGCGCCAGCGCGACGACGCCGGCCATAGTCGCAGCCCCGGGGCGATGAGGGTCCTTTGGCGGATAGTGCTTGAGCGCAAGGATCAGCCATAAATAGGCTCGGCTCAAGTTTTTGGGAACGACAATCCCCCTCGCGTAGAGCGAGCCGAGCGTATGCATGGCGTTGGGCTGCCCACGCTCGGCCGCACGCTTTATCCATTTCGCGCCTTCAACCAGATTGGCTTCGACGCCTGAACCGCTGAGGAGCTGCGCGCCGACATCATTCATCGCGGTCGGCTGCCCCTTTTCGGCCGCTTGGTAATAAAGCCGATAGGCCGCCGCCGCATCGGGCGGAACGCCGCGCCCAAACCGATGGATATTGCCGAGATCGACCATCGCTGCAGGCTCGCCCTGATCGACGGCGCGGCGATACCAAAGCCTCGCCTCGCCATAATCGCGCGGCACAACCGTTCCTTGCTCGTAGATCACGCCGATCTCCGTCATCGCGCTGCTCTCGCCTTTGCTCGCGGCGAGCCGCAGCCATTTGAGCCCCTCTTCCGCCGTTTCCGACGCGTGCGGACCGCTCGTCAGCGCGAACCCCAGATTTCGCATCGCGGCGGGATCGCCTTTCTCCGCCGACTGCCGCCATAACGCGAGCGCCTGACCGCGGTCCTGCGGCAGACCCGGCGCGCCTTTGTCGTAGAAGATGGCGAGATTGTTCATCGCGAGCGCGTTGCCTTGAGCCGCCGCCAGGCGGTAGAGGCGGATCGCTTCGGCCGGGTCCTTCGCAACGCCTTGACCGTTGGCATAGAGAAGGCCGAGTTGAAACTCGGCAGTCGAGTTTCCGG
>DATNGG010000074.1:0-26277 GCA_035605975.1 Allostellaceae bacterium | reverse complement strand
ATCGAGCGCCAGCTCGGCATCGGCGACGACGTCGCGGCCATGCTCGTCGGCAAGCAGCGCCTCGCTGCGCTCGCAGCTCCATTTGACCGGCCGGCCGAGCTTGCGCGCCGCCCAGAGCGTCAGGCGATGCTCGACATATTGCCAGCCCTTGGTGCCGAAGCCGCCGCCGACATCGCCGGTGACGACGCGGATCCGGGTGTTGGGAATCTTGAACACCGTGCCGGCGAGCATGTCGCGCACGCGATGGGCGTATTGCACATCGGCATAAAGCGTGAAGCGCTCCTCGTTCGGATCGTAGAGACCGAGCGTGCCGCGCGGCTCCATATATTGCGCATGGACGCGGCTGACGACGTAGCGGCGTTTCACCACATGCGCGGCCTTGGCGAAGGCCTCGTCGGCCGCCGCCTTGTTGCCGGTCTCGTAGACATGCGAGATGTTGTCGGGGTTTTCCGCCCAGACGCGCGGGCTGCCCGGCGTCGCCGCCTCGGCGGTGTCGGTGACCGAGGGCAAAGGCTCGTAATCGATCTCGATCAGCTCGGCGGCGTCCTTGGCCTCGGCAAGGCTCTCGGCGACGATCAGCGCCACCGGATCGCCGACATAGCGCACGCGGCCGCGCGCCAGGCCCGGATGCGGCCGCGCGAAAAGCGGCGAGCCGTCGGGGCGCTTCCTCGGCAGCGCCACCTTCGTCGTGCCGAGCCCGTCGGCGGCGATATCCGCCTCGGTGAAGACGCCGAGCACGCCAGGCGCCGCCTTCGCCGCCGCAATGTCGATGCGCCGCATCTCCGCATGCGCATGCGGCGAGCGCAGGATATAGGCATAGGCCTGCCGCGGCAGGCTTTGATCGTTGACGAACCGGCCCGCGCCCCTCAAGAGCCGCGGATCCTCGAACCGGCTGACCGACTGTCCGATACCGAATTTCTCGCTGTCCATGGGATGACTATAGCACGCCGTCGCCAAACGGCACCGGGGGAGCCGTTCACCCGCCCTTCGTATCGTAGGGGTTCTTTCCCTTGCGCAGCATCATGCGGATCGGCACGCCGGGCAGATCGAAGCTCTGGCGCAGCAGATTGACGAGATAGCGGCGATAGCTCTCGGGCAGATCGCCGGGCTTCGAGGCAAAGAGCGCGAAGGTCGGCGGCCGGATATTGGCTTGCGCGATATAGCGCAGGCGCAAGCGGCGGCCCGAGACAAGCGGCGGCGGGTTGCGGTCCTGCGCCTCGGCGAGCCAGCGATTGAGAAGCGGCGTGGCGACGCGCCGGTTCCAGGCCGCGTAGGCGCGCAGCACCGCCGGCATCAGCGTATCGATGCCCGCGCCGGTCTTGGCCGAGAGCATCACCGTCTCGAGTCCAGAAAGTTGCGGCAGATGGCTCTCGAGCTTTTCCTTGAGCTCCGTGCGCTTGGCGCGCTTATCGGCGACGAGGTCCCATTTGTTGACCGCGAGCACGAGCGCGCGGCCTTCCTCCGCCACCTCGCGCGCGATCGTCAAATCCTGCTTCTCCAAGAGCTGCGTTGCATCGGTGACGAGCACGCAAAGCTCGGCGAAGCGGATCGCCGAAAACGCATCGGCGACCGCCATCTGCTCGATCGTCTCGGCGACCTTGGCGCGCCGCCGCAAGCCCGCGGTGTCGATCACGCTCACCGCGCGGCCCTGCCACTCCCAGGGAATCGCGATCGCGTCGCGGGTGATGCCGGCCTCGGGCCCGGTCAGCATGCGCTCCGCGCCGAGCAGCCGGTTGACCAGCGTCGATTTCCCGACGTTGGGCCGACCGATGATCGCGAGCTTCAGCGGCTTCTCGGGCGCATCTTCCGCGCTCGCCGCCTCAGCGGGCTCCGGCGCAAGCGCCGGCGCGAGCGCGGCATAGAGCTCGGCCATGCCCTCGCCATGCTCGGCCGAGATCGCGATGGGCGTGCCGAGGCCCAGCGCGAAGAATTCATCGAGCGGCGGCGCGCCGCGCTCGGCCTTGTTGGCAACCAGCAGGACGGGTTTCTTGAGGCGCCGCAGCGCGCGCGCGAAGTCGCGATCATCCGCCATCACCCCGGCGCGGGCATCGACCAGGAGAATCACCAGATCGGCGCCGGAGAGCGCCGTTTCCGTCTGCGCGCGCGTGCGCCGGGCAAGGCTCTCCTCGCGGCCCGCCTCGAAGCCCGCCGTGTCGATCAAGGTGAAGCGCAAATCGCCGAGCGCGCCCTCGGCCTCGCGGCGATCGCGCGTGACGCCCGGCATGTCGTGAACGAGGGCGAGCTTGCGGCCGGCGAGGCGGTTGAAGAGCGTCGACTTGCCGACATTGGGGCGCCCGACAATGGCGACGGTCTTCGCCATCGCCGCCGCTCAACGCAACGCGATGAGATCGGCCTCGTCGGTCATGACGTAGAGCGTCTTGTCGGCCACCACCGGATTGATATAGACGCCGTCCGGGAAATCGGTGCGGCCCAGCGCCTCGCCGGTATAGGGCGACACCGAGATCGCGTCGCCTTGCGAGGAAATCACGATCAGCCGGTCGCCGGCAAGCACCGGCCCGCTCCAAAAGATCGGGTCCTTCTTTTCCTCGGGATTGTCCCATTGCGGCAGGTCGCGCGCCCAGCGCACGCGGCCATCGGCGCGCATCAGGCACAGCAGCTCGTTCTGCGCGCTCAGCACGTAGATGTAATCGCCCGCGACCCAGGGCGCGTGCATGCCGCCGATATCCTTCTCCCAGATGCGGTCGCCGGTACGCAGATCGATCGAGACCATGAGGCCGCTATGGCTGATGGCCAGCACGCGGTCGCGGTCGATCACCGGCGCGCCGCGAATATCGGCGAGCGAGGACAGCGCGCCGACCGGCTGCGCCGCGGCAAGGCTGTCGCTCCACAGCGGCCGGCCGTTCTCGATGCGAAGCGCATAGACCTCGCCCGAGCTGTAGGGAACGATGACCACATCGCCCGCGACCGCCGGCGCGGCGCCGCCGATGAGGCCGGCGGGCTCGGGCAATCCGTTATGGGTCCAGAGACGGCGCCCGTCCTCGGCGGCGAGAACATCGAGCTCGTTCTCGACCGTGATGACGAAGATGCGGCCATCGGCGACGGTGGGCGCGCTGTGCACCGGCGCGGGCACGTCGACGCGCCAAGCCGGCTTGCCTGTCGCCGCATCGAGCGCCAAGACCTGGCCATAGCCCGTCGCGACATAGATGCGCCCGCCCGCGGCGGCGATGCCGCCGCCATAGGCGGTGGCCTTGGCGTGCTCGGGCTGCGGATCGAAGCGCCACAGCCGGCGCCCGGTCTTGCTGTCGAAGGCCGAGACCACATCCTCCGAATCGAGCGTGAAAATGCGGCCGGCCTCGACCACCGGCTGGGAGGTGACCCGGCCATAGCGCGAGGCGCCTTCCCCGGCATTGGCCTTCCAGGCGCGCTCGAGCTTGTCGCCGAGGGCCAAATGGTACATCGCGTGGTTGGGAAAGCCCCCGGAATCGGGCCAGGCGCTGTTGTCGAAAGGCCGCGGCAGCGCAATCGCCGTGGCGGTGAGCTGCGGGTCGGGCTTGAGGTTGCGCTCGAGATTGAGAACCGAGATGCGCTTGCCGGGCAAAGGCGCCTTGGCGGTGCCGGTGAAGAGCCCCTTGACGGTATCGCAGCCGCCAAGCGCGACGGCGGCGAGCGCCATCACCGCCACGGCAAAGCCCAAGCGCCTCGCCCTGCTCATGACCCGATCGCCGCTTGCATCTCGACAGCGCGCTGGCGCACCCCGGCGGGCACGGCACTGTCCTTGGCGAGCGCATCGAAATCGGCGCGCGCCTTCGCCGTGTCGCCGGCCTTGAGCTCGGCCACCCCGCGCAATTCGATCGCGAGGCCATGCCATGGGCTGCTCGCATTGGTCAAAGGCTCGAGCCGCGCGATCACCGCGTGCGGATCGCCTTTCTCGAGGCCGTAGCGCGCCGCCAGCAAGGTCGCGATGTCGCGAAAGATCGGATCGGCCGAGCCATTGGCGGCGAGCTGGTCATAGGCCGCGATCGCGCCCGCAACGTCGCCGCTCTGCGCCTTGGCCGCGGCGGAATCGAGCTGCGCCAGCGCTGCGAGCCCGCCATCCGCGTTCTTCGCCAGCTCGGCGAAGGCGGCGCCGGCCTCGGCGTCCTTGCCCTCGCGGGCAAGCGCGAGGGCCGCGACATAATGCACGCCCTGAGCCTGGCGCTGCCGCTGCTGATAGTCCCGCCAGCCCATGAAAGCCGCCGTCGCCACCACCGCGAGCACCACGAGACCGATGATGTATTTGCCGAAGCGCGACCACAGACGCTGCAGATTTTCGCGCCGCAGCTCATCTTCGATTTCGCGAAATATGTCGCTCAACGTCGATCCCAGAAGGAAAGGCGGCGCTACCATAACGCTTGTGCCGGACGGGCGCAAACCCGCGCCGCGCGCGAATTTCGCGCCCAGCGCGACGGGCTGGACCTCGCGGCGAAAATCGGAAAAACTGTCGGCCCCGAGCTTCCGAGCAACGTCCCCGCGCATAGGCCCATGAGCATCGTCTTCAGCCTCAGCGACTTCCGCCGCCGCAGCAAACGCATCTTCTTCACCCGCGCGGAGCTCAATCAGCTCCTCTCGCTCTACAGCCGGCAGGTGATGCGCGGCGAATGGCGCGACTATGCCATCGACCAGCAGGACGGCATGGCGGCATTCTCGGTCTTTCGCCGCACGCAGGAGTTGCCGCTCTACACCGTGGTCAAGACGACGCCCGGATCGAGCCGCCAGGGCGACTACATTCTGCTGTCGGGCCGCCAGCGGATCGCCACCACGGCGACGCTCGGCGACCTCCTTGCGCGGCTGCAGCGGCTGCTGCGGCGCCCGGCGCGGCTCGGCAGCACGGTCGCTTAACCAGCGGCGTCCGCGGCCCGGCGTTGATGGGCCTGCGCATCTCCGCAGGTTGATTTTGGGCCGAAGAGCCTTGCAAGCAAGAGAGCCGCGATGCACGGTGTGGGTGGCCGATTCGACGAGAACCCTTGAGGAGGCGCGGCAATGACCGCAGGGCTCGAAGCCGCGCTCCCTGTGTGAGAGTGCGGACGCTTTGGGGAGAGCAGCGAGCGACAGCGAAACCAAGCGAGCCGCGGACTTGCCGGCGTGCGAAGCGACGCAAGCGCCGCGGACAACCCTCGGCGACGTGCTCTATGCGGGCGCCGGGGCTTCGGTGCCGGAGCAGGCCTGGGTGGCGCTGATCGCATCGATCGCCGAGGGCGACCAGCGCGCGCTGCACACGCTCTATGAAGGAGCGCACCCCCTCGTCTTCACCTTGCTCATGCGGCTGACCGGCAGCCGGGAGACCGCCGAGGCGCTCACCATCGACGTTTTCCACGACATTTGGCGGGACGCGGCGCGCTACGACCTCGCGAGCGGCACGGTGCTGGGTTGGATCATGAACCAGGCGCGCTGGCGGGCGATCGACCGCCTCGGCCGCGCGAGCCGGACTGAAGCCAGCGGCGGCGTGGGCCTGCGGGAGCCCGTGCCGGCTGACGCTCCACGCGACGTGCCGGGGCCAAGCGCAGGGGACGACACGCTTCGCCAAGCCTTGGCGGTGCTGACGGCGGAGGAGCGCCAGGCGATCGAGGCGACCTTCTTCGCCGGGCTGACCTATGCCGAAGCCGCCGCGCGGCTGAAGCAGCCGCTTGGAACCATCAAGACGCGGATTCGTTCCGGGCTGTATAAGCTTCGGCACGCGCTGGGCTTGGACGAAGTGGAGAAGCGATGAGCGCGAGCCCCGACCCCAACCGTTGCGCGCAAAGCGAGGTCATGTGCGCCTACGCGCTGGGCGCCGTGCCCAAGAGCGAGGTGCCCGCGGTCGAGGCGCATATCGCCGCCTGCCCCGATTGCCGGCGCGAGCTGGAGAGTCTCCGCTCGGTGACCAAGCGGTTCGTCTCCTGGCCCGCCGGCCTGCTGCGTCCGACGGCCTCGGTGCAGGAGCGCCTGGCGCTTCGCATCGCCGAGGAGACGGGCAAGGATGCGGTGCCGCCGCCGGCGCCGCATTGGTCCGAGCCGGACTGGCAGCAAGTAGCACCGGGGATCGAATGCAAGCTGCTCGCAACCGATTCCGAGCGGCAGCAGGTCAGCATGCTGGTGCGTTTGGCGCCCGGCGCCAGCTACCCCGCGCATACCCATGCGGGCGTCGAAGAGCTGCATCTTCTCGACGGCGAGTTGTGGATCGACGAGCGCAGGCTCTTCCCCGGCGACTACAATTACGGCCCGCCCGGCGCGAGCGATTACCGCGTCTGGAGCGAAACCGGCTGCACCTGCGTCCTCGTCACCAGCACGCAAGACGTTCTGCGCTGAAGCGCGCCGACATGGCGGCAGAGATTGCGGCGCCCCTTTGCGGGTCGGGCTATCGCGTAAGGTCGAGGGGACGCACAGCCGGTATCCAAGCCGCACGCCCCCATGAGGGCAGCGACCTATTTTTTGAGAGCCGATAACTGCTCCGTGTCGTAGCGGCCTCTCAGATCGGCGATAGCGCCAGCATCCGGCCCGCCGCTGCGCGCAACCAGCTTCACGAGCTCTTCGAAATAATGTTCGTGGCCGGGTGGCGACACGGTCATGATCATCCGTGACGGCTTGTCGCTGGCATTGGCGATGTTGTGCGGCACGCCCGGCGGAATGAAGACATAGGTTCCGGGTGTCGCGCGGATTTGTTGCTCGCCGATTTGCCACTGACACTCGCCTTCCAAAACGTAGAAGGTTTCTTCCTGGACACGATGAACGTGAAGGCCGGTGGCAAAGCCGGCCGGCAGCGTCCAATCGAACATCGATGTATGCTTGGTATCCTGTCCGGTCACCAGGAACATCAATGGCTTGCCGGCCAAGGTGACCTCCTCCCCCTCGCCAGGCATCCGAACGACTGCGTTTGCGCCCATGATATCCTCCCTGAATAGGTGCCTCGTCTCCAAGGCGACCGCAAGAGGGTGCTCTTGACGCGGCCGAAAGTCGTGAAGCGGCGCCGAAACTATTGCAAAAAACATCCAAATCATGCCGATTCGGGTCATGACGACGATCCACGAATTCGGCCCGTTCCGCCTCGACGCCGAAGCCGAAATTCTGTTTCACGGTTCGGAACCGATCGTTCTTGGCCAGCGCGCGGTCGCGCTGCTTCGTACGCTGCTGGAGCGGGCGGGAGCGCCGGTTTCCAAAGATGCATTGATCGAAGCCGCGTGGCCGGGCCTCGCGATCGAGGACAGCAATCTGACGGTTCAGATCGCGGCCTTGCGCCGGGTTCTTCAGGAAAAAGCCGGAGATGCGGATTGGATCGAGACTTTGCCGCGCCGTGGTTACCGCTATGTCGGGCCTTCGGCCAGAACGGCGCATTCGCCCGCGGACGCAAGCGCGCAGAAGTCGCTGTCGCTTGCCCTGCCGGACAAGCCATCCGTCGCCGTGCTGCCCTTTGCAAATTTAAGCGGAGATCCGCAGCAGGATTATTTTATCGAGGGCATGGTCGAAGACATCATCGCCGGGCTGTCACGCATCAAATGGCTGTTCGTCGTCGCGCGCGATTCGGGTTTCGCCTTTAAAGGAGCGATGGTCGATTCGAAGCGTGTCGGTCGTGAGCTCGGCGTGCGCTATCTGCTGCAAGGAAGCTTTCGGAAAGACGCAAACCGTGTCCGCATCTCGGCGCAAATGATCGAGGCGGGCACGGGCGGTCATTTGTGGAGCGAGCGTTTCGACCGGCAGCTCGACGATATTTTCTCGCTGCAGGACGAGATCGCTTTGAATGTCGTTGGGGCGATCGAGCCGAGCCTGCGCCGCGCCGAAGTCGAGCGCGTCAGGCGCAAGCGGCCGGATAGCCTCGATGCCTATGATCTCGTCTTGCAAGCTCAATCCGATGTCTATTCCGGGATGCCGGCGCAAGTGACGACGGCGCTGACGCTTCTGGACCGCGCGCTGACGCTCGAGCCCTCTTATGCGCTGGCGCATTCCTACGCCGCGATGTGCCATCATTGTCTATTCCTTCGTGCCGGGCTCCGCGAAGAGAATCGAGCGGCGTCCATCCGCCATGCGCAGGCAGCCATCCTCCATGGTCAAGACGACGCGCTTGCTCTCACCTTCGCTGGGTTTTCGATCGGTATGGACGGGCACGACCATGCGACCGCGTTCGCCGCGCTCGATGCCGCGCTTGCGATCAGCCCCTCATCGGCGATCACCTATATCGTCGGCGGTGTCATGCGCGGCTGGGCCGGACAGGCCGACCAGGCCATCGACTGGGGGCAGCGGGCTTTGCGTCTCAGTCCTTTCGATGGCTGGGCGTGGTCCGCATGCCATGCGTTGACGCTCGGCCATTTCGCGCGTGACGACTACGAACACGCTGCCGATGCCGCCCGCAAGGCAGTCCAATTAAACCCGGCGCATAGTATCTCTTACATGCTGCTCGCGGCATCGCTCGCGAAGCTCGGACGGATCGAAGAAGCCAAATCCGCTGCGGCAAGGGTTTTGGAGCTGCAGCCGGCGTTCCGCTACAGCAGGCAGTTCGCGGGCGTCAATTGTGCCCGCCCGCTTGCCGCTTCTCTCGGTGAGGCGCTCTACGCGATTGGGCTGCCCGAATAGACTCAGCACCAAAGCTCAGCGTCCGAGGCCTGTCGCCAAGGCGGCCTCGATCCCGGCGGCCATCGCCAGAAGCCGCTTGTCCTCGCCATGCCCTGCGATCAGCATCAGCCCGACCGGCGCCTCGCTGGGCCGCGCGACCGGCAGGCTGATCGCGCAGCCATCGAGGAAGTTGACCGGATTGGGATTGCGCAGGATGCGTGCATTGACGCGGAAGAAAGTCGCGTCATCGGCGAAATCGGCGATGGGCGGCGCGATCACGGCGACCGTCGGCACGATGAGCGCATCGCAGGCGCGGGTGCGGGCCGCGACCGCCGCCTGAAACCGCGCCCGCTCCTCGATGAGGCGCACGTAGTCGGCCGCGCTCATCTCGGCGCCGCGGCTGATGCGCTGGCGCACATGCGGATCGTAATCGGCGCCGCGCCGCGCCAGCAGCTCGGCATGCCAGGCATAGGCCTCGGGCGGCGAGAAGCCGCCTTTGGCGTTGATCGCCGGGAGGTTGGCGAATTCGGGCACAGCGAGGTCTTCGATCTGCGCGCCGGCACGCGACAAGACGCCGCAGGCGCGCTCGAAGCCCTGCGCCACCTCGGCGTCGAGCTCGTCGAAGAAGAAGCTGCCGCGCGGCAGCCCGAGCCGCAAGCCGCGCGGCCCAATCGCCGGCGGAACGACCGGCGCCTCGCCCGCCATCACCGCATCGGCAATGGCGCAACAGGCGACGCTGTTGCCCAAGGGCCCAATCGAATCGAGCGTCGTCGAAAGCGGCACGCAACCCTCGCGCGGCACGCGGCGCTGCGTCGGCTTGAAGCCGACGACGCCGCAGAGCGCCGCCGGGATGCGCACCGAGCCGCCGGTATCGGTGCCGATGCCGATGACGCATTGGCCATCGGCGACCGCCACGCCGGCGCCCGAGGACGAGCCGCCGGGAATGCGCTTGCGATCCCATGGATTGCCGGGCGTGCCGTAATGCGGATTGATGCCGACACCCGAGAACGCAAATTCGGTCATGTTGGTGCGGCCGACGATCACCGCCCCCGCCGCTTTGAGGCGCTGCACGATCGCCGCATCGCGCGGCGCCGGCGCCGCATCGTCAAGCGCGACGGAGCCGGCGAGCGTCGTCTCGCCCGCGACATCGAACAGGTCCTTGATCGAGATGGGCAGCCCCGCCAGCGGCGAGGCGGCGTAGCCGGCCTTGCGCAACCTGTCCTGGGCGTCGGCCGCGCCGAGCGCCGCGTCGCGATAGACGGCGCGGAAGCTGCGCGCGCCCTCGCCCGCCGGATCGGCGATCCGGCCGAGCGCCTCTTCGACGAGGCGCCGGCTGCTCGTGCGGCCGGCCTCGAGCTCGCGCGCCAAATGCAAGACCGTGCTTCGCGTTGGTTCCATGCTCGCCCCGATCACCGTTTTGTCAGCAGACAACGGCATTTGCCTCTGTGCAACGGAAAACGCAAGCCTAGCGGCGCGCGGCGCGGCGGGCGCATAATGGCGCCCTGTCCCTCGAGGGGAGGATGGCAATGCACTGGCGTCTCGCATCCGCGGTGTTGAGCGTCTTTGTGTTTGTCCCCGCCCTCGCCTGGGCCGCCGGCTGCCAGCCGAACATCGCCGCCGCGCCGCGTCTCTTCATGCCCGCGCGCTGGAGCCTCGCCGATGCCGTCGAGGGCAAGGTCGATCTCACCTTCATCGGCCATGCGAGCGTGCTGATCGAAAGCCCGCAGCGGGTGAGCATCGTCACCGACCTCACCGACTATTTTCCGCCGCCCTTCCCGCCCGACATCGCGACGATGAATCATTTCCACGACACACATTTCACCAATCATCCCGACCCGCGCATCAAATACGTACTGCGCGGCTGGGACACGGGCGAAGGCCCGGCGCATTGGGATTTGACCTACAAGGATGTGCGCGTGCGCAACATCCCGACCAATGTGCGCAACTGGTTCGGCGGCGGCACCGAGTTCAACGGCAACTCGATCTTCATCTTCGAGATCGCCGATCTCTGCATCGCGCATCTGAGCCATTTGCAGCACACGCTCGCGCCCGAGCACCTCGCCGCCCTGGGGCAGATCGACGTCCTTTTGCCGATGGTCGATGGCGCCTATTCCCTGTCGCAATACGACATCATCGAGGTGATCGACCAGATCAAGCCGCGGCTCATCATTCCCATCCATTATTTCGGGCCGGGACAGCTCGAGCGGTTCCTCGAGCGCATGAACAACCGCTTTCCCGTGCGGCGGAAAGAGGACGCGCATATCGTGCTGTCGCGCGACAGCTTGCCCAAGACCCCCGAGATCTGGGTGCTGCCCGCGACCGAGCCCGAGACCTTCCGCTTCGCGCCCCCATCGCAAAATTGATGCTTGCGCGGGTCTGAACTGTCCTTAATAAAGGCGCCATGATGCGTGGCGCAGCGTGTCGGCGTTCGGCGAAGGGCGGCAGGGACTGAAGGACGGTGGGAAATCTCGCCGCCCGACTGGTTGAACTTTGCCGGCGCCATGCGGTCGCGGTGACGATTCTCTATCTGGCGCTCGCGTTGGGCGCCGGCTATCTCGCCGCGACGCGGCTCAGCATCGACACGGATCTCGACAAGCTCATCTCGAGCAAGGTCCCTTGGCGCCAGCAGGAACGCGCCTTCGACGAGGCCTTCCCGCAGAATTCCAATTTGCTGGCGATCGTCATCGACGGAAAAACGCCGGATGAGACCTCGGACGCGACCGCGGCGCTGGCCGCGCGGCTCGAGCAGCAGCCGGACCTCTTCAAGTCGGTGCATATTCCCGGCAGCGGCGAATTCTTCGCGCGCAACGGCCTGCTGTTCATGCCCACTGCCGAGGTTCAGAACTTCGCCGATCAGCTGATCTCGGCGCAGCCGCTGCTCGGCACGCTGGCATCCGATCCGAGCCTTGCGGGCGTGTTCGGCACGCTCGATCTCCTGGCGCAAGGCGCCCTGCACGGCGACATTCCGGTCCAATCACTCGATGGCCCGTTCAATGCCGTCGCCGACGCCACCGAGGCCGCGCTCAAAGGCCGCTATGCGCCGCTGTCGTGGCAAACGCTGCTCAGCGGACGCAATGCCGACCCGCGCGAGCTGCGCCATTTCATCCTCGTCCAGCCCGCGCTCGACTACAACGCGCTCGAGCCGGGCGAGCACGCCACCAGCGTCATCCGTGCCGACGCGAAAGAATTGGGCTTGACCCCCGACCGCGGCGTCACGGTGCGCATCACCGGCGATGTCGCGCTCTCCGACGATCAGCTCGCCTCGCTGTCGGAGGGCGCAGGCTTCTCCGCCGGGCTGTCGATCACGCTGCTTTGCGTCTGGCTGCTGCTGGCGCTGCGCTCGATCCGTCTCGTCGGCGCGATCATCGGCACGCTCATCACCGGCCTCGTGATCTCGGCGGGGTTCGCCGCGCTCGCGGTGGGCGCGCTCAACCCGATCTCGGTCGCCTTCGCGGTGCTGTTCGTCGGCATCGCCATCGATTTCGGCATTCAGTTCAGCGTGCGCTATCGCGACGAGCGCTTCCGCTCCGGCGATCTGCCGGATGCGCTGCGCCGCACCGCCACCGGCATCGGCGGCCCCTTGAGCGTCGCCGCCGCCGCGACCTCGGTCGGGTTCCTCTCTTTCGTTCCGACCAATTACACCGGCGTGTCCGATCTCGGCCTCATCGCGGGAATCGGCATGCTGATCGCGCTGGTGCTGAACCTGACGCTGCTGCCGGCGCTGCTGGTGCTCTCGCATGCCCGGGGCGAGCCGCGCGCGATCGGCTTTCAGTGGGCGGCGCCGATCGACCGCTTTCTCTTGTCGCGGCGCATGACCGTCGCGCTCGTCGCCCTGCTGGTCGGCTTGGGCGCGGCGGCGACGCTTCCCTGGCTGCGCTTCGACTTCAACCCGCTCAATCTGCAGAACCGCAAATCCGAAGCGGTCGCGACCTTGTTCGACTTGATGAAGGACCCGAACGCGACGCCCTATAC
Source organism: Allostellaceae bacterium (assembly GCA_035605975.1). Classification (GTDB taxonomy): domain Bacteria; phylum Pseudomonadota; class Alphaproteobacteria; order ATCC43930; family CGMCC-115725; genus CAIKMD01. The sequence continues at coordinate 13,785 of DATNGG010000074.1, read as the reverse complement.
GATCGAGATTCTCGAGCCCTCGCTCGCCGAGGCGGATGCCGTCGCCAAGAAGCTCGACGCCCTGCCCGAGGTCGGCCAGACGGTCACGCTGCAAAGCTTCGTGCCGTCGGATCAGGATCGTAAGCTCGCCATCATCCAGGACGCACGCAGCCTGCTCGCGCCGTCGCTCTATCCCGCGAGCATCCGGCCGCCGCCGAGCGATGAAAAAGTGCTCGAGACCATCGGCGATTTCGCCAAGGACACGGACGCGCTAGCCGCCAAGAACAGCGCATCCGCCCAGCGCCTTGCCCAGGCGCTCAAGGCCGTGCTCGCGCGCGGCAAGGACGTGCTGCCGGCGCTCGTCGCCAATCTCTCGGCCAACGCGGCGCGGCGCCTCGACGAGCTGCGCACCGCGCTCGGCGCGCAGAAGACGACGCTCGCCACCATCCCAAGCGAGGTGAAGAGCGACTGGGTGACGCCCGACGGCCGCGCGCGCATCGAGGTATTTCCCAAAGAGGCGATCAGCAGCAACGAGCAGATCGAGACCTTCGTCGATGCCGTGCGCAAGATCGCGCCGACGGCGACCGGCACGCCGGTGACGACCCAGGAATCGGCCAACACCGTCACTCGCGCCTTCATGACCGCGGGGCTGATCGCGCTGGCGGCGATCGCTTTGCTTCTCGCCGCCGTGCTGCGGCGCTTGAGCGACGTCGTGCTGGTTCTGGCGCCGCTGATCCTCGCCGGGCTCATGACGCTCGCGACCGGCGTGCTGGTCGGGATTCCGCTCAATTACGCCAACATCATCGCGCTGCCGCTGCTTTTGGGCATCGGCGTGTCGTTCGATATTTACTTCGTGATGCGCTGGCGGGCCGGCACCGCCGATCTACTGCAATCGAGCACGGCGCGCGCGATCCTCTTCAGCGCGCTGACGACCGGCACCGCCTTCGGCAGCCTCGCGCTCTCGAACCATCCCGGAACCGCGGAAATGGGCAAGCTCCTGACGCTCGCCCTCTTCTACACCCTCGTCAGCACCTTCATCGTGCTGCCGGCGCTGCTGGGCCCTGTCAAGCGCAACGGCAATTGAAGCGCCGAGGCGTTACCCCGCCAGCTCGCGCTCGCGCAGGAAGTGGAAGAACTCGATGCCCTCGCGCAGGCGGCGACGCATCATTTCGGGGCTTCTGACCATCTCGCCGACGATCGAAGCGATCTTGCCGGCGCGGAAATAGAAGCGCTTGTAGAAGGTCTCGACCGAATCGAAGATTTCCTCGTGGCTGAGATGCGGATAATGCAGCGGCGCGATCTGGATGCCGCGCTCGTCGATGAGCTCGGCATGCTTGGTATCGAGCCAGCCATTCTCCACCGCCTGCTTATAGAGGAAGGTGCCGGGATAGGGCGCAGCGAGCGAGACCTGGATGGTGTGCGGATTGATCTCGGTGGCGAATTTGATCGTCTCCTGGATCGTCTCCTTGGTCTCGCCGGGGAGGCCGAGGATGAAGGTGCCGTGAATGACGACGCCGAGCTCGTGGCAATCCTTGGTGAAGCGCTTGGCGACGTCGATCAGCATGCCCTTCTTGATGTTGTGCAGGATTTGCTGATTGCCCGATTCATAGCCGACGAGCAGCAGCCGCAAGCCATTGTCCTTGAGCACCTCGAGCGTCTTTCGCGGCACGTTGGCCTTGGCGTTGCACGACCACATCACGCCCAACTTGCCGAGCGCTTTGGCGATCGCCTCGGCGCGCGGCAGATTGTCGGTGAAGGTGTCGTCGTCGAAGAAGAACTCGCGCACTTGCGGGAAATAATGCTTGGCGAGGCGGATTTCCTCGACCACGTGATCGACGCTGCGCACGCGGTAGCGATGCCCGCCGACGGTCTGCGGCCAGAGGCAGAAGGTGCAGCGCGACTTGCAGCCGCGCCCCGTATAAAGCGAGACGTAAGGATGCTTCAGATAGCCGATGAAGTAATCCTCGATCCTGAGATCGCGCTTATAGACTTCGGTGACGAAGGGCAGCTGATCCATGTTCTCGAGGATCGCGCGCTCGCCATTGTGACGGATGGCGCCGCTCGCGTCGCGATAGCTGAGGCCGTCGATGCGGTCCCAGGCGCGGCCTTCGGCGATCTCCTTGACGGTGAAATCGAACTCGTTGCGGCCGACGAAGTCGAGCGCGCTCGACGCCTCGAGGCTCTCTTGCGGCTCGACCGCGACCTTGGCGCCGACGAAGCCGATCTTGAGCTTCGGGTTCGCGTCTTTCATCGCCTGCGCGACCTTGACGTCGTTGGCAAAGGACGGCGTCGAGGTGTGCATCACCACGAGCTCGTAATCCTTGGCCAGCGGCAGGACGTCGCGCAGGGCAAGCCCGGCCGGGGGCGCGTCGACGAGGCGGCTGCCCTCGACCAAAGCGGCCGGCTGCGCGAGCCAGGTCGGAAACCAGAAGGAGCGGATTTCGCGCCGCGCCTGATACCGCGAGCCCGCGCCGCCATCGAAGCCTTCGAAAGAAGGCGGCTGCAGGAACAAAGTCTTCATCATACCGTCCGTCCTCTCATACCGGTCGTACCGGGCTTTCGCCATCGACGGTCATTCGGCCGCTTGCGCCGACTCGGAAGTGGTGGTCGCGCCACGCGACGTTGCGGCCGAGGAAGCTAGCGAGAAATACGGTAAAGGACAATAAATCGCGCAGCGGCAGAAGCCAGAGCGGCCGGGGGGCCAAGCCGAGGGCGCGGTCGATTCGGCGCGCCGCGAGCCAGCGGGAGAGCAGCGCCACGGCCAGCATGGCCGGCGCCGCCAGGGGCAGGACGCCGAGAGCCGTCGCGATGAGGGCAAGCGGAGCCGGATGGGTGATGACGGAGCCCGCGAATCCCGCCGGCGCAGCGAGTCGGATGGTCCGCGCCCAGCGCAGCTCGTGGCGGTAGAGCGCGGCGAAGCCGGGCTCCGCCACGATGTTGTCGACGAGGCGGGGCGAGAGCACCACGGCCCGGCCGGAGCGGCGGACCGCCTGCCCCAGCTCGTGGTCATCCGCCAGGGTGTCGATGAGCGACTCGAAGCCGCCGACCGCATCGAGCGTCGCCCGCCTCAGAGCCATGGTCGCGCCGAAGCAGCCGGCGCCGAGCCCCAATCGCTCCGCGACCACGGCCTGGGGCAGAAAGCCGTGATTGATGTGCAGCGCGGCGAGATCGGACCAGAGCCCGCCGCCCGAAACCCCGCGGTACAGGCAGGTGACGAGACCCGCCGCCGGCGCGGCGCCGCCCTCGAGAAGCGGCGCCACCACCTCGGCCAAATAGGCGGGCGCGACGCGCATGTCGCTATCGGCGATGACGAGGATCGGATGGCGCGCCGCGGGCAGCATATTGCCGAGATTGGCGACCTTGAAATTGGCGCCGCGGCGCCGCGAATCGACGACCAGCGCCATGTCGCGCGACGGAAATTCCGCCATGAGCGCCTTCACCACGGCGACGGCCGGGTCGTTTGCATCGGCGACGCCGAAGACGAGCTGGAAGACCGGATAATCCTGGCGGCAGAAGGAGCGCAAATTCTCGGCCAGCGCGGCATCCTCGCCATGCAGCGGCTTCAGGATGCTCACGGGCGGCGCGGCACCCGCCGGAAGAGGCGGCGCGGCGCGGCGGCAAAAGCCTCTAACGGCGTGGCAAGCGTACCACAGGTAGAGGCAGCCAAGCGCGCTGCCGGCGAGCAACGCCCATGCGAAAAGGTCGAGGATTTGCAAATGGATGCTCAAAATTAAGCGAGCCTTATCAATCGCCGATGCACGATACTGGGGCCGCGGGACGGGTCAACTTTGCTGTTGCATTCGCGCCCGAGGTTGTAAACCATACGGCCACCCGTGGCCCATCGCCACCACAAGGAAACAGCGCGGCGGTCAGCGTGGACCACAAGAAACTTCGCAGACGATTCCTGGCGCTCCTTGCGCCCCTCCTCGTCCTGACAGCTTGCGCGACGCCCCCGACCGATCCGGCGGCGCGGGCGCAGTACGACGCCAATAACGATCCGCTCGAGCCGATGAATCGAAAGATATTCGCTTTCGATATGTTCCTCGACAAATGGCTGTTCAAGCCGCTGGCCCAGACCTATGTCGCGGTCGTTCCCTCGCCCGGCCGCGACGCGATCCGGAATTTCCTCGGCAACCTCCACGAGCCGGTGATTTTCGCGAACGACGTTGCCCAGACCGAGTTCAAGCGCGCCGGCTGGACGGCCGAGCGCTTCGCCATCAACAGCACGGTCGGGGTCGGCGGCATTTTCGATTTCGCGAGCCGCTGGGGCGTCGAGAAGCAGTCGGGCGATTTCGGCCAGACGCTCTATCACTACGGCGTCGGCGAATTTTTCTATCTCGTCCTGCCGATCCTAGGCCCGTCCAATCCGCGCGACGCAGTCGGTATCGCGGTCGACGGCTATGCCGATCCCTTCTCCTATCTCGCCTATGATTACGGCGCGGATGTCGCAACCTATGCCCGCCTCGGCGCCGAGGGCATCGACCAGCGCGCGCAGACGCTGCAGAGCCTCGACGAGCTGCAACGGACCTCGATCGACCTCTATGCGGCGATCCGCAGCCTCTATCGCCAGCACCGCGCGAGCGAGCTGCGCCACGGCGCGCCCGCGCCCTCGCCGGCCGAGATGGAAGGGCTCTACAACGATCCGGATGCGCCGGCGAAATCGGGCACGCCGGTACCGGCGCCGGCTCCCGCCGCCGCGCCGGCCCAGCACTGAGCGCTAACCGCTCGCGAGCTGCTTGGTCTTTTCCTTGAGCGCCGCAATGAGGCCCTGCACGCCGTCGCGGCGCAGGACCGCCGAGAATTCCGAGCGGCGCGCCGCGAGCTGACTGACCGTGCCGCTGAGATAGACGTCGATGATGCGCCACTTGCCTTCGATGTTGCGCAGCAGGTAGTCGAGCTGCACCGGCTTGTCGTTGGGCAGAAGCAGCTTGGTGCGGACGATCGTGTCATTGCCCGGCGCCGGCGCGGATTTGGGATCGACGACGAATTTCTCGCCCGAATAATCGTCGAACTGGCTCGCGTAATTGGCGACGCTGAAATCGGTGAAGGCGGTGATCACTTGCCGCTGCTGGTCGGGCGTGAAGCCTTGCCATTGCGGGCCGACCACAAGCCGCGTCATCAGCGGCAGGTCGAAGGCCTGGCGCATCGCCGGCGCGAGGCGATTGCGGCGCCCGTCAAAGCCCAGCTTCGGCCCGTCCTTCATGGTGGCGAGCAAGGTATCGTAAAATCCCTGGACCGTTGCCGCGGGCTCGGCGGCCGCGGCGGCAAAACCGGTGCCGGCGAAAAGCGGCGTCGCCGCGGCAGCGGCGATGAACGAGCGGCGGGTGATCATGCGCGGCGCTCGACGACGAATTGGGCGGCTTGGCGCAAGAGATCGGCGCGATTCTCGAAGGCATCGAGATGGGCGACCGCCTGATGCACCAGCGCCGCCGCCTGCGCCCGGGCGCGCTCGACGCCGAGGATCGACACGAAGGTCGCCTTCCCCGCCGCCGCGTCCTGGCCCACCGGCTTGCCGGTGACGCCGGCCGAGCCCTCGACATCGAGCAGATCGTCGGCGATCTGAAAGGCGAGGCCGAGATCATGCGCATAGGCGCGCAAAGCAAGACGCAGCTCCTGCGGCGCCTTGCCGAGAATGGCGCCCGCCTCGCAGGCAAAGGCGATCAGCGCGCCGGTCTTCAAGCGCTGCAGTCGGGTGATGGCGCCGATGTCGAGATCGGGGCGCTTCTCGGCGAGAAGATCGATCATCTGGCCGCCGACCATGCCGTGGCCGCCCGCGGCCTGCGCCAGCGAGGCGACGAGCTCGCAGCGCACCGCCGGGTCGCCATGCGTGTCGGGCTGCGCCAACACCTCGAAGGCCATGGTGAGAAGCCCGTCGCCGGCGAGCACGGCGGTCGCGTCGTCGAAGGCCTTGTGGCAGGTCGGCCGGCCGCGGCGCAAATCGCTGTTGTCCATCGCCGGCAAATCGTCATGAACGAGCGAATAGGCATGCACCAGCTCGATGGCGCAGGCGACCTGCAAGGCGCTGCGCGAGGAGACCGAGAAGAGTTGCGCGCTCGCGAGCACGAGGAACGGGCGCAGCCGCTTGCCCGGGGCGAGCGCCGCATAGCGCATCGCCTCGAAGACGCGCGATTCGAGCCCCGGCGGCACGGCGATGATCTTGTCGATCGCAGCATCGGTCAGCCTCGCCGTCTCGGCGAGCGCCACGGCGAAATCCGTCTCCGGTGCCCAAAACGATTCACTCAAGGGCAAGCTTCTCAATGCTGGGCGAGCCATCGGGTCCTATCACGATTTTGTCAACGCGCGCCTGGGCTTCCCGCAGCTTGGCTTCGCAATGCCGCTTCAGGAGCGCCCCTCTTTCATAGGCGGCAATCGCTTCGTCGAGCTTGGCGCTGCCGGTCTCGAGCCGCTTCACGATCGTCTCCAGCTCTTGAAGCGCGGCCTCGAAGCTCATCGCCGCGATTTCTGCCGGCAGACCAGGTTCGGCCATCGACCCCTCTGTCAATCGCCGCCACTTTAGGGACCTCGCCGCGACAGGGCAAGCGGCGGAACCCCTCGCGGATCACGCCGCCATCAATTGCCGAACATGAGCCGCGGCGGATCCCGCCAAAGCATCGAGGTCATAGCCGCCCTCGAGCGAGGAGACGAGCCGGCCCGCGGCGTGGCGCGCCGCGCATCGGCCCAATTCGTCGGTGATCCAAGCATAATCGTCTTCGACCAGCATGAGTTCCGCCAGCGGATCGCGACGATGCGCGTCGAATCCGGCGGAAACCAGAATGAATTCCGGCCGGAACGTGTCGAGCGCGGGCAGGATCACCGCGCTGTAAGCGCGGCGGAACTCGCGCGAGCCGCTGCGCGGCGCGAGCGGCGCGTTGACGATGTTGCCGAGGCCGGTCTCGCTCGCAGCGCCCGTGCCGGGATAAAGCGGCATTTGATGGGTCGAGCCGTAAAAAAGATCGGCGTCGTCGGCGAAAGCCGCCTGCGTGCCGTTGCCGTGATGCACGTCGAAATCGATCACCGCGATGCGCTTCAGCCCATGGGCGGCGCGCGCATGCAGTGCCGCGACCGCGACGTTGTTGAAGAGGCAGAAGCCCATCGGGCGCAGCGGCTCGGCGTGATGCCCCGGCGGGCGGACAGCACAGAAGGCGTTGCGCGCTTCGCCGCGCATCACCGCATCGACCGCCGCGATCGCGGCGCCGGCGGCGCGCAGCGCGGCTTCGCCCGATCCCGGCGAGAGCACCGTATCGGCGTCGATCGCCGCATGACCCTGGCGCGGCACGGCGGCGAGAAGGCGCGCGGCGAAATCGCGCGGATGGACGCGGCCGATCGCGGCAAGATCGGCGCGCGGCGCTTCGCGCCGCTCCAGCGCGGCGAATTCGCTTGCGGCGAGCGCCGCCAGCACCGCGCGCAGCCGCGCCGGCGATTCCGGGTGATGTGAGCCCGGATCGTGCTCGAGGCATGCCTCATGCGTCAAAAGCAGCGTCGTCACCACCGCCTCCGGGCGGCGCGCGATCGCGCGCGCTGCACGCCATCGAGAAGGGAGAAGGGCCGCATGACGCCAGGATAGCGCGCGACGCTTTCCCATAGAAGCGGGATCATCCTGCTTGCCGCGCGCGCGGCATGGCGGTATAGCGGTTGAAAAGGAACGGGACCAAGTGACAGTGCCGGCAATGGCGGCCCGCAAGTGAGTGGCGAGGCGTGAACGCAAAGCGAGTCTTCGGTGCAGCGGGTTGCCTCGCAGTCCTGTGCTTGGCGGGCTGTCTTGTCGTCGGCAATGCCGCCGCCAAGGAGAAAACCACCTCCAAGGAGAAAACCACCTCGATCACGGTGCGCGCCGGCAAGGCCGACAGCCCCAATTACCTGCTCGCGCGCCAATTCTCCGAAGCCTTGGTGCTCGGCGGCAACGGCGCCTTCACGCTCGACGTGAAGGAGAGCCAGGGCACGGTTCAGAACGTCATCGATGCGCCGAAGAGCAGCCCCAATACGCTCTTCATCGCCTCGCACAGCGTCATCCGCCAGGCGCAGCGCGGCGCCAAGCCCTTCAGCAAGAATCCCGGCTATTACGACATCCGCGCGCTCTTCCCGATCCCGTTTCAAACCGTTCACTGGCTCGTGCGCCAGGACAGCGGCATCAAATCCCTCGCCGATCTGGCCGGTCATAGTTTCGTTCCGGGGAGCAAGGGCAGCATCAGCGAGCGGATGACCGCGGCGGTGCTGCAAACCCTCGGCATCGAGAAGAAGGTCCAGCTGCTCGATATCGACGTCGCCGGCGCCCCCGCCGCGGTGATGAGCAACAAGGTGAGCGGGCTTGCCGTCGCCGGCACCTTCCCCGTGCCGATGGTGAACGATATCGCGAAGGCGACGCCCATTCGCCTGCTCGGGCCGCAGCCCGCCGAGCTCGCGAAGATCCTCGCCGCCGACGACAACGCCGTCGAGCAGATCATCCCCAAGGGAACCTATCCCGGCGTCGATAGCGACGTGACGACGCTCGCCGTTCCGGCCGGCGTTTATGGCAGCGTGCGCATGAGCGCCGAGACGGCCTATGCTTTGACCAAAGCCTTCTGGTCGCAGCGGGCGGCGCTGACGAAGAAAAACCCCGCCTGGCGCGCGGTCGATGCTGCCTCTGTCGCGGCGCTGGGCATTCGGCTTCATGCCGGAGCGTTGCGCTATTACGACGAAGCCGGCATTCCCGTGCCGAAAGCGATGCGCTGAGTATCAGGCGGCGGGACGCGGCCTCAACGCCGCGACGAGCAGCGCGATCCAACCGAGAATGAACGCGGTGCCGCCGAAAGGCGCGAGCACCGTCAGCCCGCCCGGCGCGCCCAACGCGACGAGATCGAGACCGCCACAGAACAGCGCGAGCCCGGCGACGAATAGCCAGCCGGCAATGCAAGCCCAGAGACTGGGCGAGCGCGCCACCAGCACAGCAAGTCCGAGCAGCGCAGCGGCGTGAATGAGGCCGTAGCGCGCCGCCGCGGCGGCGAGCGCGGCGCGATAGGGATCGCTTGCCAGCAAATGACTTGCCGCTGCGTCGATCGCCGCCGAGATGGCACCGCTTGCCCCGGCGACGGCGAGAAACACCCGCTCGCTCATGGCGCCATCGTCACGGGTTGGGATTGACCGGCGCGAGCAATTGCGCGCGCTGCGGATAGACGAGATAGGCGACGAGCCCCGGCAGCGTCGAGAGCACGAGGATGCAGCGGAAGACGAGGAAGATCGTGCCGTAGGCGATGCCGCTGGTCTGCGGCTCGAGCATGACGCAGGCCGAGGCGAAAGCGCCCTCGCCGATGCCGAGCCCGCCCGGCGTGAAGGGCAGGCTGTTGGCGATCATCGCATAAACGCCGGCGATGCCATACTCGACGGGCGTCAAGCCGCCGAAAGCGGTCGCCGCGGCGATGAGAACGATGCCGCCCGCGGCGAGGAGAACGATCACCATCGAGACGGCCAAGGCGAGGAGCAGCGAGCGCCATTGCCGCGCATATTGGTGCAGCGCCTCGCCGGCATCGTCGATCACCTGCGCCAGCCGGCGCGAGCGGCCGGCGAAGAGGAGATTGACCAGCCGCGCGATGCGATGGCCGAGGAGAAACAGCACGGCGAGAAGGCCGAGGAACACGATTGCGATGCCGAAGACGCCGTATTCGAGCACGCCGTAATTCGACCAGGGTCGCGTCAAGGTCGCGACCACGCCGAAGAGGATGAACGCCGCGAGGCCGATCAGCCGGTCGATGAAGATCGACAAAAGCGCGCTGGTGCGCCGGCCATGCGAGGCCTGATAGATATAGACGCCGCGCACGATGTCGCCGCCCGAGCCGCCCGGCAGGAAGGTCGCGAAGAACGCGCCCATGGCGACGATGCGGATGGTGTGCCAGAGATGGAGCACGAGGCCTTGCGAGCGCAGCAGCACGTGCCAGCGCAGTCCGGCCAAGGGCATGGTTGCGACGCAAGCCAGCAAGGTCAGAGCCAGCAGCCCGGGATGCGCCAGCGCCTGGCGCAATTCGTCGAAATCGATCAGCCGGAAATAGAACAACGCGCAAAGCAGGATGAGTCCTGCCGCGATGCGCGCGATCTTCATCGTCAACGGGGTTACCCTTTCGCCCGCTCCCGGTGCAAGGTGATGATCGCCATCTCGCCCGGGCAATTGTAGCGCAACGGCGCTCCGCTCACGCCGAGGCCGCTGCTGGTATAGCCGACCATCCGCCCCCAACGCCACTCGCCGCGCGCGCCGAAGCGGCAGCGCCGCAGATGCGTCAGGATCGGCCGCCCGCCGGGCAGGCAGAGCTGGCCGCCATGGGTGTGGCCGCAAAGATAAAGCGCATAGTTTTCGGTTTCGGCGTGATCGGCCATTTCCGCCGAATGGACGAGCGCGATGCGGAATCCCGGTGGCGCCGACCCGAGCGCCGCATGCGCGGCCGGGGTGAAGAAGCGATGCACGTCGTCGAGCCCGGTCACGACGATCCGCTCGCCGCCGCGCGCGAGCGTCATCGAGCGGTTGATGAGCACGGCAAAGCCCAGATCTTCGAGCGCCTCGGCCATCGCCGCGGGATCGTGATTGCCGAGCACCGCGACGTGCCCGTCGCGCGGGTCGAGTCCCTCGAGCATCGCCGCGAGCGGCGCGACCGACTCCCGAAGCGGCGCGCGATGGCGGCCATGGATATCGCCGGTCAGAACCACGAGGTCGATCTCGACCGTCTCCAACATGGCGCGCGCCACCATCGCCAATTCGGGCAGGCAATCGAGATGGGTGTCGCTCACCTGCAGGATGCGGTAACCCTCGAAGGCGCGCGGCAGTTCCGGAAAGGCAAAGCTGCGCTCGACGAGACGCGGCGCGAGCGCGTTGCGCCGGCCGGGCGCCGCCAGCCCGCAAAGCTTCGCGGCAGCGGCGAAGGCCGCGACCCCGGCGGAGACGACCGCATCGCGCCAGGCCGGCCGCCGGCCGTCAGGCCCGACGCCGCCGCCGCGCCGCTCCATCAGGCGGCGCCGCTCTTCCCAGATTTCGCGCTCGGTGCCAAGCGAGAGCGCAACCGGCCGCGGCGACGCGGCGCCGGGCGGCGCCTCGATGGGACGGACGATGTTCATGCGCGCGGGGGGCCCCGGTCAGGCGAAAGGACGGCTCATCCTGCGCGAACGTCGTTAAACGAAAATGAAGGCAGGATTGAGGCGGCTGGCGAGGGGGCCAGGGCGCGGCTATATAGCCCCGATCCGATGCGCCAAGGAGCGGACGCCCATGCCGAGTTTCGACATCGTCTCGCGGCTGGACCTTGCCGAGGTCGATAACGCCCTCGCCGGCCTCGGCCGCGAGATCGCCACGCGCTTCGATTTCAAGGGCAGCCAGTCGAAGGTCACGCGGCAAGAGGGCGCCCTGACCATTCTCGCCGATGACGAGCTGAAGCTGCGCCAAGTGCAAGAGCTGCTGCGCATGCATATGACGCGGCGGAAGGTCGATCCCGGCGCGCTCGATTTCAAGCCGCCGGAGAAAGCGGCGGGCCAGACGATGCGGCAAACCGTCGCCCTGCGCCAGGGGATCGAGCAGGAGCTCGCCAAGCGCATCGTGCGCGAGATCAAGGATTCGAAGCTCAAAGTGCAGAGCGCGATCCAGGGCGACGAGCTGCGCGTCACCGGCAAGAAGCGCGACGATCTGCAAGCGGCGATCGCGCATATCCGCGGCATGAAGATCGAGCAGCCGCTGCAATATGTGAATTTCCGCGATTGAGCGGCGCCCCGCCCGGCCGCCGCCGGGCGCCTTGCGAAGCCGCGGCCGACCCGATAGAAAGGCGCCAGGCCTTTCGCGTCCCCTTCGTCTAGAGGCCCAGGACACCGCCCTCTCACGGCGGCAACACCGGTTCGAATCCGGTAGGGGACGCCAATCCAAAGACAGTCAAATTATACCGGTAAATAGCGCACTTCTTGAAGTGCTCACATCGGCTTCACATGCAGGCCTCACATACGGGTTTCCTGCTTCGTTCTCATGGGTAGTAGGAGGGAATCCGGGCCTGGAGAAGCGTGCCGATCAGCCGCGCATCTTGCTGACGGGTAGATACGCCTCGCCGGTCTCGCTCGCGTGGCGCCACACGATTTCGAGGATGCGCGCTACGGGAGCATTGAAGCGGTACTTCAAGAGGCCCCTGAGTGGATGGAGAAGATGTGGAAGTAGTCGGGAGACGAGCGGCCCGAAGTCAACGCTTCGCTGGCAACTCGACCACTCTCTTGATCTCCATCTCAAGGGACGGATCGGCGAGCGCCTCGGCTAGCTTGTGAAGGCCGATGCGCTTCTGTTGAGCGCGATCTGCAGAGCGAATGCCGGGGAAGAGATCGAAGCAGTTAGCGACAATCTCCTGCCAATCCTTGCTCCCCTTTGAGAGGTCTTTCACCGTGGTCGCGAAGAACCACGCCTCGAACACCTGAGCCTCTACCGGCATGCCGTGAGCGAGCCGCCCGAAGTCGTGACACGCGAAGAACAGGACCGGGTCGTTATCGAGATCGGAAAAGCCTTCGAGTATTTCGGCAGCGTCTCTATCGGCGTGCTTCATGAAGTTGGCAAACTTGTGTGCCTTCTTAATCACGTCCGCTTCGGTCGTCGCCATATGCCCCGCGACTTCCTCAACGATTGTCTCAACGCCGGTACGCTTACCGATCCACGTCAGTATCTCGCGAGCAGAGCAGGCGAGCAGGTGTATCGGCACAGGTGGCCGATCCTCGAAGAACAGACGCACAGCCGTCTTGATGTGCGCTTCCGCCACGTCAATCTTGGTGTAGGCGGTCATGGCTGGAGCCGCGTCTGCTTATGATCCCATCGCGGTTCAATCTTTGCGCGGGATTCGAAGTCGGCAATGAACAAGGTGGCGGAATTGACGGCCCATCGAGTTGCTTCATGACAAATCCAGCGCACGGGGAACAGCCCTTCGTTCTTGTGATATGGACTGCCACTGAATTTGCCGATCAGAAGATCGGATAGCGTTGCGTGCGCTCGACGCTCGTCATCCCACTCGGGCTTAAAATGAACGAGGCCGTTCCGCAGACGCACGAGGGCGACAACATCTTGAGTCGGGCGGATGCCTCTATCCAATTGTGGCGACCCGAGCGCGACTAGCGCTGAATCGAATTTGTCGAGAATTGATCGCTGCTCCGATAGCTCCCAGAGCCTATCGGCAATCTCCGCTTGCACGCTCGCCATGTATTTGGCGCGATCCGCAAATAGCTCATTGACGTACGCTTCCAGTCCCGCAACAGCCGAAGTGACGCAGGCGACAGAGTACCCGATCATCTCCTCGAAGAACTCCCCGAACTCCTTTCCGGCGTTCGCTCGTTCGATCTCGCCTACATTGCGTGATGTTCGCGCCGCTGCCAACAGATGTTGAAGAGCGAAGTTGTGGCGCACCCTCGCAGTCATAGTCGCCGTGAACGGTTCAAGCACGATGTTGGCCTGAATCGTCACTACCGGTATTGCGTCGTTGTTATCGTCAGCCATCGCCCCTCCACTCGATCACACCATACGCCTGCTCAACGAACGAAAAAAAGGCCCCGCAGCGCCACCGAAGGGGACACATACGAGGCCGAGTAGATCACCTTAGCGGGACGATAGAGCCCGGTTACGGTGCGTAGAGGGGCGATTGAGTGGCGATGATCGGCTTGCCTTCGGGCCGCGCGTACGGGCCTAAGCCTCAAACCCGCGCGCGCATGAACGCGCCGGCGCTGCGCAGCGCGCGGCGGCCCGCATCGAGCGCAGCGTTCCATAGCGGCCAGGCGTGGATCATGTGCGGCCAAACCTCGAGCGTGACCGGCACCGCGGCCGCGCCAGCCGCCGCCGCGAGG
>DATNGG010000073.1:0-28071 GCA_035605975.1 Allostellaceae bacterium | reverse complement strand
CAAAGAAGCGGGCCGGCACTTGACCACAGCCCGTGCGCTCTGCCAACGCCCTCCCATGTTTTTGACTATACGGAATTTTCGGCTTCTGCCGGCCCGTTGAGGGCGTGGCAGGCGACACCATCGATCAGGGCCGGCGCTTCGCGGCGGCAGCGCTCGAACACCAGGGGACACCGGGGTTTGAAGGCGCATCCTGCCGGCGGATCGATCGGGTTTGGGATCTCGCCTTTCACCGGAATGCGCTGGCGGCCGGACATGGCAAGGTCCGGCACCGCGCCGAGCAGCATCCTGGTGTAGGGCATTCGCGGATGAGCGAACATGTCGCGCGATTGTGCGATCTCCACGATACGGCCGAGATACATCACGCCAATCCGATTGGCCATGTGCCGGACCACGGCAAGATTGTGACTGATGAAGAGGTATGTAAGGCCGAACTTGTCCTGCAGGTCGCGCATCAAATTAAGGATCTGGGCCTGGACCGAGACGTCGAGCGCGGAGGTCGGCTCGTCGCAGATCACGATCTCGGGCTGCATCGCCAGTGCCCGCGCGATCGCGACGCGCTGGCGCTGTCCGCCGGAGAGCTGGCTCGGATAGACATAAAGCAGCCGGCGCGGCAGGCCGACACGCTCCATCAATTCCTCGACGCGCTGGCGGCGCTCCTCGCGCGTGCCGATGCCGTGCACTTCGAGCGGCAAAGCAATGATCGAGGCGAGGGTCTTGCGCGGATTGAGCGAGGAGTAAGGGTCCTGGAACACCGGCTGGACACGACGCGCCACCGCGGCGCGGCCGATTGCGCCGATCGGATGGCCGTCGAGCCGAATCTCGCCCGAGCTCGGCGCGAGCAGCCCCAGCATCATGCGCGACAGGGTGGTCTTGCCGCAGCCCGATTCGCCGACGATCGCCAGCACCTCGCCGCGGCGGATCGCGAGGTCGACGCCATCGACCGCGCGCAGCGACTTCTTGGGCGCGAAGCTTCCCGCCCCCACGGCGAACACCCGGCCGACGCCGCGGCATTCGAGGATCGGCGCATCCAAACCGTGGGCCGGCGTCATCGCCCGGCCTCGGCGGAGGCGGGATAAGAGAGGCGCGGCGCGGGCGCCTCGTCGAGCAGGCAGCGCGACTGGTGGTCGGGGCCGAGCGTGCGCAGCGGCACCGGCGCGGCGGTGCAGGCATCGAAGGCGTGGGCGCAGCGGTTGCGAAACTGGCAACCCGCGATCGGCCCGATCAGCGAGGGCACCATGCCCGGGATCGAGCCGAGCTTGCTGCCGCGCAGCGTCTTGCCCGGTACCGGAATGCAATCGAGCAACCCGCGCGTATAGGGATGGAGCGGAGCGGTAAAGACCTGCTCGGCCGTGCCGGTCTCCACCACCTGGCCGGCATACATGACGACGACCCGGTCGGCCATCCGCGCCACCACCCCGAGATCATGGGTGATGAGCATCAGCGCCATCCGGTATTCCTTCTGCAGATCGGCGAGCAGATGCAGGATCTGCGCCTGGATGGTGACGTCGAGCGCCGTGGTCGGCTCGTCCGCGATCATCAGGATCGGCTCGCACATCAGCGCCATGGCGATCATCACCCGTTGGCGCAGCCCGCCGGAGAGCTGGTGCGGGTATTGCCCGAGCCGGCTCCGCGCGGCGGTGATGCCGACCTTCTGCAGGAGATATTCCGCGCGCTCGCGCGCCTCGTTGCGCCCGCCCTTGTGGTGGCGCAGGAAGATTTCCTCCATTTGGTTGCCGACCGTATAGACCGGATTGAGCGAGGTCATCGGGTCCTGGAAGATCATCGCCATGCGGTTGCCGCGCAGCGCCGCGCGCTCCCCCGCGCCGAGCGCGAGAAGGTCGCATCCCTCGAGCGCGAGGCGCCGGGCGCTGAGGCGCGCGCGCCGCGGCAGCAATCCCATGATGCCGAGCGAGGTCATGGTCTTGCCGCACCCCGACTCGCCGACGATGCACAGGGTCTCGCCGCGGCCCACATGGAGGTCGACGCCGGTGACCGCGCGCAAGGCGCCCGCCGGGCCGTCGATCTCGACCGAGAGCTGCTCGACCTCGAGAACCCGGTCGCTTGCTTGGCGCGAGGGCGGAGCGGTCACCATTGCCGTGCGGCGGTTCAATTGCGGCCTTCCGGTGCGGTGATGTCGCGGATGCCGTCGCCCAGCATGTTGATGGCGATGACCAGCAGGAAGATCGCGACGCCGGGAATGGCGACGAGATAGGGCTGGAAGAACATGAAGTTCCGCCCCTCGGAGATCATCAGCCCCCAGGACGGGGTGGGCGGCCGGATGCCAAGGCCGAGGAAGGAGAGGGCGGCTTCGACGAGGATCGCCGTCGCCATTTCGAGCGAGGCGATGACGATGATGTGGTTCAAGACATTGGGCAGGATCTCGCCGAGGATGATGCGGCGCGAGGACGCGCCCACCGCCTCGGCCGCGGCGACGTAATCATTGATCCGAAGCTGCTGGGTCACGCTGCGCGTGACCACGACGAAGCGGTCCCAGAAGAGAAGGCCGAGCACGGTGACGACCACCGTGACCGAGCCGCCGAAGACGGCGATGAGCGAGAGTGCGACGAGGACGCCCGGCAAGGCGAGCTTCACATTGACGAGATACATGACGACGGAATCGACCCGGCCTCCGAAATAGCCGCCGATGAGGCCGAGGCTCGTGCCGATGATCCCGGAGATCCCGGCTGCGCCGAATCCGACGATCAGCGAGATGCGCGCGCCATAGATGAGCCGCGTCAGGTAGTCGCGCCCGAACCCGTCGGTGCCGAGGAGATGCGCGAAGCTGCCTTTGGCGCTCCAGACCGGCGGGATGAGGCGCTGCGCCAGGTCTTGGGCGAAGGGATCGTAGCTTGTGAGGAGCGGCGCGAAGATGGCGACGAGGACGGTGCCGATCATCACCGTGGCGCCGAAGAGGAAGCCCGGATGGGTCAAGGCGCGCCGCCGCATCACCGCGCGCGGCGACGGCGCCTCGAGCTCGTAGGCGGGGCCCGTCGGGAGCGTCAGGCGATCGCGTTCGATCGATGTCATGGCCGTCTCCCGCCTTCTATCCGATCCTGATCCGCGGATCGAGATAAGCGTTGATCACATCGGAAAGGAGCGTCAGCACGATATAGGCGAAGGATACGAACACCACGATCGACTGCACCACCGGGAAATCGGTGCGCAGGATCGACTGGAAGGCGAGAAAACCGATGCCGTTGAGGGCGAACACCGATTCGACGATGACCGAGCCGCCCAAGAGAAAGCCCAGCGAGACGGCGGTGAGCGACACGACGGGCAGGATCGCGTTGCGGAGCGCGTGCTTGAACAGCACCGAGGCGGCCGAGAGGCCCTTGGCGCGGGCCATGCGGATGTAATCGGAATCGAGCGCATCGAGCATGCCGGTGCGCGTCACCCGCATGATCGCGGGAATGACCGAGGTGCCGAGCGTGACGGTCGGCAGGATGAAGTTGACGAAATGGTCGGAGCCCGAGATCGGCAGCCAGCGCAGGGTCACGCCGAAGACGATGATAAGGATGAGGCCGAACCAGAAATTGGGCACGGCCTGGCCGAACACCGCGAGCCCCAGCGACAACCGGTCGATCCAGCTGTTGGGCCGGGTCGCCGCCAAAACCCCGAGCGGGATCGCGATGGCGAGCGCATAGGCGAGCGACATCAGCGAGAGCTGCACGGTCACGCCGATGCGCTCGCCGATCAGCTGCGCAACCGGCTTGTTGTCGAAGAGCGAGCGTCCGAGATCGCCATGCAGCGCCCGGTCCGCCCAGTCGAGATATTGCACATAGAGGGGACGGTCGAGGCCGTAGAGATGCGCCACTTGCGCGATCTGCTCGGGCTTCGCCGTATCGCCGGCCAGCGCCGCGGCAAGGTCGCCGGAGAGCCGCAGCAGGCCGAAGCCGATGATCGAAACGGTGAGCGCCACCAGCACCGCGATTGTCGTGCGATGGACGAGAAAACGAATCATGATGCGTCTCCGGCGCCGCGCCGTGCGTTGCTGCGCGGGGCGCGGCTGTCGATCATAGTCTCCATCCCTGCTCCGCTCGAATTCCTAACCGCCACGAGATCGGAACCGCGCATGTTGTTGTTGTTGCGCGCCATCAACCTAGCACCGGACGCGCGGGTTTCAAACCGGGGAATGCGCCCAAGGAATCCCACCATGCCCATGAGGGAGCCTTCTGGAAAACGGGCGTGCGAGTGGGCGATGCTGCGCGACAGCAAGTTCCCCCGCGTTCCGAAACGCGCTTGCGATCGGCGCCGTTCTGTTCGAGACTTGCGCAACTGCTTGACGAAACGAGGACACAAGAAGTGAAGAGGGAGGATTAGGATGTCGAAACTCGGCGCTGGAATTCTCGGGCTCGCAGCGGCGCTCGTGCTCAGCACGGGATCCGCGATGGCGGGAAAGGCAAACGACACGCTGACCATCGCGACGACGGATTGGTGGAGCACGCTCGATCCCTTCCAGTTCCCGCTGGACGAAGCGGCGGTGTTCTACAAGACGATCTACGAGCCGCTCATCAGCTACAACGAGTACACGCATAAATTCGTGCCGCGTCTCGCCAAGGCGTGGAAGCGGATCGACGATAAGACGCTGGAATTCGACCTGCGCGACGACGTGCATTTCAACAATGGCGACAAATTCACCGCCGACGACGTCGTGGCGACCGTTAACTTTCTCCGCGATCCGAAAGTGCGGATGCGCTTCAAGGACCGTTACGATTGGGTTGCGAGCGTCGAGAAGCTCGGCCCCTACAAGGTCCGGATCACCGCGAAGAAGGCATTCGCCACCGATCTGCAAACCATCGCCTATCGCTTCTACATGCTCGACGCCAAGGTGCTCGACGGCCTCCAGAACAAGGCTGATTACGGCCGCACCGCGCCGGTGACGACCGGCCCCTACAAGGTCGTCTCGCTCGACCAGACCAAGATGGTGCTGGAGCGCAACGACAATTATTACGACAAGACCGGCCCGGTCCAGGCGCATATGAAGCATATCGTGGTCTTGAACATCCCGGACCGGCAGACGCAGATCGCGCAACTGATGACCGGCGGCATCGACCTTATCCGCAACGTGCCGGCCGACACGGCGCGCGATCTCGCGAAAGCGCCCGACATGAAGATCACCGAGCGACATAACGGCATGCTGATGTATGTGACGCTCGACGCGATGGGGCGCTCGGACAACAAGATCATGACCGACCAGCGCGTGCGCAAAGCGTTCATGGAGGCGATCGACCGCAAGGAGCTGGCGAAGTCCGTCATCCCCGGCGGCGACATCGCCGATATCCTCGACGGCATTTGCGTCAAGGCGGATGCGGGCTGCCTCTCCTCGACCAAGCCGCCGGCCTACAACCCCGAAGACGCGAAGAAGCTCTTGGCCGAGGCCGGCTATCCCAACGGCGTCGATTTGGAATTCGACGTGCACGAGCCGATCAAGCAGATCGGCGAGGCGATCGCCGGCATGGTCCGCAAGGCGGGTTTCCGCGCGAGCGTCCGGCCGCTACCCTTGTCGCTCTATGTCCGCATGCGCGGCGAGGGCAAGTTCACCGCGTTTCTCGGCTTTTATCCGACCAATGCGCAGCCGGACATGGACAATATTTTCGACTTCTTCTTCGACGGCAACCGCGACTATTGGAACGATCCGGTGATCCAGGCGGCGCAGAAGGCGGGCGCCGTCGAGTTCGACGACGAAAAGCGCGCCGAGATCTATGAAAAGGGCATCGACCAGGTGAACAACAAGAACTACATCCTGCCAGTCGCCGACCTGCCGATGGTGTTCGTGCATTCGAAGGATGTCGAGGTCGCCCAGAACAAGCTGAGCCCGATCGACACCCAGGTCTGCGATTACGAGTGGGTCAAATGACGCCGCGGCCCGAGGCGAGACGCGGTCGGCAGGGCGCGTGCCGCGGCGCGCTCGCCTTGCTGGTTGCGCTCGCCCTCGGGATCGGCCCGGCCGAGGCGGGAAAATCGGACGACACGCTGCGCATCGCGACCACCGATTGGTGGAGCACGCTCGATCCCTATGTCTTCACGCTCGACGAGGCGGCGGTATTCTACGGCACGGTCTATGAGACCCTTCTCGGCTATGACGAACGCGCCCACAAATTCGTGCCGCGCCTCGCCAAATCCTGGAAGCAGGTCGACGACAAGACGATCGACTTCACGCTGCGCGACGACGTCACCTTCCACAACGGCGACAAATTCACCGCCGACGATGTGGTGGCTACGGTCAAATACATCGTCGATCCCGCCGTGCCGCTGCGCCACAAGGATCTCTATGACTGGGTGGCGAGCGTCGAGAAGCTCGGTCCCTACGAAGTGCGGATCACCGCCAAAACCGCCTTTCCGACTGAACTTTCGACCATCGCCTATCAATTCTACATTTTCGACGGCAAGGTGCTGGGCAAGCTCGCGAACAAGGCCGATTACGGCCGCACCGCGCCGGTGGCGACCGGCCCCTACAGGGTCGTGTCGCTCGATCAGACCAAGATGGTGCTGGAGAAATTCGACGGATACTACGCCAAGAATTCGTCCTTCGACGTCCATGTAAAGCATGTGATCGTCACCCACATCGCCGACCGTCAGACCCAGATCGCCCAGCTCATGACCGGGGGGATCGATCTCATCCGCAACGTGCCCGCTGATATGGCGCGCGATTTGGCGACGACGCCCAATATGAAAGTCGCAGCGCGGCACAACGGGGTGCTGATGTATGTGACGCTCGACGCGATGGGGCGCTCGGCGAACAAGGCGATGACCGACCAGAGGGTACGCCGCGCCTTCATCGAAGCGATCGACCGCAAGGAACTGGCGAAGACCGTCATTCCGGGCGGCGACATCGCCGAGATTCTCGATGGCATCTGCGTTGGGGCGGTGTTCGGCTGCGATCCTTCGACCAAGCCGCCGGCCTACGATCCCGAGGACGCGAAGAAGCTCCTCGTCGAGGCGGGATACCCGAACGGGCTCGATCTCGAACTCGACGTGCATGAACCGGTCAAGGAGATCGGCGAGGCGATCGCGGGCATGGAGCGCAAGGTTGGGATTCGCGCGAGCGTCCGGCCGCTGCCGCTCTCGCTCTATATCCGCATGCGCGGCGAGGGCAAGTTCACCGCGTTTCTCGGTATCCGCCCGACCAACGTGCTGCCCGACATGAACGATCTCTGCGATTTCTTCTTCAATGGCAACCGCGATTACTGGAACGATCCGGTGATCAAGCAAGCCGCAAAGGAGGGAGCGCTCGAATTCGACGACGCCAAGCGCATCAAGATCTATCAAAGGCTGATCGATCAGGTAAACAACAAGAACTACATCCTGCCGGTCGCCGATCTGCCGATGGTGTTCGTGCATTCGAAGGACGTGCGCGTCGTCGACGATCCGCTCAGCCCGATCACCACCGAAGTCCGGGATTACGCCTGGAGCAATTGACCACACCTGCCATCGCCCATTGGAGTTGCCATGATCTACAGCACCGATCGAATCCTTGTCACCCATGCCGGAGCATTGCCGCGCCCGCCCGATCTGCGCGCGATGGTGCTCGCGAAGTCGCGCGGCGAAACGGTCGACCAGGCGGCGCTCGAGCAGCGCCTTAAGTCGGCCGTTGCCGAGGCGGTGCGCCAGCAGGTCGATTGCGGCCTCGACAGCGTCAATGATGGCGAGTTGTCGAAGTCGAATTTCACCGACTATGTGCGCGCGCGCATCGCCGGCTACGAGCAGCGGCCGGCCGAGGCGCGCCGCCGCCTCGAGATCACCGCGCGCGACCGCACCAAATTCCCCGATTATTTCGAATCGACCTCCAATCCGCGGGCGCGCCTGCAAACCTCCACGCCGTCTCTCCCGGTCTGCGTCGACAAGCTGCGCTACATCGGCGCCGCCGACCTGAAACGCGACCTTGATAATTTCAAGGCCGCGCTCAAGGGCATCAACGTCGCCGAGGCCTACCTGCCGGCCAACACGCCCGGCACGATCGAGCACTGGATGGCGAACGAGTACTACAAGAGCGACGAGGAATTCGTCTTCGCGATCGCCGATGCGATGCACGAAGAGTACAAGGCCATCGTCGATGCCGGATTCCAACTTCAGATCGACGATCCCGACCTGCCCGATGGCTGGAACTGCCTCGCGCAGATGACCGTGCCGCAGTACCGCTCCTATGCCGCGCTGCGGGTCGAGGCGCTCAATCATGCGCTCCGCGGCATTCCGCCCGAGAAAGTACGCCTCCATGTCTGCTGGGGCAGCTTCCACGGGCCGCATCACGACGATATCCCCTTGAAAGATATCGCCGACATCATTTTGCGCGTGAAGACAAAGAGCTTCTCGATCGAAGCCTCCAACCCCTGCCACGAGCATGAATGGCGGGTGTTCGAGACGGTGAAGCTGCCCGAGGGCGCGACCCTCGTCCCAGGCGTCATCGGCCATTACTCGGACTTCATCGAGCATCCCGATCTCATCGCCGAGCGGTTGGTGCGCTATGCCAAGCTGGTCGGGCGGGAGAACGTGCTGGCCGGGACCGATTGCGGTATCGGCACCCGGGTTGGCCATCCCTCGATCTGTTGGGCTAAATTCGAGGCCATGGCCGAGGGCGCGCGGCGGGCGACCAAAATTCTCTGGGGCCGCGCCTGACGCGTCCCGGCCGGGCGAGACGGGAAGGAGACCCCTGATGGAGCCGCGTAGCGACGCAGTGACGACGGGGGCGGCGGTCGCCGCTCCGCCGCGCCTCTCGGTTCGCAAGCTCGCCCCGGCGATCGGCGCCGAGATCGAAGGCGTCGATCTGAGCCGCCCGCTCGATGCAGCGACCGTCGCCGCGCTGCGGCGGGCCTGGCACGATCACGCGGTCATCCTGCTGCGGGACCAGCACCTTGCCGAGGAGGACCAGATCCGGTTCGGCGAATGCTTCGGCACGCTCGGCCGCGTTTTCACCCGTCGCGATGGCCGCCATCCCGCCATCCTGCTGGTCTCGAATATCCGCGAGGACGGCAAGCCGATCGGCGCGCTGCCGGATGGCGAGATGCAGTTCCATTCCGACCAGTGCTATGTCGAGCACCCGCCGGCCGGCACCATGCTCTACGGCATCGAGGTGCCGTCACAGGGCGGCGATACGATGTTCGCCAGCATGTATGCGGCTTACGATGCCCTCTCCGAGGCGATGAAGGCGAAGCTCGCGCCCCTGCGCGGCGTCAACTATTATGACCCGAGCAGCGACTATGTCGTGCGCAAGGGGCCGCCCTCCGATAAAGCACTGCGCTGGACGCATCCGGTCATCCGCGTTCATCCCGCGACCGGCCGCAAGGCGCTTTACGTCAATCGCCTCATGACCTTTGCGATCGAAGGCATGGACGCCGCCGAAGGCGATGCGCTGCTCGCTGAGCTCTTCGATCATCAAGAGCAGCGGCAATTCGTCTATCAACATGTGTGGCGGCCGGGCGACGTGGTCCTTTGGGACAATCGCTGCACGCTTCATGCGCGTACCGATTTCAGCCCCAATGAGCGCCGGCTGCTGCGCCGGATCACGGTTCAGACCGAGAACGCGTAGCGCCTTAGCGCGGCGATTTCGCCACGATCCGCGCGCGCAGCGAGCCGATCTGCGGCGATTTGATCTCGACGCGGTCGCCGGGCTTCAAAAAGAGATCGGGCGGCTGGCTGCCATCGGGATTGACCGGGCTTGCATCGGCGGCGGTGCCCTCGCCGGTGCCGCTGCAAATGAGATCGCCCGGATAGAGCGTCAGGTCGCGCGACAGATATTCGAGATATTGGGCGAAGGAAAAGGTCATGTCGCGCGTGTTGTGCGCCTGGCGGCGCTCGCCATTGACGAAGGTCTCGATGTCGATATTGGCGGGATCGAGCTCGCCGACGACGATGCAGGGCCCCAGCGAATAAGAGGTGTCGAAATTCTTCGGCGCGGCGAAATTCATCGGCCCCAGCGGCTCGCGCGGGCTGCGGATGCTCCAATCGCAAAAGAGGGTCACGCCCCAGACGAAATCCTTCAGATCGCCGGGGCGCAAATCCTTGCCCGTCTTGCCGAGGACGACCGCGAGCTCGCCCTCATAGTCGAGCCGGTCGCAGCGGGCGGGGTAGATCACATCGCCGTCGGGCGGCACGCCCTCATGCGGGATTTTCCAAAAGCCCCAGATGAAGGGCGGCTTGACGTCGCGGCCCGAGCGGCGCGTCATGCGCTCGCGATGGGTGGTGAAGTTCGACCCGGCGCAGGCCATGCGCGTGCCCTTGGGGCGCGGCGCGTGAATCTGCACGGCATCGGCGGCGAAAACCACCGACTCGCCGCGCGGATCCTTGTGGTCCTGCGCCTCCTTGAAGAGATGATCGAGCGCGGTTTGCGCATGCTCGAGCGCCGCCGGGCCGCCCTCGATGAGGCGCGCCAAATCCGAGGGAACCAGCGCTTCGGCGAGTTCCAGCGCCCTGGGCGCGCCGCGCCGCTCACGGAGATATTTCGCATAAGCGCGCGAGAGATCGGCGATCTTGCCGCCCTCGAGGGCGCCCGTCCGCTTGTCGGGACCGAAAACCACAATCTTCATCGACGCCCCCTCCCTCTGCCGCAAAGCGGCTCGGCGCGCTGTTGGCGCTGCCTTGTTGGCGCTATCCTATGAAGCGGGGGGCGCGGCGGCAATGCCGCCGGCCTCGCTGTGATTTTTCAGTGTCATTACCGATACCTTAACGCGCGTGAAGATTCGCTTAACCGATTGTTGAAACCATCCGGGACACGTACCGGTACCGACCATTTTTGTTGCGCTGCAGCTATTTTCGGCCAGGATCAGGATCGTGCGCCAAAGCCGGGCTTTGCGGCGGGTCGCGGGAAAGGTTCTAAACGATTAGTTTGCCATGCAAAATCTGCTCTGGTGCCGCAATTGGGCCAAATTCGACTGGCAGGCTCGGTCACAGAGCGGTCACGGCGGGCGTTTGTCGCAGAATAGGCCCGGGCTTGGGGCCGGGCCGCGTGGCGATCGAGGGCAGCAAATTCGGAACCGGTTTGAATGGGGCATGGTCGGGCTTCCGCACCGTTGCGGGCGGGTTGCATGGGAGCGTTAGCAGTGGCGGAGACAGGCATGAACTGGCGTCGCATCCGGCGGTGGCTCGGCTTCGCGGCCGTGCTGCTCACCTTCGGCTGTGCCGACAGCTCGCCGCCCGCCGAGCTGCGCACCAGCATTCCGCTCGACGTGACGGGGCCGGCGGCCGCGGGCGTCAAGGAGCCGGCGCGTCCGCCGGCGCCGGCCCGGAAATCGGCCGCCTTGCCGGCGGAAGAGAGCAAAGTCGAGGACAAGGAAAAGGCCGAGGACAAGGACAGCAAGCGCGCCGAAATCGGCACGCAAGGGGTCGATCGCCTGATCGGCCTCAACGAAAACGAGATCGAATCGGCTCTCGGTACGCCGATGCTGCAAGAGGACCGCGCGCCGACCAAATTATGGGTATTTCGCAGCCGCAACTGTACGATCAACGTGACATTGTATCCCGACGTGGAAACGCGCCAGTTTCATGCGCTTGCTTATGAGGTGACCAGCGATGTCCATACTGCTGAACGAACGCGCCAATGCATCGCCGAGTTCTCATCCCGATTTTCCCAAAGATGACCAGGGGCAGGGAGAGCGCATTCGCGCGGTCTTTGTCGACGACGACGACGATTATCGCGAGGCGGCGACCGCGGAGTTCGAGCATTTCGGCTTCGAGGTCATTCCGTTCCCGAGCGGCGAGGCGATGCTCGAGCATTTCGAGCGCGACCGGAATGCCGATGTGATCGTGCTGGATTGGAAGCTGCAATCCTGCCTCGGCATCGATTTCCTTCCGAAGCTTCACGATTGCGGCGTCAATCTGCCGGTCGTGTTCCTGACCGGCATGCCGACCACGGCCTATGAGTATGCCGCGCTCGATCGCGGCGCCGTCGATTTCGTCGACAAGGCGCGCGGCATCCCCATCCTCGCCAAGCGCCTGCGCCTCATCGTGCAGATGGCGCGTGGCGCGGCGGCGCCGTCCAGCCAGGAAACCCTGCAATGCGGCAAGCTGGTGCTGCGGCCGGACAGCAGCCGCGCGACCTGGGACGGGCAGGACGTCGACCTGACGGTGACGGAGTTCAAGATCATCTATCTCCTCGTCTCGCGGGCCGGCGAATACGTCACCTATCGCTCGATTTATGATTGCGTGCACCATGCCGGCTTCGTCGCCGGAAGCGGTGAAGAAGGATTTCGAACCAATGTCCGATCTTCCATCAAACGCATTCGAAACAAGTTCCGGGCCTTCGATGCTCGATTTTCCGACATCGAAAACTACGCCGCGTTTGGGTATCGCTGGCGCAGCCAAGGGCGCTAGGTTCGGGGGTTTCGGCCGCGCGTTTCAGCTGTCGCACCGCTTTGCGGGTTCGCTTACCGCAAAGCTCGTCATTCTGGTTGGAATTTTCATTGCGCTGCCGATCCTCGTCTATGGCCAGTTCGAGCAGGCGGACTCGAAGCTGCGCGAGCTCGTCACGCGCAGCATTCAGCATCGCAACTGGCTGATCGCCCAGGCGCTGAAGCCGATCCTCGATCAGCCGGGCCATCTCCCGAGCGGGCAGCTGAGCCAGGCGCTCGCGAAATACGGCGATGACGGCACCAATCTGCAGCTGATGGTGCGGCCCTCGGCGCCGGGCAGCGCGCGGCGCTTTTATTTCGTCGCGGCGGCGCCGCCGGTGGCGCCCGACCAGGTCAATGCCCAGCTCGACGGGCTTGCGGGTCACGGCATCCTCGACCGTCTGTCGAAGACCTGCAGCGCCGACACGCCGATCGACGTGCAATATCCCGGACCCGACGGCAAGGATCAGATCCTGACCTCACTGGTGCCGATCCAGACGCGCTGGGGGTGCTGGGCGCTGGTCTCCTCGCACACGACCTCGGAATTCCTCTACACCTCGATCGCGCGCCCGTTCTGGAAAACGCCCGAGGTGCGCATCGCCGCCTCGGTCTACATGCTCTTGGCGCTGCTCGCCGCGCTGATCGCGACGAGCGTCTGGCGCAACGTGCTGCATTTCCGCCATGTCGCCCGCGATATCCGCCAAGGGCGCGGCCGCAACGCGACCTTCGCCTCGCGCAACGTCATGCCCGAGCTCGCCAGCGTCGCCAGCGACT
Organism: Allostellaceae bacterium; assembly: GCA_035605975.1. Lineage (GTDB taxonomy): Bacteria > Pseudomonadota > Alphaproteobacteria > ATCC43930 > CGMCC-115725 > CAIKMD01. The sequence goes on along the minus strand of DATNGG010000073.1, from coordinate 14,977 downwards.
TCGACGGCCTGACGCGCGATCTGCGCAGCGTCGCCCGCGATATCCGCCAAGCGGCCGAGGACAATTGGCATTCCTTCAAAGGCCCGGTTGCGACCATCGAGGCCTCGCTCGAAACCGCCAAGCGCGGCGTCCTGCCGAATGACGAGCGCGCCCACCGCGCCATCACCCTGATCCAATCCTCGGTCGGGCGGCTCAAGGCGCTGATCTCGGCGGCGCAGCGGCTCGACAACGCGACCGCCGATCTGATCGAAGCGCCGCGGCCGCGCATCGATCTGACCACCGTCATGGGCAGCGTCCTGGTCCGCTACCGCGAGCTCTTGGCCGAGCGCGGCATCGGCGTCGTGCGCTCGCTCAAGGAGAAGGCCTTCGTCCAGGCGGGCCCCGAAATCCTCGAAGAGGTGATCGAGAACATTCTCGACAATGCGATCAGCTTCTCGCCCGCCGACGGCGCGATCACCGTGACGCTCGGCAAGGCCGGCCAATCGGTCGAGCTGCGCATCGACGATCAGGGGCCGGGCATCGATCCCAAGAAGATCGATCGCATCTTCGACCGGTACTACTCGCTTCGCCCCAATGCCGACCAGGATTCGAGCCGCAGCGGCCTTTTGCCGCATTCGGGCCTCGGCCTATGGATCGTCCGGCGCAACATCGAAGCGCTGGGCGGGCATGTCACGGCGACCAATCGCTCCGAAGGCGGGCTGAGCGTTCGCGTCATTCTGCCAGCGAGCTGAACGAGCCGCGCGGCGCTTGTCGCCGTCGCCGGGCGGGCTATCTTCAAGGAAACGAGAAGGGAGCACGCCATGCCGCCTCAAGCAAGCACCGTCAAGATTCGGGACGTCAACATCAAGCTTCACCGCGCGGGCAAGGGCGAGCCTGTGCTCTTCCTTCATGGGGCCGGCGGGCTGATGCAGTGGCTGCCTTTCTTCGATGCGCTCGCCGACGGCTATGAGCTGCTGGTGCCCGAGCATCCAGGATTCGGTGCCTCGGACGATCCCGGCTTCATCCGCAGCGTGCCCGACATGGCGATGTTCTATCTCGATTTTGCCGAGGCGCTCGACCTGCGCCGCGTGCATCTCGTCGGCCACTCGCTCGGCGGCTGGATCGCGGCCGAGATGCTGGTGCGCGACCGCGCGCGCTTTCAAAGCCTGACGCTGCTGGCGCCGGCGGGGCTGCGCGTCGAGGGCGTGCCCGCGGGCGATACCTTCATCTGGGCGCCCGACGAAGCGATCCGCAATCTGTTCCATGACCAGCGCTTCGCCGAGGCGCTGCTTGCGCTGACGCCCAGCGAAGAGCAGATGGACATCGCCTTGAAGAACCGCTTTACCGCGACGAAGCTCGGCTGGCAGCCGCGCTGGTTCGATCCCGATCTCGAGAAATGGCTGCATCGCGTCAAGCTGCCGGCGCTGGTGGTGTGGGGCGATGACGACAAGGTGATGCCGCCCGCCTATGCGAGCCTGTGGCGCGAGCGATTGCCCGATGCGCGTCTCGTCATGATCGAAGGGTCGGGCCATCTGCCGCATGTCGAAAAGGCCGAGCCGGTCGGCCGCGCGGTGCGCGAATTCCTCAAAGGAGCGGCGCGATGAAGCTCATCTCTTTTCACTTGATGCCCTATCGTCAGCTCGATCTCGAAGCGGCGGCCAAGCATCGCTCGGCTTGGGTCGTCCTGCCGAACAGCCTCTATGATCCGGTGAAAGGGGCCGAGGAATACGCCGCTTACATCGACTTCCTCGTCGATTGCGAGCGGCTGGGCTTCGACGGTATCGGCGTCAACGAGCATCACCAGAACGCCTATGGCATGATGCCGGCGCCCAATCTGATCGCCAGCGCGCTCATCCAGCGCACCAAGACGGTGAAGATCGCCGTTCTCGGCCGCGCCCTGCCGATCGTCAACGATCCGGTCTTCATCGCCGAAGAATATTCGATGCTCGACAATCTCTCGAAGGGGCGCATCATCTGCGGCTTCGTGCGCGGCATCGGCGCCGAATATCACTCGACCGGGATCAACCCCTATTTCTCGCATGAGCGCTTTCATGAGGCGCATGATCTCATCATCAAGGCCTGGACGCAGCCGGGGCCCTTCTCCTTCGATGGCCAGCACTTCAATCGGCGCTACGTCAATCTTTGGCCGCGGCCCTATCAGACGCCGCATCCGCCGATCTGGATACCCTCGCAAGGCTCGAGCGAGACCGTGCAGTGGGCCGCGCATCCCGATCGCAAATACCCCTTCCTCGTCACCTTCTCCTCGAGCGATCTGGTGACGCGCTATCTCAATGCTTATCGCGACCAGGCGCGGCAATACGGCTATGAGCCGTCGGAAGGACAGTTCGGTTGGGCCTGCCCGGTCTATGTCGCCGAGACCGACGAGCGTGCGCGTCAGGAGGCGGGGCGCGCCGTCGAAACCCTTTTCAACAACTTCCTGCGCATGCCGGTCGAGATGCTGATCCCGCCGGGCTACACCTCGCAAAGCTCGATGAAGAATTTCTTCAAGATGCGCACCGCGGTCGGCGGCCGCGTCAATGATGCCGACTATCTGATTGGCAGCGGCACCGCGCTCATCGGCAGTCCCAAGACGGTGCGTGCCAGAATCGAAGAAATGCGCGACAAGACGGGGCTCGGCATCCTCCTGCCGATGTTCCAGTTCGGCATCCTCTCCGACGAACTGGCGCGGCGCAATATCGAGCTCTTCGCCGCCGAGGTGATGCCGAATCTGAAGAAATAGCCGCGCCGCCCCGGCGCGTCGCGCGCCGGCCCCCGCGATTGTCGCTTGACCCGACGCCGCGCCGAGGCGCAGGCTCGTCGCGGGAGGACTTCGTTCGCAACGCCGGACGAAGCAATACGCCTGATCACGCATCTTGCAAACGCGAGAGGGAGGCGTTCATGGCCATTTCGACACCCGAATTCACCGCCGCATCCGCGCCCGCGGCCGATCGCTGGACCGGCTACAGCGCGGCCGTTCTCGGCATCTGCATTCTCGCCTGGGCGTTCGACGTCTATGAGATGACGGTGATGCAGCTCATCACGCCGCTCCTCATCAAGGAATGGGGTATCTCGCCGGCGACGATGGGCAACATCACGACCTTGTCGCGCTGGATCGGCCTCATCGGCACCTTCACCTTCCCGGCGCTGGCCGATCTCTATGGCCGCAAGCCGGTGCTGATCTTCTCGATCCTCGGTTTCTCGATGTTCTCGGGCCTGACCGGTTTCGCCATGGGCCCGCTCTCCTTGCTGATCTATTCTTCGATTACGCGCATCGCGCTCGCGGGCGAAACGCCGGTCGGCATGGTGATGGTGAGCGAAACCGCGCCGACCCGCTGGCGCGCGACTGCCTTGGGCGGCCTCGTCGGCGGCTATCCCTTCGGCTACATGCTCTGCTCGCTCGCCGCGATCGTGGTGGTGCCGCTCTGGGGTTGGCGCGCGCTCTACTGGCTCGGCCTGCTGCCGGCGTTCCTGGTGTTCTGGGTCGCGCGCAGCGTCAAGGAGAGCCCGCGCTTTAGCCATGTCACGGCGGCGATGGTCAAGGAGGGGCTGAAGAAGCAGCTCGATATCTGGTCGCCCGTGCGCGACTACCCGCGCGAGATGCTGCTCGCGACGCTGATCTATTTCTTCTATCTCTTCACCTGGGTCGGCTGGTCCGCTTGGATGCCGCAATTCCTCGCCAATGAGAAGCATTTGGGCTTCCAGACCACGGCGAGCTATCTCTCGGTCTGGATGTTCGTCGCGATTATCGCCTATTGGATTTGCGGCGCGCTGTGCGACCGCTTCGGGCGGCGCTACGTCATCCCGGCCTTCGTCGTTCCGGCTGCCTTCTTCCTGGTCATCCTCGGCCATCTCAATTCGCCGACGAGCCTTTTCTGGGTCGGGCTCGTGACCAACTTCCTCATCACCGGCAGCTTCGGCACGGGGCTCGGCTATACGACCGAGATTTTCCCGACGCAGATCCGCGGCACCGCGGTCGGCGCCTCCTTTGCTTTCGGCACTGCGGCGGGTTCGACCGCACCGGCGATCCTCGGCTGGATCGCGACCGGACATTCGATCGCCGCCGGCCTGCCTTTGCTTGCCTTGTCTTTCTTCTTGCTGGGGCCGCTGTTTTTCTGGTTCGCCCGGGAGACCACCCGCCGCGAGCTCAAGGATTTCGTCGGCGAAAGGGCCTGACACACAGGATAGCCCGCGCGCCGGCGCGGGCGTCGTGCGAAGGGTGCGGCGCGGCGCTATGCTCGGCCTATGAGCGCGGCACCCGACCCGACAGGCTCCGCCACGGAAGCGGCCGAAACGATCGCGACGCCGATCCTCATTGTCGGCGGCGGTCCAGTCGGCATGGTGCTGGCGATGAATCTCGCGGCGCTCGGCGTTGCGAGCCTCATCGTCAACAGCGATCCGCGGCCGCGCTGGCACCCAAAGGGCAGCACGCACAATTCGCGCACCATGGAGCATTACCGGCGCCTGGGCCTCGCCGAAGCGATCCGGCGCTTGGGCCTGCCCCAGGACTACCCAACCGATGTCGGCTACTTCACGCGTTTCACTGGCTGGGAGATCGCCAGGCTGGCGATGCCGTCGGAAGGCGAGAAGCGGCGGGCGGTGCGCGCGGCGCAAGCGGCCGACCAAGTGCCCGAGCCGATCTTGCGCTGCAACCAGATGTATGTGGAGCGGCTGCTTTACGAGCATTTGCGAAGCCTCGTGCCGGTCGATTGCCGCTTCGGCTGGTCCTGCGTCGATTGGCAGGACCACGGTGATCGCGTCACGGCGATCATCGAAGAAGCGTCATCCGGACGGCGCGCCGCGATCGCTTGCGCCTATCTCGTCGGTTGCGATGGCGGGCAGAGCGCGACGCGGCGCAAGCTCGGCATCCGCTATAGCGGCGAGGGGCCAGGCGGAAGCGAGGCCTATCTCGACGGTCCGATGGTCGCAACCCATTTGCGCGTGCCGCAATTCTATCGCGCGGTCGCGGCGCCGCGCTGCTGGCAATATCGCGCGGTCAATCGCGAGGTGCATACCAATACCGTCGCGCTCGATGGCGCCGGCGAGTTCATCTTCAATTCGCGCCTGCGTAGCACCGATGAGAAGCCCGATAGCGCGCAGATCGTGCGCCGGTTCCTTGCCTCGGTCGGTACGCCGCTCGAGGTCGAGGTGATCGGCCATTCGACCTGGATCGCCGGCCGCGCCCTGGTCGCCGAGCGCTTCGGGCTCGGCCGGGTGCTGCTGGCCGGCGATGCCACCCATCTCTTCACGCCCGCCGGCGGCTTCGGCATGAACACCGGCATCGATGATGTCGCCAATCTCGGCTGGAAGCTCGCTGCCATGGTACAGGGCTGGGGCGGCGCGGGACTGCTCGACACTTATGAGAGCGAGCGGCGCCCGATCGCGCTGCGCAACACCAAGGCCGCGCGCCGGCTGGGCGTTAGCGTCAGCGAAGTGCCGATCGGCGCCGCGATCGAGGAAGATTCCGCGGCGGGCCGCGCCGCGCGCGGCGAAACCGGCGCTTACCTCGCGAATTTCCAGCCGGAATTCGATTCGCTCGGCGTGCAGCTGGGCGCGCGTTACGACAACTCGCCGATCGTCGCGGCGGATGGAAGCGAAGCGCCGCCCGACGATTCCGATGTCTATCGCCCGAGCGCCTGCCCCGGCGGCCGGGCGCCGCATCTCTGGCTCGGCGACGGCGTGTCGCTGTTCGATCGGCTCGGCCGCGGCTTCACCTTGCTCGATCTGAGCCGCGGCGCTGCCGAGACACGCGCGCTGGAGCAGGCTGCCGTCCAGCGCGGCCTGCCGTTGACCCGTCTCCCCCTGGCCAGCATTGCGGCACGCGATCTTTATCAGCGTGACCTCGCTCTCATCCGTCCCGATCAACACGTCGCCTGGCGCGGCAACCGGCTGCCCGAGGATTGCGCGGGCTTGCTCGATCGCGTGACCGGCCGCTAGCGCCGCGCCCGAACGGCGATCTCTCGTCATGCTCGCGATCCCGCTCTATGACGACACGCCGCGGCTGCGCTCGCCGGTCGTCACCTCCGGCCTGATCGGCGCGTGCGTCGTGATGTATCTGTGGCAATCGAGCCTTGGTCCCCGCGCGGACGCCGCGGTCGCGCTGAGCCTCGGCATGGTGCCGGCGGTGCTGTTCGGCCATGCGCAGCTTCCGCCCGCGCTGCAGCTCGTGCCGGCTTGGCTTACGCCCATCACCTGCATGTTCCTCCATGGCGGCTGGCTCCATCTCGGCGGCAACATGCTTTATCTGTGGATTTTCGGCAGAGGGATCGAATCGGCGCTCGGCGCCGGCCGCTACCTCGTGCTCTATCTGCTGTGCGGCGTGATCGCGGCGCTGACCCAGGCCTTTGTCTCGCCGGCCTCGACCGTGCCGATGATCGGCGCGAGCGGCGCCATCGCCGGCGTGCTCGGCGCTTATCTGATCGTCTATCCGCGCAGCAACGTCGTCGTGTTCCTCTGGATCATCATCCTGGTGCGGCTCCTGACGGTGCCGGCGGTGATCCTGTTGGGACTGTGGTTCCTGCTTCAGCTGGTGAGCGCGAGCGCGGTGTCGGCGGGCGAGGCGGGCGTCGCGTTCTGGGCGCATGTCGGCGGGTTTCTCGCCGGCATTCTTCTCGTTCTGCTGCTGCACCGCCGCGATGTCGCGATGCTGCAGCCGCCGCGCACGAGCGCGTTCCAGATCGCGCGGCCGCGCGATGCGCGGACGCGCTTCGGCCGCGGCTCGGTGCCGAGCGCGGGGCGGCCACGCCGGCACGATCCCAGGGGCTAAGCGGTCCGATCCGCGACTTGGGTTGACAGCGGGCATTGCCCCGGACGATCATTGCTCAACGAATAAGAGACTTCGCGTCTCGTGCCGCGCCCGGAAATCGGCCGCAAGGGAGGTTGCCATGCCTATTTCTCGAATCTTGATGTCATCGCTCATCGCCGGGTGCCTGGCTTTGCCGGCGCTGTCGATGCCGGCCGCGGCGGAGACCAAGGTCACCGTCGGCGCGGTCGTCGGCTTCACGTCGCTGCATTTGCCGAGCTATGTCGCGCTGGAGCGCGGATTCTTCAAGAAAGAAGGGCTCGATGTCTCGCTGGTGAAGCTCGCGCCGAGCCCGCTCAAGGTTGCGGGCTTGTCCGGCCAGGTGGACTTCATTCCGATCCCGACCCCGGCGGCGCTCGCCGCGCTCCATGGAGCGCCGGTGGTTTTCCTCGTCGGCCAGAGCCTCAGCTCGCAATGGGAGATCATCACCGACAAGAGCATCGCCAAGCCCGAGGACCTCAAAGGCAAGACCGTCGCCTATGGCCAGCCCGGCGGCGCCTCTTACGATGAGGGCGAGCGCGTCCTGTCGGAATTCTTTCACATGGTTCCCGGCAAGGATTACAAGGTGATCTCGTTCCAAGCGCAGCCCGATCAGCTTGCCGCGCTCATCAAGGGCGATGTCAAAGCCGCGCTCCTCACCACCGCCGAGGCGGTCAAGGCGCAGAAAGCGGGGTTCAAGGTCCTTCTGACGACGAGCACCTATTTGCCGCGCATCGGCGGCGAGTTCTGGACGATGCGGCCCTTCGTCGAAAAGCATCCCGAGGCGACCAAGGGCTTCATCAAGGCAATCGCCGAAGCGATCATGTATATTCGCACCAACAAAGAGGGCACGATGCCGATCTTTAAAACCTATCTCGGCATCGACGATCCGCAAGAGCAGAGTCTGCTGTGGGACAGCATCCATGATGGCTATGATGCGACGCTCCCGCCGAAGCTCTTCAAGGAAATTTTCGAAGCCCGCCGCCGCGAGATGATTTCCATGGGCCAATGGCCCAAGGATAAGCCGCTGCCCGATGTCGAGAGTTTTGTCGCCCGCAAGATGCTGTCCGAGGCGCTCAAAGAAGTCCATTACGTTCCGGCCAAAGCGGCCAAGGCGGCGACGACGAACTGAGCGGCGCGTCTCAACGAACGGGAGGAGCGGGCGATGCGCGCTGCACCTTTGGCCGCGCTGATTGCGGCACTGTGTTTCAACACGGCGGCTTCTGCTGCGCCTGCCAAAATTACCGTGGGAATCGTCCCGGGCGGGACGACGTTCCATCTGCCGACCTACGTCGCGATGGAGCGGGGCTTTTTCAAAAAGGAAGGGCTCGACGCGACCTGGGTTCGGGTCGGCCCAAAGGCGATGGTCACCGCTGGCATTACCGGTCAACTCGATTTCGTACCAGTTACCGTCGGCGGCGCGGTCGCCGCCCTGCATGGCGCGCCAATCGTCTATGTCGTCGGGCAAAGCTCGGGCTCGCCCTGGATGATCGTCGCCGACAAGGACATCAACAAGCCGGAAGATCTGCGCGGAAAGACCATCGCTTACGGCCAGCCCGCCACGGCAAGCTATGACGAAGGCGCGACGGTCCTGTCGCGGTTCTTCCACATGGAGCCGGGCAAGGACTACAAGGTGATCTCGTTTCAGGGCCAGCCCGATGAGATCGCCGCGCTCGAGAATGGCAATGTTCAAGCCGCGCTGCTGACCGTCGCGGATGCGGTCAAGGCCGAGAAAGCCGGGTTCCGCGTCATCATCGATACTGGCCGCTACATGCCGCGACTTGCGGGCCCCGTCTGGGCGATCCGGCCTTTCGTGGAAAAGAACCCCGAAACGGTGAAGGCATTCATCCGTGCCGTCGCAGACGCCATTCTCTACATCCGCGATAACAAGCAGGGGACGATGCCCATCTTCAAAGCCTATCTCGGCATCGACGATCCCGAAGAGCAAAGCCTCCTGTGGGACCGGCTGCACGACGTATTCGACGCAGAACTCCCCGCCAAGCCTTTTCAGGCGATCTTCGAGTCGAGCCGGCTCGGCATGATCGGAACCGGTCAGTGGCCGAAAGATAAGCCTTTGCCGGATACCGAGACCTTCCTCGCGCGTCCGCTCCTCGACGCGGCGTTGAAACAGGCTCATTACAGTCCGGCGCCGGCGACGCTGAAGTAATCGGCGGAGGGTTGCGCATTGTCACACAAAAGTTGGACGGGAGAGTAATTATGAAACCACCGCACATCACGCTCGCAGCCGTCACCACGGCAGCGCTCTTATCGCTGAGCTCGATCGCTCTTGCCGCGACGAAGATCACCGTCGGGGACGTGCCGGGCGGCAATACGCTGTTTTTGCCGTCCTATGTCGCGATGGATCGCGGCTTCTTCAAGAAAGAAGGCCTCGATGCGAGCTGGGTAAGGCTCGTCGGCAAAAACCTCGGCAATGCCGCGCTGGCGGGCAAGGTGGATTTCGTTCCGATCAACACGGTGGCGGCCTTGGCTGCGCTGCACGGTGCGCCGGTCCTCTATGTGGCCGGGCAGAGCCTCAGCTCGCAATGGACGATCGTCTCCGCCAAGTCGATCGGCAAGCCCGAGGATTTGAAAGGCAAGACCGTGGCCTATGGCCAGCCCGGGGGCGCCAATTACGACGAAGGCGCGCGCGTGCTGTCGCGCTTTTTCCATATGGAGCCCGGCAAGGATTACAAGGTGATCTCGTTCCAGCGTCAGCCCGACGAGGTCGCCGCGCTGATCAACGGCGATGTGCAAGCCGCTCTGCTAACGCCGGCCGCGATGGTCACCGCCGAGAAAGCCGGTTTCAAGGTCTTGATCCGCACCGGCCAGTTCCTGCCGCGGCTCGGCGGCACGCTTTGGACGCTGAAGCCCTATGCGGATCAGCACCCTGACACCGTCAAGGCTTTCATCCGCGCGATCGCCGAAGCGATCATGTATATCCGCACCAACAAAGACGGCACGATGCCGGTCATCAAGACCTACCTCAACATCGAGGACCCGCAGGAGCAGGGCCTGCTGTGGCAGGAGCTTCACGACCTCTACGAGGCGACGATCCCGGAAAATCTTTTCCGCGACACCTTCGAGGCGCGCCGCAACGAGATGATCTCGCTCGGCCAGTGGGCGAAGGACAAGCCGCTTCCCGACCTCCATCAATTCCTCGCCAGCAAGCTGCTCGACGAGTCGCTGAAGGAGGTTCACTACGTTTCGGTCGAGACGAAGCCGGCGCACTGACCCGCGCCGGCGAGGCGGCGAGCGGACCCCAAGCTCTGCTCGCTTACTCGCCGATGCGCTGCGGCCGCCAGCGGCCGAGCCGGTTTTCCAGCACCTTGAGCAAGCCGGTCATGGCGAGCGAAAGCGCCATGAAGACGATCATGCCGGCGAAAACGATGTTGACTTTGTACTGGCTCGCCGCCTGAACCATCATCACGCCGAGCCCTTCGTTCGAGCCGAAGAATTCCGAGACCACGACGCCGAGGACGGCGCGGCCGATCGCCAGCCGCAAGCCGGTGATGATGTAGGGCAGGGCGTTTGGTACCACGACGAGCCGGATGATGTCCCACTCCTTCGCCCCGAAGGAGCGGACGACGTTGATGAGCAGCTTGTCGGTGTTGCGGATGCCCTCATGGGTGTTGATGAGCAAGGGGAAGAAGGCGCCGAACGCGACGATCACCACTTTCGACCATAACCCCAATCCGAACCACAGAAGGACGATGGGCAAGAAGACGAGGCGCGGCGTCGCATTGAAGGCGGTAACGAAAGGCTCGCACAGCGCATCCAAGGTCTCCGATCGTCCGATCAGGATCCCGAGCGGCAGGCCGACCGCGATGGCGATGGCAAGCCCGACGGCAAATCCCGCCGCGCTGACGCCGAGCGGGCCCCAAATCACGCCCGTCGAGAAAAGGTTCCACAGCGTGATCGCGACTTCGCTGGGCGGCGTGAAGAAGAGGCGCGTCCCCGCTTTCATCGTGACGAGGTAAGGCACCGCCTCCCAGAGCAGAAGCAGCACGACGATCCCGGAAAGGCCGAGAGCGAAGGATTGAAGGCGCCGGCCTCCGCGGGACGCGATCTCTCCCACCTCTTCGGGCGGCGCCGCGGCTGACGCGAAAGGAACCTCGAGCCGGTTGATCTCGGTCATCCTTTATTGCCCCGCGCGCCAAGGAAAAGCCGTGCGCTCGGCCCAGCGAATGCCCTGGGTCAGAAGAACGGCGATGAGGGTGACCACCAGAATGTAAGAGAACATGCTGTCGAGCGCGAAGAAATTCCCGAACTTGACGATCCCATAACCGACGCCTTCCGAAGCGGCGAAGAACTCGCCGATCAGCACGCCGACCAGCGCGCGCCCGACGCCGATCCGGGCGCCGGCGACGATATAGGGGATCACGCTCGGGACGATGACCTTCAGATAAAGGTCTTTCTCCTTGCCGCCGAAGGAGCGCACGACATTGAGCAAGAGATTGTCGACCGCGCGCACCCCCGCATAGGCGTTGAAGACAAAATCGAACACCGTCAGGATGAAGACGATGAAAGCTTTGCCGGTCGGGCCGACGCCGAGGAAGATCACGACGAGCGGCGCCAGCGCGACCAGCGGGCTCGCATAGAGCGCGGTCAGCAGCGGATCGAGCGCCTGGCCGACGCGGCTGCGCCATCCCATGAGAATGCCGAGCGGCACGCCGACGACGATCGCCGCGCCGAGACCCCAAAAGAAGGGCGCGGCGCTGGCGCCGAGATCGAAGAACAATTGTCCCGAGAGCGTCAGGCGCCAAAGCGCCTCGAACATGAGGGAGGGCTTGGTGATGAAGAGGGAATTGAACGGCACGACGAGGAAGGCCGCCTGCCAGGCGATGAAGAACGCCGCGACGGACAGGCCTCCGAGGAGAAGCTTGCGGTTTTGCTGGACGAAGCTCGGGCGCGAAACGGCGTCTTCCATCATCGCTAGCCCATGATCTCGTCTTTGAGGGCGTTCCAGATTTCGAGCTTCAGATCGTTGAATTCCGGGGTCACGCGCATTTCGTAGTCGCGTGGCCGCGGCAGATCGATGGTGAAGATTTTCTTCGCCCGCCCCGGACGCTTGGTCATCACCAGCACGCGGTCGGAGAGATAGATCGCCTCGTCGATCTGATGGGTGACGAAGAGAACGGTCTTGCGCGCGTCCTGCCAGATGCGCAGCAGCTCGGCCTGCATCAGGTCGCGCGTCTGCGCATCGAGCGCGGCGAAAGGCTCGTCCATCAGCAGCACGTCGGGATCGGTCGCGAGCGCGCGCGCGAGGCCGACGCGCTGCTTCATGCCGCCCGAGAGCTCATGCGGATAGTGGCTCTCGAAGCCCCTCAGCCCGACCATCTCGATGAAGCGCTGCGCGGTCTGCCGGCGGGGCGCGGCGGGAACGCCTTTCAGCTGCAGCCCCAGCTCGACATTCTGCGCAACCGAGCGCCAGGGCAAAAGCCCGAATTCCTGGAACACCATGGCGCGGTCGGTGCCCGGCCCGGCGATCGGCTTGCCGTGCAGGTCGATATCGCCGGAATCCGGCTTGATAAGCCCGAGCAGGATCGAGAGGAAGGTGCTTTTGCCGCAGCCCGAAGGCCCGACGATCGACAGGAACTCGCCTTCCTCGACCGCGATGTCGAAGCCTTGCAGCGCCCGGACGGGTGCGCGGTTGGGCGGGCGGAAGGTGAGATTGACGTTTTGCCCGTGAATATAAGCGGTCATGACGCCGGCTTCGCTCCCTGCGAGGTTGATCTCTCTCGGCGGCGATCTTCCGGCCCGCTTTTCGCGAATGGCGCGGCGTCGCGTTAAGACAAAACTCTAGCGTTCGGAGTGAGGCGAAGTCAAAGGCGGATGCCCGCGTTGCGGCGCGGGCATCCTTCGCCCTTAATCAATAAGGCGTTTTGTTGATCTGCCCGGTCGCCGTCACATACCAGTGCTCGCTCGGGAAAGGCTTGCCGGCGAGGCGATCCGCCATCCAATCCGCAACGAGCCCCGGCGGGAACGGCCCGAGATTGGCCGCGGGCACATTGCCGACCGAATGGCGCGAATCCTGATAAACGACCATGCGCTTCGGCCCTTTGACCGTGCGGACCAGACGCTCGGAATGCTCGAGCGGGCTCAATTCCTCCGCCTCGCCCGCGACGCAGAGATAGGCCGCCTTGATCTTCTCGGCATGGCCTTCCCAGGTGATGGTCTTGCGGAATTCGTCGAACTTCGCCTCGTCGGCGATGCCCGACATGTACATGAAGCGCTTCTTGAAGGTGGGCGAAGCCTCTTGGAAGATGGTATGGCAGCCGGGCTCGTGACACACCGACATGACCGCGCAGGCCCGGATGCGCGGCTCGCTCGCCGCCAGGACCGTGCCGAAGAACGAGCCGAAGCTGGTGCCGGTCACGCCGATGCGGTCGGCATCGATCTCGGCCCGCGCCGCGAGCCAGTCGAAGACGGGCTTCGCCGCGGCGACCCAATTCTCGACGCTGAAATAGGTGCCGAGGATCGGCGCCTCGTATTGCCCCGGCCCGTCGATCGCCAAGACGGCAATGCCGCGATTGAGCCAGCGATCGCCATAAAGCGCGACATTCACCTCCTTGAAGCTGTCCATGCCCGGGATCGCGATCACCGCCGGAATCCGGCCGCCCTTGTAGCTCGGCGGCAGATGGAACCAGGCCGGCACGACCTTGTCGGCGAAGGGGATCCAGACGGCTTCGACGCGGTGGTCCGCGAGCTCGGCGTATTTGCCATAGCATTCGCGCTTTTTCTGATTGTAGGCGATATTGGTCTCGTCGTTCTGGTCGTAGGGCCATTGCGCCGCGCCCCAATGCACCGCGGCCATGAAATAATTGTCACGCGCCGTGACCGGCTGCTCGGCTTCGAGTGCGGCCTTGGCCTTGGCTTCGCGCCGCCGCGCGACCGCCTCGAAGGCCGGGCCGATATCGGCCATTTTCTGGACGCGCTGGCGGATCGCCGCGAAATCGGCATTGGCCTCGCCGCCGCAGGGCGCGCTCAGATAGATCGAGCGCGGCTGGTCCCAATCGATGCCATTGGCGCGGATGATGTTGTCGATGAGCCAGCGCTGCTCGCTCCAGCGCTGTACATGCGGCTCGCCGCGCTTGTCGAGAATGGGCTGGAATTGCCGATCCATTTGGTCCTCCTCTTCCTTCTCTTCCTTTTGGCCGAGCCGTCCTGCGGCGTCTTTGGCTCAAAATACAAGCTTCGCGGGATAAGGACAACGCGGGCGCCGCGCTTGGTTGACAAGCCCGGCGGGTGGGCCTAGCGAGCGAGCCGATCGTGATGACCCCCGCGCCGTCGCCCTTTACCGCTCGCCCCATGCGCCGCATCGAGGATCGGCCCTTGCTGCGCGGCGAAGCACGTTTTGTCGACGATATCGAGATCGACGGCATGCTCCATGCCGCCTTTCTGCGCAGTCCCGTGGCGCATGCACGGCTCGACCGCATCGATGCGGAGGCGGCGCGCGCCATGCCCGGCGTCCGGGCGGTCTTGACCTATGCCGAGCTGCGGCCGCTCTTGACGGGTGACCGCATTCCGCTTGCGGTGCCGAGCGCGGCGATCCGCTTTCCCGTCGATCCTTATCCGCTCGCGCAGGGCGAGCTCACATATGTGGGCGAGCCGGTCGCGCTGGTGATCGCCGAGAGCCGCGCGCTGGCCGAAGACGCGGCGGCGGCGATCGCGCTCGATTTCGAAACCCTGCTTGCGGTGGTCGATCCGGCCGCGGGGCTCGAGCCCGGCGCGCCGCGCGCGCGGTTCGACTGTCCCGACAATCTCGTCGCCCGCCACCGCATCGATTACGGCGATGTCGAGGGCGCCTTCGCCAAGGCTGCGCATCGCTTCGCCGAGCGTTTTCGCCTCAACAAGGGCGGCGGGCATTCGATCGAGACGCGCGGCATCCTCGCGCGCTTCGATGCCGCCGAGGATCTCCTCACCTGCTGGGTCAATACCCAGCTGCCGCATCGCGCCAAGGGCGTTCTGGTCGAGGCGCTGGGCTTGAGCGAGCGCCAGCTGCGCGTCATCGTGCCCGATACGGGCGGCGGCTTCGGCACGAAAGCGGTGTTCCATCCCGAAGAGCTCGCGATTCCCGCTGCCGCGCTGCTGATGAAGCGGCCGATCAAATGGATCGAGGACCGGCGCGAGAATTTTCTCGCCGCCGCGCAGGAGCGCGAGCAGGTCTGGGACATCGAGGCCGCGGTCGATGGCGAGGGCCGGCTTCTCGCCATTCGCGGC
>DATNGG010000072.1:0-12630 GCA_035605975.1 Allostellaceae bacterium | reverse complement strand
TTGCCGAGCTCCGCGAGCTCGTCGGCAAGATCGCGCACCAAGCCTTGCACGTTGAGCTCGCCGAGAAGCGCCGGCACTTCGCGCACCACCACCGCGCCGGCGCCGAACGCCTCGAGCACAAGGCCCAGCTCAGCGAGCTCGCCCGCGCGCGCGGCGAGCCGGGCCACCGCGCCCTCGTCGAGCTCCACCACCTCTGGCAGGAGAAGAATCTGGCGGGCGACGCCGGTCGACCCCAGCGCCTCTTTCATGCGCTCATAAACGAGGCGCTCATGCGCCGCGTGCTGATCGACGATGACGATGCCATCCTGGGTTTGCGCGACCACATAGGTTTCATGCAGCTGCGCCACCGCCGCGCCCAGGGGGAAGCCGGTCTCTCCCGCGGCGATCGCTTGCGGCGCGCGCGCGGCGGGTGCCGTCAGGCCGCCCGCTTCGGGCGGCGTCAGCGGCGCCTGATATTGTGCGGCGTCTTCGGCCAAGCCGTGCGGCGGATAAAGCGGCGCGTAAGACGGTGCTGCAAAGCCGGGGCGGAAGGAGGAGAGTGCCGCTCCGGCAACGGTGGTCGAAGCACGATGCCCGGCCGCGCCGAGGGCCTGGCGCAGCGCGCCGACGATCAAGCCGCGCACCAGGCTCGCATCGCGAAACCGCACCTCGGCCTTGGTGGGATGGACATTGACGTCGATCGCCTCGCCCGGCCCGTCGAGGAAGAGCGCCACCATCGGATGACGGTCGCGCGCCAGGAAATCCTGATAGGCGCCGCGCACCGCGCCGACGAGCAGCTTGTCGCGCACCGGCCGGCCATTGACGAAAAGATATTGATCGCGCGCGGTCGCGCGATTGAGCGTCGGCAGGCCGGCAAGGCCAGTGAGGCTAAAGCCCTCGCGCTGCGCCATGATCGCGAGCGCGTTGTCGGCAAAATCGCGGCCCAAGATCGCGGCGAGGCGCTCGCGCCGCGCGTCGTTGCCGGCAAGGTCGCGCGCGATCGCGGTAAGGCGCAAGAGAATGCGATCCTCTTCGCCGCTCACGGTGAAGGCGATGCCGGGATAAGCCATGGCGAGGCGCTCGACCGCATCGAGCGTGGCCTCGCGCTCGGCGCGCGGCGATTTGAGGAATTTGAGGCGTGCCGGCGTCGCATAGAAGAGATCGCGGACTTCAACGCGCGTGCCCTGCGACAAGGCCGCCGGAAGCGGCGCGGATTTCGCCCCGCCTTCGACCGCGATCGCCCAGGCGCTGTCGGCGCCGCGCTTGCGGCTGGTGATCGAAAGCCGGCTCACCGCGCCGATCGAAGGCAGCGCCTCGCCGCGGAAACCCAAGGTCTCGATGCGCAACAGGTCGTCATCGGGCAGCTTCGAGGTACAGTGGCGCTCGACCGCGAGCGAAAGCTCCTCGGCGCTCATTCCGATCCCGTCATCGGCGACGATGACGAGGCTCTGTCCGCCTTCGCGCAAGGTGATATCGATGCGCGACGCGCCCGCATCGATCGCGTTCTCGACCAGTTCCTTGATCGCCGAGGCCGGGCGCTCCACCACCTCGCCCGCGGCAATGCGGTTGACGACGAGCGGCGGAAGCTGGCGCAGCGGCATGAGCGCCATTCTGCCCCGGCGCCGAGCTTTCGCCAAGACGAGCGGAGCCCCGAGTCGCGCGCGACTCGGGAAGCGGCGTTTCAGCCCTTGCTCATCTCGCCCAAATATTGCCGGGCGAGCACCTTGCCTTCTTCGACCGCGGGCTGATCGAAGGCGTCGACGCCGAAAAGATCGGCGGCGATGATGGTCTCGAGCATGAAATGCATCAGCAGCCCGCCGAGCGTCTCGGCATCGAGCCGCTCGATGTGCAACAGCCGGGTCGGGCGGCCGTTGCGGATGAGGCTCGCCGCCGTCGCGCGCTGCTCGGCATCGAGGAGATCGCCCATGCGCCGGCCCGCGAGATAGGCGAGTTCGGGATCGCTGCCGAGATCGGGCGTGACTGCGCCGCCGCCGCCCGCGGGCTCGCCCATCACCAGGGTAAACATCTTGTCGGCCGGGCCGGCGAGATAGAGCTGCAGCTGGCTGTGCTGATCGACCGTGCCCAAAGCGCGGATGGGCGTCGTGCCCTTGCCGTCCTTGCCGAGGCTTTCCGCCCAAAGCTGGCGGAACCACAGGCCGAAATGCCCGAGCCGGTCGAGATAGGGCATGACCACGGTGGTGCCGATGCCGCGCTGCTCGGCAAGGCCGACCGCAATAGAGGCGCCGAGCGCGGGCGCCGCGTCGCGCGGCGAAGTGGCGGCCAAAGTCGCATCGAGCACCGCGCCCGCGCCCTGGCGCAGTGAAGCGGCGTCGAGTCCTGCGAGCAAGGCCGGCAGCAGCCCGACATTAGACAGGACCGAGTAGCGTCCGCCGATGCCGGGATCATGGTCGAGAATCGTCAGGCCGAGCCGCGTCGCGAGCCGGCGCAGCACATTGTCGCGCGGCTCGGTGATGGCGATCGCATGCTTGGCGAGCGCGTCGGCAGGCACGCTCTGGCGCAGCCAATCGAGACAAATGATGAACTGGGTCAAGGTTTCGGCCGTGCCGCCCGATTTCGAGATCGCGGCGATGCCGGTGCGCGCCGGATCGAGCGCCGCGAAGAGAGCATCGAAGGTGGCAGGGTCGATATTGTCCAAGAAGTGCAGCCGCGGCAGCGCGCGCGGATCGGCCAGCGCATAAAGCGTTTGCCCGCCGAGGCTCGACCCGCCGGTGCCGAGGATGATCACGTCGCGGAATTTCTGCCGCGGCGCGGCGCGGAAATCGCGCAGGGCGCGGCGCAGCGCCGCAACGTCGTCGCGCCGGCGCGGCAGGGCGAGCAGCGGCAGGCTGCCATCCTCGTGACGGCGGCGCAGCTTATCGAGCGCCGGCGCGGCACGGGCGAGCATCGCCTCGAGCCCCGCCTCATCGAGCCCGCGCGCCCCCACTTTGTCCGTCAGACAGCCCGAAATATCCTGGCGATAACCCATCTTCACCCACCCGGCGCGACACGGCGCGCATCCGACAAATTGGCCGGCGAGCCGACCACGACGAAGAACAGCCCGTCGGGGTCGAGCAGGCGGCGCGCGACGCGCTTGGCATCGGCGAGCGAGACCTTGTCGATGAGCGCACTCCGCCGAGTGAGATAATCGATTCCGAGGTGGTCGAGTTGCATCGAGACGAGAATCGAGGCGATGCGGGAGGTCGAATCGAGGTTCAAGGGAAAGGAGCCGGTGAGATAGGTCTTGGCCGCGACCAGCTCCTTGGCCGTCGGACCGCTGTCATGCATACGCCGCCATTCTTCGCGAATGAGATCGATCGCCTGCGCCACCCGCGCATTGCGGCTCGCCACATGGCCGAGAATGAGCCCCGCATGCTGGAGCGGGTCGAGCGAAGCGGAGACGGAATAGGCGAGGCCGCGCTGCTCGCGCACTTCGAGGGCGACCCGCGAGGTGAGGCCGCCCGAGCTCAGGATATTGAGGACGATGAGCGCCGCGTACCAATCCGGGTCGTCGCGCTTGATGCCCTGCTGGCCGAAGACGACGACGCTTTGCGGGACCGGAAGATCGGAGACGATCACGGCATTGGAGCGATCGACCGCGATGTTGCCGAGCGGATCGGGCGCGGCATGCTCGGGCAGGCCGCCGAAAGTCTTATCGAGCAGCGGCTTCAGCGCGGCCGGCGTGATGTCGCCGACCACGCCGATGACGAGCGCGTCCTTCGCAAAGCGCGCATGGACGAGGCCGCGCATATCGTCGGGCGTGATGGCCGCGATCGATTGTGCCGTGCCGCGCGTCGAGCGGGCATAGGGCGAACCGGCGAAGCTGCTCTTCATCCATAGCCGATAGGCGAGCGCTTCCGGCTGGTGCAGGTCGCGCTTGATCGCATCGAGCAACTCGGCGCGCAGCCTCGCGACCGGCGCCGCATCGAAGCGCGGCTCGGTCAGCGCCAGATGCAGGAGGTCGTAGGTCGGAGCGAGGTTGGCGCTCAGCGTGCGCAGGCGAGCGGAGATGTTGTCCTGATCGACGTTGAAATCGAGCGAGGCGGCGAGATCCTCGAGCTTGCTCTGATAAGCCGTGCTGTCGAGCTCGCCCGCGCCTTCGTCGAGCAGATCGGCGGTGAACTCCGCAAGACCCGCCTTGTCGTCGGGATCGAGCGCCGCGCCGCCGCGAAACGCGATGCTGGTCGAAACCACCGGAACGCTGTGGTCTTCGACCAGCCAGGCGGTGATCCCGCCCGGGCTCTCGACCTTCTCGATGGTGACGGCACCGGCCTCGAGGGGACGGAGCAACGCCAGCGGGGCCACAATCAGAACAAGGGCGATGAAGCGCGTCATCGGCTGCATCACGAGGTCGGCCCGGGCATCAGCACGCCCGTGACGGCGATATCGTCATGGATGACGAGATGCGCGGCGGCGAGCACCTGATCGAGCGTGACCGCGCCGATCCGCTCGGGCCAGTTCTCGACATCGTCGAGGCTGCGGCCGGTCGCGAGCGCCGCGCCGACGATGCGCGCGGGGCCCGAAAGGCTGTCACGCGCAAAGGCGGCGGCAGAAACCATGCGCTTCTTCGCGCGCTCGACCGCCTCGTTGGAAATACCGCCCTCGAGGGCGTGCTTGATGATTGCATCAAAGGCCGTCTCGAAGTCGGCCACCGCAACGCCGTTCTTGAGGCGTGCGGAGAAGCCGAAAGTCGCCAGATCGTAGACATTGGGATCGTAGAAGGCGCCGGCAGAGAGCGCCAAGGGATGGTCGACGACGAGGCCCTTGTAGAGCGGCGAATCGGCGCTGCCGCCCAGCACCTCGGCCAAAACCTCGAGCGCGTAGGCGTATTGCTTGTCGCCGGCGCGGTAGCTCGGTGCCAAAAACTCCTGCGTCCAGCTCACCTCGGAGACGCGCGGGCTTTTCATGCTGAGACGCGCCGCCGCGACTTTCGGCGGCTCCGCGACCCGATGGCGCGCCGGCACGGCGCGCGCCGGAATATCGCCGTAATATTTCTCCGCCAGCGCTTTCACCTGCTGCGTTGTCACGTCGCCCGCGACCACGAGGATCGCGTTGTTGGGCGCGTACCAGCGGCGATAGAAGGCCCGCGCATCCGCCGTCGTCAGCCCGTGCATTTCCGATTCCCAGCCGATGGTCGGAATGCGGTAGGGATGGTGGAGGAACAGCGCGGTATCGAGCTGCTCATCGAACAGGGCCGCCGGATTGTTGTCGATGCGCTGGCGCCGCTCTTCGAGGATCACCTCGCGCTCGGGCGTCACCACCTTGTCGGTGATCTGAAGATTGGCCATGCGGTCGCTCTCCAGCTTCATCACCAGCTCGAGGCGATCCGCCGCGACCTGCTGGAAAAACGCTGTGTAGTCATGGGTCGTAAAGGCGTTGTCGCGCCCGCCATTCTCGGCGACGATGCGCGAGAACGCGCCGGGCGGCACGGCCTTGGTGCCGCGGAACATCAAATGCTCGAGGAAATGCGCGATGCCGGATTTGCCCAAGGGCTCGTCCGCGGCGCCGACCTTGTACCATACCATTTGCGTGACGATCGGCGCGCGATGATTGGGAATGACCACGGCGGTGAGGCCGTTGGCGAGCTTGAATTCATGCGCCTCGAAGAGCTCGGCGCGCGCCGGGCCCGCCCCGGCCAGGGCCAAGAGAAGGAGCCCCAGCGCCGCACGACACAGCGCATTCATGGTCGCGCCTCCTCGTCTGGCCGTGAAAAGCGCTAGAACAGCCACCCGAACCAGGAATGGGACTTGTTCGTCGTCCGCTCGAAGGTCGGCGTGGCGGGACCCTTGTCCGGCATTGTCGCGGGCCCGGTGGTCTTCGCCGCGCTTTGTGCGAGCCGGATGCGCGAGGCCTCGGCGCCGGGATCGATCACCTCGGCCGAGGGCGGGGTGGTCGGCCCCTGCCAGAACAGGAGCTTATCGACGAGGCTGCGCTCGAAGGGCACGCCCTGCTTGGGATCGCTGTCGACGAGCTCGCGGATATCGGGCGGCACGGTGGCGGCGCCGGCATCGCGCAAAAGATCGGTCTCGCCCGCGCTTCGCTCCTTGGTGGGAGCCGGGAGCGAGGATTGCTGCTGCTGATCGCCCATGCGGAACACGCTCTCGCGCGCCACCTGGGTCGGGGAAATCTGCTCCGGCCCATTGCCGACACGCGGCGGCCGCAAGGCATAATCCGGTGGAATCGCCAGGGGCGCGTTCGACACCACCTGGAACTCGTCGGGGATGACGCGCGTCTTGCCGATCGCGCGGTTGAAGCTGTCGCAGCCGGCCAAGGGCAAGGCCGCGAGGCTGATCAAGACAATGAGTGCGGGTACCGGCCGAGCCGTCAACTGCAAGCGCTCCCTGATGGTGCCTTACTTAACCGCTTCTGCGGCGGCCGATCAAGCCATCTATCACCAGCACCGCGACCCCGACGCAAATCGCCGCATCCGCGAGATTGAAGGCGAACCAATGCCAGGCGCCGAGATGGAAATCGAGGAAATCGACCACCGCGCCGCGATGGAGCCGGTCGGCGACATTGCCGACGGCGCCGCCGATCACCAGCCCGATGGCCAGCTGCAGAAGCGAGCCTTGGGCCCGGCGCAGCCACGCGATCAAACCCAGAACAATGACCGCCGCCAGCACGGTGAAGACTGCGGTATTCGGCCCCGCCTCGCCGTTGAAGAGGCCGAAGCTCATGCCGCGATTGCCGGCCAGCACGAGATTGAAGAACGGCGCGAGGCGCATCACCGGCGGCTGATCAGGCCGCGCCGCGAAGAAATCCAGCACCCAGAGCTTTGCTGCCTGATCCGCGACCGCGACGATGGCCGCGGCGGCAAGGCCAAGCCACATCTCAGTGCCCCGCCGCGGCGAGAGCGTCGACCGCCGCGGCGCAGCGCCCGCAGAGGTCGGGATGCGCGTGACTTTGACCGACCTCGGGCAGGACCTTCCAGCAGCGCTGGCATTTCTCGCCCGGCGCCGGGGTTACGCGCACGCCGACGCCCGGAACATCGGCGAGGATGAAGCTGCCATCGGGCGGCGTTCCTGCGCGCGCCGTACCCGCCGAGGTGATAAAGATCTCCGGCAGATCGATGCCGGCAAGAGCCGCCAAGGACGGCGCGTCGGCGACAATCTCGACCGCCGCCTGGAGACTCGAGCCGAGGCGCTTTTGCGCGCGCTCCAGCTCGAGGGCGCCGGTGACGACCCGCCGCAGCTCGCGGATGCGGCGCCACTTCGCCGCCAGCGCTTCATCGAGCCAAGCAGCGGGCAGGTCGCGATAAAGCTGCAGATGGACGCTGCTCTCGGGCATGTCGCCATGGCGCGCGAGCCAGGCTTCCTCGGCGGTGAAGCACAGCACGGGCGCGAGCCAGCGCACCAGGCATTCGAACACATGATCGAGCACGCTGCGCGCGGCACGCCGCGCCGGCGCGTTCGGCAGATCGCAATAAAGCGAGTCCTTGCGCACGTCGAAATAAAACGCAGAGAGATCGACCGCGCAGAAATTGTGAAGCGCCGTAAACATGGTGTGGAAGTCGAATTCCGCGGCGGTCTTGCGCACCAGCGCGTCGAGCTCCGCAAGCCGGTGCAGCACGAAGCGCTCGAGCTCGGGCATCGCCGTCGGCGCGACGCGCTCCTTCTCCGAAAATCCGGCGAGCGCGCCGAGGAGATAGCGCAGCGTGTTGCGCAAGCGGCGATAGACATCGGCCTGGTATTTGAGGATTTCGGGGCCGATGCGCAGATCCTCGGAATAGTCCGACGCCACCACCCAGAGCCGCAGAATGTCGGCGCCGCTGTGCGAGACCACCTCCTGCGGCGCGACGACATTGCCGAGGGATTTCGACATTTTCCGGCCCTGCTCGTCCAAGACGAAGCCATGCGTCAGCACCGCCTCGTAAGGCGCGCGGCCGCGCGTGCCGCAGCTTTCGAGGAGCGAGGAATGGAACCAGCCGCGATGCTGATCCGAGCCTTCGAGATAGAGCGAGGCGGGCCATTGCAGATCGGGCCGCTGCTCGAGGACGAAAGCATGGGTCGAGCCCGAATCGAACCAGACATCGACCACGTCCTTGATCTGCTCGTAATCCTGGGGATCGCGGCCCGGCCCCAAGAACTCGGCCGGATCGTGCGAATACCACGCATCCGCGCCCTCGCGCTCGAAGGCGGCGGCGATGCGGTCGATCACCGCCTGATCGCGCAGCACCGCGCCGCTGCGCTTCTCGACAAACACGGCGATCGGCACGCCCCAGGCGCGCTGGCGCGAGATGCACCAATCGGGGCGAGTCTCGATCATCGAACGGATGCGGTTCTGGCCTTGCGGCGGATACCAGCGCGTTTGATCGATCGCCGCCAGCGCCTTCTCGCGCAGCGCGTTCTTTTCCATGCCGATGAACCATTGCGGCGTGGTGCGGAAGATCAGCGGCGCTTTGGAGCGCCAGGAATGCGGATAGGAATGGACGAGCGGCGCCTCACCGAGGATCGCGCTCCGCGCCTTGAGCGCCGCGATCACCGTCTTGTTCGCATCGCCGGTCTTGCCGTTGGGCCAATAGACATGCCGTCCGGCAAAGAGCGGAACGGAAGGCAAATAAGTGCCGTCCGCCGCGACCGTCTCGGGCACGGCGATCCCGTATTTCTGGCCGAGCTCGAAATCATCGGCGCCATGGCCCGGCGCGATATGGACGAAGCCCGTGCCGTCGGTCGCGGTGACGAAATCGCCGGGCAAGAGCGGCACGTCGAAATCATAGCCCTCGCCGTGCAGCGGATGGCGGCAGATCGTGCCCGCGAGATATTTGCCCGAGACCAGCTCGACCTTGCCACCGAGCCGCGCGATCTCGCCGAAATTCACCTCGAGCGGCGCCGCGACGACGAGCTTTTCGCCCGGCTTGGCAAGGCTGCCGTCCCGCGTCGATCCGACCTCGATCACGACGTAATCGAGATCCTCCTTGAAGGCGATGGCGCGATTGCCCGGCAAGGTCCAGGGCGTCGTCGTCCAAATCACGATCGAGGCGCCTTGAAGCGCCGGGACGCTCGCCTTCTTTACCGGGAACTTCACCCAAAGCTGGGTCGAAGTGTGATCCTCGTATTCGATCTCGGCCTCGGCGAGCGCCGTCTGCTCGACCACCGACCACATCACCGGCTTGGCGCCGCGATAAAGCCCGCCATTCATCAGGAACTTGCCGATCTCGCGCACGATCTGCGCCTCGGCGGCGAATTCCATGGTCGTATAGGGGTGCGCCCAATCGCCGGCGACGCCGAGGCGCTCGAATTCTTCGCGCTGCACGCCGATCCAATGCGCCGCGAAATCGCGGCATTGCTTGCGAAACTCGAGGATCGGCACGTCGTCCTTGGAGCGTTTCTTGGCGCGGTACTCCTCCTCGATCTTCCACTCGATCGGCAGGCCGTGACAATCCCAGCCCGGCACGTAGATCGCGTCCTTGCCGAGCATTTGCTGCGCGCGGTTGATGACGTCTTTCAAGATCTTGTTGAGCGCGTGGCCGATATGGAGATTGCCATTGGCGTAAGGCGGGCCGTCATGAAGGATGAATTTCGGCCGGCGCTGCGCCGCCTCGCGCTGGCGCGCATAAAGCCCGACATGCGTCCAGCGTTCGAGCAGGAAGGGCTCGCGCTTCGCCAGATCGCCGCGCAGCGGGAAGTCGGTTTGCGGCAGGAAAACGGTGGAACGGTAGTCGGTGGCCATGGGGCTTTATGGCGGTCGGCGCCGCTTTCGGTCAACCGGCGGGGAGGCCTCGCGCCGCGCCTGCTGCGAGGATCGCGCGCGCTTTGTCGCAATCGGCCGCGATCTGCGCCTTCAAGGCATCGAGCCCGTCGAAGCGCCGCTCGGGCCGCAAATGCGCGATCAGCGCGACGCGCAAATGCTTGCCGTAGAGATCGCCGTCGAAATCGAAAAGATGCGCCTCGAGACGCAAATCCTTGCCGCCCACGGTCGGACGCCAGCCGAGATTGGCCGCGCCACCGAGCCAGCGCGTCGCGGCGCCGTCTTCGATGCCGACGCGAACCGCGTAGACCCCGGCGGCCGGCCGCAAATAATCCGCGAGCGAGAGATTGGCCGTGGGAAAGCCGATGGTGCGCCCGAGCCGATCACCCATCTCGACCCGGCCCTCGATCTCCCAATCGCGCCCGAGCAAGGACGCGGCCTCGCGCGGACGTCCGGCGATCAGATGCTCGCGAATCTGGGTCGAGGAATAGACCACGCCGCCAGAGCCGGTGACCGGCTCGATAAGGCGCACGCCGAAACCGTGCTGCTCTCCTTCGGCCCTCAAGAGCTCGGGCGTGCCGCGCCGCTTGTTGCCGAAGACGAAATCATAGCCGACGACCACGGCCTTGACGCCGAGGCCTTCGACCAAGATCGCCTCGACGAAGGTCTCGGCGCTCTTCTTGGCGAAATCGAGATCGAAATGCAGGGTGAAGAGATAATCGACGCCCAGAGCTTCGAGCGCCCTCGCCTTGGCGCGGAACGGCGTCAGACGAAAGGGCGGCGCGCCCGGCTGGAAGACGCTGCGCGGATGCGGCTCGAAGGTGAGCACGGCGAGCCGCGCGCCCGCTTGCGCCGCCGCCGCTTTCGCAGCGGCGATCACCGCCTGATGCCCCAAATGCACGCCGTCGAAATTGCCGACGGCGACCACGGCGCCGCGCTCCGCGCCGGTGGCGCTGGTGTGGCGGAAGACGCGCATCCTCAGCCGGTCATTGCGGCGCGAGAATGGTCGCTTCGCCGTCGAGCACCACCGTCTCGCCAACCCGGCATTGCGTCTTCAAGACGGCGCGGCCCTTCTCCGCAAAGACCTCGCTCACCGTGACGCGGGTCTCGACCTTATCGCCGAGCCGCACCGGCGCCTTGAAGCTCAATGTCTGGCCGAGATAGATGGTCCCCGGCCCCGGCAGCTTCGCCGCCAGCACGGTCGAGATGAAGCTCGCCACCAGCATCCCATGCGCGATCCGTCCCTTGAAGCGCGTGGTCTTGGCATAAGCCTCGTCGAGATGGACGGGATTGTGATCGCCCGAGACCGCGGCGAAAGCCGCGACGTCGTCCGCCGTCACCACATGCTCGTCCGTCGCCGTCATGCCCGGCTTCAGCTCCGCGATCGTATAGCCGCGGCCCGGATTCCCGCTCATCTCGCACCTCGATTGGACCATCGATGGCGCCGAACCTTAACACGAAGAGGTCCGACCACAAGCCGGGCCTTCCACCGCCGGAATCCCCTCGTTACTCTCCGCCGGCTGATGAAAGGGATGTCTTGGTGGAAGCGGACAGCGCCGCCCCTCTTCGAAACTTGTGGTACTACGCGATGCCCGGGGCGGCCCTCGGGCGTGGGCGGACAGCGCGCAAGATCATGCTCGGCGAGCCGCTGCTGCTCGGGCGAAAAAGCGATGGCGGGGTGTTCGCCCTGCGGGATATCTGCCCGCATCGCGGCATCCCGTTGAGCGATGGCCGGTTCGACGGGTCCGAGATCGAATGCTGCTATCACGGCTGGCGGTTCGATGCCGCGGGACGCTGCCTCGCCATCCCCTCGCTCGCCGAGGGCCAACGCTTCGATTTGGCGACGATTGCGGTCGAGGCTTATCCCGCGCACGAGGTTCAAGGAAATATCTGGGTGTTCTTCGGCCGCGATGTGGACGCGGCGCCGCCTATCCCGCTCCTCCCCGAAATCGCCGAGCGCGCCCCCGATCTGTTCGAGAGCGTGCGCCTGCCCTGCACCATCGACCATGCGGTGGTCGGCCTCATGGATCCGGCGCATGGCCCTTTCGTCCATCGCGCCTGGTGGTGGCGTCAGCGCGGCTCGATCCACGAGAAAGCCAAGGCTTTCGCGGCGAGCCCTTACGGCTTCACCATGCTGCGCCACAAACCGTCGCGCAATTCCAACGCCTATCGCCTGCTGGGCGGCGCGCCCGAGACCGAGATTGTCTTCCGCCTGCCGGGCGTGCGCATCGAGCACATCACCGCCGGGCGCCATCGTGTGGTCAACCTCACCGCGGTAACGCCGCTCGCGCCCGGCGAGACCGAGGTCAACCATGCGATCTATTGGAACGCGCCGCTGCTCTCGGCGCTGAAGCCCGTGCTGCGGCCTTTCGTGCGCGCCTTTCTCAACCAGGACCGCGCGATCATGGTGCGCCAGCGCGAGGGCCTCAAATACGACCCGCCCTTGGCGCTGATCGACGATGCCGACACCCAGGCGCGTTGGTACTATCGGCTGAAGACCGAATATGCCCGCGCGATCGAGGAGGGCCGGCCCTTCGTCAATCCGGTGAAGGACCGGGTTCTGCGCTGGCGCAGCTGAGCGGCGGTCTTGCACCGGCGCGCGCCGCGGCCCAGATTCCCTCGACGCTTTGCTTTCCGGGAGACGCGAATGAGTCCCTCCGCACCTGGCGGGAAGGGCGCCGCCGCGGCCGGCGCGGTCGATGCCGTGCTGGCGGCGCTGTCCTTCGACCGCGACGGGTTGATCGCCGCGGTGGCGCAGCAGCACGACACCGGCGAGGTGCTGATGCTCGCCTGGATGAATCGCGACGCGGTCAAAGAAACCCTCGAGACCGGCCGGGTCTGCTACTGGTCGCGCTCGCGCCGCAGCCTTTGGCGCAAGGGCGAGACCTCGGGCCATGTCCAGAATCTCGTCGAGCTGCGCGTCGATTGCGATGGCGATGCCGTGCTGCTGCGCGTCGCGCAGACCGG
>DATNGG010000071.1:0-16444 GCA_035605975.1 Allostellaceae bacterium | reverse complement strand
AAAGCATTCGGTCGCGCGGCTCATCGGCGCGCCGCCCGGCTATGTCGGCTATGAAGAAGGCGGCAGCCTTACCGAATCGGTGCGGCGGCGGCCTTATCAGGTGATCCTCTTCGACGAGGTCGAAAAGGCGCATCCCGACGTGTTCAACGTGCTGCTGCAGGTGCTCGATGATGGCCGCCTGACCGACGGCCAAGGCCGCACGGTCGATTTCCGCAACACGCTGATCGTGCTCACCTCCAATCTCGGCAGCGACATTCTCGCCGCGCTCCCCGAGAAGGCGGAGGTCGCCAAGGTGCGCGAGCAGGTGATGGCGGTGGTCCGCCAGGCCTTCCGGCCCGAGTTCCTCAACCGGCTCGACGATATCCTCATTTTCCGCCGCCTCTCGCGCGGCGACATGAAGGCGATCGTCACCATCCAGTTGGAGCGGCTGCAGAAGCTGTTGACCGACCGCAAAATCACGCTCACGGTCGACAACAAGGCGAAGGAATGGCTTGCCGAGATCGGCTACGATCCGGTCTATGGCGCGCGCCCCTTGAAGCGGGTGATCCAGCGCCAGCTGCAGAATCCGCTCGCCGAGATGATCCTCGCCGGCCGCATCGCCGATGGCGAGACCGTCAAGGTCACGACCAGCGGCGAGGACAGCCTCCTCATCGTGCCGCAAGTGGCGAAAGCCGCCGAATAGCTGCGCTGCGGTTGCCAGCCAGCGCCCCCGCAGCCATCATGCGGGGGTTTGCGGGCGAGGGAGGGCGAGCGTGCTCCAAGGCAAGGTCGCATGGCTGACGGGCGCCGGCAGCGGTATCGGTCGCGCCGGCGCGCAAGCACTGGCCGAGGCGGGCGCCACGGCGATCGTCAGCGGCCGCAGCCGCGAAGGGCTCGACGAGACGGTCGCGCTGATCGCGGAGGCGGGCGGTCGCGCGGAGGCGGTCGCGCTCGACGTCGCGGACAAGACGGCGGTGGCGCGCATCGGCGCCGAGATCGTTTCGCGCCATGGCGGCGTCGATATCCTCGTCAACAGCGCCGGCCTCAATCTTTCGACCCGGCTGTGGCGCGACATGACTCCCGACAGCTTCGATCACATCGTGCACATCAATCTCAACGGTGCGCTCTATTGCATTCACGCCGTGCTGCCGGCGATGCGCGCGCGGCGCAGCGGCCTCGTCATCAACATTTCCTCCTGGGCCGGGCGCTTCGAGGAATATCTGACCGGCCCCGCCTATAACGCGTCGAAGACCGCGCTCGCCGCCTTGACGACCTCGCTCAACGACGAGGAATGCGTCCATGGCATCCGCGCCTGCTGCATCTTTCCAGGCGAGGTGGCAACGCCGATCCTGCGCCATCGCCCGGTTCCGCCCGCGCAAGAGGAGATCGATCGCATGCTCCAGGCCGAAGATCTCGGCAAGGCGATCCGCTTCGTTGCCGAAATGCCGCCGCGCGTTTGCGTCAACGAGATTTTGATCACGCCGGCCTGGAACCGGTTTTTCATCGGCGGCGCCGACATGGCGCGAAAATAGGCGGGGTGCCCTCCGCCCTCGGAGGCTGGCGCGGCTTGAGCAAGCGGGGCTGCCGATCTACATAGATCGGGGGCCCGATAGGAGGCCGTCATGGGGATCGAACTCAACCACACGATCGTTCCGGCGCATGACAAAGAGGCGTCGGCACAGTTTTTCGCCCGGATCATGGGATTGCCGTATGAAGGGCGGCACGCTCATTTCGCCGTCGTACGGGTCAATGATCGGCTGACGCTCGACTTCGATCGCGCCGAGGCCTTCGACCACCACCATTATGCGTTCAAGGTCAGCGAAAGCGACTTCGATCACATTTTCGGCCGCATTCGCGACGAAGGGGTGGCTTATGGCAGCAGGCCCGGCACGCCCGACGACCGGCAGATCGCGTTCCGCCGCGGCGGGCGCGGTTTCTATTTCCGCGATCCGAACGGGCACCTCTTCGAGGTGCTGACGGCCTGATCAGCGCGCCGCGACGGTATCGCTGCGGCGGAGCGCCGCGATGCGCTGGGCGATTTGGGCTTCGTGACGGCGGAACGCCGCCAACTCGGCGCCGCCGAGCTTTCGTGTCGCCTGCATGCGGACGCCCATCGGGTTGACGGCGTGATCGTTCACGCGCACTTCGTAATGCAGATTCGGCCCCGTGGCGAGGCCGGTCGACCCGACATAACCGATGACCTCACCTTGGGTGACATGGACGCCGCGCTTGATGCCGCGCGCGAAGCGGCTCATATGCGCATAGGCGGTGGAATAGCGCGCGGTGTGCCGGATCACCACCATGTTGCCATAGCCGCCATCCCGCCCCGCCATCTCGATGACGCCGTCGCCCGAGGCCATGACCGGGGTTCCCGCCGGCACGGCGAAATCGACGCCCTTATGCATGGCCGTGTAGCCGAGGATCGGATGATGCCGCAGGCCGAAGGTCGAGCTGATCCGCGCGCCGTCGACCGGGGTGCGCAGCAGCGCTTTTTTGACGTTCGACCCGTCGGCGGTATAGAAGCCGGAACTGCCGCCCGCCGGCGTATAGCGGTAGAGCTGTAGGCTGCGCCCGCTCAGAGTCATGGCCGCATAGACGAGCTCGCCGCCCCCGACCGGCTTGCCCGATTGCGAGTCGATCGTCTGCTTGTAGAGAATTTCGAAGCGGTCGCCGGGCTGGATCTCGCGCTGAAAATCGACGTCGTAGCTGAACGCCTGAATGAGATTGGCCAGCACGGGCGGCGGCATGCCGGCATCGCTTGCCGCATCGAAGAGGCTTGTCTTGACGATCCCGGCGACGCGCACAGGCACCGAATCGAGATCGCGCGGCACGGTCGAGGCATCGAAATGCCCGTCATCGCCCCGTGTCAGGATCAGATCGCTTTGAAAATCCGGCGACAAGCGCAGCTCTTTGAGACCGACCTCATCGAGACCGACGGCGATTTCCTGCCCGACCTGCAGGCCGCGCGGATCCCATTCGGGCTTCAGCGCGTTGATCGCGGCCTGCGCGGGCGCGGCGCCGATGCCCAATTGCTGCAACAGGCCCATCAGCGTGTCGCCGGCGCGAACGCGCAAGGTTTGCAGCGCGCTCGCGACTGGCGTGTCATCCGCAACCGCTGTGTCGTCGGTTGGCTCCGACGCCGCTGCGGATGCGATCTGCGCCGGCTCGTCTTGCGGCGTCGGCGCATTTCGCGCAGGCACCACGGCCGCCGGCAGTTTCGCGCCGGCGGTCGGATCGAAGATCAAGGCCCAGAAGACGAAGAGCCCCAACACCAAGATGGCAATCGCGGAACGCCGCGACTGCGTTACCACTCTGCCGTCCCCCGAACCTCGATTGCCATTCTGGCCCGTCCCATGATTTGCAAAGCCGCGCTCTTTGCGGCGCGGCGGAGGGGTTCACACTTGGCAGAAAGCGGAACCGCTTGTCAACCTTCGTTGCGGCTCGACTCCGATTTGTCCCTGTGCTTTGCGAGTCGCAACTTTCGCGGCGCGCGATGCGCCCGCGAAGTCAGTGCTCCTTGAACATCGCGCGCTCGCGCGCAAGGAACGCCGCGACCTCGGGCCCCTCATAGGGAATTTCCGCCGCGACCTTCTCATAGGCCGCGACGAACTGGCCGCCATAAGGCGCGCCGCAATAATGCGCGGATTTGACCTTCTCCCAGAGCACATAGCCTTCGGCGTCGACGCAATCGGCGTCGACCGAGGCCGCGACCACTCTGCCGACGATCATCAGGCGCTGCGACCATTCCTTGGTCCACTCGACCGTGCATTCGAAATGGCGCGGACATTCGGCGATGCGCGGCGGCTTGACGATCGTCGAGGCGAGCGCGGTCAGCCCCGCTTTCTCGATCTCGCTGACGCCGGGCGCGAAGGGCAGACCGACGACGCGCACCTTCTCGAGACTTGCTTTCTCGAAGCGCGGCAAATTGACGACGAACTCGCCGGTCGCCAGCACGTTGTTGGCATTGTCGGCGCCGATATTGGCGGTGAAGGCGATGAAGACCGGCTCGTGATGAACACGCGTGCATGTGCCGTAAGACGCGGCGTTGACGCGTCCCTCGCGATCGACGGTGGTGATCATCGCCAAGCACGAGCTCGGCGCGAAGAGGCGATCCCAATATTTGGGCGGCTGGTCGAGCTTTTTCGGCGGCGTCATCCGCGTCTCCTCGTTGTGCTTGTTGTTGAAATGAACCGTAAAGCGAGGCGCGCATCGGGTCAAACGCGCGGACCGCGGCGCGCGTTGGCAACCGAACTTACAGTGCGCGGCGCAGCGTCAAATTGTAGCGATAGCGGCCAAAGCGCGCGTCCTCGCCTTCGAGGAGCTTGTCGACGCCGTGAAAGGCAAGCCGTGCCGGACCGCCCCACACCGCGACGTCGCCCGATTGCAGCGCATAGCGCCTGGGCCGCTCGCGGCGCTCGGAGCCGCCAAAGAGGAAGGTCGCGGGCAGACCCAAGGAGACCGACACAATCGGCTGCGCGAAATCGCGCTCGTTTCGGTCCTGATGCAAGGTCAAGCGCGCGCCCGGCTCATAGCGGTTGACAAGGCAGGCATCGGGCGCGAAATCCGCAAACCCCGCTGAGGCCGCTGCCCGGGCGGCGAGCGCACGAAACCTCTCCGGCAGGGCAGGCCAGGGACGACCGGTGAGCGGGTCCTGCTCGTCATAGCGATAGCCGCGCCGGTCGGTGATCCAGCCCGCGCGGCCGCAATTGGTCATCGCGACCGACATGCGAAAGCCGCCGGGCGTGATCATGTGCCGAAACGGCGCCGCGGCGGCGATCGCCTCGATCGCGGCGGCAAGCGTCTCGATCTCGCCTTGCGCAAAGCCGCGCAGCAGCACGGCGCCCGGAGCCATGATCTCGCTCGCGGGAGATTCAACGCCATGCAGGAGATCGGCGACCGCGCCGCCCCGAATGCGGCTCATTTGGCGTCGTGAAAAATAACGCCGAGCGTCATGCGGTGGCCTGAGCGGAGCTTGCTGACGCCGTGCCGCAGAATGACGCGGTGAAAGCCGCGCGTGCCCGCGGTCGGCCGGTGATGCACGGCGAACACGACCGCATCGCCCTGGGCCAGCGGGACGATCTCGGCGCGCGATTGCATGCGCGGGCGCTGCTCGACCAGCACGAATTCGCCGCCGGTGAAATCCTGCTCGGGCGCCGAGAGCAGAAATGTCGCCTGCAGCGGAAACACATGCTCGCCATAGAGGTCTTGGTGCAGGCGGTTGTAATCCCCCGCGCCATAGCGCAGGAGAAGCGGCGTGGGCCTCATCTGGCCGGCGCGATGGCAGCGCGCGAGGAAATCGGCATGCGCCGCCGGATAGCGCGTTGCGATCCGTAAGGCGTCGTTCCAGCGATTGGCGATCGGCGCGAGCGGCGTATAGAGCGCGCCGCGCAGGCGGGCGACGGGATCGGGAAGCGGATAGGCGAAATATTTGTATTCGCCTTGGCCATAGCCGTGCCGCGCCATGACGACGCGGCTGCGAAACCGCGCCTCCTCCTCATAGAGCGCCGCCACCGCCCGGCACGCCGCCGCATCGAGCAGGGATGGAAGGACGGCGTAACCCTGCGCATCGAGCTGTGCCGACAGCGCCGTGTGATCGAGCGCGGCGAGTCGCGCCTCGACCGCATCCGCCGGAGGCGGCGTCTCGCGCGCCGCGGCGCCGGTCATGCCTCGGCTTCGCGCGCCAAGAGCGCGCGCTTACGCGCAATGCCCCAGCGATAGCCGGCGAGCGCGCCATCGTTGCGCACCACGCGGTGACAGGGGATCGCGACCGCGATGCTGTTGGCGGCGCAGGCATGGGCGACGGCGCGCACGGCTTTCGGGCTGCCGATGCGTTGCGCGATCTCGGCATAGCTGACGGTCTCGCCCGCCGGAATTTTGCGCAGCGCCTCCCAGACGCGCTGCTGGAAGGCCGTGCCGCGTACATCGAGCGGAAGGTCGAGCCCGATGCCCGGCGCCTCGACGAAGCCAACCACCTTGGCGATGAGCTGCTCGAAATCGCGATCGGCGCCGATCAGCTCGGCCTTGGGGAACCGGTCCTGAAGCTCGCGCAAGAGCGCTGCCGGATCATCGCCGAGCAGGATGGCGCAGACGCCCTTCGTCGTCGCCGCAACGAGGATCGCGCCGAGCGAGCAGGCGCCCAAGGCGAAGCGGATCGCCGCGCCCGTGCCGCCGGCCTGGAAATCCTTCGGCTTCATGCCGAGGACGCCCGAGGAGGCGGCATAGAACCGGCCGCTCGAATTGTAGCCCGCGTCGTAAATCGCCTCGGTGACGGTGGCGCTGCGCGGCAGGGCGTCGCGTAGCCGCTCGGCGCGACGCGCCGCCGCATAGGCGCGTGGCGTGACGCCGGTCGCCGCCTTGAAGACGCGATGGAAATGAAACCGGCTCATGCCCGCCGATTTGGCGAGCGCATCGAGATCGGGCGCGCTCTCCGCCGTCTCGATCAGGCGACAGGCCTTCGCGATGGCCGCGGCATGCGCCATCGCGCCCGCAGGCGCGCTGGGGCGGCAGCGCTTGCATGGCCGGAAGCCCGCGCGCTCCGCCGCGGCGCAGCTTTCGTGAAACCGCACATTCTCGCGCCGCGGCTGACGGGCAGCACAAGACGGCCGGCAATAAACCCCGGTGGTCGCCACCGAATAGAAGAAGTGGCCGTCGGCGGCGGGATCGCGGCGCGTAACCGCGGCCCAGCGCGCGGCGTCCGTGTCAAAGCCGGTCTCCGGCTTTGCTTTGGTGATCGTCATGAGATCCATGATAGCGCTCCTTGATCGCTCGCGGCACGGGGGGTTGCCCCCGGCCGTCTCTGCGCTGAAGATCGCTCTTGGCGCCGCTTTCGTCGCCCCGGCACTTGCTTTCGAATTCGAAAAAAATGCGGCGGCCTATTTCGCCGCCGGAACCGTGCCGAGCTCGCCGGGTTCGGCCTCTTCGAGAAACCCGCCCGACTGCCGGTGCCACAGTTTGGCGTAGGTTCCGCCTTCGGCAAGGAGCGCCGCATGCGAGCCTTGCTCGACGATCCGGCCGCGGTCGAGCACGATCAGCCGGTCCATGCGCGCGATGGTCGAGAGCCGGTGCGCGATGGCGATGACCGTGCGGCCGCGCATCAGCGCGCCGAGCTGCTCCTGGATCGCCGCCTCGATCTCCGAATCGAGCGCCGAGGTTGCCTCGTCGAGGATGAGGATCGGCGCGTCTTTCAAGATGACGCGGGCGATGGCGATGCGCTGACGCTGGCCGCCGGACAGCTTGACGCCGCGCTCGCCGACATGAGCATCGAAGCCGCGCCGGCCCTGCCAGTCTTCGAGGCCTTCGATGAACTCGAGCGCATGCGCGCGCGCGGCGGCGTCGACGATCTCGGCTTCGCTCGCCTCCGGTCGCCCATAGCGGATATTGTCGCGGATCGAGCGGTGGAGGAGCGAAGTGTCCTGCGTCACCATCGCGATCCGCGCGCGCAGGCTCTCCTGCGTCACCATGGCGATGTCCTGCCCGTCGATGAGAATGCGGCCGGATTCGAGGTCGTAGAAACGCAGCAGCACATTGACGAGCGTCGATTTGCCCGCCCCCGAGGGGCCGACAAGGCCGACGCGTTCGCCCGGCACGATGTCGAGATCGATGCCATGCAGCACGCCGCGCGAGGTGCCGTAGCCGAATTTCACGTCCTCGAAGCGAACATGGCCTTGCGTCACCCGCAGCTGCGCGGCGTCGGCGCGATCGGGCATCTGGCGCGGCACCGCGATCGAGCGCATCCCGTCCTGCACGACACCGACATTTTCGAAGATCGCGGTGACGTTCTGCGCGACCCATCCCGAGATCGCGGTGATCTGCCAGGCGAGCGGCAAGGCCATGGCGATCGTGCCGACCGGAATGCGCCCATCGCTCCACAGCCAGATCGCCGCTCCGCCGGTTGCGACCACCAGGCTCGCATTCATGACGGTGAGCGAGAAGCCGAAGACGGTGATGAGGCGGAGCTGACGGCGAAACGCGTCGGTGTGATCATCGACCGCGGCGCGCACGAAATTGTCTTCATCGCGCGGCCGCGCAAAGAGCTTCACAGTCAGGATGTTGGTGTAGCTGTCGACAACCCGACCGGTGAGCGCCGAGCGCACCTCCGACATCTCGCGCGAGCGCTCGCGCAGCCGCGGCACGAAAAAGCGCAACAGCCCGGCGTAGATCGAAAACCAGATCAGCGCGGGAATGGCGAGGCGCGGATCGTTCGAGGCCATCAGCGCGATCGCGCTCGTGCCATAGACGAGGATGTACCAGACGGCGTTCGTGCCCGAGACCACGCTTTCGCGCAAGGCCGGGCCCGTTTGCATGACGCGATTGGCGATGCGGCCAGCGAAGTCGTTCTGGAAAAAGCTCCAGCTTTGGCGCACCACATGCCAATGATTTTGCCAGCGGATCAGGTTCGACAGCCCCGGCGCCATGGCCTGGTTGGTGATCATGTTCTGGACGAAGAGCGCCGCCGGCCGGAGGATCAGCAGGACAAATGCCATTCCCAAAAACTGCAGCCCCAAATCGGCGAGCAGGGATTGCGGGCTATGGGTCGAGACCGCATTGATGACGCGGCCGATGAACACCGGCACCATGCTGTCGAGGAAGGCGACGCAGAAGCCGGCGACGAACAACACGACGATCAGCCCGCGCGCCTGCCTTATATAATGCCAGTAAAACGCCCAGAGCCCGCCCGGAGGCGATTCCTCGGGCGGCAGGCTGGTTGGCTCGAGCAAAGCTTCGAAATAGCGGAAGACCGGCGCGAACAGCATGATCCCATCTTACCGGGTGAGGACGATAAGGTCTGAGAGTAAATAACCGATGTGGGGGCGTATCATCGGCGATGCGCAGGAGGGGGAGACGATGGGCGAGGGCGTCGAGACGCCGTCGCGCGGGGGGCGGGCAGGCCTGGCGGCGGGATGGCTGGGCGCGGGCCTTGCGGCGGTGCTCGCCGCCTGCCAGCCGCGCGATCATCTGAGCGACGGCTTCTTGCATCTCTATGTCGGGCGCGAGCCGACCATCGACGAGTTTTACCAGTGCCACGGCTATGGCTGCACCCTTGCCACGCGCATCGGGCTCACCGCGGCCGAGTGGCAGCTCGTTCGCGAGGAATTCACGCCCCCGCCGGGGGATGCCCGCGAAGAGCGGCGCCGAATCGCAGCGGCGCTGGCGCTGATGGAGCGCCTCGTCGGACGCCGCACCGGCACCTCGGCCCATCAATGGTCGCGCAGCAAGCAGCGCATCAACCCCAACCCCAGCCACGATCCGACCCAGCTCGATTGCATCGACGAAACGATCAATACTTGGACATATTTGACGCTGTTTGCGCGCGATCGGCTGCTGCGCCATCACCGGGTGCGGAATCCCGCTTATGCCGGCGGCCTGCCGGAGTTCACTTGGGATCAGCGCAACACCGCCGTTATTCAAGCGATTGCGAGCGGCACGGATTTCGCCGTCGATCCCACCCTGGTCGATGCGGGTGAGGAGCCGCCGATCTTTCCGCTGGCACTGTGGCTGGGTCCGTGGCCGCCCGCGCTTCCCGGCCGCGACGAAATCGATTGATCCGCCGGGCCCCGAAACCTTAACGCCGCCATAATAGGGAGGGCCTAGGCTTTGCTCCGGTTAATGGGAACCCTTCGCTTTGCCCTGCTTGCAACGCGACGGTGTTCGAGGAGTGGGCCATGTCCGATGAACGCAAGAGTTTTTGCGCCATGCTCTTCTCGCCGCTGCTCGTCGCCGCGGTGATCGTGAGCGGGCTCGCTTCGTTGAGCGCGCGCAACCTCGACGGCAGCGCCGCCATGGAGCACGTGCAGTTCGATCATGCCGTGGCGGTGCACACGCTGCTCTTCCGCCACTGAGCCGCGCGGCGGCCCGCCGCGCCTCGCCGCCGGGCCGCCAAAGCCCACCCGGGCGCTTCTCCCGCCCACTCGAAGCCCGGCTCTTTTCCTCTTGCGCCGCAGCTTGATGCGGCGCGCGATCCGTATCATTCTCCCCGCAAACGACGCTCGGGGAGGACTGCCATGCTTCGGATGAAATCGTGCCTGTTGGCCGCGGCGCTGATCGCGGTGTTTTTGCCGCCGCGCGCCGAAGCGCAAAAGCCGATCGACGTCATCATCGCCCTGCCGGCGCCGACCTTGACCTTCAGCTCGCCCTTCCTTGCCGAGGATGCGGGATTTTACAAGAAGGAAGGCCTCAACGTTTCACATCGTATGCTGGTCGGCGTCGCCGCGGTGAACGCGGTCATCGCCGGCAGCGCCGATTTCACCGTCAGCACGGGACCGGTCTTCCTGCGCGCCAATGCGAAAGGGCAGCCGCTCTTGGCGATCGCCAATCTCATCGACAGGCCGCTGGTCGAGATGGTGCTGCGCAAGGACGTCTACGACGCGCTGCATGTGACCCCCGCCATGACGCTGAAGCAGCGCGGTGCCCTCCTCAAAGGAAAGACGATCGCCATCCAAGGCGTCGGCAGCATCATCCATGCCTGGGAGCGCTACGTTGCCGCGACCGGCGGGCTCGATCCCGAGACCGATGTGCGCATCGCGCCGATGGATCCGCCGGCGATGCTGGGCGCGCTCCAAACCAAGGCGGTCGACGGGTTCGCGACCTCGCTCCCCTTTACGACCCAGGCGGTGGTCGGCGGACAAGCCGAGATGTTCGCCAGCGCCGCGCAGGGCGCCGCGCCCGATCTGATACCGTTCGGCTATGGGCTCATCATGGGCAAGCCCTCGACTTGCCAGGAGAACCCCGACAAGTGCACGCGCGTCGTCCGCGCCCTCGCCGAATCGAACCGCATGATCAAGGAGAAGCCGCAACAGGCGCTCGAGATCCTGAGCAAGCGCTTCAAGACGATGGACCCGAAAGTGCTGAGCGAGGCGTGGAAAGTCGTCTCGGCCGCGCATGCGAGCGACCTGCATGTGAGCGATGCCGAGCTCGAGCACTCCGAAGAGGTCAATATCAAGGCGAAGCTGCTCGACCCCAAGGACCGCGTCAAATCCTTTGCGGGGCTTTACACCGACAAATACCTGCCGAAATGAGGCGGCTCAGAGCCGGTTGATGGCCGAGCGAAAAATGCCGATCAGCGACCAGATATAGAGAGCGCCCGCCGCGAGCCATGGCAGCGCCAAGGCCGCGAGGCGCAGCAGCGGGGGCGACGCCTCGCGCAATTCGGCAAGCTGCCTGACGGCGACGGCAAAGGCCGGCTGGCGCGTCGTCACGGCTTGGAGAATATCGCTGCCGAACAGCGCGACCAGCGCATAGAGCCCGCCCATCGCCGCGGTCAGCAGAATCCCGTTGACGAAAAGCGAGGTCGCGAAAGGCAGCTCGCCGCGCCAATGCCGGACGAAATAGGAGGCTTTGGTCTCGGGCGGCTCGAGGATGCCGATGCCGCTGACCAAGCCACGCAGCTTCTCTTTTTCATGCTCGGGCAGATCGCCTTCGGCCGCCGGCTCTTCGGCGGGTGCATGTGCTTCGGTCTCGGCGGCGGGGAGCGTTGCAAGCGCGCTGGCAAGCGCGTCGAGCGGCGTCGCCTCGGATTGCGTTTCCGCCTCATCGGGCGATGACGGCGTCTCATCCGCAACCGATAGCGATTGGGCCTGTGGTGCGATCTCCGGCGTGGCGGTTTCGGCCGGCCGCGTGGGCGGGGACGGAGCCGGCGCAACCGGAGCGGCGAAGGCTTTTTCGATGGCGGCGCGGCTCTGGGCTGGCAGCGGCGGTGGCGCGGTGAAATGCGCCGGCGCGTTGCCCGAACCCGGCAGCGGCGGCGGGCTCAAGAGGCCCGAGATCGTGTCGACCGAAACCCAATTGTGCAGCCCGGGCCGCCAGACGAGATCGTTCGGATCGATCGTCTCGTCGCCCGCGAAAGACACGATCTCGGCAAAGGCGAAGGGACCTTGCTGCCGCCCGTTGCGGCCAAGATACCAGTGTCGCCTCTCCGCCGGGGCCGGATGGTCAATGCGTTGAGAAGCGGCGTTGCTCATGGATCGGTGCTTCGGCAAGTTCGGGCGACGGCAACCCGGTCTTTCGCATCAGTGGACAATGCGATAACCAAAGCACGGGTTTGCTTAATGCGGCGTTAAAGCCCCCGCCGCCCGGCTTAGGCTGCGAGGTCGCTGTGCTCGGGCAGGCTCATCATCTCCAGGAGGAGGCGATCCTGGCCGAAATGCTGCGCCTTCTGCGTGAAATGAGGCCGCAGACCCGAGGAGACGTAGCGGCCGACGAGCTGGCCCGTGGGCGATTCGTGATCGGTCACGTAGGTGAAGAGCTCTTGCGTCAGGAACACGTCGCCCTCCATGCCGGTCAGCTCGGAGATGCTGACGATGCGCCGCTTCCCGTCTCGCATCCGGCTGACCTGGACGACGAGATCGATGGCCGAGGCGATCTGGCTGCGCACGACGCGGCTCGGCAGATCGAGCCCGGCGAAGGCGATGATGCTTTCGAGGCGCGACAGCGCCTCGCGCGGGCCGCTCGCATGGATCGTGCCGAGCGAGCCTTCATGCCCCGTATTCATCGCCTGCAGCATCTCGAACGCCTCGGCGCCGCGGATTTCGCCGAGGATGATGCGGTCGGGACGCATGCGCAGCGCGTTCTTCAACAGGTCGCGCGTGGTGATCTCGCCCTTGCCTTCGAGATTGGCGATGCGCGTTTCGAGCCCGCCGACATGCGGCAGCTGCAATTGCAGCTCGGCCGCGTCCTCGATGGTGATGATCCGCTCGCGCGGATCGATCATCTGCGACATGGCGTTGAGCAGCGTCGTCTTGCCCGAGCCCGTTCCGCCCGAGATCAGCACGTTGAGGCGGCAGCGCGCGGCGATGCCGAGGACGGTGGCCATGGCCGGCGACAGGTTGCGCTGCTTTGCCATGATGTCGAGGGTGATTTCCTTCTTGGCGAATTTGCGGATCGAGATCATCGGTCCGACCAGGGCGAGCGGCGGCGCGATCACGTTGACGCGGCTGCCATCGGCGAGGCGCGCATCGACCATCGGCGATGATTCATCGATGCGGCGGCCGACGCGCGTCGCGATCCTGAGGGCGATGTTGAGGACGTGCTTGTCG
This sequence comes from Allostellaceae bacterium, assembly GCA_035605975.1. GTDB lineage: Bacteria > Pseudomonadota > Alphaproteobacteria > ATCC43930 > CGMCC-115725 > CAIKMD01. The sequence continues at coordinate 3,434 of DATNGG010000071.1, read as the reverse complement.
TCGTTGAAGACGATGCCGGTGAGATCGAGCTTGCCTTTGCGCTCGACATAGACCTGCTTGGCGCCGTTTACCAGAATGTCGGTGACGCTGTCATCCGCCAGAAGCGGCTCGAGCGGCCCCAGGCCGACCATCTCGTTGAGGATGCCCTCGACCACCGCGTCCTGCTCGCGCGAGGAGAGCGCCATCTTCTTCTGCTGCGCCGTCTGGTTGACGAGATCGACGAGCTGCCAGCGCAGATCGGCGCGCGCGAGCTGCGCGATCGCCTTGGGATCGATCTGCTGGTTCACCTCGGGATGGATCGCCGCGATCGCGCTGCGCACCCGCGGATCGAGCGCGTAAGTGGCGCCATCGCTCGCGGCGAAGCCCGCGGAAAGCACGGCTTTGCGAAGATCCTCCGCCGGTTTCCAGCTGCTGGAGGGCGCCGGTTCCGGCGTCGGCGCCGGGGCGGGCGCCGCAGCCGGCTCGGCTTTGGCCGCCGGGGTCTCGCTAGCGGCGGCGCGCTCTTCGCGCGCAGTCGGTTCCTGCGCGGTCGGCATCGCTTCTGCGGCTGCTGCCGCTTCGATTGCCTCGTCCGTGCCGTCCTCGGTCTCGGATTTTTGCTCGACGAAGTGCAGGCCGAAATGACCCTCGCGCACCCAGACCACGGTCGAGTGGAACTCGCCGAGATTGCGGATGGCGAGCGTCACATGCTCGCCCTTGTGCAACTCCGCGGTGGCGCGGACTTTGGCGCCGCTGGTCGAGATGTTGATGATGCGGCAGTCGACCGATCCCTTCGCGGTCGCGAGGGTTCCCGACCACAGCACGGCCTTGCGAAGGTTGCCGCGTTGGTTCGAGCGCGAGCGGTGATTGTCCGGCATGACGCGCTCCGAAGTTTATGAGGCGCTGGGAACTGTGGGTCGGCCGCGCGGTTAGGGCGCGTAATTGGGCGCGCTGCGCAGCGCGTCGCGCAAGGCCTCGAGATTCTTGTTGCCGCTCCAGCTGACCGTGCCCGAAGCGACGCTGGCCGCCGCCGGCTCCTGCACCGTCGCGGGCTCGGCATCGCCCATGGGCTCCTCCTCGGCCGCATCCGGCGACGGAGGCGCGGGCGAGGCCGCTGCCGGCGATGGGGCGGGGGTTTCCGTCACCACGGCAAGCCGCGGCGCCGGCTCGGGGCTGGCGATTGGCCGGCTGCCGAGCGAATTCGGCAGCGGCGGCGGGATCAACAGGCCGGGCATTTCGCCCGCCGAAATCCAGGACAGGAAGCCCGGCCGCCAGATGAGATCGCTCGCGGCGATCAGATCCTCCGCGGCGAGCGAGAACAGCTTGGCATCGGCGATCGGGCCGTGGCGCTCGCCGCCGCGCGCGAGGTACCAGCGCGGCTTTTGCGAGGCGGAAGCCGGAGAGGGAGAGGTGGCGGTTTCAAACATCGGGGTCGCTCGTCCGTTTCCGGCCGGTTTGGTTAAAGAGGGCGCGGAATTGCGGCAAAGGCTCCCATATCGGCGTTACAAACAAATTAACGCTTGGGCGCTTCGTGATCGGATGAATCGTTGGAAATTCGCCGGCAGATTCCCAGCAACACGGCGCGATCGCTCGCGCATTAACGAAAGCATGGACTAGGATAGGGCGCAGCTTTACCGAGAGGGCGCCGATGTCGCGGTTCTCCGAGGCGCAGTTGGAAATCCTCGCCGATCCCGAGGCGTTGTCGCGGCGCGCGGCGGATTGGCTGCGCGCCGCGGCGCTTGCCGCGCCCGGTCTCTTCGCGGTCGCGCTTTCGGGCGGCTCGACCCCGCGCCGGCTTTATGAGCGTCTCGCGGCCGCGCCCGATCGCGAGGCGTTTCCCTGGCCGCGCGTTCATTGGTTCTGGGGCGATGAGCGTTTCGTGCCGAAAGCCGATCCGCGCAGCAATGAGCGCATGGTGCGCGAGGCGCTGCTGTCGCATGTGCCGGTCCCGCCGGACAATATTCATCCCATTCCGACGGAGGGACTCGATGCGGCGGCGGCCGCGGCGGCTTACGAGCGCGACCTCCAGCGCTTTTACGGCGCGGCGCGTCTCGACCCGGTGCGGCCGCTCTTCGATGCGACGCTTCTGGGGCTCGGCCCCGACGGCCACACCGCCTCGCTCTTTCCGGGCGCGGCGGCGCTCGAAGAGCATGAGCGCTGGACGGCGGTGGTCGCGGGCCTCCAGGCCGAAACCCGGATCACCCTCACCTATCCGGCGCTGGCGAGCAGCCGGCGGACGGCGTTTCTCGTCGAGGGCGCGGAAAAGCGCGCGATTCTCACGCGGCTGCGCACCGTGCCCGATGCGGGCCTGCCGGCCGCGCGGCTGAGCTCCGTGGGCGCGCTGTGGATTTTCGCCGACCAGGCCGCGGCCGAAGGCCTCGCATGACGACGCCATCGCCCCGCGCGCAGGACGCGATGAAGCGCGCAGCGGCGCAGCGCGCGGTCGCGGCGGTGGCGGAAGGCATGGTGGTCGGGCTCGGCAGCGGCTCGACCGCCGAGCTGGCGCTCGAAGCCTTGGCCGAACGGATGGCGCAGGGCTTGCGCGTCGCCGGCATTCCGACCTCGGAGCGAAGCGCCGCCTTGGCGCGCCGGCTCGGCATTCCGCTCGTCGATTTCAGCGCGCATCGCCCGATCGACGTCGCGATCGATGGCGCGGATCAGGTCGAGCGCGGAACGCTCAATCTCCTCAAAGGCCGGGGCGGCGCGCTGCTGCGCGAGAAGATCGTCGCCAGCGCCGCCAACCGGATGATCGTCGTGGTCGATGAAACCAAGCTGGTCGACCGCCTCGGCGGCGCGGTGCCGCTGCCGGTCGAGATCGTCGCCTTCGGCTGGCAGACCGTGATCGAGCGTATCGCTGCGATCGGCTGCGCGCCGCGCCTTCGCTTCGCCGCCAGCACGCCTTTCGTCACCGATGGCGGACACTACATCGCGGACTGTGTCTTTGCGGGTGGCATCGATGCGCCAGCGATCGAGGCGCGGCTCAAGGCGATCACCGGCGTTGTCGAGACCGGCCTCTTCATCGGCTTGGCCTCGGAGGTGGTGGTCGGGCGCCCGGGCGGCGTCGAGGTGCTGATTCGGTAGGCACGGCGACGGAGCGCCGCCCGGAGCGCAGTGGACGACCTCAAGACGCGGGCCTTCCGCCAACGCCAATCCCATTGCGGCGAAACTGTGACAGCGCGTGGGTATAGCTGCGCGTTTTCCGTGCGATTCCGTTGCGTCCGTCATCCGCCGGTGTTGCTCCAATCCCGTATTCTTGATGGGGTGAAAGTGTTAATGTTAACCATAAATTGCTGAAAACGGGCGGGGCGGAGAGGGCATGGACGACAGGCAGGGCGTCCCACCGGAATCAACCGGCCATGATCGCACTCCTATCATCGTTGCGATCGGTGCCTCGGCGGGCGGCATTCACGCTCTGCAAAATTTTTTCGATGTCATTCCAGAGCGATCGGGCGCCG
>DATNGG010000070.1:0-98485 GCA_035605975.1 Allostellaceae bacterium | reverse complement strand
GAAATTCCGCCGCTGGACCGAGCAGTTCGCGTCCGCCGGCGGCTAGCCCCTCTCCCGCTTGCGGGAGAGGGAGGGACCCATCGCGCAGCGATGGGGGGGTGAGGGCTGCGCGCCGGAGAGCTCCCTCACCCGCCGCCGCTTCGCTGCGCTCAGCGGCGCCACCCTCTCCCGCAAGCGGGAGAGGGCTTTCTGGTGACCATGCTCTAAGACAGCGCCTTGAGCGCCGCCGGCACCGAGCCGCGCAGCAGGGTCTTGCGCGCTTCCCATTCGCTGCGCTCGTCGAGCGTCTCGACGAACTGCACGTCGCCGCCGGCGAGCAGCGCCACCGGCAGGCCGTCGCGATAGAGCACGCGGTTGCCGGTGAGCGCGGCGAGCTTGGGGCCGGGCGTCAGAATGCCGGCGAGGTTGAGCGGGTCGGCGCCGGAGAGCGAGACGAAGGCGCCAGTCTCGGGCCTCTTGCGCGCGTCGCGCAGCAGGCCGATCGCCTCGGGCAGCGCGAATTGCTCGCCGGAGAATCCGGCGACGAAGCGGCCGCCGCGGATGTCGCCGCGCGCTTCGAGCGTGCGGTAGACGCGCAGCAGCTCGCGCCATGGCGGCAGCCACGGCGCCTCGCGCTCGAGCAGCCGCCAGAACACCACGCCGTAGCGGCGCAGCAGGCTGCGCGCCAGATGCTCGACCGCCTCGGGCTTGGCGTGCGGCCCGTCCTGCCTGGGCGCGCGGCGTGCCAGCGCCCAGCGGCCAGAATCCTCCATGCCGAACAGCGCGCGGCCGCGGCGCCGCCCGTCGCGCCTGGCCGCCGGCACGAGCAGCGCGCGCAAGCCGCCGAAGCTGTCGGACGTGACCAGGCCCTGCGCCACCAGCTCGGCCAGCGCCTCCTCGACCTGCGGCCGCAGCAGGCCGGTCAACTCGACCAGCTCGTCATAGAACGAGGCGCCGTGCTCGCGGATGGCTGATATCACCGCCTGCGCCGGCGCGCCGAGCGGCACCGCATCATCGGCCGGCGACAGGGCCGCCCAGAGCGGCGCGTGGCGGCGTGCCAGCAAAGTGATCGGCGTGGTGCGCACCGGCGCGGCGCGGCGCTCGCCATTGCCGTTGATGCCGTTGCGCGGGCGCAGACGCGCCCAGGAGATGCGGCCGGCGAGGCAGTGATCGTCGAGCCAAGCCGGATCGTAGTGCGCGATGCGCGCCGGCAGGATCTCGGTCTCCCACGCGCCGGCCGCCGCCTCGAAGCCTTCGAGCTGGCCGATGATGGCGGCGACGGCGTCCGGCCCTTCCATGCGTTGATCGGCGGTGACGCGTTGCCACCCCAAGAGGAAGCGCAGGAAGTCGCGCGCCGCGACCGGCTCGATCTCGGCGCGCAGGCGCTTCACTGTATAGCGATGAATCCGTGCAAGCAGCCGGCGCTCGCACCATTCCTCGCCATTGGTGCCCGGCGAGAAGCGGCCCCGCATGGCGAAGCCTTCGCTTTCGAGCGCCGTCAGCGCGGCGGCGATATCGCCCTCCGAAAGGCCAAGCGGCGCTGCGAGCCTCTCGCGCGTCACCGGCCCCAAGCCTTCGAGCCGGCCGCGCAGGATCTCGACCAAGGCTTCTTCGGCAGGCCAGGTGCGCTCGGCCTCCTTTGCCGGCGGCGCGATCGCCGGATCGAGCATCGCCGCGGGCCACAGCGCCTGGAATTGTGCCAGACGCTCGGCGGTGAGATAGAGCGTCGCCTGCGGCAGAGAAAGTCGCGTCGCGCGCCTCTCGCGCGCGAGTTCGTCGAACCACGCGATCCAGCGCGGCCCCGCGGCGATTTCCGCGTCGGTCATGAAGCCGAGCCAGACCAGTGCATCGTGCAGTTCATCGGCGTTTTGCGCATCGGGCCAGGTCTCGGCCTTGACGCGGAGGATCGCCTCGGCATCGAGCCGGCCGATTTCGGCTGCATCCTCGGGCGCCAGCCAGCGCCGCGCCATCACCGCCTGGGTGCGGCGCTCCTCGAGCGGCGCATCGTCAAGGAAGGCGTAAGGCCGCGCGCTCATCGCCTCGAGCGCCAAGGGCGAGGGCTCGGTCAAATCGCGCGCGACGACTTTGATGCTTCCGGCTTCGAGCGCTTTCAGCAAACGCTCCAGCCCTTCGATATCCATCGCCTCGGTGAGACAATCCTCGATCGTCTGATTGACCAGCGGGTGATCCGGGATCTCGCGCTCGCCGACCAGATTCTCGGCGCAGGCGATCTGGTCGGGGAACACCGCGCCGACCAGATCCTCGGCGTCCATGCGCGCCAATTGCGGCGGCACCTTCTTGCCGCCACGAAAGCGCGGCAGCGCCAGGGACACGCCCGCTACCCATCGCCAGCGCGTGATGAACATCGGCGCATCGAGCATCGCCTGGATGAGGATCGTGCGGACGCTGGCGGAATGGAGATAACGAGCGACCTCGGCCAGCTCGAAGCTGTGCGCGGCCGTGAGCGAGAGCGCGATGTGGTCTTCGGTCGCGGCGGCTTGCAGCTCGAAGTTGAATTTGCGGCAGAAGCGCTTGCGCAGCGCCAAGCCCCAGGCGCGGTTGATGCGGCTGCCATAAGGCGAATGGATCACCAGTTGCATGCCGCCGGCTTCGTCGAAGAAGCGCTCGAAGACCAGGGTTTGCTGCGTCGGCAAAGTGGTGAGCGCGGCGCGCGCTGCGGCGAGATACTCGATCAGCTGAAGCGCCGCGGGCTCGGCGAGGCCATGCTCTTGCGTCAACCAACGCAGCGTATCATTGGTCTCCGGCCCCGCCGCGAGACGCGCGCCCATCTCGGCGCGCAGATGCGAGACCGCTTGCGACAGCTCGTCGCTGCGGCCCGGCGCTTCGCCGAGCCAGAAGGGAATGTTGGGTGCCTGGCCCTCGGCATCGGCAACGCGGACCGTGCCGCGCTCGGTGCGCAGAATGCGATAGGCGTTATTGCCGAGCTGGAAAATATCGCCGGCAAGGCTCTCGACCGCGAAATCCTCGTTGACGGTGCCGATGATCTGGTTTTCCGGCTCGAGCAAGACCTGGTAATCGGCGGTGTCGGGGATCGTGCCGCCCGAGGTCAGCGCCGTCAGCCGCGCGCCGCGCCGCCCGCGCAGCCGGTGATTGATCGCATCGTGGTGGAGGAGCGCGCCGCGCCGCCCGCGCCGCGTGGTGAAACCTTCGGCCAGCATTTCGACGATCGCGTCGAACGCGCTCCGCGCGAGATCGCGATAAGGCCAAGCGCGGCGGATCAGCGCGAAAAGCGCATCCTCGCTCCATTCCTTGGCCGCGACCTCGGCGACGATCTGCTGCGCCAGGACATCGCGCGGCTGCTCGGGGATCGTCAGCCGGTCGAGCTCGCCGCGCCGGACGCTGTCGAGCAAGGCCGCGCATTCGACCAGCTCGTCGCGCGACAGCGGGAAGAGCCGCCCCTTGGGCGTGCCATCGACCGCATGGCCGGAGCGGCCGACACGCTGCAGAAAGCTTGCGATCGAGCGCGGCGAGCCGATCTGGCAAACGAGATCGACCTCGCCGATATCGATGCCGAGCTCGAGCGAGGCGGTCGCAACCAAAGCCTTGAGCTTGCCATGCTTCAGCCGCTGCTCGGCATCGAGCCGCTTTTCCTTGGCAAGGCTGCCGTGATGTGCCGCGACATGCTCGCCGCCGACGCGGTCCGAAAGCTGGCGGGTGACGCGCTCGACCATGCGCCGCGTATTGACGAAGATCAGCGTCGTGCGATGGCCTTCGATGAGCTGCGCCAGCCGGTCATAGACCTGCTCCCACACCTCGCCTGACATCACCGCTTCGAGCGGCGATGGCGGCAGCTCGATGGCGAGATCGCGCGCACGGCGATGCCCGGTATCGATGATCCGGCAGGCATTGGCAAGAGCGTCTGCGCCGATCAGGAACCGCGCGACCTCCTCGATCGGCTTTTGCGTCGCCGAGAGGCCGATGCGCAGCAAGCGCCGGCCGCACAGCGCATCGAGGCGCTCGAGCGAGAGCGCGAGGTGCACGCCGCGCTTGTTGGGCGCGAGCGCATGGATTTCATCGACGATGACGGTGCGCGTCGTCGCCAACATAGCGCGGCCCGACTCGGAGCCGAGCAGGATATACAGCGATTCCGGCGTGGTGACGACGATATGCGGCGGGCGGCGCCGCATGCGCACGCGCTCTTCCGGCGGTGTGTCGCCGGTCCGCACCCAGGTGCGAATCTCGACATCCCGCAGGCCTTGCGCGGCGAGCATCTCGCGAATGCCGGCCAATGGGATTTCGAGATTCTTCTGGATGTCGTTCGATAGCGCCTTCAAGGGCGAGACATAGACGATCTGCGTCTGGTCCTCGAGCTGCCCATCGAGACCTTGCCGGATCAGCGCATCGATCGCGGCGAGGAACGCGGCGAGCGTCTTGCCCGAGCCGGTCGGGGCGGCGATCAGCACCGGCTGGCCCTGCTGAATCGCCGGCCAAGCTTCGGCTTGAGCCGCGGTCGGCTCCCGGAACCGGCTGGCGAACCAGGCCGCGACGGCGGGATGGAAAGCGGAAATCGGGATCGGAGCCTCGGGCAGTGTGTGTGTGGGACCCGCTTAATATAGGCCGCGAACCGTTAGGAACAAAAACAAAACGCCGCTGCGCCGGCGGCGCTCAGGGCTTGCCGAAGAGCTCGAACCAGAAGGCGCGCATGGCCTCCCAGGACCGGGCATCGGCAGTGGCATTGTATTGGAGGGCCGGCGGCCGGTTGGCCTCGGGATTGGTGAAGGCGTGCTTCGCACCGCCATAGGTGACCACCTGCCAATCGACGCCGGCCTGGGTCATCTCGGCCGCGAAACCCGCTACCTGCTCCGGCGGAACGAGCGGATCCTCGGCGCCCGTGCAGACGAGGAGCTTGGCGGCGATGTTTTTCGCGTCCTCGGGCGTCTTGGTGTTGAGAATCCCGTGAAAGCTCACAACCCCGGCGAGCGGCGCTCCCATGCGCGCGAGCTCGAGCACGGCGAGCCCGCCGAAGCAATAGCCCATCGCGCCGATGCGCTTCGGATCGACATTGGGCAGCTTGGCCAAAGCCTCGAACCCGGCGTGCACATGCTTGCGCAGCTGCGGCACATCCTCGCGCAGCGGCGCCATCAGCTGCTGCGATTCCTCGGGTTTTTGCGCAACGCGGCCATTGCCGTAGAGATCCGCGGCCAGGGCGACATAGCCAAGCTCCGCGATCATGCGCGCCCGGCGCTTCGGATGGTCGTTGAGGCCGGGAGCTTCATGGGCGATGAGCACGCCGGGCCGCCGGCCGCTGCCCTCGGGATCGGCGAGATAGCCCTGGAAGTTTATCCCCTCGGCGGAATAGGTCAGTGTCTCGATCTTCATCGCGAACTCCTGAAGCGCGGCGGTGCGTTGGCTCGGCGCCGCCAAGAGACAGAGCTTAGCGGAGTCACGGCCGTCTTGCAGCGGCGAGCCGGCCTGGCGCTTCGGCCCGGGGATGATCAGATTCTGGAAAGGATTTGGCGGTTTGACCAAGCTCAATCCGGCGGTGTCGGCCCGATGTTAGGTTTTTCAAGCGGCTCGTCGGCTCGCGTGCCAAAGGGATGCCATGGATAATTCCCTGCTGACCGATCTCTACCAGCTCAACATGATCGAGGCCTATCTCGATCACGGCGAGACCGCGCCGGCCGTATTCGAGTTCTTCGTCCGCAAACTGCCGGCGCGACGCGGCTTCCTGATGGCGGCGGGGCTGGAACAGGCGCTCGACTTTCTCGAATCCCTGCGCTTTGCGCCGGAGGATATCGATTGGCTCGCGCGCAGCGGGCGGTTCTCCCGCCGCCTGCTCGACTATCTCGCTGCGTTCCGCTTCACGGGCGATGTCGATGCGATGCCCGAGGGCACGGTGTTCTTCGCCGACGAGCCGATCCTCCGCGTCGTCGCGCCTTTGCCAGCGGCGCAATATGTCGAGACGCGCCTCATCAACATTCTGCATTTCCAGTCGCTCATTGCCTCCAAGGCGGTGCGCATCGCACTGGCGGCGCCCGGAAAGCTCTTGGTCGATTTCGGGCTGCGCCGCGCGCATGGCGCCGAGGCGGGGCTCTTCGCCGCGCGGGCGAGCTACATCGCCGGCTTCGCGGGCACGGCGACGATGCCGGCCGGGCGGCTTTGGGGGATTCCGCTGTTCGGCACCATGGCGCATTCCTTCATCCAGGCGCATGACGACGAGAGCGAGGCGTTCGAGCATTTCGCGCGTTCGCGGCCGCAGGGTCTGACCTTTCTCATCGACACCTACGACACGGAAGAATCTGCGCGCAAAGTCGTGGCACTCGCGCCGCGGCTGCAAGCCCTCGGAATCGAGATCGGCGCGGTCCGGCTCGACAGCGGCGACATGACTGCACTGTCGAAGAGCGTGCGGCGGATTCTCGACGAAGGCGGTCTTCACGCCACGACGATTTTCGCGAGCGGCGGGCTCGACGAGGACGAGATCGCGCGGATGCTCGCGGCCGGCGCGCCGATCGACGGCTTCGGTGTCGGCACCAGCCTTACGACCTCCTCCGACGCTCCCGCGCTCGATTGCGCCTACAAGCTCCAGGAATATGCCGGCATCGCGCGGCGCAAGCGTTCCCAAGGCAAGGCCACATGGCCCGGCCGCAAGCAGGTGTGGCGGCGTCTCGGTCGGGACGGCAGAATGGCGGGCGATGTGCTCTCGCTCGAGGATGACGATGCCCTCGGCGCGCCGCTGCTCGAGCCCGTGATGCGCGGCGGCAAGAGATTGGCGCGCCCGACGCTCGATGACATCCGCGCAAGGGTGAAGCGCAACCTTGCGGCGCTGCCTGAAGCGTTGCGCCGGCTTGAGCCGGGCGCCGCCTATCCAGTCCAGATTTCGGATGCGGTGGTGCGGCTCGCGGGCGAGGCGGATCGGCGCAGCTTGGGAAAACGGGCCTCTGCCTCATGACCGGCATGGTTCGCATTGGGTCCAGTGACGTGCTGCTCGCCGTCGATCTTCAGAACGATTTCTGTCCCGATGGCGCGCTCGCGGTTCCGCGCGGCGACGAGGTGGTTGCCGTGATCAACGGGCTTGCGCGGTCTTTCCCGCATGTCGTGCTGACCCAGGACTGGCATCCGAAGGATCATCTCTCCTTCGCCTCGCAGCATCCTGGCGCCAAGCCCTACGACAATTTCGCCGCGCCTTACGGGCCGCAAGTGCTGTGGCCGGATCACTGCGTGCAAGGGACGTCGGGCGCGGCCTTTCACCCCAGCCTCGCCGTGCCGCACGCCGAGCTCGTCATTCGCAAGGGCTACCATCGCGCGATTGACTCCTATTCGGCCTTTCGCGAGAACGACCGCGTCACAAAGACCGGTCTCGCCGGCTATCTGCGCGAGCGCGGCTTCGAGCGCATCTTCATCGCGGGCCTCGCACTCGATTTCTGTGTGCGCTATTCCGCGGAAGATGCGGCCGAGGAAGGCTTCGCGGTAGTCGTGATCGAGGATGCATGCCGGGCGATCGATCTCAGTGGTTCGCTCGCGGCGACGCAACAGAGTCTAGCAGCGCGCGGCATTGCGCGCCTCGCAGCGGAAGCGGTGGGCTGAACGATGGCGCAGGGAAAAATTATCTATGTCATGGGCGCATCGGGCGTCGGCAAGACGCGGCTCATCGACTTTGCGCGCCGCAAGCTCGACGGCAAGCATCCGGTCGCTTTCGCGCATCGTTACATCACCCGGCCACTGGGCAAGGACGCCGAAAACTATATCGCGCTGTCGAAGGGCGAGTTCGAGCTGCGCAAGGCGCGCGGTCTTTTTGCCTTCGAGTGGCAAGCCTACGGCTTTGCCTATGGAATCGGAATCGAGATCAAGACGTGGCTAAAAGCGGGGCTTTCCGTGGTGATGGACGGCTCGCGCGCGCATTTCATCGGCGAGCGCGCCTCGATCGCCGACGTCGTGCCGGTCCTCGTCACCGTCGGCGGCGAGGAATTGCGCCGCCGCTTGACGCGACGCGACCGCGAGGATGCACAGGCGATCGAAGAACGGCTCCGGCGCGCCGGAGAATTCGCCATCGCCGATCTCTCTTTGCTGACGGTCGACAATTCCGGGCCGATCGAGCGCGCGGGCGAGGCCTTCGCCGCAATCATTGCCGCGCAGGCGGGCGAGCGATGACCGGACCGCTTCGCTTGCGCCATGTGCCGATCGATACCAACCGCGAGCCGGTCGCCTATTTGCCGCGGCATTCGAGCGTGTGCCGGCCCGAGGATTTTCAGGCTCTTGCCAAAATCGAGCTGCGCGGCGGCGGCACGCCAATTTTGGCCACGCTCAACATCGTCGATCATGACGATATGCTCGCCCGCGACGAGGTTGGCGTCAGCGATCAGGCCTTCGCCTTGTTGCGGTTGCCCGAGGGCACGCCAATCGAGATCGAGCAGGCGCCACCGCCCGCGAGCCTCGATGCGGTTCATGCGAAAATCCGCGGCGCCGAGCTATCGCAAGGGGCGATCGAGACGATTGTCGCTGATATCGCGGCGATGCGCTACTCGCGGATGGAGATCGCGGCGTTTCTCGTCGCCTGCGCGGGATTTCTTTCGACCGGCGAAGTTCTGAACCTCACTCGCGCAATGGCGAATGTCGGCGCCAGCCTCCATTGGCCCGGCGACATCGTTGTCGACAAGCATTGCATCGGGGGCGTGCCGGGAAATCGCACGTCGATGATCGTCGTTCCGATCGTCGCGGCGCACGGGCTGGCTATTCCCAAAACCTCCTCGCGTGCCATCACCTCGCCGGCCGGAACCGCCGATACAATGGAGGTGCTGGCGCGCGTCGATCTCGATGCGAGCGAAATGCGCGAGGTCGTCGCGGCGGAAGGCGGCTGCCTCATCTGGGGCGGTCACGTCAATCTCTCGCCCGCCGACGACATTCTGATTTCGGTCGAGCGTCCGCTCAATCTCGATCCGCCGGGTCAGCTCGTCGCATCGATCTTATCGAAGAAGCTTGCCGCCGGCGTTACCCGGCTCGTGCTCGATCTGCCCGTCGGGCCGTCCGCCAAAGTGCGCGACAAGGCGGGCGCGCTGCAATTGCGCAAGCTCTTCGAGTATGTCGCCGACCAGATCGGACTTGCCATCGATGTCGCGATCACCGACGGCACGCAGCCGATCGGGCGGGGCATCGGTCCGGCGCTCGAAGCGCGCGACGTGATGCAAGTCCTGAACGGCGAAGCAAGCGCGCCCGCGGATCTGCGCGAGCGCTCGCTGCAGCTGGCCGCGCGCGTTCTGGAGCTCGATCCCGCGCTGCGCGGCGGCAGCGGCCTCGCCCGCGCGCGCGATCTGCTCGAATCGGGCGCGGCGCGGCGCAAGATGGGGCGCATCCTGGCGGCACAAGGCCGGCCGCCGACGGGGGCAGTTCTCGGCGGTCTGACCCACGCGATTCCCGCCGTCGCGGATGGCCGGGTCTCAGCCATCGATTGCTACCGCATCGCGCGTCTGGCGCGCGCTGCCGGCGCACCCTTTGACAAGGGCGCGGGTATCGATCTGCTGAAAAAAGTCGGCGAGCCGGTCGAGCGCGGCGAGCCGCTCTATCGTCTCCACTCCTGCCTCGACGCCAATTTCCGCCTTGCCGTCGCGGCCGCGGAAACCGATTGCGGCTATCGCGTGGGGCGGGCGCATGGCCCTGAAGCGAAAGACGCTTGACGTATAGCCGCCGCCGCGTTGCGCTGCCGACGCTTTGACCTGAATCAACGCGTTCACCGCGGCCCGAGCGCAAAAGCAAGCAACACAAGGAGCTCGGCGATGGAAGATATGATCCTGGCCTATCCGGCGCTCGCGGCGATGACGCTCGTCGCCTCTTTTTTGGCTGTTGCCGCCCGTATCGAGCGCCTCAAGGAGGCGCGACTCGCTGCGGCAAGATCGCTTCCGGGCCGCCATCCGGCCGCGCGGCCGGTGCTGTTCCTGGTTGCGCGATCGGGCCGATGAGAACGCGCAGGCACCTCCTTGCCGTTCTTGCGGTTGCGCTTGCGCTCACGGGCGGGGCGGCGGGCGCACAGGCGCAGCATCGCGCTCCGCCGGATTTCCACGGTCGCGATTTCCGCCATCTGGGCCCGCACGAGCGGACGATCTGGCGCGGCGGCGTCTGGTTCCATGGATGGCACGATGGGCGCTACGCCTGGTGGTGGCGGCTCGGCCCCAGCTGGTATTTCTATCCCGAGCCGATTTATCCCTATCCCTCCTATATTCCGCCGGCCATTATCGTACAGCAGCCACCGCCGCAGCCGAGCGGGCTACCGCCGGCGCAGTCCTGGTATTATTGCGAGAACCCGCAGGGCTATTATCCCTATGTCGCTTCCTGCAATGGCCCGTGGCGCGCCGTTCCCACGACGCCGCCCGCCGCATCGGGGCAATAGGGACGCGGATTCGCTCGCCGCGATTGCCGCCTTGGCCGATCTTTCTCACGGCGAGATGGTCTGGTATGCCACAAAGTTATCACCAAATAACTGTAGTTCGTTGTTAATTATCCCCCTATGATGGCCACCGTAACAAGCACTCGCCGGCTGTGACCGGAGAGGCCAAGGGACGGAGATCGCCATGACCAGCCCATCTCTCAGCACAACGCCAGCCGGGCGGAGCGCCCCGTCGACGCGCTGGATTCAGCTCGTTCTCGGCATCGCCTGCATGGCGTCGGTCGCCAACCTGCAATACGGCTGGACGCTCTTCGTCTTGCCGATCCAGCACCAGTTCGGATGGAGCAAAGCGGAGATTCAGGTCTCCTTCTCGATCTTCATCCTGCTCGAAACCTGGCTGGTGCCCTTCGAGGGCTGGATTGTCGACCGCATCGGTCCGCGCTGGATGGTGCTGGCCGGCGGGGTCGGCACTTTCCTCGCCTGGTTCATCAATTCCCAGGCAACGCAGCTCTGGGAGCTCTATGTCGGCGGCGCGGTCGCCGGCTTCGCCGGCGGCGCGGTTTACGGCACCTGCGTCGGCAATGCGCTCAAATGGTTCCCGGACAAGCGCGGGCTGTGCGGCGGCCTCACCGCAGCGGGCTTCGGCGCTGGCGCCGCGATCACCATCGCGCCGATCCGGTCGATGATCGAATCGAGCGGCTACCAGCACACCTTCCTGGTCTTCGCCATCATCTACGGCATCATCGTCGTGGTGATCGCGAATTTCCTCAAGGCACCGTCGGCGCAGGACCTTCCGCCGGCCAGCAAGATCCGGGTGCGCCAGGGCGTCGAGGACGTGCCGCCGCAAAAGGCGCTGCGCTCGCCGCTGTTCTGGATCATGTATCTGATGTTCTTCCTCGTCGCCGCGGGCGGCTTGATGTCGACGGCGCAGCTCGCCCCGATCGCGCATGAGCGCGGCATCGCCGACGGGCTCGTCACGATCTTCGGCGTCAGCATGCCGGCGATCGTCGCGGCGCTCACCGCGCACAACATCACCAACGGCGTGGGCCGGCCGCTCAATGGCTGGATTTCCGATTATATCGGCCGCGCCAACATGATGGGCATCGCCTTCGGCATCGAAGCGCTGTGCATCGCCGCCTTCGGCTGGTTCGGCACGACGCCGATCTCCTTTATTATCACGGACGCGCTCGTGTTCCTGTTCTGGGGCGATATTTTCAGCCTCTTCGCGGCGACGGTTGGCGATGCGTTCGGCCGGCAATACGTGACGGTCAATTACGGCATCATGTACACGGCCAAGGGCGCCGCGTCGCTGCTCGTGCCCTTGGGCAATTTGCTCTCGCAGGCAACGGGAAGCTGGCACGCGGTCTATGCCGTCGGTTGTCTCATGAACCTGACCGCCGCGCTGCTCGGCTTCTTCGTGCTGCGGCCGATCATCAACTCGCGGCTGAAGAAGGTCGGCACCGAGCCGGGATTCGAGGGGGTGACCTCGCCGGCCTTCGGTGGCGGGCGCCGGTAAGCGCCGGCGCGGCGCTGCCTCGCTGGCGGCGGTTCTCGCCTTCTCCGCGATCGGCCTCGCCCTGAGGGCGATCGCCGCTCTCGTTCCCGGCGCCGCCTCGGGCGTCGCGGACGTGATCGCAACTGCGATCTTCGTTCTCGCGGCACTTGCGCTCGGCTATTGCCTCGCCGGAGCCGCGCGGCGCTGAGGTCCTCAGCCGCGCCCGTCTTCGCGCTGATTGGCGAGATGCGCCTCGCGCAGATCGAGCTCGCGCTCGATGCGGCGCCGCGCTTCGTCCTTGAGCTTGCCGCCGCGAAAGAGGTCGTTGACCGATTGCCGCTCGGCCTCGATCAAGAGGAGCTCGATCTCGTCGTCGAGCTCGGTCAGCGAGCGGTGGCGGTCGTCGCCGTCGCCGCGGCGCTCGATATGCTGCAGCCGGTCGCGATGCCGCGCGCGCAGCGGGCGCACGAAATCGGGTGACAGGCCGCGCTCTTTCGCGAGCGCGTCGAGCCGCGCGATCACCGCGCTGATGGCGAGCCGCCGGGCCTCGTTTTCCTCGATCCGGTCGGCATGACGCTCGCGCCGGCCAGCATGGGCGAGGCCGAGCGCGCGAATGACGGCCGGCAGCATCAGGCCTTGACCGACGAGCGTCACGAGGATGACGCAGAAGGTGAGCAGCAGGATGAGATCGCGGTCGGGAAAGGGCGCGCCGCTCGCGGTCGTGAAGGGGATGGCGAGGGCGGCGGCGAGCGAGACGACGCCGCGCACGCCGGTAAAAGCCAGCATGAAGGGCCATTGCCAGGAGGGCGAGGGGTCTTTGCGCCGCACTGCGGGAATGAGCCAGCGCGGCAGATAGGTTGCCGGATACATCCAGACGAAGCGTGCGGCGATCACCACCGCGCTGACGATCGCGGCGGAGAAGACGAGCTCCGAGGGCGAGAAGCCGCCGATCCGGCCGATCACCGTGCGCGCCTGCAGGCCGGTGATGAGGAACACCATGCCCTCGATGAGATAGGTGAAGAAATCCCAGAAGAAGATGCCCTGGAGGCGCGTCGCGGCGCTGATGAGCCGCAGCCCGTTCCAGCTGATATAGAGGCCGGCGGTGACGGTCGCGAGCACGCCCGAGCCGCCGAGATGCTGCGGCGGCCAATAGGCGAGAAACGGCGTCAGGAGCGAGAGGGTGACCTCGATGCGCGTCTCGCGCACCCAGCGCCGCAGCCGCAGCATCAGCCAGCCGACGCCGATGCCCCAGAGAATCTCGCAAATGACGATCAAAGCGAAGGTGCCGGCGGCGCGGCCGAGCGAGAACGTGCCGAGGCTCACCGCCAGAATGGCGAAGCGATAGAGGATCAGGGCGGTGGCGTCGTTGGCGAGGCCCTCGCCCTCGAGCACGACGAGGAGGCGGCGCGGCAATTGCAGGCGCCGCGCGATCGAGAGCGGCGCCACCGCGTCGGGCGGCGAGACGATTGCGCCCAAGACGAAGCCGACCGGCCAGGGAAAGCCCAAGAGCCAATGCGCCGCCGCCGCGGTCGCGATCGTGGTGAAGACGACGCAGCCGACCGCGAGCAGCGAGATCGGGCGCAGGTTGAAGCGGAACTCGCGCCAGCTCATCGCCACCGCGGCGGAATAGATGAGCGGCGGCAGGACGAGCAGCAGCACCAGATCCGGGGCGAGTTCCATCGGCGGCAGGCCGGGAATGAGCGCCAGCACGACGCCCGCCAGCATCAGGAGAATCGCCTGCGGGATCTCGAACCGCGCCGCCAGCACACCCACGGCCGCGATCACCACGAGCAGCAGAACGAGAATCTGGATTTCTTCGATCATCGGCCCCCTCGCGGCCATGATGCGGCAACGGAGGGCGAAGTCAATTTTCCGGGTGCTCTAATCCATCGCGATCGCCGGATTGCCGGCGGGCCTGCGTGCCGCGCGCATCAACAGCAGGAGCGGCAAGGCCAAGAGGCAGACGATCATCATGAATTTGAAATCGTCGAGATAGGAAATCATCGACGCCTGGAAATTGACCAAGCGGTCGAGCGCGGCGAGCCCGCTATCGCTGGTCATCGGCAGCAGCCCGGCGTGGTGCTGAAGCGCTTGATTGTAGGGCGTCACGTCCTGCGCGAGGCTTGCGTGAGCAATCTGGATGTTGCGCGCCAGCAGGGTCTCGGCGACAGAGATGCCGACGCTGCCGCCGATATTGCGCACGAGGCTGTAGACCGCCGTCCCCTCGGTCAAAAGCCGCTGCGGCAGGGTGGCGAAGGCCGCAACATTGATCGGCCCGTAGAGGAGGCCGAGGCCGAGCCCCTGCACCAAGCCGGAGACGATCACCGGACGCATATCCATCTCCGGCGAGAACCCGGTCATCATCCACAGCGAAGCGCCGGTGGCGGCGAGGCCGGCGGCCAAGAGGATGCGGAAATCGACCCGGCCGGTCAGCTTCCCGACCAGCATGATCGCCGCCATCATGGTAAGCCCGCGCGGCACTTGCAGCAGCCCCGTCGTGACGATGGGATAATCGAGCATCGTCAAGAGCGGCGGCAGCAGCGCCAAGGACGCGTACATGATCGCGCTGGTGATGAACATGAAGACGTTGCCGCCGACGAAATTGCGATCCTTCAGGAGCGCCGTGTTGAGAAACGGGCGTTCGGTCGTCAGCGTGTGAAAGACGAAGATCCACAAGCCGAGCGCGGCGATGGCGGCTTCGATGACGATCTCGCTCGAGCCAAACCAATCCTTCTGCTCGCCGCGATCGAGCAGCATTTGGAACGCGCCGATGGCGAGGCTCAGGAACGCGAAGCCGAAGAGGTCGAAGCGGGGGCGGCGCTCGATCTCGGTCTCGGGCACGAAGGCGAGAATGCCGAGAAAGGCGATCACGCCGAGCGGCAGGTTGATGTAGAAAACCCAGCGCCAATCGTAATTCTGCGTCAGCCAGCCGCCGAGGGTCGGGCCGAGGATCGGCGCCGCCATGATTCCGGTGCCCCAAACCGCCATGGCGGAGCCGTGCTTTTCCGGCGGGTTGATGTCAAGCAGCACGGCTTGCGACAGTGGCACCAGCGCGGCGCCGAAAACGCCTTGCAGGATGCGGAACAGCACGATCTCGGCGAGGCTCCCGGCCGCGCCGCACAGCAGCGAGGCGAGGGTGAAGCCGGCGACCGAGCAGAGAAAGATGCGCTTGCGGCCGAAGCGCGCGACGAGCCAGCCGGTCATCGGCGTCATGATCGCCGCGGCGACGATGTAGGAGGTCAGCACCCAGGCGATCTGATCCTGCGCGGCGGCGAGCCCGCCCTGCATATAGGGCAGCGCCACATTGGCGATCGTGGTGTCGAGCACCTGCATGATCGTCGCCAGCATGACCAGCGCGGTGATGAGGCTGCGATTGGCGGGCGCCGCGGCGCGAGGCGAGGCCTGGTCCATCTCAGGGCGCGGCCTTCGCCTTGCCGATGACGGAGCCGAGGCGGGCGAGCAGCGGGTTGCGCTGCTCGGTATCGACATCGACGGTGACACTCATCCCGGCGCGCAGCCCGTCGGCGGCTTGCGGGGCATCAAGCGCGATGCGCACCGGCAGGCGCTGCACGACTTTCACCCAATTGCCGGTCGCGTTCTGCGGCGGCAGGACGGAGAATTGCGATCCGGTGCCTGGGCTGACGCTCGCGATCTCGCCCGAGAATTGGCGGCCGGCATAGGTGTCGGCGGTGATCGTCGCGCTCTGCCCCGGCTGCATATGCGCGAGCTGGGTCTCCTTGAAATTGGCCTCGATCCAGAGACGGTCGGTGCCGACCAGCGAGAAGGCGGCGGTTGCGGCGTTGAGATAATCGCCGACGGCCAGCTTATCGACCCGCGTGACGATGCCGTTCTGCGCGGCGGCGATCACAGTATGCGAGAGATCGAGCTTTGCCTGATCGAGCCGCGCTTGTGCCTGCTCGACCAAGGGATGCCGGTCGGTTGCGATGTTCGGGTCGCCGCCGAGGCTTGCGAGAATCTTGGCGATCTGCTCGCGCGCCGACGCGACCTGGGCCTGAGCGGCGTCGAGATTGTTGCGCGCCTGGTCGAATTGCCGCTGCGAGGCGACATGGGCGGCGAGCAGCGTCTGCTGGCGCTCGAATTCGCGCCGCTGGAAGCCGAATGTATCCTCGGCGGCTTGCAGCTCCGCGAGCTTTTGCCGATAGCTCGCACGCATCGCCTCGACCTCGAGCCGCGCCGAGGCGAGCTGCGCCTCGGCATGCTCGACGGCGATGCGATAGGGGCGATCGTCGAGGCGGAACAGAACCTGTCCGGCATGAATGCGCTCATTGTCGTGAACCTCGATCGCGGTGACTCGCCCGGCGACGTCGCTGCTGACCGAGACGATATCGGCCTGGACATAGGCATCGTCGGTCGAGACATAGCGGCCCGAGACGAGATACCAGGTCGCACCGGCGAGCACCGCCGCAAGCGGCAGAAGCAGCAGCAGCACCAGCCGCACCAGCCGCAACAGACGCGTCCGGCTTCGCAGCTTGCCGGCATGAACCCGATCGAAGACGTCGCTTGAGGAACTCATCATCACTCCAAAACCGGGACGGGCGCAGGCCAGCCCCGTTGACAAAGAAGCCCCGGCGCTCTGGGGGAGAAGCGCCGGGGCCAGTGGCTCGCCGCCGGGGGAGGGGGACGAGCCGGGGAAATCCGCGTCGCTGCGGCGTTGCTCGAAAATCTGCTGTGCACTCGGCGCCACTTGGCGCGGCGGGGCTTGGCCGATCTTCAAGTCCGATATAAGCGTCGCTGTGGCGCGCTATAACGGGCCGCTAGCGCAAGGGCTGTTCGGAAAGCACAAACAATTCGGCGGCTCACGCCCGCAGCCGGATGACTCCATGAGCTGCGGCATTGTCCATCGGCGCGGTCGGCTTCTCCGGCGCGCCGCGCCGCGCATCAAGGCGCAGGAAATCGATGAAGGCCTTGAGCTTTGCCGGCATCTGATGCCGGCTCGGATAGAAGATGTGATAGCCCGCATAGGGCAGCGACCAGCTCGTCAGCAGCGGAACGAGCCGGCCCTCGGCGATATGCGCGTCCATATAGGTCTCGAGCATGTAGCCGATGCCGACGCCGTCGAGCGCCGCGCGCACCACCAGATCGAGATTGTTGGTGATGAGCGTGCCTTCGACCTCGACCTCGATCTTTTCGCCGCCGTTCTCGAACGACCAGGGATCGACCGCGCCGGTCGTCTTGCGGAAGCGGATGCAATTGTGCAGCGCCAGCTCCTGCGGCGTTTCCGGACGCGGATGCGCCGCGAGGTAAGCGGGCGAAGCAACGGCGATGAGCCGCGAATCGGAGCTTACCCGCACCGCGATCATGTCGCGCTCGATGCGCGTGCCGATGCGGATGCCGGCGTCGAACTTGCCGTCGACGATATCGCCCAGCGAATCATCGACGATGATGTCGAGCGTGACCTCGGGATAGGCGGCGCGGAACCGCGGCAGGATCGGATCGATTACCAGGCCGACGGCGAGGCTCGCGACCGAGAGGCGCAGCACACCGGCCGCGGTGTCGCGCGACGCGCTGATCGATTCGATCGCGCGGCCAAGCTCGTCGAGCGCGGGATGGACCTGGCCCAGGAACCGCTCGCCCGCTTCGGTCAGCGCGACGCTCCGCGTCGTGCGGTTGAAGAGACGCACGCCGAGCCGCGCCTCGAGCGAGCGGATGGTCTGGCTCAAAGTCGAGGTCGAGAGGCCGAGAATGGCCGCGGCGCGCGAAAAATTGCCGCGATCGGCGACGGCGACGAACGCCGCCAGCTCGGCGAATTGCGCCCCCCGCATCGGCCCGCCGCTCAGGGCGCGCCCCCGCATTTGCGGCGGAGGCCGCCGGCTTGCCCCACCCGCAGCGCGGTCTCGCGCAGGCTCGAGGCGAGCGCGTCGGGATCGACGTGGTCGGCCGCCATGACCGCCCGGATGATCGGGTCGGCGAGGGCGTCGCCGAGACTCGGTTCGCCATAGCAGTTCATCGGACCCTCCTCATTGCTCTTGAATCCGCGCCTTTGGCGCCATAAATTATGTTACTGAACGGTAACACCCGTAAGGTACTTACCGGTAAGTAACATGTCAACAGGGATTTTGGAAATGCACAAGCTCGTGACCAAGCCGCTGACCGAAGTCCGACCCATCCCGTCGCCGCCGCGCGAGCGAATCCTGGCGGTCGCCCGCGATCTCTTCTACCGGCATGGCATCCATGCGGTCGGCGTCGAGGCGATCGCCGAGGCGGCGGGCACGAACAAGATGACGCTTTATCGCCATTTCGAATCGAAGGACATGCTGATCGCGGAATGCTTGCTGGGCCTCGTCGGCGAGCTCGACGCGGCCTGGGAAGAAGTCGCCGAGGCGCATCGTGGCGATCCCCTCGGCCAGCTCCATACCTGGCTGCGCCACGTCGGCGAGTTCAAGCTGAGCGAGGCGGATCGCGGTTGCGCCTTCGTCAATGCGGCAGCGGAGCTCGCGGACAAGACCCATCCCGCGCGCCGCGTCATCGAGCAGTACAAGGCGCAGAATCGCGAAAGGCTCATCCGGCTTTGCGAGGAAGCGGGGCTCGTCGAGCCCGATCTCCTCGCCGACAAGATGTTTCTCCTCTGCGAAGGCGCGCGCGTCAGCATGCAGAGCCTCGGCCCCAAGGGTCCGGCGATGCGCCTCGTCGCGATGCTCGAAGGCCTCATCGCCGATCACACGCGCAAGAAGCGCTGACTTCCTCCCCCGACTTTTCCGACTTCCTCTTCCAGCCACAATCAGCGTCGCCGCAGCGGTCTTTCTCAGGATTGCGCCGAGCGAGAGCCACCTTTGCGCAAACTCCGATTGCCATTCGCGCGCAGGCAGATTTAGGTACAATCGGTCCTGAAAGACGAAAAACACCAAAAAAGTGCGCGTGATTTCGACGTCGTTGCACATCCTGGCGGGAGGAAACTCGAATGACGCGCACGGTCACGATTATCAACATTGCGGATCTACCGCTTCGGGTCTCGCCCGGCGTCGGCCGCGCGGGCAGCGCTGCGAGCAAGCGGTTCCCCCTCGATTCAGGGGTGCCCGGCGTGAAGCTCGAATTGAGCTGGCGGCGCTACGACAAAGGTTACGGCACGCCGCGCCACACGCACATCTTCGATCAGTATCGCTTCAACATGACCGGCCGGCGCCAGATCAAGGACGGTTTCCTCGAAGCCGGCGAGGTCGGTTTCTACCCGGAAGGCGTCCATTATGGACCGCAACTGCAAGAGGAGGAATGCACGGGGCTCGGCCTGCAATTCCAGGGCCTCACCGGCATTCCCTATCTCACGCACAAGGAGCTCCACGACGCGCGCAAGGCGCTCGCGGAGGAAGGCGCGACCTTCGCTGATGGTGTTTGCACGAGAGTTCTCCCCGACGGGCGCAAGATCAACCGGGACAGTCACCTCGCCTGCAGCGAATATGTCGCCGGCAAGCGGCTCGACTTTCCTGTCGGCCGCTTCGAGAAGCCGATCGTGATGCGCCCGCAAGCCCATCCTTGGATCGGCGATCGCCATTTGGATGGCGTCGAGCACAAGCGTCTCGGCACTTTCGGCGGCTCGGGCATCCGCTTCATGCGGATGGCGCCCGGCGCCAAGATTCCGGCGCGCCGCGAGGAGGATGCGGAGATCCGCTACCTCATCGAAGGCTCGATCGAGTATGACGGCAAGAGCTGGCAGGGCGGGCAGACGCCTGACGAAGGCACCTACATGTTCATCCAGCCCGGGGCCGATGTCGGCGAGATCGCATCGAAAACCGGCGGCGTTTTCTATGTGGTCGAGCTGCCGATATTGGCCGACACGCTGGCGCAACACGCGCGCGAGGCGGCCGCCGCGGAGTAAGATCCCGGCGGACCGCCGGCCGCGCGCGCCGCGCGGGAACGTTCAGCGACGGGCAAACGTCGCAACAAGGGAGGATGGAACGATGTCGAGGACGTCGCGGAAAGACTTGTCCGATGCTGCGGCAGCGCGCCCGGCGCGCGCGGCGACACGAAGCGATCCCGCACGGCCGCCGGCGGGAAGCAGGCGGCGCTCGATCCTGCAAGCCGTCGCCGTTGCGGCTGCGCTCGCCACCTATTCCGCGGCTGCCTGTGCGGCCGGACCGACCCTGCTGCGCTTTGCCTACCCCAATCCGCCAAACACCGTGCAGTACACCGAAATGATCCAGGGATGGACGCAGAAGGTGAACAAGGAGGCGGACGGAGCTTTCCACATACAGGTCTTTGTCGGCAATTCGCTGGTCGATATGCACTCGGCCTTCGATCGTGTGCAGAACGGCATCGCCGACATCGCGTTCTGCGTGCTTGGGCCGGTTTCCTCGCAATTCCCTCAGACTCAGGTCGCCACCTTGCCCGGCGTTGCCCGCAACGCGCACGATGCCGGGCTCGCGCTGCAGCGTCTCTACGACGAGAACATCATCGCCAATGAGTGGAAGCGGGTGAAGCCGCTTGCCTTCATCATTTATCCCGACCTCACCTTTCACACGGCGCCGATGGTCAAGACCCTCGCCGATATGAAAGGCCTGAAGCTGAGCGTTCAGGGCCGCATCGCCGGCGAGACTCTCGAAGCCTTGGGCGGCGTGCCGATCTCGTTGCCGCTCGACGAGCTCTATGAAGCCCTCCAGCGCGGCACCATCCAAGGCACCACGCTCGGCTGGCCGGGTGTCACCGGCTACAAATTGACCGATATCGTCAGGCACCATCTGCTGGAGCCCTATGGCGCGGTCGAGGCGGCGATCATCATGAACAATGCGACCTATGCGAGGCTCTCGCCCCAGGCCAAGCACGTCATCGACGTCAATAGCGGCACCTTCTTCACCACCTGGTTTAACAAATTCGTCGATGGCACCACGCGGCAGGCGATCGACGATATCCGGCATATGAAGGATCAGACCGTCACGCCGCTCAGCCCGGACCAGGAAGCGATGTGGATGGCGCGAATCCAGCCGGTGATCGCTGCTTGGGAAAAGCGCACGCCCGACGGGGCGCGGGTGCTGGCCGCTTTCCGCAAGGAGGTCGCGGCGATCAGCTCCGGTTCCTGACGGCGTTTCCCGACGCTCTAGCCGCGGCCGCTCACCAGCGGCACGAAGGCGACGGGCATGATCATGCGCTGCGCGATTTCGCCCGAGGGACGCTTCTCGACCAGCGTCAAGCTTTGTGTCTCGAAGGCGCTGCCGAGCGGCGCGATGAGCCGGCCGCCAGGCTTCATCTGCGCGATCAGTGCCGGCGGGATCGATGGCGCTGCCGCGGTGACGATGATCGCGTCATAAGGGGCGTGTTCGGGCCAACCGAACGCGCCATCGCCGCAGCGAATCTCGACATTGGCGCAGCGGGCCTCGGCAAGGGCGGCGCGCGCCCGCTCGGCGAGGGCGGGCACGCATTCGACCGACCAGACCTGGCGCGCGAGCGCAACGAGGATCGCCGCCTGGTAGCCCGAGCCGGTGCCGATCTCCAGCACCGACTGGTCGGCCGCGATGTCGAGGAGCTCGGTCATGATGGCGACGATAAAGGGCTGCGAGATGGTCTGCCCATGGCCGATCGGCAGCGGCGCGTTGTCATAGGCCTCGGCGATGTCCGCTGCGAGAACGAAGGCCTCGCGCGGCACGCGGCGCAACGCTGCGAGCACGCGCGGGCTCAGCGTCGCGCGGCCGGTGAGGCCCGCTGTCTCCGCTGTTTCCTCCACGATCCCGGCGATGAGGGCTTCGCGCTCCGACATCCGCCCCGCGCCTCAGGACCCGTCGCCCTCAAAATCGACACAGGAATAGCCAAGCTCGGCCAAACCTTCTTCGAGAAGGTCGCCGAGGGTCGGAATGCCCAACAGATAATCCGCCGAGCCGCGCCGGTGCCGGTCGGCAGCAAGCGCCCGCGCATTTTCCCATTCGTCGCGGGTGAAGTCGCCGCGGCCGACCCAGACGAGGGCGATCACATCGATGATCTCGTCGTCATCGAGCGCGTCGATCGCACTGCGCAGCTCTTCGAGCGTCGGGTCGCCGGCATAATCCGCGAGAATTTCGCGTTCGTCGTCATCGGTGGGGTTGGAGCCCGGATCGGGCTCGTTCGGCTCGACTTTGGCGTCGAATTCCCGCGCTTTGAGAACGAGGAAGCAGACCTTCTCGGGGTCGATGTTGAGCTCGACCGGTTCGGGTTCCTCGATGATCGGCATGGGGTCCTCCGTGTCGTTCCTTAAATAACGCCCACCCGGAAATCCGTTCCGCAGCGCCTGCCGCGGGGCGCTCCTTAATGCGACATCAGCACCGGCACGGTCATTTGGCGCAGGAGTTGCCGGGTCATCCCGCCCAGCACGACTTCGCGCGTGCGCGAATGTCCATAGCCGCCCATAACGATCAGATCGGCGCCGAAATCGGAGGCGTAGTTGAGCAGAGCATCGCCGGTGCCGATCTCGTCGACGACGACGGTCGCCGCTTCGGCCGTAACGCCGTGCTGCGCCAAATGATGCGCGATATCGGCCGCCGGGATGCCCGGCTCGGCATCGGCGACGCGCCCGGGATTGATCGTCAGCACGGCAACCTTCTTTGCCCGCTCGAGCAAGGGCAGCGCGTCGTTGAGGGCGCGCGCGGCCTCGCGCGTCGCGGTCCAGCCAACCAGGATCCGCTCGCAATCGCCGGCAAAGCGGCCGGCATAGGGCACGATGAGCACCGGGCGACCCGAGGCGAACAGCACCTCCTCGGGCAGCCGCGCCGCGTTAACGGGGTTCGGTTTCTCGGGGTCGATCTGTCCGACGATGGCGAGATCGGCGTAGCGCGCATGAAGTGCCGCGGTCTCGGCGGGAAGGCTCTCGACGAAGCGCCACTCCCCGGCGAGGTCTTCGCGGCGCAGCCGGTCGGTGAACTCGGCCTCGAGCCGCGCCGCGGCGTCCCGCGCGCGCTCGCGCAGCGCGGCATAGTTGGCGAGGAACTCGTGCTGGCCGCCATAGCCGCGGATCAAGCCCTCGATCGTCGGAACGAGGTCAAGGGCGAAAAGCCCGGTCAGCCGCGCCGCGTGGATGCGCGCAAGCGCCACGGCAAAATCGAGGCGCGCCCGGGCGGGCTCGGATTCGTCGATGCAAACGAGGAGATCCTTGAGCGGCATGGCGTGATCCTTCGGTTGTGGGCCCGAATGCACCCCTCGTCACGCGGGCTGGGAAGACGATCGAGAAACCCTATCGAGATGAAATGGCCATGACCTTGATATGGCTCAAGATGCGTTTGGACGAAGGGTGGTGGCAAGCCTGCGGTTCGAGACCCGGGCTCCTCTTTCTGCGCGGAGGCTTGATCCACATCAATGCCGGCCGGTACCGAAGCGGAGAGACTCCAGGGCGACCGTCAAGGAGACGCCCATGTCCGAGGAACTCAAGCTACAGCAGCGCGTCATCGACGAGCTGGAATTCGAGCCCGCGGTGAATGCCGCCCATATCGGCGTCAGCGTCCGCGGCAGCGTTGTGACCTTGACCGGCCACGTCGAATCCTTCGCGGAGAAATTCGCGGCCGAGCGCGCAGCGCGGCGCGTCAGGGGTGTGACCGGCGTCGCGCAGGAGATCGAGGTTCGTCTCGCCGAGGACAAGAAGACGGCCGATGACGAGATCGCGCAGCGAGCCGTCAAAATGCTCGAATGGGATGTCGCGGTCCCGTCGCGTGCGATTGAGATCAAGGTCGAACACGGTATCGTGACGCTGAACGGGACAGTCGATTGGGGCTTTCAGCGTGCCGAGGCCGAATATGACGTGCGCAAGCTCGGCGGCGTCAAAGGGGTCATCAACCTTATCGCGATCCGACCCAAGGTGCGCGCCGAGGAGGTCCGCTCGCGCCTGACCGCGGCCTTCGAGCGCAACGCCGATCTCGAGGCAAAGCACCTGAAGATCGACGTGGTCAACGGCAAAGTTGTGCTGAGTGGCGAGGTCGCGAGCTGGACCGAGCGCGAAGCCGCCGAGCGCGCCGCCTGGTCAGTGCCAGGCGTCACCGCCGTCGATGATCGTATCCTGATCGCCGGCTCGTGAGAGGAGTTCCTCGAATGAGCGTTATTCGAGCGCTTTTTGCGTTGATCGCGGCGGCCGCTCTCCCTGGCATCGCCTGGGCGGCCGGAGACGCGGCACGCGGCGAGGCTCTGGCGCAAACCTGGTGCGCCAATTGTCATCTCGTCGAGCCCAACTCGGCCGCGCGGGATTCGGCCCCCCCATTGCGCGAGATCGCGCGCCGCGGCGCGCCCGACCAGATCGACGCCCGGACCTTTCTTAATGCGCCGCATCCGCCGATGCCCAATTTCGATCTCGCCCGGCCCCAGATCGACGATATCGTTGCCTATCTGAAAAGCCTCGCCGCGCGCTGAAACGCCGCGCATCCACGCGCCCTAGCTTGCGAGCCCGGGTCGGGCTATTTTGCCTGCCGTCGGGATTGCGCCCCGAGACAAAGCCGGGGCGATAAACAAGGGGATCGAGGAGGCAGCGATGAAGCTCGGCTATTTCGACGATTACAAGCTCGGCGTGATCAAGGGCGATACGGTGGTCGATGTGTCCGCCGCCGTGCGCGATATCCCGCATACCGGGCCGCACAATCTCATGAGTGGCTTGATCGAGCGCTTTTCCGATTATCGCCGGCGGCTCGAAGAGGAGGCGCAGCGCGGCAAGGGCGCTCCGCTCTCGAGCATCAAGTTCCGCGCGCCGCTGCCCAAGCCCGTCAATATCGACTGCATGGCGGTCAATTACATGGAAGACGGCACGCGCAAGGAGCCGGCGCCGATCAACGCGTTCCTTAAATCGCCCCATAGCGTGATCGGCGATGGCGACACCATGATCCTGCCCGATGTGCCGGCGACCGTCTTTGAAGGCGAGGCCGAGCTCGCGCTTGTGATCGGCAAGCGCGCTTCCAATGTCAAGGCCGCCGACGCGATGAGCCACATCTTCGGCTATGTCAATTTCATCGACGGCTCGGCGCGCGGCCTGCCGCCGGCGCAGAACAGCTTTTATCAGATGAAGTCGCGCGAGACCTTCGCGCCGATCGGTCCCTATATCGTCACCGCCGACGAGATCGCCGATCCGCACAAGCTGCAGATCCGGCTCTGGGTCAACGGCGTGCTGAAGCAGAATTTCAACACCAGCGACATGGCGCACAAAATCCCGCGCTGCGTCGAGTTCGTCAGCGCGATCCACACGCTCGAGCCGGGCGATATTCTGGCGACGGGCACCAATCATCGCGGGCTTAACGCGTTCCAGGACGGCGATCTGGTGGAGCTCGAGGTCGAGGGCGGGCTCGGCCGGCTGCGCATCAAGGTGCGCGACGATCTGAAGCGCACCTGGACGCGCGAGACCCGGCTCGAGCGCCAGGAAAAGGGTCATGAATCGACCCTCGCGCCGCAGCTGAGCGGCAAATACATGCCGGCCAAGGCCGGCTGAGCGTCGCCGGGGGCCGAGGAGAGGGGAGGAAGGGATGACGGTTGAGGATCGCCCGATGACGCTCAAAGCGATGTTCGGAACCTATCCGAACACGCAGGCGATGAAGAAAGGCGAGATCCGCTCGTCCGCGGTGTCGCTCGATTTCGCCGAGGTCAAGGTCGCCAACCAATTTTTCAAATCGGTGGTGCGCGACCAGCGCTACGATGTGAGCGAATTGGCGATCGTCACCTATCTCCAGGCCAAGGCTTACGGCAAGCCTTATGTGCTGATGCCGGCCGTGGTGGTCTCGCGCGGCCAGCATCACACCATCGCCTATAATGGCGAGCGCGGAACGCTCGGCCCGCGCGACCTCGTCGGCAAGCGCGTCGGCGTCCGCGCCTACACTCAGACGACCGGCGCCTGGGTGCGCGGCATTCTCGCCGATGATTACGGCGTCGATGTCGATCGCGTGAAGTGGATCACCTTCGAGGACCCGCATCTCGCCGAATATCAAGACCCGGCCATCGTTACGCGCGCCCCCGAGGGCAAGAACTTGGTGCAGATGCTTATCGATGGCGAGCTCGATGCGGCAATCGTCGGCGATACCTTCCCCGATCCACGCCTCAAGCCCTTGATCCCCGACGCCGAGGGCGTGGCGCGGAAATGGGCCGCAAGCCATGGCGGGATTCCGATTAACCACATGGCGGTGATCCGCCAGCCGATCGTGCAATCGCGTCCCGACATCGCGAAAGAGGTGTTCAAGCTGCTGGTCGAGAGTCAAAAGCGCGCAGGGACGCAAGGCGATCAGGCGGCGGCGATCCGCTTCGGCTTCGAGGCCGTGCGCCCCTCGCTCGAGATCATCATCGATTATTCCGTGCGGCAAAAGCTCATTCCGCGACGCTTCACGGTCGACGAGCTGTTCGACGACACGACCCGCGCGCTCAGGGCGTGATGGCTTGACGCGAAAGGCGAGGCGCAACGCGCTCCGCCGCGGATGAGCCTCGCTTCCTCCGATGCCGCCCTCCATCCCCATCGCTGGGCGATGCTCGCCGGCGTGTGGATGGTCTATTTCTGCTTCGGCGCGACGGCCGCGGCGATCGCGCCGCTGGTCTCGCAGATCACCCGCGACCTCGGCCTCAGCCACACCCAGATGGGCAGCGTTCTCGGCGCCTGGCAGTTCGTCTATATCGGCGCCGCCATTCCGTGCGGCGCGCTGCTCGACCGGCTCGGGCCACGGCGCGGCCTTGCCTTGGGCGCGCTCGTCGTCGCGCTGTCGGGCATTTTGCGCGGCCTCGCGAGCGACTATCTGAGCCTCCTGCTGGCGGTCGGCGTCTTCGGTATCGGCGGGCCGCTCGTCTCGGTCGGTGCCCCCAAGGTCATCAGCGAATGGTTCGAGGGCCGCGAGCGCGGCCTTGCCATGGGCATCTACAATGTTGGGCAGGCGCTCGGCACGATTTGTGCCCTGCTGCTCTCATCGAGCATCGGCCTCGAGCTTGCCGGCGGCGATTGGCGCAAGGTGCTGATCTTTGCCGGCTTCGTCGCCTTGGCGGCGGCGCTCGGCTGGACCCTCGTCAGCAATCACAGCGCCAGCCGCATGCAGGAGCGGCGCCAGAGGGGCGCCCCGGCGCAGCGGCAACGGCATGTCTTTCTCGAACTGCTGCGCTCGCCCGCGCTCCGCACCGTGCTCTATCTCGCGCTCGGCACCTTCTTCTTCGGCCACGCGCTGACCAATTGGCTGCCCGAGATTCTGCGTTTCGGCGGCATGGACATCGCGAGCGCTGGGCTTTGGGCGAGCGTGCCGGTGGTGATCGGGATCGGCGGCGCGTTACTCTTCCCCCGGCTCGCGATTCCGTCGCGGCGCATGACCATCCTCGCCGGCCTCTTCGCGGCGCAGATGGCGGCGCCGCTGCTCATCAATTGGGGGACGAGCGGCGCGCTCGTCGCGGGGCTGCTGTGCCAGGGCCTAGCGCGCGGCTCCTTGTCGATCATCGTCGTGCTCGTGCTGATGGAGCTGCGCGAGGTCGATTCCGCGCGCATGGGCGCGGCGGCCGGGCTTTATTTCACCGCGGGCGAGATTGGCGGCGTGCTGGGCCCGTTGACGATCGGCACGCTCTACGATGTGACCGGCAATTTTTCCGCGGCGCTCGACGCGCTGGCGGCGCTCTGCCTGTGGCAGCTGCTGCTGTTGTCGCGCCTGCGCCTCGCCTTGCGCTGAGGCCGCGGCGTTCTCGACCGCGGCGAAAGTCCTCGACAGCCCTTCGGGAGCGACCGGCTACGAGGTCGCCGGCGTATCCACGACGCGGCGCGCTGCCACCGCCTCGATCTCGGCTCGTACGCCGGGTCGCCGCTCCAGGAATTGGTTGAAATCCTTGCGCGAGAGCACCAGCAGATGGCAGTAGCCCACCGCGATCACATCGGCGTTGCGCGGCCGCGATCCGAGCAGGCCCATCTCGCCGAAAAAGTCTCCTTCCTTGAGCGCAACCGTCATTTCGCCGATATGGACCGCGACCTCGCCCGCGGCGATGAAATACATCGCGTCGGGCCGGCCGCCCACCGCCACGACCTTCTCGCCCGGAACGGCGAGCCGGGCGCGGAGCCGACGACCGACCTCGCGCACCGCCGCCGCATCGAGCGAGGCGAAGAGCGGGACCCGACCGATCATGGCGGCGAGTTCGAGGCCAAGATGGAGCGGCGGACGATGGCCGACGGCCTTGCGGCGCGCGTTCAACTGACGGCGTAGGTCGGCATAGACCTCGCCGCTGATGATCGACTCACGCAGCCATCGCGCATATTCGGCCGCCTCGAAGCGGATCGCCGCCCGTTTGAGCTGCCGCTCCCGGATCGCCTCGGCATAGCCCGAATACTGCAGCGACAATGCACGCAGCGCCCGGCTGACCAGCTCCTGCCGGTCCTTGATCATCGTTCCCAGCTTTTTTTCGGCATCGCTGCCCAGCAAATCTGCGATCGAACTCAGGTTGAACGCCGCCAGCTCGGCCACCACGTCTTGCGACACCATCAGGATCTCGAAGCGGTCGGCCAGCCGCTCGGTCAACAGCCAGCCGAGCCCGAATTGCCGGTGAAACCACAGCGCCACCCGGAATTGGAGATCAGGTTGCGTGAAGCTCTCAACGACCTCCTGATAACCGTCCACCCCGCGATCCCGGACCGCATCGATCAACCGGTCAGCGCGCGCCGTCAGCAGCGCCACCATGTGCTGCGACAAGGTCTGCTCCTCGAACAGATCGAGATAGAGTTCCTTTTCCTGTGCGCACAGCGTCAGCAAGCCGATCGACAGACGTTCGGGGAGATCGAGCGGAAGATCGTCGGGTGGGATTTCGCCCTCGGCATTGCCTGCCGAATTGGGACCGACATCGAAACCGACCACCCGCTCGTTATGCTCGCGCATGATCCGGCGCAGCTGCCGCTGGACGTTGATCCGCGACAAAGCGAGCACCCGGTCGCGCAACGCCGCCTCGACCGTGCTGAGCTTGTTCAAACCCAAGGCGCGCATGCCCACGCCGAGGGTGGTGGCATTCACAAGCAAGGTGAACAGGACGAACAGCGTCGCGAGCTCCGCGGTGAAGTCGCGGATCTCGGCGGGCAAGCGCGTGTCGCCGGCAACGACCATGGCGAGCACGATCGTCACGGCGCCGCGCAGACCGCCCCAGACGAGGATCGTCTTGTACCTCTGATCGACGGGTTCGACGAGGCGCGCCAATTCCAGGAGGGGCAACATCCCAAACACGACGAGTGCGCGCGCCAGCGTCGCCCCGACGACGACCGCCAGCAGTCCCCATATATGCAGCCAGCTGATCTGCGGCAGGAACTGTGCCGCCACCATGGAGGCGAGGACGAAAATCAGGCAGTTGCTCCAGAAGTCGAGCTGATGCCAGAGCTGCTTGAGCGCCGTCCACTGTCGCGGGTGCAGGTGCGTCGGCCCGTAGGCCGCCACCGTCAGGGCGGCGACAACGACCGAGACCACGCCCGAAATCTCGAGATAGCGATCGGCGACGACATAGCTGAGATAGGCGAGGCTGACCGTGACCGAGGCGATCGCCGCGTCCGAGTCCCCGAGTCGCGGCAGGACGAGCATCGCCGCGCGCGCCAATACGAAGCCGAATAGGACGCCGCCGAAGAAGTCGCGCAGGATATGCACCACCAGCCCCGATGCATCCGCTGACGCGGCGTGGCCAATCTCGGGCGAGGCGCGGGCGATCAAAAGCTGCATCACGAAACCGAAGGATGCGATCGCAACTGCATCGTTCAAGAGCGACTCACCTTCGGCCAGGATCGACAGCCGCTTGGGAGCACCGACGTCGCGGAAAATGCCGATCACCGCCGCCGGATCGGTGGTCGAGACGATCACGCCCACCAGCAGGCAGACGAGGATGTCGTAGCCCGTCGCGAGATGCAGGACGCCCGCCACCCCTGCGATGCAGACCAGTACCGCGACGATCGCGAGCAGCAGCACGGCCGACATCTCGTCGATCAGACGGCGTACCTCGATCGTGAGGCCTGCGGTAAAGAGAAGCGGCGGCAGGAACAGGGGCAGGAAGAGGTCGGTGCCCAGCCTCATCTCCGCCAGGCCTTTGAACGTGTCCCACAGCACGCCCCCCATATCGCGCCGGATCACGATCCAGTCGCCCAAGAGGCCGAGGGCGAGACCCGTGACGGCGAGCAGCACGGTGTGCGGCAGGCGTAGCCGCTCGGCGAGCGGGACCAGAAGGCTGACCATCGTCAAGACAATGGCAAGGGCCAGAAGAGCGTAGAGGATCGGCGTCATGGCCTGAGCCCGCCGCAAGCATCGGTCACGGACGGCAGAAGAATGAAAGGCGGCGCCAGACGCACCCGTTCCCCCTTGGAAGCGGCCGCGACCCTGCGCGGCGCGGCATTATGGCCGAAAACCGCGCGCGAAGGCGAGCCTTGGCGACGCGCGGCACGTGTTGCGTGCCGGAATTCGCGCGCGGTCGACCAGACATGGCAGGATCAGAGGGTGAGCGTCAGGCCTTCACGCGCAACGATGGTACCGGCATAGGCGGCGGCGGCGGCCTGGGCGATATCGTCGAGCATGGCGTCGGTGCGGGCGGGATCATGATGGAAGAGGACGAGGCGGCGCACGCCCGCGCTCCGTGCCAGCTTCACGCCCTCTTGCCAGGTCGAATGCCCCCAGCCGCGGTGGTGCGGATAATCCTCGTCCGTGTAGTTCGCGTCGTAAATCATGACATCGGCGCCCGCGACCAGCGTCAGTACCGCGGGGTCGGGCCCTTCGGCGCAGTGTTCGGTGTCGGTCGTGTAGGCGAGGGATTTGCCTGCCCATTCGACGCGGTAAGCGGTGGCGCCGCCGGGATGGTTGAGGGCGGCGGTGCGCACGTCGAGGCCGGGCTGCAAGGCGAGGGTCTCGCCGGCGGTGAAGTTCTTGAACTCGACCGCCGCTTCGAGCGTGTCCATCACGTCGGGAAACAGCGGCGGCGTCATCATCAGGCGGAAGGCGCCGGCGATATCGCCATGCGCGGCGGCATGTCCGGCCCAGACGCGGAAGCGGTTTCCCGGCACATAGATGGGCGCGAAAAACGGGAAGCCGCAAATGTGATCGACATGGGTATGGCTGCAGAGGAGATCGGCTTCGATTGGTTGGTCCTCGGCGATGAGCGCCTGGCCCAGCGGACGCAAGCCGGTCCCAGCGTCGCAGATGACGCGATGCGCGCCGCAGCGCAACTCCACGCAGGCGGTGTTGGCGCCATAGCGCAGGGTCTCGGGCCCCGGGCTGGCGATGCTGCCGCGCACGCCCCAGAACCGCACCGTGAAATCCTCGTTCCCCGCCACGCCTGGCCCCTTTTGCCGTCCGTGCCGGCAATCCGTTTCCCGCCGGCGGCGCTCTATACCAGGGCGAGGGCGGTTGCGTCACCCAGGGGTTAAAGGGCGGCGCGGCGTGGCGCGCCGGCGGGGCTCAGCGGATGGTGATCTCGACCCGCCGGTTGCGCGGCTCATAGGGGCTGCGGCCATCAACCAGCGGATGTGCGGCGCCGTAGGAGTCGATCGTGATCGATTGGCCGCCGACGCCGCGTGCCGCGAGCGCATCCCGCACCGCCTCGGCGCGCTTGAGGCCGAGATCGTAATTGTAATGCGCTTCGCCGGAGCGGTCGGTGTAGCCGATGATCGCGATCTCGGGCGCGGGCCGCTGCCGGATAAGCGCGAGGATATCGGGCAAGACGCTGCGCGAGGCCGGCATCAGCTCATCCGTGTCGAAGCGGAAATAGAGGATCGTCGTCACCGGGACGGGCGGGTGAGCCGCGATCGCGTCGCCCCAATCGCGGTCGATCTCGGCGCGGCTGACGGCGATCGGCTGGGCGCGGTGGTCTCGCCCGGCCAAGGCAACGGCCTCGCCCGGCCGATCGAGCCGCTCGATGCCGGCATCGTTGCGGATCGTGACGGCGCTGGGCTTGCCGCTGTCGAGCAGCACGACGCGGCTATGGCTGCACGACGCGAGGGCGGCGGCCGCGAGAGTGAGAAGGAGGAAAGCCGCGCGGCGCCTCATCGATCGACCTCGACGAGAAACCGCGTGCCATGCACGCCGATCGTGCCGAAAGGCGTATAGAGCGCGACCGCCTCGGGGGCGAATTCCGTCATGCGGCCGCTTACCCACATCAAGCTTCCCTTGGCGAGGGTCGCGGCGAAGGCAAAGCGATGCACGCGCGGCTCGAACGCATAGGCGGTCATAATCAGCTTCGAATTGGGGCCGAGCGAGAGCGTCGTGTTGTCGATGAAGGTGACGCCGAGCGCGCCATCGCCCTCGGTCACGAGATCATCGCTCTGATGCACCAGCATGCCGATCGCGGCCGGCGCGGCATGCCCGGCGGTGACGACGAATGCGTGTCCTTTGACGGCCTTCACCATGCCGATCTCCGCTTCATACGCAAAGCCGGCTTGCGGCATCAGTGCGGCAAGCAGCAGCGTCGCCGCGAACGCTGTGCATCGCGCCAAGAGGCGAGGCCCGACCATCGTTAAGGAATGCCACACCAGGGTTATCGGCGCGTTACGCCCGGTAAGGGCGGCGTTATGGCCGTGGCCGAAAAACGGCGGCGTTCGCTGCTCGCCGCCCTGCCGCTTCACACCTATCTATTCTATAGGTAAACGGCCTGATGGCGTGAGGGAGCCGAGCAATGGACAAGCGGACGCAGTTCCATCTCTGGTACATCGTCGCGGCGATCGTCGGCATCCTTCTGCTGCAGGAACTTTGGACGCACAATCAGCAGGTTGCGTCGCTTCCCTACAGTCAATTCCTCGACGATCTGAAAGGCGGCAAGGTCGCCGAGGTAAGCGTCTCGGGCGACTATATTTCGGGCAGCTTCAAGCAGGCCGAGAACGGCTATCAGCGCTTCGTCACCACGCGGGTCCCGCCCGATATCGCCAAGGAGCTCGCGCAATACGACGTCAAATTCTCAGGCTCCGTAGAGAGCAATTGGCTTGCCACCATCCTCTCCTGGGTGCTGCCGACGCTGTTGTTCTTTGGCGTGTGGTATTTCGTGTTCCGGCGCTTTGCCAATCAGCAAGGCCTCGGCGGCGGCTTCATGTCGGTCGGACGCAGCAAGGCCAAGGTCTATGTCGAGACCGACACCAAGGTCACCTTCGACGACGTGGCGGGCGTCGACGAGGCAAAGGCCGAGCTCAAAGAAGTCGTCGATTTCCTCAAAAACCAAAAGGAGTATGGCCGCCTCGGCGCGCGCCCGCCCAAGGGCATATTGCTCGTCGGCCCGCCTGGCACGGGGAAGACTTTGCTGGCGCGCGCCGTCGCCGGCGAGGCGGGGGTGCCGTTCTTCTCGATCAACGGCTCGGAATTCGTCGAGATGTTCGTCGGCGTTGGCGCAGCTCGCGTGCGCGATCTTTTCGCCCAGGCGCGCGAGAAGGCGCCGGCGATCATCTTTATCGACGAGCTCGACGCGTTGGGCCGGGCGCGCGGCGCCTTCGCTTCGGGTGGGCTCGACGAGAAGGAGCAGACGCTCAACCAGCTCCTCTCCGAGCTCGATGGCTTCGATACGCGCGCGGGCGTCGTTCTGCTCGCCGCCACCAACCGGCCGGAAATTCTCGATCCCGCCTTGCTGCGCGCCGGCCGCTTCGACCGCCAGGTTCTCGTCGACCGGCCGGACAAGAGCGGGCGCATCGATATCCTCAAGGTGCATTTGAAGGGCCATATCCTCGCCGCGGATGTCGATCCCGAGAAGATCGCGGCGCTGACGCCCGGCTTCACCGGCGCTGATCTCGCCAATCTCGTCAACGAGGCGTCGCTGATCGCGACGCGGCGCCGCGCCGACGCGACCTCCATGGCGGACTTTACCAACGCGGTCGAGCGGATCGTCGCCGGGCTCGAGCGGCGCAAGCGCATCCTCAGCCCGAGAGAGCGCGAGGTCGTCGCCTATCACGAGATGGGCCACGCGCTCTTGGGCATGAGCCTTCAGGGCGTCGATACGGTGCACAAGGTCTCGATCATTCCGCGCGGCGTCGGCGCGCTCGGCTATACCATCCAGCGGCCGAGCGAGGACCGCTTCATCATGACGCGCGAGGAACTCGAGAACCGGATGGCGGTGTTGCTAGGCGGGCGCGCGGCCGAGCGTGTGGTGTTCCATCACTTCTCGACCGGCGCCGCGGATGATCTTGCCAAGGTCACCGATATCGCCCGCGACATGGTGATGCGCTTCGGCATGGACGAGACTCTGGGGCCCATCGCCTACGAGCCCGAGCGGCCGAGCTTCCTCAACGCGCCGGCGGGAATGTATCCCTCGGAGCGGCGGTACAGCGACGCGACCGCTCGCGATATCGACGCTGCGGTGCGCGGCATCGTCGATCGCGTGTTCGGAGTTGCGGTCAGCATCCTGACCCAGCGCCGCAAGGTGCTCGATCGCGGCGCGGCCATGCTCTTGGAGCGCGAAACGCTCGATGAGGCGGCGCTGGCCGGCTTGCGCGCCGAGCTCGGCTCGCTTCCTTTGCCGAGCGCGGCGCAATAGGACGGCGTCGCTGCCGCCGAGCGCCCGCTATCGCCCATCGACGACTCGCCCCACCTCACTGTCCCGCGCAAACGGGGAGTAAAGTGGGGCAGTCTATCGTCGAAGCCCCTCGTCGACCTCAGCCCCCCTTGACCTCGATCTTCTTCTGCTGTTGCTGGGCCTCGGCCGATTTCGGCAAGGTGAGCGTCAGAACGCCCTTGGAGAATTCCGCCGCGATTTTGTCGCGATCGATGCCGGTCGGCAGCGAGAAGGAACGCTGGAACTGCCCGTAGCTGCGCTCGGACAGGTAATAGTTCTTGTTTTTTTCTTCCTTCTCTTGGCGCTTCTCGCCCTTGATCACCAGCATGTCGCCGTTGATCGAGACGTCGATATCCTTCTCGTCCATCCCCGGCAGTTCGGCGGTCACGGTATAGGCCTTGTCCGTTTCCGCCAGATCGACCGCCGGCACCGAAACGGTTTCCGAGGGCTCGAACATTCCGCGCGGCCAGGACGGGAAGCCGAAGCCGCTGCCGAAGCGGTCGAACAAGCGGTCCATGTCGCTGCGGAACGCGCCCCATAGATCGGGAACGCCGCTCCGGGCCGGGGCGCTCTTTTTCACGTCGATCGGGCTGGTGGTTGCCATTGCAGACTCCTCCTCTCTTGGGGTTTCGCCAAAGCAAATTCGCACGCAAGGAACCCTAAGCCTTCTGTCGCGACGGTGGTTTGATCTGGCTCAATGAGCCGTCGCAGGCGCCTTTTGCGTCCCGCCGCGCCGCCGTCGCAACGCTTTATCCAAAGACATGGTTCGAGGGGCACGGCGCGGCAAGAGGCGCTGGCCCCCCGTGTCTCGGGCGCCGCTCTTGTGCGCCGGGCGCGAATCGCCGAAGATGGCCGCGCCGAGAAGAGCGAAAATCATCGGGAGGAGGCCGCATGCGCCGAGTGGGCAAGAACAGCTTTACCGAGATCTATTTCCGCGGTTGCAATCCGAGCTTCATCGAAACCTCCGACGGCTATGTGATGATCGATTCGCCGCAGCAGCCGATCGATGCGGTGCGCTGGCGCGAGCGCATGGAGGAAAAGGCGCCGATCCGCTATCTCGTCAACACCGAGCCGCATGGCGATCACATCGCCGGCAATGCCTATTTCCCGGGCGTGACCGTGGTCGGGCAGGTGAAGCTCAAGGAGAATTTTGAGCGCTATCTCAACCAGTCGGGCACGCTCGAGGAAAAGCGCGAGCGGATGAAGCAGGCCGATCCCGACAGCGTCTGGCTGATGGGTCATCCCGACTATCAGGACCCCAACGCGCCGAAGCTCACCTTCACCGAGAAGCTCACCCTCGAGCTCGGCGATCACCGTTTCGAGATCGTCCACCATCCGGGCCATACCGCGCCGCAGACCTCGATCTACGTGCCGCAGGAAGGCGTCGTCTTCACCGGCGACAATATTTTTTACAAATGCCGCACCTGGCTCCAGGAATGCGATCCCTGGGAATGGCTCGCGGCGCTCAGGGCGATCGAGGCGCTCGATGTCGAGGTGATCGTGCCGGGCCACGGCGATCCGTGCTCCAAGGCCTATATCAAGGAGCAGGCGCAGATCGTCGAGAACTGGATCGGCCTCGTCGAGCGCTTCGTCGATCGGGGCCTCAGCGCCGAGGACGCACTCAAGGAGCCGATCGAGGTGAAGAAGCAGGATCCCTATCCGATGGGGCAGAATCTCTTCATGCATGACGAGCGCTTGACCGGCCTCATCGTGCGCAACCTGCACAAGCGCATTCTCGAGAAAAAGCAAGCACGCGCCTGACGCGCGGCGCAGCGCGTCTGGAAAAGGGAGATAGGGCATGGGACAATTCGCGCTGGGCCAATCGGTGCCGCGCACCGAGGATCCGCGGCTGTTGACGGGGCGTGGCCGCTATACGGACGATTTCATCCTGCCGCGCCAATGCCACGCCTTCGTTTTGCGCTCGCCGCACGCCCATGCGGCGATCCGCGGGATCGATACGCGCGCGGCGCAGCAAATGCCGGGCGTTCTCGCGGTGCTGACCGGCGCCGACTGGGCGGCGGAGAAATTCGGCTCGATGGGGCCGGTGATGCCGCGAAAGCGCCGCGACGGCTCGCCCATGTATATCCCGCCGCGGCCCTCGCTCGCGCAGGACCGCGCCATGCTCGTCGGCGACCCGGTTGCCTTCGTCGTCGCCGAGACCATCGATCTCGCGAAGGACGCGGCGGAGCGTATCGAGGTCGAATACGAGCCGCTTCCGGCGCTCACCGCCGGCGAGGCGGCGCGGGCGGAGAACGCACCGACCTTGTGGCCGTCCTGTCCCGACAATGAATCCTTCTTCTACACGCTCGGCGACAAGGCGGCGGTCGATGCTGGTTTCGCCAAGGCGCATCACGTCACGCGGTTGAGGCTCGCCTTCAACCGCATCACCGCCGCGACGATGGAGCCGCGCGGCTGCCTTGCCGATTACGATGACCGGCTCGACCGCTGGACGCTCTATGTCGGCACGCAGCGTCCGCATCTGACGCGCGCCGACCTGGCGGCCAAGGTCTTCCACAAGCACGAGACGCAATTCCGGATCGTCGCCGGCGATGTCGGCGGCAGCTTCGGCATGAAGGGCAGCCATTTCCCCGAATATCAGCTCGCGCTCTGGGCGGCGAAAAAGCTCCGCCGCCCCGTCAAATGGATCAGCGAGCGCAGCGAGGGGATGCTGTCCGACGATCACGACCGTGATCACATCGCCGAGGGCGAGCTCGCCCTCGACAAGGACGGCAAGTTCCTGGCGATGCGCGTCAAGCAGATTTCGAATATCGGCGCCTATATGGCGCCCGGCGGCGTGATCTCGCCGACAGCGCATTTGGGCGGGCTTGCCGGCACCTATACGACGCCGGCGATCTACGCCGAGGTCTCGGCGGTCTTTACCAACACGACGAGCATTGGCCCGTTCCGCGGCTCGGGCCGGCCCGAGGCCTCTTATATTTCCGAGCGCCTCATCGACAATGCGGCGCGCGAGATGGGCATCGACCGCGTCGCGCTGCGCCGGCGCAACACGGTCCCGGCGAGCGCGATGCCGTTCAAGACCGGGCTCGTCTTCACCCTCGACAGCGGCGAGTTCGAGAAGAATCTCGACCGCGCGCTCGAGATGGCGGGCTATGCCGATTTCGAGCGCCGCCGCGCCGAGGCCAAGGCGCGCGGCAAGCTCCGCGGCATCGGCTTCGCCAACATCATCGAGCAGACCGCGCAGAGCTTCGGCGAGACGGTGATGGTGAAATTCGATCCCGGCGGCACGGTCACCGTCATCCCGGGCTCGATCTCGCATGGCCAAGGCCATGACACGATGTACAAGATCATTCTGAGCGAGAAGCTCGGCATCGATAGCGACGATATCCGCGTGCAGATGTGCGACACCGACATGGCGCCCGATGGCGGCGGCACTTATGCCTCGCGCACCGCCGTGTTGGGCGGCAGCGCCGCGACCCTCGCCGCGGATAAGGTCATCGCCAAAGCGAAGAAGATCGCCGCGCATATGATGGAAGTGTCGGACGGCGATGTCGAGTTCGCGGCCGGGCTGTTCCGCGTCGCGGGCACCGACAAATCCGTCGCATGGAAAGACGTCGCACAGGCCGCCTATGTGGCCGCGCGCTTGCCCAAGGGCATCGAGACCGGGCTCTACGAGACCTCGAGCTTCCATCCCGAGATCCCGAACTTTCCCAATGGTTGCCATGTCTGCGAGGTCGAGATCGATCCCGAGACCGGACAAACCAAGGTGCTGCGCTATTGCGTCGTCGACGATGTCGGCACGGTCATCAACCAGCTGACTCTCGAGGGGCAGATCCATGGCGGGGTCGGTCAGGGCATCGGCCAGTGCTTCAGCGAGCGCCTCGTCTTCGATACGAAAACCGGACAGGTTCTGACCGGCTCGTTCCAGGATTACGGCATGCCGCGCGCCGACGATATGTGCTCCTTCGAGACCGAGGAGAATCCGGTGCCGACCAAGACCAATCCGCTGGGCGTCAAGGGCGCAGGCGAGGCGGGGAATGTCGGCGCGCTTGCCGCGATCATGAACGCGGTGGTCGATGCGCTGGCGCCTTTGGGCATCACGCATATCGACATGCCGGCGACGCCCGAGCGCGTCTGGCATGCGATCGATGAAGCGAGGAGGGCACGATGAGCCATGATCTGACGGCGCTCAAAAACGCGGTCGGCGCGTCGAGCCCCATCGCAAGCGAGATCGTCACCGCCGGCCCCGCGGCGCGGCTTGCCGCCACCTTCGGCATCGCCAATCCGGCCTCGAAGCCGGGCGACGTCCTGCCGCCGGGCTGGGCCGATCTCTATTTCGGCGCGCTGCATCGGCCCGACAATATGCGGCCCGACGGTCAGGCCCTCAAAAGCGCGTGGCTGCCGAGCGTG
This sequence comes from Allostellaceae bacterium, assembly GCA_035605975.1. GTDB lineage: Bacteria > Pseudomonadota > Alphaproteobacteria > ATCC43930 > CGMCC-115725 > CAIKMD01. The sequence goes on along the minus strand of DATNGG010000070.1, from coordinate 59,939 downwards.
CCGTTCAGGATTGTCCGTATCGGCGGCGACTACACCGAGTTCCCGGGCGATGTGAGGATCGGCGACGAGTTGAAGCGCGTCACCAAGGTCAAGGATGTCGCGGTCGCGGGAAGCGCCGAGGCGCCGGTGCTGCGCATGGTCCAGCGCAGCGAGACAACCGGCCCGCGCGGGCTCGCGATCGTCGAGGAGCGCGAATTCGTTTATTTCGATCAGCGCGGGCCGGCCGCCGCCGCAGCGCCCGCGCTGCCGGCGCCGGCGTGGCGGCGCACGCTCGATCCTTCGCCGGTGCTGCTCTTCCGCTATTCGGCGCTGCGCTTCAACAGCCACCGCATCCATTACGACCGCAAATACGTAATGGAAGAGGAGGGCGCGCCCGGCCTTATCGTCCAATCCTCGCTCTTGGGGCAATTGTTGCTCGAGCTCACGCGAACCGAGATGCCCGGCCGCAAGATCGCTTCGATCCGCCGCGTCAATCGCCAGGTGGTTTACGACACCGGCCCGGTCACGCTTTGCGGCGCGCCCGCCGCCGACGGCAAATCAGCCGCGGTCTGGGTGCTCGACCAAGCCGGCGCACCCTGCCTTCACGGCGAGGTCGCGCTTGCGCCAGCGTCTTAGAGCGTAACGCAGACTCAGCAAAAACCCGCTTACGCCGCCGCCGAAGACTTCGCGAGGGGGGCCGTCGGTCCTCTGCTGCGGCAAGCCGGAGCGCCCACTCCGGTGGTAGCCGCACGCAAACCGGTGAGCGGAAGCCCAAGCCCGGTGCCGTTATATTGGCAGTTGAAGGTGTTCTCGATTTGGCGGAACGGCTCCAGCACCAGTTGAATCTCGTCGGGCTTCATGCCGATGCCGGTATCGGCGATGCGAATTTCAACGGCGCGATCTTGGGTGAGCCGCGCTGAAAGCGACACGTTGCCGGCACGCGGCTGCGCGGCAGGCAGGACGCAAGCATGTCGGCGACGACCGTTTCTTCCTCGCGCAAATCGAAATGCCCGCTCTCGATCTTTGCCATGTCGTGCACGTCGCCTGCCGTCGGGCAAAGCAACGCCAATTCGGAGAAAACGGCCTGCGGGCGCGAATCGCCGCGCCGCGGGCCGTGCGCACCCGCAATCCGCATCGGGCGGCGTGAGGCAGGCAGCGCATAAGCGCCGCAGGTCCCGAGTCGCCTCCGACGACGGCGCATATTTCCGCCGCTTTCCTAGAATTTGCGGGTGATTCCGAGCCCGCCACAGAAATGCCACATGGCCATCCAACAAGCCCATAGCATCCTCGGTGCGACTTCGCATAAACAGGAACCCGTATATTTGTAACGTGCAGACGCCCAGTGTGAAGCATGATTAGTACGCAACGAGTGGAGGTCGGCGCGGGCGCGCAGCGCCCGAGCGTCGCCCCGTTCCAGGTCCGAGGCAGGTTCTTCACCGCGATCGTCTTGCAAATGGCGCGCGCCCCGGATGCAGCCTTCTTCGCGGCGCTCGATACGATGCTGGCGCAGACGCCGCATTTCTTTGCCAACGCGCCGTTTGTCCTCGATCTTGACCAGGCGGCGGAAATCGGCCCGAACTTCGATTTCATCGGCCTCGCGCGCGACATGCGCAACCGCAAGGTCACCCTGATCGGCGTGCAGAACGGCACGATCGAGCAGAACAAGGCGGCGCTTCACGCCGGGCTCATCACCCTGCCCGGCGGCACCGACGTGCTGCCCGAGACCCGCAGCCAAGCGCCCGCGGCGAACGGGGAGGCAACGCCGAAAGCCGAGGCCAAGCCGGCCAAGGCGCGCGAGCACAAAGTGGCGCCGCTCCGTGAGGCTCCGATCGCCCCTTTGACGGGCGCTACGCTGCTCGTCACCGAGCCCGTCCGCTCGGGACAGCAGATTTTCGCCGAGCGCGGCGATCTCGTCGTCGTCGCCTCGGTCAGCCCCGGCGCCGAGCTCATCGCCCATGGCAACATCCATGTCTATGGCGCATTGCGCGGCCGCGCGCTTGCCGGGGTCCATGGCGACAACGCCGCACGCATTTTTTGTCAGGGGCTCGAGGCGGAGCTGATCGCGATCGCTGGTCTCTACAAGCTCAGCGACGCCATCGATCCGTCGCTGCGGCGCGGACGCGTTCAGGCGTTCCTCGATAACGGCACGCTGTGCGTCGAGCCGCTGAAATAATGTCCACCAGCTGAGAGGAGAGATCGCAGCGTGGCCAAGATCATCGTCATCACATCGGGCAAGGGAGGGGTAGGCAAGACCACCTCGACCGCCGCGCTCGGCGCCGGCCTTGCGCTCCGCGGCAAGAAAACCGTCGTCATCGATTTCGATGTCGGCCTGCGCAATCTCGACATGGTGATGGGGTGCGAGCGCCGCGTGGTGTTCGACTTCATCAACGTCATCCAGGGCGATGCCAAGCTCAATCAGGCCCTGATCAAGGATCGGCGGCTCGACAACCTGTCGATCTTGCCGACTTCGCAGACCCGCGACAAGGATGCGCTCACCCGCGAGGGCGTCGAGAAGGTGATCGAGGAGCTGCGCAACGAATTCGACTACATCCTGTGCGACAGCCCGGCGGGGATCGAGCGCGGCGCGCATCTCGCCATGTATTTCGCCGACGAGGCGGTGGTCGTCACCAACCCCGAAGTCTCCTCGGTGCGCGACAGCGACCGCGTCCTCGGGCTGCTTTCGAGCAAGACGCGCCGCGCCGAGAAAGGCGAGGCGCCGGTCCAGTCGCATCTCCTCCTGACGCGCTACGACCCCGAGCGTGTCGCCAAGGGCGACATGATGAAGGTCGACGACGTTCTCGAGATCCTGTCCATTCCGCTGCTCGGCATCATCCCCGAGAGCCCGACGGTCTTGAGCGCCTCGAATGTCGGCACGCCGGTCATTCTCAGCGCGAACTCCAACGCCGGCAAGGCCTATGCCGATGCCGTGTCGCGGCTGATGGGCGCACAGATCGAGATGCGCGTGCTCGGGCCCGAGCGCCGCAGCTTCTTGCAGCGGGTGCTGTGGAGGGCGACATGAGCCTCTTCGGATTCCTGCGCCGCCCCGACACGCGCAGCTCCGCGCAAACCGCCAAGGACCGGCTTCAGCTCATCCTCGCCCATGAGCGGCAGGACCGCGCCCAGCCGGACTACCTGCCGCGGCTGCAGCGCGACATTCTCGGCGCCGTCCGCAACTACGTCGACGTCACCAACGAGAAGGTGCAGATGCGGCTGCGCCGCGGCGAGCGCATGTCGATGCTGGAGATCGAGATCGAGCTGCCGCCGCCGTCGCGCGCGCTCACGATCTATCAAGGCGCCGCGACGCAGAGCCCGATTCTCGCCCGCTGACGCCGCCGCGCGCGCCTGGCGGGCGCGCACTTTCTACCCGCGCAGCTCGGGCATCACGCGGCGGGTGAAGAGGTCGAGCGAGGCGAGCGTCTCTTCGGTCGTCATGTCGCCGAAGGCGAATTGGCCGACAATGTAATTGGCGCCGGTCTCGGCGACCTGCTTGCGCAAGGCGGCGAGAACCGTCGCAGGCGAGCCGGCGATGCCGCGCCCGTCTTCGGCAATCGCATCGAAATGCGGCGGCCGCGGATGGACGAGCGTGTAGTTCCGCCCGCTCGAAAGGAAGGTGAAGCTGTCATGCCAGCGGCGATAGGCGCGGCGCGCCAGGGCGAGCGCCGCCTCGTCGCTGTCGCCGACGACGATGAAGCGGCCGATCCCCATCAGCGGCAAAGCCTCGGCTTTGCGCGTCTCCTGCCACACCGCGCGGAAGCGCTCGAAGCAGGTGCGCGTCGCGGCGGGGATGTCGAGCTCGATGACCTTCAAGCCGCGCTTGGCGGCGCGCTCGGCGCTGTCGGGCGCGTGCAGCCCGTACCACATCGGCGGATAAGGCTTCTGATAGGGCTCCAGCTCCATCGGCACGTTGTCGAATTGGAAATGCTTGCCGTGGAAGGTGAGGCTCTTCTGCGTTAGGCCTTTCATGATGAGCTCGAAGGCTTCGGTGTAGATCTCCTGCGATTCCTCGCCCTTCTCGCCGAAAAATCCCAGCTCGATCGGCGAGGAGCCGCGCCCGAAGCCGATATCGAGCCGGCCGCGGCTCATCTGATCGAGCATACAGATCTCCTCGATCATGCGGATCGGATGATAGAGCGGCAACGCATAGACCATCGGGCCGAAGCGCAGCCGGCGTGTGCGCTGGGCGATTGCCGCCATGAAGACGGAGGGGCTCGGCGCCATGCCCAAAGGCGTCGAATGATGCTCGGCGACATGATAGGCGTAGAAGCCGGCCCGGTCGTAAGCCTCGATGATCTTGAGGCGCGATTCGTAGTAATCGGCGAGCGGCAGGTTGGAGCGGTCGAGATGATCGAAAATGCCGAATTCCATGAAAGTCACCGATTTTGTGAATCGCGGGACGATGAGAGGCGGGCTCAGCCGCGCTGCTTGCTTTGATAGGCGTCGCTCGCCGAGGCCGAGGCCGCGCCGGCCTCCTGGCGATATTCGCCGATCGCGGCCGCGGTCTTCGCGTAGCTCGCGCGGCGCAGCGCATTGGCGCGCGAGAAATGCGGCTTCACGAACTCGGCGATCAATTCGAAGCTGCGCAATTGCGCCGGCCAGGGCGCGAGGTCATTGCCGAAGACCAGCACCGCGCCGAAGCCGCCGAGCTTTTGCCGCACGCGTTCGATCTCGCGGATGGCGTCGTCGGGCGTGCCGATGATCGCGACCTGGTTCTCATGGGCGAATTGCGCGGGATTGGCGATGCCGCGCGGGATCGGCGGCGGCGCCGGCACGATGTCGTGCGAGTAGTCGATAAATTCGGGAAAGCCCCAGGACGCATCGGCGAACGCCTTCTCGCGCGTCTCGGCGATATGCATCATCAAGGTGATGCGCCATTTGCCGCGATCGGGCGTGTGGCCAGCCTTGCGGCACTCGGCCTCGTGGATGCGCCAATTCTCGATGTGATGATCGAGCACGGCGTCGCTCATCGGCCCCAAGGTCAAGACGCCGAGGCCATGGCGTCCGGCCGCGGCTACGCCCGCGGGCGAGCGTATCGAGGTGACGGCGATCTCGGCCATCGGCTCGGTGAAGCAGCCGACGCTCAAGCGCGCCTCCTTGAGCTCGAACCAGTCGGTCTTCTTCGTGACCGTCTCGCCCTTCATCAGCGCGACGATGGTGTCGAGGCTTTCATCCATGCGCCGCCGCAGCGATGCGACCGGGATCGCCAGCATGCGTGCATCGCTCGGCAAGGCGCCGGGCCCGACGCCGAAGATGAAGCGGCCGCGCGTCATGTGGTCGAGCTGAGCCACCGTCTCGGCAAGGGTATAGGGATTGTAATAGGGCAGCGACTTCACGCCGGTGCAGAGCTTGATGTATTTGGTGCGCTGCGCCGCCGCGGCGATCATCAGCTCGGGCGCGGCGACCATCTCCATCCCGCCCGAATGATGCTCGCCATACCAGACTTCTTCAAAGCCCAGCCGGTCGAGATGCTCGCTTAAGAGAAGGTCGCGCTCGAAGGCATAGGTCGGGTTGAGGCGGGTCGAATGAAACGGCGCAAAGAACAGGCCGAATTTCAGCGCGCCGTCGTAAGCCAGCCCGGTCATCTGAATCCTCCCGCTCGACCCGGCAAAACCTAGCGCCAAAGCGGCGGGCTTGCATCAAGAAGTTCGCGCGCCGCGGCGATGGCTCCATCGAAAAATCGCCGTGCGCGCATGCAAGGATCGGGGGCGGCGATCAATGAGGAAGCGGTGACGATCGCGGCGAGGAAATCTTTGTCGTGCCAGTGGGCGGGCGCTGCAAGCTGCGGCAGCGTCCGGTTCGTCGGACGCGGCCAGGGGCTCACATAGAAATAGGGCTCGGCGTAATAGGTATCGCCGGGGCTCATGCCGATGCCGACCGCGGCCGCACTTTCGGGCTCGCCCTCGCCAAGCGTCAGCAGAACCGCGATGTCGAAATGATGCGGCCAGCAGCGCAAGGGACTGAGGCGGCGCCCGACGCCGACGAGGCTGGCGCGGATCTCACGCAGCAGTTCGTCGGCCGCGCCGTACCAACTCGCCATTGCGGCGAGCGCATCGCGCTGCGCGTTTGGAGCATAAAGGCCGCCGGCGGCGATGGGATGCGGCGGCAGAGCATAGGGCAGAACGACGGGACTGGGCGGTTTCAGCCCCGCGCCAAGCGCGAGGCTGTCGATCCAAGCTCCCGCACTTGCGTCAATTGCGCCCTCGAGCGAGAACTCTCCGGAAAGCGCATCGTTCTCCAGCGCAATCAGCCGCAGAGAGTCGAGCGCCAGGCCAAAGCGCAGCGCGCCGCCGCGGGGCGTCGTCAGCGGCTCGCAGCAGAGCGCGGCGTGCACCTTGTTCCAGAGGAGGCTGCTCTGGCTGTCATCGGATTGGGGCGCGAGATTGGCGCGAGCGGCTTTCGTGACCCATTGCACGGCGTGATGCGCTTGCAGCCGCGCCTCGACGAGCGCTGTCGGCGTGACCTTGCCGAGCTTCCTCCAAGCCTCGCTCATTGCAGTCTCCTCGCCGCCCAATCAATCGCGCCGGGCGAAGCGGCGCAACCGGCGGTCGATGCGCTCGAAGATCAGATCGATGATGATTGCGAACAGGCCGACGACGATCGCGCCCTGGATCACATAGCCGATCTTGCCGTTGATGAGGCCGCCGATGATCGGCGTGCCGAGGCTCACCGCGCCGACGGTCGAGCCGATGGTCGCGGTGCCGATATTGACCATCACCGAAACGCGGATGCCGGCAAGGATCGTTGGCGCCGCCAGCGGCAGCTCGACCTTGAGGAGGAGTTGCAGCGCGCTGAGGCCCATGCCGGTGCCCGCGTCGCGCAGGCCCGCCGGCACGCTTGCGATCCCGGCGATCGTGTTCTTCATGACGGGCAGGACGCCATAGAGCGTCAAGGCGACGAAAGTCGGCGCGGCGCCGTAGCCGAGCGCCGGCACGGCGAGCGCCAGAACCGCGATCGGCGGAAAACTCTGCCCGATTGTGGCGAGCGCCTCGATCGCCGGGCGGAATTCGAGCCCCGCCTGCCGCGTTGCGAAGACGCCGCCGCCGATGCCGATCACGGTGGCTGCAAGGCTCGACACCGCGACGAGGGCGGCGTGATAGAGCCAGAGCGCGAGGAAGCTGTCTCCCGCATAGACCGGCGGCGTCGTTGCAGGAAATGCCTTGGCGAAAAGCGGCGCGAGCGCCGGCATGAAGAGGGTGAAGAACGCGAAAGCAGGCACCGCCCAGAGCAGCGGGTCGCACACGGCGCGCGCGAGGAGCGAGCGCTCGCTCACGGCGCGATCATATCGGCGAGCGCAACGGAGCCCGTGATCCGGCCGTTCTCATCGCTCACCGGCAGCCGATCCGTGCCGCGCAGCACCATTTGCGACAGCGCCTCCGTCAGCGTCGCATCACCCGGGATCGGCGTGCCCTCGGGCCGCGGCTCCGGGCGCAGGCGCTCGGCGACGCGGCGCTGCGCCAGCAGCTTCAGCCCGAGCGCAGCGCCGCCGACGAAGTCGCGCACGAAATCATCGGCGGGGCGGGCGAGAATCTCGGCCGGTGTGCCGAACTGCACGAGCGCGCCGTTACGCAAGATCGCGATCACATCGGCCGCTTCGAGCGCTGAGTCGATGTCGTGGGTGACGAAGAGGATGGTCTTTCCCGTCGCCTGGTGGATGCGCCCGAGCTCGATGCGCAGCTCCTCGCGGGTGATCGGATCGAGTGCGCCGAAGGGCTCGTCCATCAGCAGCACGTCGGGGTCCGCGGCCAGCGCCCGAGCGACGCCGACGCGCTGCTGCTGGCCGCCCGAAAGCTGATGCGGGTAACGCTCCGCCGTGGTGCCGGGATCGAGCCGCATGAGCGCGAGCAATTCGCGCACGCGTTCGGCAATGCGCGTCTCGGGCCAGTGCAGCAGCCGTGGCACGGTGGCGATGTTCTGAGCGATCGTCCAATGCGGGAAGAGCCCGATCGATTGGACGACATAGCCGATGCGCCGCCGCAGCGCGACCGGCTCGAGCCGCGTGATGTCCTCGCCCTCGAGACGGATCGCGCCCTCGCTCATCGGCACGAGCCGATTGACCATGCGCAGCAACGTCGATTTTCCCGCGCCCGACGGGCCGACCAGCGCACAGAACGCGCCGCGCTCGACGCGAAAGCTGATATCGGCGATGGCGCGCCGCCCACCATATGTCTTCGTCACGCGCTCGAATTCGATCGTCATGCTTGCCTGCCTTGCGAGAGCGCGATGGCGAGGGTTAGAAGAAAATCCGCCGCCAGCGCCAAAAGGATGGTCGGGATCGCACCGAGCAGAACGAGGTCGGTTGCGTATTGCCCGATGCCTTGGAAAACGAAAGTGCCGAGGCCACCGGCGCCGATCAGCGCGGCGACGACGGCAAGTCCAATCGTCTGGACGAGAACGATGCGCAGCCCGGCGAGGAAGACGGGCATGCCGAGCGGCAACTCGACGCGCAGGAAGATTTGCCGCGGGCTGAAGCCCATGCCGCGCGCCGTGTCGATGATCGCGGGATCGATGCCGTCGATGCCGGCGCGGGTGTTCCGCACCACCGGCAGCAGGGCATAGAGGACCAGCGCGACAATCGCCGGCGCCGGACCGATGCCGCCGATGCCGAGCGCGGCGAGGCCGGGTGCCGCCGCGGCAAGCGCCGAAAGCGGCACGATCAACAGCCCGAAAAGCGCGATGGAAGGGATGGTCTGAAGCAGATTGAGCGTCGCGAAGATGGCGCCGGCGCTCGCTGGTTTGCGCGCGGTCAAAATCCCGAGCGGCACGCCGATGAGGAGCGCCGCCGCGACCGAGACGAGGACGAGGACGCCGTGGCGATCGAGCGCCGCCGCGAAGGCTGCGCGATGCGCCGCATATTCGCGCGCGAGGGCGAGGTTGGAGAAAATGCCGCCACGCGCCATGGCGGCGATGGCAAGGGCGATGAGAGCGACGACGAGAAAGCGCGCCACCGCCGTGGCACCGAGGCGGCGCAGCGCGTCGGCCATGCCTATCGCGAGGCAGAAGATCGCAACCCAGAACGCCGCGCCGAGCGAGGCGCGCGCGGCAGGGGGCGCGGTGCGCATCAGCCTGGCGGCGCTCTCGCCAGCGGCAAAGAGCAGCAGGAGCAGCAGCGCCGTGCCGAGAGCGAGGCTCGCGCGTGCCGTGTTGGGGCTCGCGCGCAACAGGGAGAGCGCGCCGAGTATCAGGCCGAGCGCTAGGATGGCGGTAAGCTCCGGCAGGCCGAGCGCTTGCCAGAGATAGAGCGGGCTGGGGCTGGTCAGGCGGTTGGGCGCCAAACCGAGAAATCCGGTGCCGAGGAAAGCGGCGAGGGCAATGAGGGCCAAGACCAGAAGGACGCGGTTGCGCGGCGCGTCGCTCATTGCGTCAGGCCTTGCTCGTGCAGATAGCGCTCCGCCACCGCTTTCGCGTCTTCGCCCTCGACCGCGATGGCGGCGTTCAGCTGCTGAAGCCGCGTCAGGGTCAAAGACCGGAAGATCGGGTCGAGGATCGAGGGGATTGCCGGGTGCTGCGCCAGCACAGCTTGGCGAATCACCGGCGCCGGCTCGTAAACCGTCTGCGCGTGCTTGTCGTCGGCGAGGACGACGAGATGAAGCGCGGCGAGCGCGCCGTCCGTCGCATAGGCCATGGCGGCGTTGACCCCGGAAATTCCCTCGGCTGCGGCGCGGATCGTCGCCGCCGTATCGCCGCCGACCAAGGTCAAAAGCTGGCCGCGCGTCAGGTGAAAGCCGTAAGCCTTCTCGAAGGCCGGCAGCGCCCCCGGGCTTTCGACGAACTCGGCCGAGGCGGCAAGCTTCACCCGCCCGCCGCGTTTCACATAGGCCGCGAAATTCTCGAGCGTCGCGAGCTTCATCCGCGCGGCGAAATCGCGCGGCATGGCGATCGCCCAGCTATTGTCGGCCGGCGCGGGCGCCAGCCAGACGAGGCCGTTCTCGCTTGCATCGAGCGTTTTCACCGCGTCATAGCCCTTGGCCGCGTCATGCCAGACCGGATCCGCCTCACGCTTGAAGAAGATGCCGCCATTGCCGGTATATTCGGGATAGAGATCGATCTGCCCCGCGAGGATCGCCTGGCGCACGATCTGCGTCGGGCCGAGCGCGAGCCGGTTTTGAGTCGCGATCCCATGCGCGCTCAAAGCGGAGAGAATGAGATTGCCCAGAAGCGCGCCCTCGGTGTCGATCTTCGAGGCGACGACGACCGCCTCGGCCGCGCGCGCCGCTGGTGCAGAGCAGGCGAGGAGGAGGGCGAGAAGGCCGGCGAAAGCGTGTTTCACCGGCGGCAATCACCCCCAGGCCGGCGGGACGATCATCTTCGGATCGACGAATTTTCCGCGCTCCAGCACGGGCTCATTGTCGAGCAGCACCGTGCAGTCGCACATCGGCGTGTCGATGTGGCCCTTGGTGTCGCGCTTGCCGCCCATGTCGTTGTTGGGGCCAGTGGAGAAGAGGAAATTGCCGGCAAAGACGCGCGCCGAAGAATCGAGCCGGTCGGGCTCGTTGCCATGGAGGAGGATCTGGTCCCAATGCGCATGCGGGTGCAGCCCGAACCCGAGATGCGAGACGGCATAGGGATCGAGATCGTCGGCGCTGCGCTTGTTGCGGTCGAGCCAATAGGTGAAGGCCTTGGCATCGACCCCGCCCTCGACTTTGCGAATGAAGCCGTCGCGGATCTCGAGTCGCACCGGATTCTCGATCAGGCGGATATAGGGCAGGATCCAGAAATCGCCCGGCTGCAGCACGACAATGCCGTTGGCGCTGCCTTCATCGGGATAGTTGGTGATATGCCCGGCGCCCCATTGGTCGACGCGGCCCGGCTCCTCGGCGAAGCCATATTGGCTCTTGACCTTGAACTCGCCGCGTTTCCAGGTGAGATCGGTGCCGGCATCGGAGAGCAGCCGGATCTCGCGCGCATTGCCCCAGCGCTCGGCGGCGTGCAGCACGGCCTCTTTGAGGCCGGGCGGCGATTGCAGCCGCGCCAGCTCGTCGGGCGCGACGATGACGGAGAGGATGCGCGTCCCCGCATCGCGCGCCTCGCGCTGCCAGCGGGCGAAATTGGGCGGCTGGAAGGTCAGCACCAGATCGGCGGCCTTGAGCGCCGCCATCAGCCCCTTCGCCTCGCCGACCTCGCGCCGCACGCGGGTGAAGTCGGGCACGCGGCTGATGCCGATCTCGTAGATGTCGGCGCCCAGCTCCTCGGCGGCCGCCATGCCGGCTTGGACGTAGTCGCGCCGCGTGTTGAGGTTGGTCAAGAGTACGATGGTCTCGCCGCGCTTCACCTGGCAAAGCTCGAATTCCTTGCGGAACACGCCGACGAGTTGCGCGGGATTCAAGAGTTGCGGACGCATCGTTTCGCTCCTTCGCGAGGTTGGCCGGTCGGCTCCCTTAGTCCTTCGGCAGCGGGAATCGCTCGAGATATTGCCGGTATTCGTCCTCGAGATCGATCTGCAAGGCGGCCAGCAGGCGCACGGTCGAGCAATAAGAGCAGATCGCGATGAAGAGGTCGATCAGCTTTTCATTGTCGAGATGCCGGCGCAGCACGGCGAAGGTCTCGTCGGAGAGCTTGATCTCGGCGGCCAGCTCGCGCGCCGCCTTCAACACCGCCTTGGTCAACGGGTCAAGCGCGGTCGGCTTGCCCGCGGTGTCGTCGGCGATGGCGCGGATATCGGCCTCGCTCACGCCGACGCCGAGGCCGATCTGCACGTGATGCGCGTATTCATAGGCGGAGCGCGCAAGATAGCCGACTTGCATGATCGCCATCTCGCGCAGGCGCGGATCGAGCTTCGAGCCGTGGCGGATATACATGGCGCCATTGTTCGACGCGCGCGCCGCGCCGGGGCTGTGCGCGAGAAGCTTCGACAAATTGATGTCGCGCATGATGTCGCGATGCTCGGGCGCAACGTCTTCTTTGCTGAGATAGGGGAAACGGGCCATCACACCCTCTCTTGGTCTATAGCGTTATGCGTATCGCTGGAATCTGGCCGTGCGTCCTTCGACTGCTTCCCTTCGCTGCGCTCGGGGTCGCGCTCAGGATGAGGTGGTTTTTTAATGCCATCTGGGATTTTCCTCATCCCGAGCTTGTCGAGGGACGCAGGATGCGCTTGCAGCGATCATACGCGACCATCCTCATCTTTGATTCCAGGCTCCAGCTGCGATGCCGCGAGCAGCACCGCCTCGATGATCGGCTGATAGCCGGTGCAGCGGCAGAGATTGCCGGAGAGGCATTCTCGGATCTGCGTCTCGTCGGGTCGCGGCACATCGCGCAGCAGCTCGGTGACGGTGCAGAGGATGCCCGGCGTGCAGAAGCCGCATTGCAGCGCATGCTTCTCGTGAAAAGCCTCTTGCAGCGGCGAGAGCGATCCGTCGGCGGGCGAGAGGCCTTCGACGGTGGTGATCTCTTGCCCATCGGCTTGCACCGCGAGCATGAGGCAGGAGCGGGCGCTGTGGCCGTTGAAGAGCACCGTGCAGGCGCCACAAGCGCCATGCTCGCAGCCCAAATGCGTGCCGGTGAGATGCAGGTCGTGGCGCAGGAAATCGGCGAGGCTCAAGCGCGGCTCGGCTTCGCGCTCATAACGCGTGCCGTTGACGGTGACGGCGATGCGGCGCTTTTGGGTCATGCGGCGCTGCGCTCGGCGGCGCGCCGCGCCGCTTGCTCCAGGACGCGGCGCGTCAGCACAAGCGCCAGATGCTGGCGATAGGCGGCGCTGTAATAGGCGTCGCTCATCGCCTCGATCTTGCCGGCTTCCTCGGCCGCGGCGAGAAAGGCCTCGCGCGTCGGTTCCGCGCCCTGAAGCAACGCGATCGATTTCTCGGGCCGTGCCGGCACGGGCCCCAACCCCGACAGCGCCAGGGCGGCGCGTGCGATCCGGCCGCGCGGATCGAGCTCGAGGAGCGCGCTTGCCGCGACGATCGCGAAATCGCCGTGGCGGCGTGCGAGCTCCAAGAACGCATAGCCGTGCCGCAGCCCCCATGGCTTGAGCGTCACCGCGGTCAGGATCTCGTCCGGCTCGAGCGAACTCGTCATGAATCCCGCGGCGAAGGAATCGAAGCCGATAACGCGCTTGCCGCGCATGCTTTCGGCTTCGAGCGTGCCACCATAAAGCGCCGTCAGATTGACGAGTTCGGCTGCGGGATCGAGATGGCAGAGCGAGCCGCCGATCGTGCCGCGATTGCGTGTCTGGCGGTGACCGACATGGGCCAGCGCCTCCTGGATCACCGGGCAGAGTCGCGCCACCTCGGAGGAGAACTCGATTTCGCGCTGGCGCGTCATTGCGCCGAAGCGCAGCGCGCCATCGGCGATTCCGATCCCGGCGAGGCTCGGGATCTTGTTGAGATCGATCAGGTGATCCGGCGTGACATAGCGGAAATTCATCATCGGCATCAGCGACTGGCCGCCCGCCAGCAGCCGGGCGTTGTCATGCCGCGCCAAGAGCGCGCTCGCCTCGGCAAGGCTTGCCGGATCGTAATAGGCAAAGGGTGCGGGCTTCATGCGTCCGGCCTGCTCTAGCGCGCGAGGGTGCGCCAGCGCAACAGGCGGCGCTCGGCGGCGAGCAGCACCTGATTGGTGCAAAGGCCAAGCACGCCGAGCACGATAATGCCGGCGTAGAGTTCGGGGCTGCGGAAGCTGCGCTGCGCCATCAGGATGTTGAAGCCGAGCCCGCTTTGCGCCGATTGCATCTCGGTGACGATGGCAAGGATGAGGGCAATGGCGAGGCTGACGCGCACGCCGGCGAAGATATCGGGCAGCGCGCTGGGCAGCGCCACTTTCCAAAGGAACGAGACGCTGCCCATGCGCAGCGCGGCGGCCATCTCGGCGAGCTGCGGATCGACGCTGCGGAAGCCGTGATAGGCGCCCAAGAGCACGGGCCAGAGCGCGCCGAAGGAAATGACCGCCACCGCCATCTTGCTGGTGAGCCCGAGAAAGAGGATCGCCGGCGGAATGATCGCCGAGGCGGGAAGCGGCCGAAGATATTCGAGGATCGGCTCGAGATAGGCGCGGGCCGGGCCCGAGCGCGCGATGGCGGCACCGAGGAGAACGCCGAGAAGCGAGGCGAGCACCCAGCCATAGAACATGCGCAAGGCGGTCGCCGCCATCGGCCGCCACAAATCGCCGCGCTCTTCCATCGCAACGAGCGCTGCAAGTGTGCGCTGGGGGGAGGGGAAGAAGACCGGCGAGACGAGGCGTGCATCGGCCGCGACCTGCCAGAGGCCGATCAGCGCCGCGGCAAAGAGCAGAGCGAGAAGCTTGAGGCCAAGCGCGCGCGGCTTCACCGCACGCCTCCGACCTGGAACCGCCGCAGCCACCGCCGGTCGATGGTCAGGAGCAGCATGTTGAAGAGCCAGCCGGCGAAGGCGATCCAGAGCAGCTCCGCCCACATCAGATCGGGCCGCAGCGATTGCGCGGCGATGATCATGCCATAGCCGAGGCCTTGCGGATTGAGCACGATCTCGACCGTGACGGCGACGACGAGGGCGACGCTGGCGCTGACGCGGATGCCGATGGCGATGCGCGCCAGCGCCGCCGGGAGCACGATCTCAGCCATGCGCCGCAACGGCCGCATCTCCAGCATGCGCGCGATCTCGAGGAGGCGCGGCTCGATCGCGCGCACCGCCGTCACCGTGACGATGAGGATCGGCCAGACCGCGGCGAAACTCACGACCATCACCTCCATGCGCACGCCGAAGCCATAGATCAAGAGCGCGAGCGGGATGATCGCCACCGCCGGAACCGGACGGATGGTATCGAGGGTCGGGCCGATCACCGCTTCGAGCGCCGGGCTAAGGCCGATCGCCGTGCCGATGGCGATGCCGACCGCCGCGCCGAGCGCGAGGCCAAGGAGCGCCGATTGGAAGGTCTGCAAGGTCGCGAGCAGCAGCGATCCGTCGAGCAAGGCATGCCAGCCGGCGACGGCGATCAGCGAAGGCTGCGACATGGTGTCGGGGGGCAGGATTCCGGCGCGCGCGCCAATTTCCCAGAGCGCGATGAGGATCACGGGGATGACGAGTCCGCGCCACTTTCCGGTCATGGCGCCCTCCCATCCGCGCCTCGACGGCAAGAGCCGCGATCATATGAACCGCGCGCGGAGCGGTCAAACCAATCGCATTCTCGGCTTCACTTCGCGCGCTGCGTGGCATAGGTTTGCAAGATAACAATACGTCGCGAACATCGGGAGGAGGCCGAAATGCGCTTCATCGTCGCCATTGCCGTCGCCGCCGTGCTGGGCCTGACCGCCGCCGCGGCGCGCGCCGAAACGCCGGTCAAGATCAGGACCGGCTGGATCACGACGCCGACCTCTTTGGCGCCGATCCTTTTTGCCAAGCCCGAGCTCGCGCCGCATCTCGGCAAGAGCTACACGCTCGATCCGGTTCACTTCGCCGGCACCGCGCCGATGATCACCGCGCTCGCGACCGGCGAGCTCGACATCGCCGAGCTCGCTTTCGCTTCCTTCGGCAATGCGGTGCAGAACGGCCATATGAACGATCTGCGCATCATCGCCGACGAGCTTCAGGACGGCCATCCCGGCTATCTCTCGAACGGATTTCTCGTCCTGAAGGACAGCCCGATCAAGACGATCCATGATTTGAAGGGCAAGACGATCGCGACCAACGTGATCGGCGCCGGCACCGACATCGCGACCCGCGCCTATTTGCGCCGCATCGGGCTCGAGGCGGGCCGCGACTACACGGTGATCGAGGGCAATTTCTTCGCCATGATCCCGATGCTGACCGAGCACAAGGCGGATCTGGTGACGACCATTCCCGCCACCATCAACGATCCGCGCTCGCTCGCCGTCGCGCGGGTGCTGTTCGATCTGAAGGATGCGATGGGCGGGGTGACGCAGATTCTGATGCGCGTCGCCCGCGCGGGCTATGTCGCCAAGCACCGCGCCGCGCTCGTCGATTATTTTGAGGACGAAATTCGCGAGCTGCACTGGTACCTGGACCCGAAGAATCACGAAGCGGCCGTGACGATCGTCTCGAACTACACGAAGATCCCGAAGGCGCGGCTCGATCCCTGGCTCTTCACGACGAAGGACACCTATCGCGATCCGAACGATCTACCCGATCTCGCGGCGCTGCAGCGCAATTTGAAGACGCAGAAGGAGGCGGGCTTCTTGAAGATCGATATCGACGTGAAGAAATACGCCGATCTGAGCCTCGTCAAGGAAGCCGGCCGGCGCGTCAACGGCGAGGCAAGGCGGGGGATGAAGTAGGCCGGCGAGCGGCATTTCCGGCGCTGATCTTGTGGCGGCGCCGATTCGCCATTAAGCGATTGTCCGGAACTTCGCTGGTGCTAGTCGGTCCTTTGACGCGAGAAAGGCCCCATTCTAGTAACCATACTCGTAGTCGGAGTTGTGAATTACATCCCAATCGTTTTCTCGGGACCGGAAGCGACGACAGAATCCGGTCTCCCTTTGTGTCCCATTGTCGTCCGTGTAAACAATAACTCCCAAACAAAGCAGCACCAATTCCCCGGCGAAAATCCCCATCGATTCGGTGGAATTTGGAGTGCCGCCCCCGTTACCGGAAAAAATTTCACGTTCGCCACTTTCAAGCCGGAAATTGAATTTCTCTCGAAAAGGAAAGCTCACGTTGCTTGGTATCTTCTCGTCCTTCTTCAGGATGAGCGTGCCACTTCTAACTTCGATAACGCTAGCGCGAGTTTCGCCAATGTTATGAGCAACGAAAAAAAACTGTATCTGTTTTCCTCCTGGAATTTCCTCATCCCCTAAGATTCCAAAGTTTCTTGCGACAATCTTGGGGCGGTGAGTTGCTATAAATTCCTTGTTCCCCAGTTCAATCGCTTTCAGAGTCAAACGGCCCTGAGCCGAAGTGGCGCGCCACAGTGTGATTGTGAAAGCAGCTATGAATACGGTCGCAATCGCTGTGATCGCTGCATCATTCTGCTCAATGAAATCGCCAGTGCAGCGCCAAGAGATCCGAGTCCTCAAGGCGAGAGAATCGATGATTCCGAGCGAACTTTTGTCCTGCTCGATCCTGTTGGTGTCCATCTCCTTGTTCGCGCATTGTCTAAAGGATGATGACGAGTCACGGGCTGCAATGACTAAGAAAAATCCGGTGAGGAAAAGCGCCCAGGGAAGCCATTTCCTAAGAACTTCGAACATTTTCTGATCACTTTCCCCAAAAGTGCTCATTTTCGGAGATGTTATAGCGGCCACATAGATGGGCACTTACGATCCAATAGACACACTGGATGCGCGTTTGCATAGCCCAGTTCGGGTTTGACAATATTCCCGTTTTGTTCTAATTTCTATATTTTGCCAAACTCTGAGCAACGCGATTGGGGTAGTCGCGTGCTGCCGCGAGCCTACGCGAGCAAGTACTTTGAAATCTGGCCCTTACGAAATCGCAACTTACGGAGGTCCGCGCCAGGAAAGCGCCCGCGCGTGCGCGGTGCGCTTTGCGCGCATGGCGACGGCGCTTTCCGCGATTCACTCGGCATTTGCGCGTTGGAACCAGCAAGGCGATACCGCGAGAGAAGCCGGTATTCCTTTCTGCGCCATGCCGCCCGACATCGGCGAGTTGACAAAGACGATCGAAATCGGGCGTCACGTCGCCGATATTTCGCGCGAGGTGATGGCCCATCTCGGTTATGCCTTGAGCGCCTGGAACGCTATTCGTGGGCCCGCCGGCGTTTGGTTTCGAATGAATGTCGGCGCCTATTCGGCGAGCCTTCGTTTTCCGAATCAGGTCCATTTTATGTTTCGACGAGCGGAAGACGCCAATCATGACCTTCTCAGCCCTAAGATCATGAAAGCGGTGCTCCTCACGCTTGTCGACGCTTGGGAGCCAGATTGGGCAATTTTGACCGACGAGAACTATGCCCACGCCTTGTTCGAAAGAGGTCCGCTGCCGCTCTTCCGCGCCGGCTGGATGACCTATCTGGCGGCGCCTTATGCGCGAAAGTTTCGCGCGCCGCCCCAGGCGATTGTCGAGCCGGTCGCAGGCGGAGGAATCCTGATCTCCGCGACCAAAGACCGTTTCACGATCGACGATCCGGATCATGTCATCGCGGCGGATGCGATCCAGGACGCGCTTGCGCAGCTTCAGGTGAGCTGAGGCTAAGCCTATGCTTCGTCAGCGCGAATCTAAAAATTGCGAAACGAAGCCAATTTCGCGCGGGTCACCGCGCCGCGCCATCGGGAAAGATCGCTTGGTGGCCCAATTGCTGCCACGCCATCGGCGCGCCGCATGTCTCGGCCGCCTCGGCGGCGGGTAGCGCGCGGTCCCAGAAAGCGGCGATGAAGCGGCGTCCGGTCACCGCGTTGGCCTCGTCCGAAACCAGCCAGAGCAGCGGCGGGACCATGATCTCCGGCTGGATGAGCCGGCGCTTCTGCTCGTCGGTGAAGGAATTACCGACGAGGCGCGTGTTCACGGGACCGCCGGGCACGAGAATGTTCACGGTGACGCCGGTGCCCTGAAGTTCCTCGGCCATGATGCAGCAATGCGCCTCATTCGCGGCCTTGGAGCCGCCATAAGGCAGCATGCCCTTGCGCCACATCGAATCGAGGCTCGTCGTCACATTGATGATGCGGCCCCAGCGCTGCTCGATCATGGGCTTCACCGCCGCGCGCGTCATCAGGAACGGCGCGATCGTGTTGACTTCGATTATGCGGCGAAAATCGGCGGGCGCCATGTCGCGGAAATCCTTGCCCGGCACGGCGCCAGGCCGCACCGTGTTCGGTCCGAGACCGGCATTGTTGACGAGCACGTCGAGCCGGCCGAAACGCGCGAGCGCCGCGCCGACGATCGCTTCGGCGCTCTCATCGCGCCCGACATCGGCCGCGAGGATCGCGATGCGCTCGCCAGGGCCGCGCGCCTCGGCATCGCGCCGCAGGCTCTCGAGCACGTCCGCGTCGATGTCGCTGGCAAGGACGCGCAGCCCCGCCTCGATGAGGCCCAAAGCCATGGCCCGGCCAATGCCGCGCCCCGCACCGGTAATGATCGCAACCCTGCCGCTCGCTTGTGCCGTCATGGCTTTGATCCTCCCTTGCCCCGCGCAGCATGGCGCGCGGCGGCGCCGCTCTGCAAGCGCGGTCGCGAAATTGCAAGCCGCTTCTCCCCATGACATTCTGCGCCGCTCGTGCAAGAAGCAAGAGAACCAAGAGAAGCGCCGAGGGAGGATGATATGGCCGCGCCGCATCGCATCGATGTTCACCATCACGTCACGCCGCCGAGCCTGCTCGGCGAGAAAATTCGCGCGGGCGCGGGCGGCGGTCCGACCTATGCCTGGACCATCGAGAAGACGCTTGCCGATATGGAGACGGGCGGCGTGCGCGCGGCAATCATCTCGCTGCCGCATCCCGTCGGCGTCTGGCCCGATCCCAAGAACACGCGCGGACTGACGCGCGAGTGGAATGAGTATGTCGCCGGGCTCGCGCGCGACTATCCGGGCCGCTTCGGCCAGTTCGCGGTGCTGCCGATCCTCGACATCGAGGGGAGCCTCATCGAGATCGAATACGCGCTCGACGTCTTGAAGGCCGACGGCATCAATTTGATGACCAATATCGGCGACAAATGGTTGGGCGATTCCTATTACGACCCGATCTTCGCGGAGCTCAACCGCCGCAAGGCGGTGGTCTATACCCATCCCGATGCGCCCGATTGCACGAAGGGCGTGCTGCCGGGCCTGCGTGATGCGGTGATCGAGTTCGGCACCGACACGACGCGGGCGATCGCGCGGCTTCTCTTCAGCGGCGCCGCCGCGCGCTATCCCGAAATCCGCTGGATCTTCTCCCATGCCGGCGGCACTGCGCCCTTTCTCGCCGAGCGCCTCATCCGCTTCGCCGCCACCGAAAAGGGCATGGCGGCGCAGGTCCCCGCGGGCGTGCTCCACTACCTGCAGTGCTTCCACTACGACACCGCCCAGGCGGCGCATCCCTGGGCACTCGCCTCGCTGATGCGGCTCGTCGCCGTCTCGCAGGTGCTGTTCGGCACCGATTTTCCGTGGCGCACGGCGACGGAAACCGCGCAGGGCCTCAAGGATTTCGGCTTCTCGGGCGCCGATCTTCGCGCGATCGACTGCGGCAATGCCGAGCGGCTGCTGCCGCGCTGGGCGCGCTGAGGGCGGCAGAGCAGGGGCCGCGCCGCGGCCGCTCTGTCGGCTCAATTCTCGCCCAATAGTCTATCGACGGATGCCGCGCTTCTATATATCATGGTTGCCGCTTTCGGGTGCGAACGGGGACACCGATTGCTGGCAACGCGATGGAGCAAGAGAGCACGAGAAGCGACAGGACCAGGAAGCAGCAGGGCGAAGCCGGGCCCGGGGTCCCCGTGCCGCCGGAAATCCTTCTCGGCTACCGGCTATGGCAAGCGAGCCATCTCTGGCAGCGGCAGGTCGGGCGCGAGCTCAAGCCGCTCGGCCTGACGCCGGTGCGCTATGTCCTGCTCGCCGCGGCCTATTACCTCATCAATTGCGGCCAGGCGCCGTCGCAAATCCGGCTGTCGGACTTTACCGGTGTCGAGAAGATGATGGTGTCGAAGAATCTTCGCGCCCTGGCGGCGGACGGCTATATCTCGCGCACCGCCTGCGCGACCGACCGGCGCGTCGTGGAAGTGCGCCTGACCGCCGCGGGAAAGGACATCCTTCAGCGCGCTTTCGCCGCGGGGCTTGCCGCGCATGATTCGGTTTTCAGCGTGCTCGGCGAGGAATGGAGCCGGATGAACATCCTGCTGCGCTCGCTCATTCGCGGCAATATGGCGTAACGCGCCGCGGCGCCGCCGATTGACCCTCTGGGATCGATCGGCAAAGATGGCGCCGAGACAATAATCGGCGAGGGACGCTGGGAATGGATTTGCACCTTCACGGGCGCACGGCGCTCATTACCGGCGCATCGAAGGGCATCGGCCTCGCCGTCGCGCAATGCTTTGCATCGGAAGGCGTCAATCTCGTCCTCGCCGCGCGTTCCGCCGACCAGCTCGAAGCCAACGCCGCCGAGCTGCGCGGCAAGTGGAAGGTCAAGGTCGAGACCATGGCGCTCGATCTGTCCGATCAGGCGCAGCGCGATCGGCTGGTTCAGCGCTTTCCCGATGTCGATATCCTCATCAACAACGCCGGAGCGATTCCGGGCGGCACGATTTTCGAGGTCGACGACAAGGCCTGGCGCGCCGGCTGGGACCTCAAAGTCTATGGCTATGTCAACCTGACGCGGTCCTATTTCCGCCTGATGTCGGAGCACGGCAAGGGCGTCATCATCTGCATCTGCGGGCTGGGCGGCGAGAAGCTCGACTTCGGCTATATCGCCGGCGCCGCCGGCAATGCCTCGCTGATGGCCTTCGCGCGTGCCATGGGCGGGCGCAGCATCGATCATGGCGTGCGCGTGCTCGCCGTCAATCCCGGGCCGGTCTTGACCGACCGCACGGTCTATCTCGGCAAGATCCGCGCCAAACGCGAATTGGGCGACGAGAACCGCTACACCGAGAGCTTCGCCAATATGCCCTATAAGCGCCCCGCATCGGTCGAGGAGGTGGCGCCGATGGTGGCGTTCCTCGCCTCCGACCATTCGAGCTATATCAGCGGCACGGTCGTGACCATCGATGGCGGTCTCGCCAACCGCCACTCCCACGCCTAGAGGCGGTCATGCCGGTCGCCATTGCTGCCGACGGCGTGAAACTCCACTACGAAGTCGCGGGCGAAGGCCCGGCCATCATCTTCGTTCACGAGCTCGCCGGCACGCTGCATTCTTTCGATCTGCAGGTCGCGGCGCTGAAGCCGCGCTTCCGCTGCATCGCCTTCAATGCGCGCGGCTATCCGCCTTCGGCGGTGCCGCCCAACGCCCAATCCTATTCGCAGGACATCGCCGCCGCCGATATCGGCGCGGTGCTGGACGCGGCGGGCGCCAAGGATGCGCATGTCATGGGCGTCTCGATGGGCTCGGCGGCGGCGCTGCAATTCGCGCTGGCGCATCCGGCGCGCGTGCGCTCGGCGATCCTCTGCAGCATCGGCAGCGGCTCCGATGCCAAGCCCGAAGACTACATGGCGACGATGGAAGCGATGGCGGCGCGCATCGAGCAGAACGGCATGGCGCAGCTCAAGGAGAATTTCACCACCTCGCCGGCGCGGGTGAAGCTCAAGGACAAGAATCCGGCGGAATACGCGAAATTCCTGCGTGAGATCGAGGGTTTCTCGATCGAGGGCCTCGCCAACACGGTGCGCGGCGTGCAAAAGCGCCGCCCGCCGCTTTATGCGCATAAAGAGCGCATCGCGGCGATGACGATCCCGGCGCTTATCGTGCTCGGCGGCGACGATCAGGGCTGCGCCAAGCCCAGCCGGTTCCTGGCCGAGACCTTGCCCGGCGCGCGGCTCGAAATCCTGCCGAACACCGGCCATGGGGTGAACCTCGAAGAACCCGAGCGCGTCAATCGGCTTGTCGAGGATTTCATCGCCGCGGCCGAGAAAAGTCGAATCTGATGACTCTTTCATCGTCATGCTCGCGCAAGCGGGCATCCAGAAGTGTCACGCCGAAGTCTGAGACAGCACCTCTGGACCCCCGCTTTCGCGGGGGTGACGGCATTTGTGCCAGGAGACCCTAATGCCGTTTCGTCCTGCATCCACCGCGCTGCAAGATTTGCTCGTGCTCGATCTGACGCGGGTGCGCGCCGGTCCCACTTGCGCGCGCGTGTTCGCCGATTGGGGCGCCAATGTCATCAAGATCGATGCGCGCGAGGAAGGCGGCACGGATGGCGGCGGCCCATCGGATTTCTCGGCGCGCCACGATCCCGATTTCCAGAATCTCCACCGCAACAAGCGGGCGATGGCGCTCAATTTGAAGCATAAGGACGGGCTCGCCATCTTCCGCCGCATGGTGGAGAAGGCCGATATCGTCCTCGAGAACTATCGGCCCGACGTCAAAACCCGGCTCGGCATCGATTACGAAGCGCTCAGCGCGATCAATCCGCGTGTTATTTACGCCAGCATCTCGGGCTTCGGCCAGGACGGACCTTATCGCGACCGCCCCGGGGTCGATCAGATCGCGCAAGGCATGTCGGGCCTGATGTCCGTGACGGGCGAGGAAGGCCGCGGTCCGATGCGCGCGGGCATCGCCGTCGGCGATCTCACCGCGGGTCTTTCCGCCGCGATCGGCATTCTCGTCGCGCTGCACGAGCGTCAGAGCTCGGGCCGCGGCCAATGGGTTCAGACCTCGCTGTTGGAAGCGCTGCTCTTCATGCTCGATTTCCAGGGCGCGCGCTATCTGATGAAAGGCGAGGTGCCGCGCCAGGCGGGCAACAATCATCCGACCGGCGCGCCGACCGGCACATTCAAGACGCGCGACGGATACATCAACATCGCGCCGACGCCGCCGATGTGGCGGCGCTTCTGCACCGCAATCGGCCGCGAGGATTTGGTCAATCACGCCGATTACGCAACGCCGGTTCTGCGGCGCAAGCATCGCGATGCGCTCAACGCGCTCGTCACCGCCTATACCGAGCAAGAGACCACCGCCGCGCTGATCGAGCGCCTCAACGCGGCGGGCATTCCCTGCGGCCCCGTTTACACCATCGATCAGAGCTTCGCCGATCCGCAGGTGAGGCATCTTGGCATCGCCCAGACCGTCAACTCGAAAGCCCTTGGGGCGATCAAGCTGATCGGCCAGCCCCTGCGGTTGAGCCGCACCCCGACCGCGATGATCTCGGGCGCGCCCGACTATGCCGAGCAGGCCGATGAGATTCTGGCGGAGTTCGGCTACGGCAAGGCGGAGATCGAAGCGTTCCGCAAGAACGGCGCGGTTTAGGAGCGTTCGACATGGATTTCGGCTTCACCGACGAGCAGAACCTGCTGCGCGACAGCGTCCGCAAGCTGATGGATAAGCACGCGACGCCCGATTACATCCGCCGCCTCGAGCGCGAGCAGGCTTATCCTTATGAGCTCTATGACGAATGGATCAAGGCGGGACTTCTCGCCATGCCGTTCCCCGAGGAGTATGGCGGGCTCGGCGGCAATGCCGTCGATCTCGCGATCATCGCCGAGGAAATTTCCTCGCGCAGCACCGATCTCTGCATGGCCTTGGGCGGCAGCATGTTCTGCGGCCTCAACCTCCTGCGCAAAGCCTCGGAGGAGCAGAAGCGCCATTGGCTGCCGAAGCTTTTGTCGGGCGAGATCCGCTTCTCGATCTCGATGTCGGAGCCCGATGCCGGCTCCGATGTCGGCGCGATGCGCACGGCCGCGGTGCGCGAGGGCAATGGCTGGGTGATCAACGGCCAGAAGCTTTGGGCGACGGGCGCGGCCGCGAAGAACAATGTCATCAACATGTATGTGAAGACCGACACCAAGGCGCATTACCGCCAAGGCATGTCGCTCTTCCTCATCGACAAGGACACGCCGGGCATCGAGATGCGCAAACTCGACATGCTCGGCCGGCGCTGCACCGGGACTTATGAAATTTTTTTGAAAGACGTGAAGGTTCCGGCCGATCGGCTGGTCGGCGGCGAGGCCGGGCTCAACAAGGGTTTCGATTTCGTCCTCTCCGGGCTTCAGGTCGAGCGCGTCGTCTCGGCGGCGAGCTCCTGCGGCGGTGCGCGCGCCGTGGTCGAGATCGCCTCGAGCTACGCCAAGGAGCGCAAGCAATTCGGGCGCCCGATCGGCAGCTTCCAGGCGATCGCGCATATGCTCGCCGATATGGAGACCGAGGCCGAAGCCGCGCGCTCCTTGATGTACCGCGCCGCCTGGATGGTTGCCTCGGGCCAGAATGCGCTGAAGGAGATCACCATGGCGAAGCTCTTCTGCGCCGAGACTTATGCGAAGCTCGCCAATATGGGCATGCAGGTGCTGGGCGGCTACGGCTACAACATGGAGTTCGACATGCAACGCCATTATCGCGACGCGCGCGTCGCGACGGTTGCCGCGGGCTCCTCGCAAATCCAGCGCAACCTCATCGCCAACCTCATGGGGCATAAGGTCCAATAGACGGCGCGCTGCGCCTCTCGGGCGGAGGAAAGCCATGGATTGCCGCTTCAGCGAAGAGCAGGTTCTGCTGCGCGACAGCGTCAAGAAGCTGATGGCGAAGCATTGCCCGCCCGAGGTGATGCGCAAGCTCGACCACGAGAAATCCTACCCCTATGCGCTCTATGATGCCTGGGTCGAAGCGGGGCTGCTCGCGCTGCCTTTCGCCGAAACTTATGGCGGGCTCGGCGGCGGCGCGGTCGATGCTGCGATCGTCATGGAGGAGATTTCGCGCACGAGCGCCGATCTCAGCATGATGATCGGCGGCAGCCTCTTCTGCGGCCTCAACATCCAGCGCAAGGGCTCGGACGAGCAGAAGCGCCATTGGCTGCCGAAGCTCGTCAAGGGCGAGATCAAAATGTCGATCTCGATGTCGGAGCCCGATGCGGGCTCGGATATCGGCGCGATGCGAACGGTTGCCCGGCGCGACGGCGATCACTGGGTAATCGACGGGCAGAAGCTCTGGGCGACTGGCGCCGGCGCCAAGCACAATGTCATCAATGTCTATGTGAAGACCGACCCCAAGGCGCATTACCGCCAGAGCCTGTCGCTCTTCCTCGTCGACAACGACACGCCCGGAGTCGAGCTCCGAAAGCTCGACATGCTCGGGCGCTACTGCACCGGCACCTACGAGATTTTCTTCAAGGAGGTGCGCGTGCCGGCCGAGCGCCTGATCGGCGGCGAGAACAAGGGCTGGGACTGCGTGATGTCGGGGCTTCAGGTCGAGCGCGTCATCGCCGCGGCCTCGGATTTGGGCGGCGCGCAGGGCTGCGTCGATCTCGCCCTCGCCTATGCCAAGGAGCGCAAGCAATTCGGCCGTCCGATCGGCACTTTTCAGGCCATCGCGCATATGCTCGCCGATATGGCAACCGAAGTCGCGGCAGCGCGCGCGCTCGTCTATCAATGCGCGTCGCTGGTCGATCGCGGCGAGGACGCGCTCAGGGACATCACCATGGCGAAGCTCTTTGCGTCAGAGACCTACGCCAAGGTCGCGAATCAGGGCATGCAGATTTTCGGCGGCTATGGCTATAACCGCGAATTCGACATGGAGCGCCACTATCGCGATGCACGGGTCGCGACGGTCGCCGCCGGCACCTCGCAGATTCAGCGCAATCTCATTGCCGGGCTGATGGGCCTGAAGCCGCAGTGATGATTATTCGAAGCGGCGACACGGACTGAAGGGCATCACGATGGCGATTGGCGCGTGGCCCAAGGCGTTCGGTTCAAGACAAATGGCGGTGACGGACGGGACTCAGTACGTTCGCCTCGGCGGGACGGGGCCCGCCATCCTCCTTCTTCACGGCTTTGGCGACACCGGTGACATGTGGGTGCCTCTCGCCGATGCGCTCGTTAAAGACCGCACCGTCATTGTTCCCGATTTGCGAGGGATGGGTCTCTCGTCCCATCCGGAAGGCGGCTATGAAAAGGTCGCGCAGGCTCGAGACCTTGCCGTCATTCTGGATCAGCTTGGGGTTCGCGCGGTCGCCCTCGTCACCCACGATATCGGAAACATGGTGGGCTATGCTTTTGCGGCGCTGTTTCCGCAGTGCGTCACGACATGGGTTGTGATGGACGCGCCGCTGCCGGGTATCGGTCATTGGGACGAGCAGTTAAAAAGCCCGAAGGTGTGGCACTTCAATTTCCGCGGCCCCGATGTCGAGCGACTGGTCGCGGGACGCGAGCGAATTTTGCTTGACCGCTTTTACAATGAGCTGTCAGCCAACCCGTCTCGCATCGACGAGGAAACGCGCGATCACTATGCGGCGCTTTATGCGCGGCCGGGCGCCATCCACAACGCACTGGGCGGGCAATTCGCCGCCTTCGCGCAAGACGCGATCGACAATCAACAACTCGTCGCGAAGGGCAAGCTGCAAATGCCGGTATTGGCGATCGGCGGCGATCATTCTTATGGTGCCAATCTCGCGACCGAGATCGGTTTTGCCGCCGCGGATGTCCGCGCCGCGGTGATCGAGAATTCCGGTCATTGGATCATGGAGGAGCAGCCGGAGCAGGCCGTAACGCTCATCCTCCCGTTTCTCAAGGGGAAGTGAGCCCCGAACGCGCTCAGCCCAAATAGCCGCGCTCGCGCCAGAAGCGCTCGGCCGCTGGGTGAAGCGGCACGAGCTGCGGCGTATCGCGGGCATCGCGAGCCATGCGCTCCACCGGCAGCGGCCCGGCTTCCTCCCAGGGAATGCGCGCTTTGCGCGCATCGAGCCCGGCGCAGATTTTCTGAACCAGCGCATCATCGGCTTTTTCGTGGACGAAGATCGTCCAGCCGCTGAAATCGAGCGTCAGCACGTCGCGTGGCAGCTTCGGGAAATCCTGCTTCGGCATGATCGCGCGGTTATAACCCATGGCTTCGAGCGTCTTCATCGTCGCCTCGGCCAAGGGTAGGACCTTGATGCCGGCCGCGAGCGCTTCATTCACCCAGTAGGGTGCCGCCTCGTCGAAGATCGCGTCGATCTCACCGCGCAGCAGAGCCGCGAATTTCGGCGTGTTCGGAAAGGGAAGGGCGCCTTCCATCCGGATGCCGCCGCCCCAGGCTTCGAGGTCCTGTCGCGAGAAGCCGGCCGCGGCCGCGGCATCGTCGAACATCGCGTGCAGCGTGTGGTCGGGTGTGCCGCGCATCGAGACGCGCAGCCGCGGCCGTTTCCGGGCGATATCCTCGAAGGTCTCGAGTTGGGTCTCGGGGCGCACGGCGAAGACGAACTGGTCCCAGGACGGAATGACGCCGATGGCGCGCAGCGGCAGAGGCGTCTTGAATTGGCCTTTGCCGCGAAGCGCGACCGAGAGCACGCAGGCCGGGTTGATGATCCCGAGATCGGTCTCGCCCCGCGCCACGGCTTCGATCCCCTCGGCGGTGCTCGAGCCGAAGAGGGTCACCGTCTTGCCGCCGGGCTTGGTTGCGCGCAGCACGGCTTTCGCCTGGTAGTAATCCGGCTGTTCCTGCGGATCGCTGCCGCTGATCATCTCGGAGGCGATCTCCAAGACGAGGCGCGAGCGCGTGACATTCGGGTTGGTGAGGATCGGCATGGCTGTGCCTCGCGCTCGCGCCGCTACGGCTTGACTGGAACGAAATGCGTCGTGAAGAGCTCGTCATCGGCGGGCTTCCTGTCGAGTGTTCCCATCTCGACGAAAGACTGCTTTAGAACCTCCACCGCCTTGGGGTCGAAGCGCCCGTCATCCGTCAGCATCGAGATTTCGTAGTCGTAGGTCTCGCTCGCCACTTTCGGGCTTTGCTTCAAGACGCGCTCGGCGGCCGCGACGGTTTGCGGCTTGTGCGTCTTCATGAAGGCGATCGAGGCGAAGAAGCCTTTGAGGAAGCGATCGATCAGGGTCGGATTCTCGGCGAGGATGTCCTTGCGCGCGAAGACCACATGGGTGATGAAATGCGGCGCGTATTTGTCCATTCCTACCACGATCCGGGCTTCGCCACGCTCGGCGAGCTGGAATCCCGCCTCGGTCGCGAGCACCGAGGCATCGATCTGATGCGCTTTCAAGGCGGCGAGGCTCGCGGCGATCGCCCCGAGCGGCACGGTCTGCACGCCGTTTTTCCCCCATCCCTCTTGTACGGCCATCTGCTTGGCGAGCCAATCGGTCAGCGAGCCGACGGTCGAGACGCCGATGAGCTTGCCGCGCAGATCGGCGACGCTCTTCACCGGCGAATCCGCGCGCACCACCGCCGAGATGTTGCGCGGCGGGCCGGCGAATGCCGCGACCGCGATCACCGGCGAGCCCTTGGCGGCGAAAGCCATGCCCGGGCCGCTGCCGAGGCCGAAATCGATGCTCTTGGCGGCCAGCGCCTGTTGCACCTTGGCGTCGCCGGTCAGCGCGACAATCTCGACCTCGATGCCGTATTTCGCAAAAAATCCCTGCTCGATGCCGATATCGGCGGGAAGGAAGGTCCAGGCAAGGCCCTGCGCCTTGCCGACGCGAAGCTTGTCCGCGGCGGCGGCGCCATGGGATGCGCCGCAGAGCAGCGCGGCGCCGAGGCCGCCGGCGAGAAGAAGACGCCACCGTCGATTGAGCTGCATCGGATCCTCCCCGGAAGCGGCGCGCATCACGCCGGTTTCTTCGCCGCTGCCTTGTTCCACATCCCTTTCGCCGACGCAAGGCGGATCGTCGGATTCTGCGGGAAGGCTTTACGGCGCGGGTCCGCGCCCTGCTAAGATGCGCCATCGCGATGCAACGCACCGAGGACGACATGAGCGAGGCGAAACTGGGCGGCAATACGGTTCTGGTCGAGTTCGAGAATGGCATCGCCTGGGTCACGCTCAACCGGCCCGAGAAACGCAACGCGATGAGCCCGACGCTCAACACCGAGATGACCGCGGTGCTCGAAGCGCTCGAGGTCGATGAGCGCTGCGGCGTGCTGGTGCTGACCGGGGCGGGCGATTCATTCTCCGCGGGCATGGACCTCAAGGAGTTCTTCCGTGAATCCGACCGCCTGCCGCCCGAGGCCTGGGGCCAGATCGCGCGTCAGGCGCAGATCTGGCAAATGCAGCGCCTGCGTTTTTTCCCCAAGCCGACCATCGCCATGGTCAATGGCTGGTGCTTCGGCGGCGCCTTCAATCCGGTGATCTCTTGCGACATCGCGATCGCGGCGGAGGAGGCGAGCTTCGGCCTTTCCGAAGTCAATTGGGGCATCGTTCCCGCCGGGAACGTGCTGCGCTCGATCTCCTCGGCGCTGCGGACCTCGGACGGGCTCTATTACGCTCTCACCGGCGACACCTTTAACGGCATCGAGGCGGCGAAGATGGGGCTGGTGCGCTTCGCCGTGCCGCGCGCGCAACTCCGCGATGAGACCCGCAAGCTCGCCCAAAAGCTGTTGAGCAAGAGTCGCGCGACGGTGCGTGCGATCAAGCACGCCTATCGCCACATGCACGAGATGTCATGGGACGCGTCCGAGGATTATCTGATGGCGAAGCTCGATCAGCTGCGCTTGATGGATCCCGAGAAGGGCCGTCAGCAGGGCATGACGCAGTTTCTCGATGAGAAATCCTATCGGCCGGGCCTCGGCAGCTTCAAGCGCAAGGAGTAAGCGCTTGGCCGGTATCGTGCGGCCTCGGGTGCCGCGATGACCTCTTTGTCCGGGCGTTCGGCCGTTGCCAGGCTCTTGCGTCCGCGCTCGGTCGCGATCGTCGGCGCCTCGGCCGATCCGCTTTCGGCCGGCGCGCGCGTGCTTGACAATCTCGAGCTGGTGGGCTTTTCCGGCGCGGTGCATCTCGTCAGTCGGCGCGCAAGCGAGATCGGCGGTCGGGCTTGCGTGCCGACCATCGAAGACCTTCCGCCCGGCATCGATGCGGCGGTGCTGGTCGTGCCCGAGGCCGCGGTCGCCGATGCGGTGGCAAGCTGCGCCGCGCGCGGCATGGGCGGCGTCGCGGTGTTCGCGGCGGGCTTTGCCGAAACCGGGCTGGAAGGACGCGCCAAGCAGGATCGCATCGCCGCCATCGCCCGCGAGGCGGGGCTCGCGCTCGATGGGCCCAATTGCATGGGCTTCACCAATTTCATCGACCGCGTCTCGGTCTCTTTCGGCTCCGTCGAGACCGAGGTGCTGGCGCCCGGCCCGGGCGGCGCCGCGATCATCGCGCAAAGCGGCGCGATGATGGGCAACATCGCCGCGGCGCTCGGCGCCAAGGGCGTGCCGGTCAATTTTACGATCTCGACCGGCAACGAGGCGGTGACGAGCGCCGAGGATTTCCTCGCCGCGACCATCGACGACGCGCAAACCGGAATCTTCGTCCTCTTCATGGAGCAGATCCGCCGGCCGGCGGCATTTCTCGCGCTTGTCGAGACGGCGCGCCGGCTCGGCAAGCCGGTGCTGCTGATGCATCCGGGGAGCAGCGAGCGCGGCCGCGCCTCGGCGCGCTCGCATACGGGCGCGCTCGCCGGCGATCGCGCCGTAATGGAGGCAATGCTGCGCCATCACGGTGTGGTGCTGGTCGAGACCATGGACGAGTTGATCGATGCCGGCGTGCTCTTGGCGCGCTGGCCCAAGGGCGCGGAGAAGGGCGCCGCGATCGTCAGCAATTCCGGGGCGGTGCGCGGCATCTCGCTCGATCTTGGCGAGCGCATCGGCTTGCCGATCCCGAAGCTCTCGCCCGAGAGCGAGGCGGCACTGCGGCCGATCGTTCCGGCCTATGTCCCGGTCGATAATCCGCTCGATCTCGCGACCGCCGGAATGGGGCAGGCGGATATTTATGGCCAGACCGCGCGCATCATGCTGGCCGACGACGCGATCGGCTGCGCCATCCTTGCCATGGTCCCGGGCACGCCGCAGCTGCAGATGGCGAAGGGCCGCTCGCTCGTGCCGATGATCGCGGCGGAAACGAAGCCCGTCGCTTTCGTCATGTTGGGTGATGAGGTGAAGCTCGTCGACGACTTCACCGCTCTGGTCAGCGCGGCGCGCATTCCGTTCTTCCGCTCGCCCGATCGCGCGATGCGCGCCATGGCGCATGTCGTCGCTTATGGGCGTGTGCAGCGACGGTTGCGCGACGCGCGCCCCGCCCCGGCGGCGCCGGCGCTGCGCCTTCAAGGCGTGGGGCCGCTGTCCGAATACCGCGCCAAAGCCATTCTTGCCGAGGTCGGCATTCCGGTTCCCGATGGCGCGCTTGCAGCGGACCTCGCCGCAGCGCAAGCCATCGCCGCGCGCGTCGGCTTTCCCGTGGCAATGAAGATTCAAGCGGCCGCGGTCACGCATAAGACCGAGCTGGGTGGCGTCGTTCTCGGCATTCGCACGCCCGAGATGGTTGCCGAGAGTTGGGAGGTACTGCGGGCGAGGCTGGCGCACGCGCGGCCCGACATCCAGCCGGACGGCGTTCTCATCGAGAGAATGCACGCGCTGGGGCTCGAGATGATCATCGGCGCCAAGCGCGATCCCGACTGGGGAGCTGTGCTGGTCGCAGGGCTCGGCGGCATCTGGACCGAAGCGCTCCAGGATGTCCGCTTGATGCCGGCGGGGCTCGCCGCCGATGCGATCGAAGCGGAGCTGCGCCAGCTTCGCGCCGCCAAGCTCTTCGCGGGTCTACGCGGCGCACCTGCCTCGGACGTCGCGGCCGCTGCGTGCGTGGCGGAGCGTCTCGGCGCTCTGATGCTCGCCAATCCCGAGATCGCGGAGATGGAGATCAACCCGCTATCGCTCGGCGCCGCGGGTGAAGGCGCGACCGCGCTCGATGCGCTCATCATCTTGGGCGGGGCGCCGCCGCTTTCGGGTGAAGCCGCCCGCGGCTAAACTCGGACGAACACGCCTCAAGGAGACCAGCATGGCCAATGAATCCGAGCGTCTCAACGCGCCGATCTCGACCCAGGAGCTCGAACGCCGCTGGACGGCCATGCGCAAGGCGATGGAGGCGCAGGGGATCGATGTTCTGGTGATGCAGAACAACAATGATTTCATGGGAGGCTATGTCAAATATTTCACCGATCTGCCGGCGACGAATGGCTATGCCCTGTCGGTGATCTTTCCGCGCGACGACGGCATGACGGTGATCGGTCAGGGTCCGTTCGGCAATGACCGGATGCTGCCGCCCGCGGGCGATGGCGTCCGCCGCGGCGTCAAGCGCTTGATGACCTCGCCGAGCTACGCTTCGGCGCCTTTCACCAAGGAGGTCGATGCGGCGCTCGCCGAAAAAGCGCTCGAAGCCTATTCGGGTGCGACCATCGGCCTCGTCGGCACGGCGGCGATGCCGGCCGCTTTCGTCGATTACCTCCGCCGCGGCAAGCTCTCCAACGCGAAATTCGTCGAAGCGTCGGATCTGGTCGACGAGATCAAGGCGGTGAAGAGCGCCGAGGAGATCGAACTCCTGCGCCGCACCGCGGCGATGCAGGATGCCTGCATGGCGGCGGCTTTCGCCGCGATGAAGCCCGGCATGAAGGATATCGAGGTCGCGGCGGTCGCCGAGCGCACCGGCCATGATTACGGCAGCGAGCAAGGGCTTTTCATGTGCGCCTCGGGCCCCATCGGCACCGCGCCCTTGCAGGCCAATCGCCACTTCCAGAACCGGACGATCCAAGCGGGCGATCAGCTGAGCCTGCTCGTCGAAAGCAACGGCGCCGGCGGGTACTATACCGAGCTCGGCCGAACCGCCGTTCTCGGCAAGGCCTCGCAGGAGATGAAGGACGAGTTCGCCTTCGTCATCGAGGCGCGCAACTTCACCCTGAAGCTGTTGAAGCCGGGCGCGTCGGGCAAGGAAATCTGGGACGCCTACAACCAGTTTATGCGGCAGAACAAACGGCCGGAGGAAAAGCGCCTCTATTGCCACGGCCAGGGCTACGACATGGTCGAGCGGCCGCTGGTGCGGTTCGACGAGCCGATGAAGCTCAAAGCCAATATGGTGCTGTCCTGCCATCCGACCTATGCGCTGGCGGGATCGTTCAATTGGGCCTGCGACGATTATCTCATCACCGCAAGCGGCGTCGAAAGGCTGCACAAATTCCCGGAGACGATCACCGAGCTCGGCTGAGCGTCGGTAAGGCCAGCGGCGCTCCGGACCGAAGCGCGCTTGCGCGGGACGGTGTGTCTCGGCTATGGCAACCTGCGCGTGTTACAAGCCGGTTTGGACGCGCGGTTTGCAATAAATAGGAGTACGTTCCGGTGACGAGCTATCGATTGTTGACCTATCAACTGTCCGACGGCCCGCGGGCCGGCATGTTGGTCGGCGACATTGTCTACGATCTTGCCACCATGACCGGCCGCCCCGGCTACGCGACCGTGCGCGGCGTTCTGGAGGATTGGGCGAATGCGCGTGCGCGGCTGACGACGGCCGCCGAATCGGCGAGCGGCAAGTTCGGCCGGCGCCTCGACGAAGTCGAGCTGCTGGCGCCGATCCTCTATCCGCCAACGATCTATTGCGCCGGCGCCAACTACACCGACCACGTCGCAAATATGGCGCGCATCCAGAACATCCCGATGGAACCCGATCCGCATGAGCTGGGGCTCCATCCCTGGCATTTCATCAAGGTCTCGCGCTGCGTCGTCGCGCCCGGCGCCGCGGTCGAACTCTGCTCGGAAAAGCTCGATTGGGAGGCCGAGCTGGGCCTCGTCATCGGCACGACGATGAAGAACGTCCCGTTGGAGCGCGCGCTCGATCATGTCGCCTTTTACACGATCGGCAATGATCTCTCGGCGCGCGACCTGACCGCCCGCCCGCACATCGCCTTCCAGTCGCCCTTCAAATACGACTGGATCGGCCAGAAAAATTTCGACGGCGCCTGTCCCTTGGGTCCTTGGCTCGTTCCGGCCGAGGAGATCGGCGATCCGCAAGCGCTGGCGATCAAGCTCTGGGTCAATGGCGCGCTCAAGCAGGATTCGCACACGAGCCGGATGATCTTCACCGCCGCCGAGCAGATCGCGCATCTCTCGACGCGCATCACGCTTTATCCGGGTGATGTGGTGCTGACCGGAACGCCCTCGGGCGTCGGCGCCGAGCGCGGCGAGTTCCTGAAGCGCGGCGATGAGGTGAAGATCACGATCGAGAAGATCGGCGATCTCGAAACGAAGATCGTCTAAACCCGGAAAGCAAAACGGGCGGCCGAAGCCGCCCTTTCTCCATCAGTCCTTCTGTCCGAGCCGCGGCAGCCAGACCGAGATCACCGCCGGCCGACCGCTGCGGATTTCCTTGAGGCCGCGTTGCAGGGCGGGCGCGACCTCTGCCGGGTCGCGGACATTCTCGCCATAGGCGCCGGCCGCTTCGGCTTCCTTGGCGAAATCGATCGGCGGATCGAAATAGCCGCCGGGGAAGCCGGCTTTCTGCGCATAGGAATCGGGGAACTTGCCCGTGACCGCGAGCGTGCCGGTGGTGTAGCTGCGGTTCTGATAGATCACCACCATGAACGGTGCCTTGTGATGGAGACCCGCCCAGAGCGCCGGCGCCGGCGTGCTGAACATGTAGAACCCGTCGCCGCAAATCGAGATCACGTCGCGCTCGGGCGCGGCGAGCTTCGCGCCCAAGGCCGCGCCCGGCGACCAGCCGCCGCTGCTGCCCGGCTGGCTGAAGAGCGAGCCGGGGCGCGAGTTGCGCAGAAACCGTCCGAGCTGATTGCCGCCCAAAAGCTCCTCGAAGACGATGCAATTGTCGTCGATCGCCTGGCTGACCTGGTAGCTGAGCCAGAGCGGATCGATTGGCGTCTTGTTGGCGCGCTGCAGCGCGTCCTGCTCGATCTTCTGCCAGGCAGCGCGCGAAGTCGCCGCCCAGCGCTCGGCCCGCTCGGCGATGCGGCGCTTCGCGCTCTCGTCGATCAGCTTGCGCGCCTCCACCGTGAGCGCGCGCATCGTCAGCAAGGGGTCGGCGGTCAACCGGAGATTGGCAGTGAATTCATAGGTCGGAATTCGGCCGCGGATCGCATCGATGCCGACGGTTGCGACATAGGCGTTGCCGGTCGGATCGTTGCCGCTGCCCGGCAGCCAAGGCACGTCGGCATCGAAAACCAGCACCGCGTCCGCCTCGCGCAGATTGATCTCGCGCTGATAGAGCGGATGGGTCTTGGGGAAGGAGAGGTAGCCGCCATGGAGACCGGGAATCACCGCGCAGCCGAGGAGCTCGGCGAGCTCGACCAGCGCCGGCACGGTTGCTGGGTTGCGGCCGGAGCAATGCGCAATGATGACCGGGTTGCGCGCGCCGACCAGCTTGGCGGCGATTTCGCGCACGCCATCGGGATCGGGCGCGGGCGAGCGCGCGATGCCGAGCTGCGCGGCGCTCGGATAGCGCGTGCCGTTCATCGGCTGAAGCGAGACTTCCTGCGGGAAGCTCAGATAGACCGGTCCGCAGGGCTCGCTGCGCGCGACCTGGATTGCGCGGCTGACAATGAGGCCGGGATTGTCCTGATATTCGAGGCGGTGATCCCATTTCGTGTATTGGCGGAGAATGCCGTTTTGATCGAAATTCTGCTGGTTCCACAGATGGCCGGCGTCGCGCGCGCCGCGCATTGAGCCGGGATAGGCGGTGGGAGGAGCGCCGGCGGTGATGATCACCGGAAGGCCCGAGCGCCAAGCCGAGTGCACCGCACCGCCATAATGCTGCGTGCCGACATCGACATGGGCGGCCGTCGCCGCGGGCCGGCCGCTCACCGCGGCAAAGCCGAGCGCGGCATTGAGGCTTACATGCTCATGCGGCACGGTGATGAGGCGCAGCGTCTTCTTGCCCTGCGCCTGAGCCTTCGCGACCGCCTCTTGATAGAAGCCGATCTCGCCGCCGGAGGTGAAGAAGAGATGGTCGACGCCGCCCTCGGTCATCGCGCCGACGACGGCGTCGCCGACCTCGGCTGCGGGCTGTTCGACCCATTGGATCGGCTGGTCCTCGGGCATCGGCGTCTCCCCTCGCGGCGTTTGGGTTGCGGCGCGGAGATTGCGGCAAAGCCCCATATCATGCAAGCCTCGCCGCGTTCGGATCGCGCGCCGCCGCGGCGCGCAATTGAACGCCCCGGAGAATTCGATTAGCGTGCCGCTCAATGCCGATAGCCTCGCGGGGCATGCCCCGCTCAATGCCGATAGCCTCGCGGGGCATGCGGAGCTTTGGCGAGAAAGGCGACGCGCTCGGGGCTTCGGGGCAAAGGGGGAGAAACCGGTGTCGATCAACATGCTGCGCTCAATTTCGACCGCTGCGCTTGCGGCGCTTGCCGCGATCTCGATAGCGCTGCCGCCTGCGGCGCGCGCGGCCAGCGAACACACCTCGCTCGCGATACCCGCTTATGTGGTGCTGTTTCTCGCCGAATATGTCGCCGAGGATCAGCATCTCTACGAGCAGCAGGATCTCGACGTGAAGGTTCAATTCATTGCCGGCGTCGGCGCGATGAACGCGGTCATCGCCGGCTCGACGGATTTCTCGATGTCGTCGGGCGGCTCGCTGACCCGCGCGGCCGCGCATGGCCAGAACCTGTTGGCGATCGCCAATATGGGCAATCAGAACGGGCAATACATCGTCTTGCGCAAGGACGAAGCGGATGCAGCGCATTTCGATCCCAAGGCGCCGCTCGCCGAGCGCGCGAAAATTTTGCAGGGCAAGACCATCGGCATCGATGCGATGCAATCCGTGGTGCATTCAATCGTGCGGGTTGTGGCGAAAGTCGGTGGCCTCGATCCGGAATCGGTGACGGTTACGCCGATGCAGCCGGCGGATACGCTCTCCGCCTTTGCTCGTCACGCGATCGACGGTTTCGCCGCGGGTCCGCCCTGGCCGCAGCAAGTCGTCACCAACGGCACCGCGGTCATCGTCGCCGACGGCGCCAAGGGCGAGCCCAAGGAATTCAGCCCGATCGGCTCGGTGATGCTGGTGACGCGCCCGCAATTCTGCACCGATCATCGCTCGGTCTGCGTGAAGATGGGTCATGTGATGAAGCTCGCTGCGGATTTCATCCACGACCATCCTGCGGAGTCGCTGGCGATTCTCAAAAAGCGCTACGACAAGGTCGATGAGGCGGTGCTCCGCGCGTCCTACGAAGCGGTGCGCGAGATGACGCCGCAGCCGCCGACTCCCGACGCGGCCGAGCTCGCCAATGCCGAAAGCATGAACATCGCCGCGGGATTCATGAATCCGGCGCAGCGTTTGAAATCCTACGCGCCGCTGTTCACCCAGGATTTCGCGCGCTAGTCGCGAAAATCGCATCAAACTTGGCCGTCCCGGCTATACTCCGGGGAGGGGCGACGTTTGGGCCGGTGCCGCGGAAGCCGGACGGCAAGCCATCGAGGGGGAACGATGCATCGTCACCAAGGCTCCAGATTTGCGCGGCTGAGGGCCTGCATCCTTGCCGGCTTCGCGTCGCTGGGGCTGGGTGCCGCGCCCGCGCCAGCCAGCGCCGCGACGGAGCAAGCCACCGTCGCGTTGCCGGCGCCGGTCGTTCTCTTCCTGTCCGTCTATGCGGCCCAAGACTATTTCTGGCCGAAGGAAGGGCTCGACGTCAAAATCATCTACATCGCCGGCGTCGGCTCGATGAACGCGGTGATTTCGGGCTCGGCCGAGTTCTCGCTCTCCTCGGGCGGGTCGATCACCCGCGCCGCGGCGCATGGCCAAAGGCTGCTCGCCATCGCCAATCTCAACAGCCGCTCCGGCCAGTTCATCACCATCCGCAAGGACATCGCGGAGGCCCGCCATTTCGACGGCGAGGCGCCGTTCGCGGAGCGGGCACGCACCCTCAAAGGGCTGACGATCGCGACCGGCGGTCTCGGCTCGGTGGCCGATGCGGTCATTCGCGTCGCGCTGCGCTCGGCCGGCCTCGATTCCGAAAAGGACGCCATCATCGCGCCAATGGCCCCGCCCGACATTCTCGCCGCCTTCGCGCGCAAGGCGATCGACGGATTTTCGCTGGGCCCGCCTTTCGCGCAGCAGGCCGTGCATGACGGCACCGGCGTCATCGTCTTGAATGGCGTCGCGGGGGACCCGCCGGGCTTCGAGCCGATGGCCTCGTCGCTGGTGGTGACGCGGCCGCAGGTCTGCGAGGCGCGTCGAAGCCTCTGCGAGAAAATGGGCCATTCGCTTCTCGAAGCGACGCAATTCATCCATGCGCATCCGCAAGAGGCGGTCGCGTCCTTGAAAAAGCGCTTCGGCAAGCTCGATGACGCGGTTCTCGCGGCGGCGGCCGCGGCGGTGACGAAAATGA
The DNA here is from genome assembly GCA_035605975.1 of Allostellaceae bacterium. Taxonomy (GTDB): domain Bacteria; phylum Pseudomonadota; class Alphaproteobacteria; order ATCC43930; family CGMCC-115725; genus CAIKMD01. Next base: position 21,422 of record DATNGG010000070.1, on the reverse strand, counting down.
CCGCGGTTCCGCCTGCCACCTCGGACGAAGGCTTGGCGAATGGCGATCGCATGAACAGCGAGGCGGGTTTTTTGAAGCCCGAAGACCGGGTCGGTTCCTATAAGGGACTTTATACCAATGACTATCTGCGCTGAACCACGCCGGTTTTTGCTGGTCGCGGGCATCGCCGCGCTGATCTCCTGCGTCCCGCCGGGTCCCGCCTGCGCACAGCTGGAGCATACGACCGTTGCCATTCCAGCCGTCTCCTTTGCTTTTGCCGGGGACTATATCGCCGAGGGGGCGCATCTCTACGAAAAGAACGGGCTCGAGGTCAAAATCCAGTTCCTCGCCGGGAATGCCGGATTCAACGCCTTGATCTCGGGCGCAGTCGATTTCTCCTTCTCTTCGGGCACCAATCTCGACCGCGCGGCCGCGAAGGGCCAGAAGATGCTGGCGATCGCCAATATGAACAACCTCGCGACCTGGAGCGTCGTGCTGCGCAAGGAGCTGGCGGAAGCGCAGCATTTCGACGCGAAAGCGCCGCTCGCCGAGCGCGCCAAGCTCCTCAAAGGGCGCACCATGGTGATCGACGGCATCAACTCGGCGGCGCATTCCTATCTGCGGGTCATCGCCGAGGCCGGCGGGGTCAACCCCGATTCGCTCACCGTCTCGGCCTTGCAGCCGCAGGAAATGCTCGCCGCTTTTGCGCGGCAAAAGATCGACGGCATCGCGCTCGGGCCGCCCTGGCCGCAGACCTTGATCGCCGGCGGCGATGCGGTCGTGATCGCGAGCGGCATCGACGGCGATCCGCCCTGGCTGGCGCCGATCGGGTCCAGCACGGTCATCACGCGGCCGGCATTCTGCGTCGAGCATCGCTCGATCTGCGTGAAGATGGCGCATGCGCTGGCCGCCGCCAGCCGCTTCATTCACGAGCATCCGCAGGACTCGCTGGCGATCCTCGAACAGCGCTTTCCAAAGACCGACAAGGCGGTCGTCGCCGCCTCCTTCCAAGTGATGCAGCGCGCCATGCCGATGGTTCCCGTGGTCGAGGAGAAAGCACTCGCCAATGCCGACCGGATCAATGTCGAGGCGGGCTTCATCAAGCCCGAGGATCAGCTGAAGACCTACGAGGACCTCTTTACCAACGAGTTTTTCAAATGAGGGAGGTCGAAATGAAGAGATCGGGCGTGCGCGCCGCGGGATTGCTCGCGGCATCGGTGGTCGTGCTTGGCAGCCTGCTCGGACCCGGCGCGCCGGCGCGCGCCGCGACCGATCATGCGCTGATGGCGCTTCCGGCCGAAGGCATGCAGTTCCTCGGCTACTACGTCGCCGAAGATCTCGGCTTCTTCAAGGAGGAGGACATCGAGGTCAAGCACATCGTGCTGCCCGGCGTCGCCTCTCCGAACGCCGTCGTCTCGGGCTCGGTGGAATTCGCCTTCGCGTCGGGTGCGTCGCTGACCCGCGCCGCCGCGCACGGCCAGCGCATGCTGGCGATCGCGCAGATGAACAATCTGCCGTCCTGGGACATCGTCATCAGCAAGGAGATCGCCGCGGCCGCGCATTTCGATCCCAAAGCCCCGCTCGCCGAGCGCGCCAAGCTCCTCCAAGGCCGCAAGATGGGCACGCAGGGGATCAATTCGCTCGATCACGCCTATCTGCGCATCGTTGCCAAGCTGGGCGGCAATCCCGATAACATGACGATCGCGCCGATGGCGCCGCCCGACATGCTGGCGGCTTTCGCGCGTCATGCGATCGACGGTTTCGTTTCGGCGCCGCCTTGGGCACAGCAGGCCGAGGATGACGGCACCGGCGTGGCCGTCGTCATCGGGCCGAACAAGGAGCCGGCCGCCCTCGTTCCGATCGGCTCGAGCTTGCTGCTGACACGGCCCCAAGTCTGCGAAGAGCATCGCTCGCTCTGCGTCAAGATGGGCCATGCGATGGTCTTGGCGAGCCGCGCCGTGCATGAGCGTCCGGCCGATGTTGTGGCGCTGCTGCAAAAACGATTTTCGAAGATCAAGCCGAGCGTCGTCGCGCTGTCGCTGAAATCCTTGGCGACCGTCATGCCGGCCGTGCCCGCGGTCGATCCCGAATCCTTGAGGAAGGGCGAGCAAATCAACGTCGATGCCGGTTTCATGAAGGCGGAGGACATGCTGAAATCCTATGACGGGCTTTCCACCAACGAGTTCGTGAAATGACGGCGCCGCGACGCAAGCGATGGGGTGCTCGCCGCGCGCTCGCCGCGCTCATCGCCGTCATGGCGCTGGCCGCGCCGGCCTCCGCCGAAGACGAGCACGCGCTGATGACGCTCCCCGCCGACGTCATGCAGTTCCTCGGCATCTATGCGGCGCAGGATTTGGGCTTCTGGAAGCATGAGGGGCTCGAGGTCAAAACCGTGTTCATCGCCGGCGTCGGCTCCTTTAATGCGGTGGTTTCTGGCGCGGCGGATTTCTCCGTCTCCTCGGCTGCTGCCTTGACCCGCGCGGCAACGCACGGTCAGCGCATGCTCGCCATTGCCAACATGATCGACAAGCCGGTTTGGGGCGTCGTCGTCAGCAAGAAAATCGCCGACGCCGCGCATTTCGATCCGAAAGCGCCCCTGGCGCAGCGGGCGCGGATACTCGATGGAAAAAAGATGAGCATCGACGCCGTCAACTCGGTGGTCGATGCCTATCTGAGGGTCATCGAGAAGGCCGGCGGCGTCGACCTCGACCGCGCGGTCTTCGCGCCGATGCAGCCGCCCGCGGCCTTCGCCGCATTCGCGCGCGGCGCGCTCGATGGGTTCGTCGCGGGCCCGCCCTGGCCGCAACGCGTCGAGCAAGACGGAACCGGCGTGGTCATCGCGAGCCCCACAACGAACGATCCGGACTGGATCGTGCCAAACGGCTCCGGCGTCGTGGTGGTGCGGCCGCAATATTGCGCGGAACATCATTCGATTTGCGTGAAGATGGGGCGTGGCCTCACAGCTGGTGCGAAGCTTATCCATGACGATCCGGCGCAGGCGCTGGCATTGATGAAGCGGCATTTCAGCAAGATCGATCCGGCGGTGATCGAGCGCGCCTTCAAGGTTGTCCAGCTCGGCACGTCCGTGCCGCCGAAGATGACCGAAACGGTGCTTGCCAATTCCGAGCGGCTCAACGTCGAATCGGGTTTGATGGCGGCATCGGATCGGCTCAAATCCTATGCCGGGCTCTTCACCGACGAGTATGTGCGTTGACGCAAGAAAAGGACCTGCGATGATGGCGGAGCGGCGCCGGATCGGCCCGATGATGGCGGCGGCATTGCTTGCTGCGGCGACTTGCTTGTCGAGCGCGGCGCGTGCCGAGATGGAGCATACGATCGTCTCGCTGCCGGCGGAGAATTTCGGCTTCCTGCCGTTCTACATCGCGCAGGACGCGCATTTCTTCGATCAGCAGGAGCTCGAAGTGACGAAAGTCGTGCTGCCCGGCGTCGGCACGACCAATGGCGTGATCTCCGGCAGTGTCAATTTCGGCTTTTCGAACGGCGCCTCGCTGACCCGCGCCGCGGCGCGCGGACAGAAGCTGCTGGCGATCGCACTCACCAGCGATAAGCCTGCCTGGCAGATCGTGCTGCGCAAGACCGTCGCGGAAAAAGCGCATTTCGATCCCAAGGCGCCCTTGGCCGAGCGCGCCAAGGCGATGGGCGAAGCCCGCGCCTTCGCGATCGACACGGTCAACTCCGTCGGCCACGCCCTCGTCCGGGTCGATGCGAAGATCGGCGGTCTTGACCCCGACAAGATGTCGGTGACGCCGCTTTTGTCCCAGGAGGCCTTTCTCGCTTTTTCGCGCAACGCTATCGACGGCTTCGTATCGAACGCGCCCTGGACGCAGCAGGTTCTCGCGACCGGCAGCGCGGTGGTGATCGCCGACGGGCTGGCGGGCGACCCGTCCTGGCTTCACCCTTTCGCGCTCGGTCTCGTCATCGTGCGGCCGGAATTCTGCATCGAGCATCGCTCGATTTGCATGAAGATGGGCCACGCGCTGGTCGCGGCGGTCAAGTTCATTCACGCGAAAAAGGCGGATTCGCTGGCGATCCTCGAGAAACGCTTTCCCAAAGTCGATCGCGCGGTGATGGAGCCGGCCTTCGACATGGTCGAGCAATCCATGTCACCGCTTCCGATCGTGACCGAAGCCGCGATCGCCAATGCCGACCGGCTCAATATCGAAGCGGGCTTCATGAAGCCGCAGGAGAAGCTGAGCTCCTATAAGGAGCTTTATACCAATGACTTCGTCCACTGAGGGGCGCGCTTGACGCGCGCGGGATGATTTCGCGCCCGCGCCATGTTACGCTCGGCTTAAACGCCACGAGGGCGAGGAAGGGCGAGCGCATGCTGCGCGAAGAGACGAAGTCCCAGGCCAAGTTCCGTGCGGAAACGCGGGCTTGGCTCGACGCCAATCTTCCGGCGGAGCTGCGTCACGCGGCGGGACGCGTCGCGCCCCCCGAGCTCAAGGGCTGGTTCCGCAAAATGGCAGAGCGCGGCTTCGCCGCGCCGCATTGGCCGCGCGAATGGGGCGGCATCGAAGCAACGCCGGTCGAGCAGATCATCCTGATCGAGGAACTGGCGCGCGTCGGCGCGCCCGATCTGCCGGCGCAAGGCCTGACGCATATCAGCCCTATCCTCATGAAATACGGCACCGAGGAGCAGAAGCGCGAGCACCTGCACAAGGCACGCACCGGCGAGGTGATCTGGGCGCAGGGCTATTCCGAGCCCGGCTCCGGGTCGGATTTGCGCAGCCTGAGCACCAAAGCGCGGCTCGAGGGCGATCATCTCGTGCTGAACGGCCAGAAAATCTGGAACACCGGCGCGCAATATGCCGACTGGCTCTATCTCCTGGTGCGCACCGGCGAGGATCGGCGGGCGCGCGATGCGATCACGCTCGTCCTGCTCGATGCGAAGACGCCGGGCGTCACGACGCGGGGCATCCGCACCCTTGCGGGCGATGACGAGCTCGCCGAGATTTTTCTCGACGATGTCGCGGTACCGCTCAAGAACGTCGTCGGCAAGATCGGCGAAGGCTGGACCGTCGGCACGGCGCTCCTTGCCGAAGAGCGCATCCGCTCCGGGACACCGATCCATGCCTTGCGCGCTTTGGCGCGGCTCAAAGTCGCCGCAGCGGCGACCGGCGCCGATCGCGATCCCTGGATGCTCGATCGCCTCGCCCGCGCCGAGGTCGAGGTGATGGCGCTTGAAGCCTCCTATCTCGAAGCGCTGGAACTGCAAAAGGCCGGCGAGGCGGAGGCCGAGGATTCCTCGCGTTTGAAGCTTTTCGGCGCCGAGGTGACGCAATTCGTGCTCGAGGCGCTGCAGGAGGTGACGGGCGCCCATGCGGCAGTGCGCGCGCCGCGCGCCGGCAATGAAGAGGCGCCCGATTTCAGCCAATCCTTCCTGCAATCGCGCCGCCTTTCCATTCGCGGCGGCACCAACGAGATACAGCGCGGTATCATCGCGATGCGCGCGCTGGGTCTGCCGCGGCCGGGCGGCAATGCCTAGCCTCAGGGATTCCGATCGCCACATCGTCGACAGCATCGGCGGGCTGCTCGACGATGCCGGCGGCCTCAAGCGCGTGCGGAAGCTGCAAGGGGCCGCGCTGACCTTCGATCGCGCGCTCTGGGCGCGGCTTGCCGCGCAGGGCTGGATCGGCGCCGCCGTGCCCGAGGCGCAGGGCGGCACTGGGCTTGCACTTGGCGAGATCGCGCTGCTCTTGGAGCATGCCGGCAAGCGGCTGCTGCCCGAGCCGCTGGTCCAGGCTTTGGGTGGCACGCGGCTGCTGGCGCGCTGCGAAGAGCCCGCGGCGGATTTGCTCGCGGCGGCGATCGCCGGCAAGACGCTCTGCGTGCCGGTCGAAGGCGAGGGCGGCGCGCCGCTCATGGCCGATACCGCGCTGAGCGCCCGGACGGGCTATATCTGCGACGGCCATCTCGGCGATGTGTTCCTCCTCTTGATCGAACGGCGCGGGCGGCCCGCGATTTGCGCGCTTGCCCGCAATGCCAAAGGCGTGAGCCTCGAAAGCGAGGAGACGGTCGATGGCGGCTCGATCACGCGGCTCTGCCTCGACGAGGTCGGCGCGTCGGCGCTGACCGTGCTGTTGGACGGGCCCGACGCCGCTGCCGCCTTCGCCGAAGCGCAAGACCTGATGCGCATCGGCTATAGCGCGCTGCTGCTCGGCCTGATGGACGAGGCGTTGCAGATGACCGTCACTTATCTCAAAGACAGGCGGCAATTCGGCGTGCCGATCGGCAGCTTCCAGGCCTTGCAGCATCGCGCCGCTTCGCTCTACGTCGTCATCAAGGCAACCCGCGCGCTGCTTTACGAGGCATGCAAGGCCGGACCCGAGCGCCGGCGCGTGGCGGCTCTCGGGCTCAAAGCCTATGCGGCGCAATCGGCGATGCAGACGGTCAAGGAATGCGTGCAGCTGCACGGCGCGATGGGCTACACCGAAGAGCACGATATGAGCCTGTTCTTCCGCCGCGCCATGGCCCTCGCCGTCGCCGGAGGCGATGCCGCCTCCTGCCGCAAGCTGCTTTATGCCGAGCGCGAGCGTATCCGCGCCATCTGAATCACCGTCGTCATCACCAAGAGGAGTGTCATGCCGGAGCCCTGGGGCAAGAACGTGCTGGTCGAGTTCGAAAACGGGATCGCCTGGGTCTCGCTCAATCGACCGGAGAAGCGCAACGCCATGAGCCCGGCGCTCAATGCGGAGATGCTCGAGACCGTCGATGCGCTCGAGAGCGACGAGCGCTGCGGCGTGCTCGTGCTCACCGGCTCGGGCGATGCGTTCTCGGCCGGGATGGATTTGAAGGAATATTTCCGCGCAACCGACGACGCCCCCCAGGTCGAGCGGCTGCGCATCTATCGCACCGCGGCGACCTGGCATTGGCGTCGGCTGCTCACCTATTTCAAGCCGACCATTGCCATGGTGAATGGCTGGTGCTTCGGCGGTGCGTTCACGCCGATGATCGCCTGCGACATGGCAATCGCGGCCGAAGAGGCGGTGTTCGGCATCTCGGAGGTGAACTGGGGCATCATCCCAGGCGGCAATGTCGCGAAGGTGCTGTCGGTCGTGATGAACTACCGCAAGGCGCTCTATTACATCATGAGCGGCGAGACCTTCGATGGAAAGCGCGCGGAGCAATTGGGCGTCGTCACCGAGGCGGTGCCGCGGGCGAAGCTCAAGGAGCGCACGCGCGAGGTCGCGCAAATGCTCTTGAAGAAGAACCCGACGGCGGTGCGCCAGGCGAAGGTCGCGTTCAAATATGTCGGCGACATGAACTGGGATGAATCCGCCGAATATCTGATGGCAAAGAATGACCAGCTCCTGATCGTCGATCCCGAGAAGGGCCGCGCCAAGGGCATGACGCAGTTCCTCGACGCGAAGACCTACCGCCCCGGCCTCGGCGAGTACAAGCGCGAGAAATAGCGGTGCACGCTCGTCTCTTGCACTTCAATGCTCGACGAGCAGATTGAACAGGCGATGGCGATGCGCGAGGAAGCCCGGGTCCTCGCGCGTCGTCAGTTGATGCCGCGGCCGCGCCAGTCCGACCGCGATGGTTTCGGCGACGCGGCCCGGATTGGGGGCGAGAGCGACGACGCGGTCGCCGAGATAGATCGCTTCTTCGAGATCATGGGTAATGAACACCACGGTGACGCGGCGCTCGGCTGCGAGCCGCGCGATCTCGTCTTGCAGCGTCTGCCGCGTCAGCGCGTCGAGCGCGCCGAAGGGTTCGTCCATCAGCATGATTCGCGGCTGCTGGGCGAGGCAGCGCGCGATTTGCACGCGCTGCTGCATGCCGCCCGATAATTGTCCCGGGAAATATTCGCCGACCGCGCTCAGCCCCATGCGCTCGAGCAGCGCGCCGGCGCGCTCGCGTCGCTCGGCGCGCGCAATGCCTTGCGATTCGAAGGCGAGCGCTACATTGCTCCAGACACTGCGCCACGGCAGAAGCGAGCGGCTATAGTCCTGGAAGACGATGGCGCGCTCGCGCGAGGGGCCAAGGATCGGCTTGCCCGCGGCGAGAATCTCGCCCCCGGTCGGCTGCACGAGGCCGGCGAGGAGGCGCAGCAACGTCGTCTTGCCGCAGCCGGACGGGCCGACGATCGACAGGAACTCGCCATCGGCGACATCGAGATCGATGCGGTCGAGGACGAGATGGCTGCCGAAGGCCATGCTCAAGCCGCGCGCGCGCAACGCTGCTTCGGTCATCGGCGGCGCGGATGATCGAAGAGCGGCACTGCATCCGGGACAGAGAGCATGCGGCTGCGGCTTCCGCCGCGCGCAGCACCGCTGCGTCGGCGCTCGACAAGCCGGTCCAACATCCGCGCTCCCTCCCTGTTGCGCTCCCGCGAACCCGCATGGCGATGCGGGATTCCGCGAACGACGCTTGGGCAGATTGCTTGACTGACCACGCTCGGTCAAGCACTCTGCCCCGCGAGGGAAAGCGCGCGACGCTTCGTTCGGAGGAACCCATGGCGCTGCAGATCAGGCGGATCGTCACCGGCCATGACGCGAGGGGCCGCTCGATCTTCATCATCGACGATACGCCGAAAATGCCGAGCGGGCGCAGCTCGGCGGGCACTTCGGCGGTCGATCTGTGGGAAACCAGCGCGACGCCGGCCGACAATTCCGGCAACGCCGATCCGACCGATCATCCCTTCCGCCTGCCGCCGCCGCAACAGGGCAGCGTCCTGCGTGTCGTCGAATATCCGCCCGACAAGGAGCGCTTTGCCGCGCTGCGCGCCAAGGACTGGTCCGCGGATGCGGAGCGCCAAGGCTATACGCGCGATGCCAGCAATGCGCGGCACGCCGGCTTCCATAAGACCAACAGCGTCGATTATGCGATCGTGCTCGAGGGCGAGATCTACGCGCTGATGGATGAAGGCGAGAAGCTGATGAAGGCAGGCGATGTCCTCATCCAGCGCGGCACCAGCCATGCCTGGAGCAACCGTTCGGACAAGCCGGCGCGCGTCGCCTTCGTGCTCATCGACGCGAAGCCGGCGTAACGGACGCGGCGCGGTCGGAGATGGTTCCATGACACTCCTCATGCAATTTCCGCGCGTGCATTTGGATTTCGGGGCGATTCGAGCATTGCCCGCCGAGCTCACGGCGCTCGGTATCACGCGGCCTCTGCTGCTGACGGATCGCGGCCTTGTTGCCTGCGGCGTGCTGGCGCGGGTGCATGACGCGGTGACGGGGCGCAACGACGTCGTCGTCTTCGACGAGGTGCCCGAGAATCCGACCGTCGAAGGAGTCAACCGCGCCATCGACCTCTATCGCCGCGAAGGCTGCGACGGCGTCGTCGCGCTGGGCGGCGGGTCGGTGATCGACACGGCGAAGGCGGTCGCGGTCGTCGCCGGCCATCCCGGCCCGATCACCAACTATATGGGCAAGCCCGACAGCATCACGCATGCCGTCGCGCCGCTCATCGCCATTCCGACCACGGCAGGAACGGGAAGCGAAGCCTCGCGCGGCGCAGGCATCCATCCCGACGCCAAGAGCCGCTCGAACGGGCTCAACAGCCATTACATCGTGCCGCGGGTCGCGATCTGCGATCCAGATCTGACGGCGAGCCTGCCGCCACGCCTTACCGCGGGCACCGGCATGGATGCGCTCTCGCACTGCGTCGAGGGGTTTCTCACCACCAGCGACAACCCGCCGGGCAAGGTGCTGGCGCTCGATGGCGTGCGCCATGTCGTGCGCTTCATCGAGCGCGCGGTCGCGGACGGCAATGACCGCGAGGCGCGCAAAGGCTTGATGGTCGGGGCGCTCGAAGGCGGGATGGCGATCCAGATGGGCCTCGGACCGATCCACGCGATCGCCAACGCAACCGGCGACCAGGGGCTTCATCACGGCATGATGGTGACCATCGCCATGCCGACGGTGATGCGGCTGCTCGCGACGCATGTGCCCGAGAAGATGGACGCGTTGGCAGAGGCGCTCGGTGCGAAGACCGGCGAGAGCGCCGCCGATGTCGTTGAGGCGCTCAATGGGCGCCTCGGCATCCCGGCCACGCTGCGCGCGCTCGGCTATCGCGACCCGGATTTCGACGATATGGCGGCAGATTGCGCCAAGAGCCATTTTCTCGGGCGCAGCCCCTATCGCCCGAGCGCCGCCGAATTCAAGGACATGCTGCGGACCGTCATGGGATGACCCGTCTCCTTGTCTATCTGCCGATGTTGCCCGAGGCAGATCGCGGGCGATGCTGTGACTTCCTTCGCCGAGAATTTCCCGCCCTTCGCGTCGATCTCGCCGCGCGGCTCGAGGCGATCGAGCCGGCGATCGGCGAGGCCGAGATTCTCATGACCTTCGGCGCTCATCTTGGGCTCGACGCCGAGAGCATTCTCGGCCGCGCGAGGAAGCTCAAATGGGTGATGGCGCTCGGCACCGGCGTCGATCATATCGTCGAGGTTCCGACGCTGCCGCAAGACGCGATCGTCACCAATATGCACGGCATGCACGGCGTGCCGATGACCGAAGCCACGATCCTCGCGATGCTCGCGCTGGCGCGGGAAATGCCGCGCATGCTGCGCAATCAAGGGGCGCACCACTGGGAGCGCTACGGCTCGCATCTGCTGGCGGGCAAGACGGTCGGGATTTTCGGCGTCGGCGCCATCGCCGAGGCGCTTGCGCCGGTCTGCAAGGCGCTCGGCATGACCGTCATCGGGATCACCTCTGCCAAGCGACCGGTGGCAGGCTTCGACCGCATGTATGATCGCGCCGAGCTTGCGCGCGCGGTCGCGGAGCTTGACCACTTCGTGATCCTGACGCCGCACACGCCGCAAACCGACCGCTGCGTCGGCAAAACGGTGCTGGCGGCGATGAAGCCGACGGCGTTCCTCATCAATCTGGCGCGCGGCGGCATCGTCGACGAGGCAGCGCTGATCGAGGCGCTCAGGGCCAGGCGCATCGCCGGCGCGGCGCTCGATGTCTTCGTGCAAGAGCCGCTGCCTCCCGAGCATCCCTTCTGGGAGATGGACAACGTCATCCTCTCGCCGCATATCGGCGCCTTCAACGCCGATTACGTCGAGCAGGTGCTGCCCTTCGTGAAGCAGAACCTCGCCTGTTATTTCGCCGGCGATTTCGACAAGATGGTGAACGTCGTGAAGAAAGGAGCCCATCATGGCCGCTGAGTCGCGCAAAGCCCGCGCCGTTCCGCCGTTCCGGGCCGATCATGTCGGCAGTCTCATTCGCCCCCACGCGCTGCTTGAGGCGCGCAAGGCTCACGCCGAGGGCAAGCTCGCGCGCGAGGCGCTGCGCGCGATCGAGGACGACGCGATTGGCGATGTCGTCGCGCTGCAAGAACGGGTCGGGCTCCAGGCGATCACCGACGGCGAATTCCGCCGCAACAACTGGCGCGATCGCTTCTTCGAGCGTACCGAGGGCTACAGCGGCGACAAAATCCCGAGCTCCTTCATTTTCACCGAGTTCTCGGGCGAAACGCAGCGCGGCATGCCGGTGCACTATGCGACCGCGCGGCTCAAGCGGCGCGATCCGATCACCGCCGACGATTTCGCGGCGCTCCAGAAGCTGACGAAGCGCGTGGCGAAGGCGACGATTCCCTCGCCGACGGTCAACCACTTCTTTACCGGCGACAAGGGCCTCGAAAAATCGCCCTATGCCGGCGACCGCAAGGCCTATTTCGCCGACATCGCCGCGATCTATCGCGCGGAGATCGCCGAGTTGGCGCGGCTCGGCTGCAAATATCTCCAGGTCGACGAGGTGCCGCTCGCCGTGCTGTGCGACCCGAAGAACCAGGATGTGGTTCGCGGGCGCGGCGAGGAGCCGCAAAAGCTCATCGACGACTATGTCGATCTCATCAATGCATCGGTGCGCGACCGGCCGCGCGACATGACCTTGTGCATCCATCTCTGCCGTGGCAATCGCGGCCATGGCCAGGCGAGCGGCGGCTATGATCCGGTTGCCGAGCGGCTTTTCCAAAAACTCGATTTCGACGGCTTCTTCCTCGAATACGATACCGAGCGCGCGGGCGATTTCCGCCCCCTGCGCCATGTGCCGAAGGAAAAGCTGGTCGTGCTCGGCCTGATGAGCACCAAGGCGAAGGCGCTCGAGCCCGTCGAGGAGCTGAAGCGCCGCATCGCCGAGGCCGCGCGCTTCGTCGAGATGGATCGGCTGTGCCTCAGCCCGCAATGCGGCTTCGCCTCGAGCGCGGAGGTCGAACGTTTCACCGCGGCGGACGAAGAGCGCAAGCTCGCCCATCTCGTCGCCGCGGCGAGCGAGATTTGGCGCTAGCGTGGGTGTGATCCGCGCGTCATGACAAGTCCCTTGAAAGGCGTCCGCGTTCTCGAAGTCGCCCAGTTCATCGCCGGCCCCTATGCGGGCATGCAGCTCGCCGATCTCGGCGCCGAGGTGGTGAAGATCGAGCGGCCGGGCACCGGCGATCCGTTCCGCGTCTTCGGTGCGGGCGGCGGCGCGCAGGGCTACAGCTCCAACTTCACCGCCTTCAATCGCAACAAGCGCAGCGTCGCGCTCGATCTCGCGGCGCCGCGCGGCCAGGCGGTGTTCCGTAGGCTGGCAAAGCAGGCCGATATCGTCGTCGAGAATTTCCGCGCCGGCGTGATGCGTCGCCACGGGCTCGATTACGAGGCGCTGCGCGCGCTCAATCCGCGCCTCATCTACTGCTCGATCGACGGATTTTCCGCCGACGGGCCGTTTCGCGACCAGCCCGCCTATGACACGATCGGCCAGGCGCGCTCGGGCATTCTCGGCATGTTCGTCGAGGCCGAGGATCCGCGTATGCGCGGCCCGACCATCTCCGACCAGATCACCGGCATGCAGGCTTCTAATGCCGTGCTCGGGGCGCTCTTCGAGCGCGAGCGCAGCGGCAAGGGCGCGCTCGTCGAGATCACGCTGCTCGAGGCGAGCATGTATTTCATGCCCGATTCCTTCACCGCCTATACCCAGGGCGGCGTCGTCATGGGGCCGCAGACCCGCGCCGCGATCTCGATGGCGTTCACCTTCGCCTGCGCCGACGGCCTCATCGCACTCCATCCGTCCTCGACCGAGAAATTCTGGCGCGGGCTGCTGGCGGCGCTGGAGCGGCCGGATATCGGCGCCGATCCGCGCTTCAGCGACCGGCCGGCGCGGATCAAGAATTTTCAGGCGCTGATCGAGGTGCTTCGCCCGATTTTCGCGGTGCGCTCGCGGTCAGACTGGATGGAGCGCCTCGCCGCGCAGGACGTGCCGAGCGCGCCGGTGCATTCGATCCCCGAAGCGATGGACGATCCCGAGGTCAAGCATCTGGGCCTGTTCTACCCCTACGAGCATCCGCGGTTCGGCCGCTTCACCGGCATGCACCGCTCGGCGCGGATCGATGGCGAGCGCGAGACCGCGCCCATGCCGCCGCCGGCGCTCGGCGAGCATACGGATGCAATTCTGTCCGAGGTTGGGCTGAGTGCGGGCGAGATTGCCGAGCTACGCCGCGCGGGGATCGTCTGAGAAGGAGGGGCGGTCAGGCGGCGCGGCGGCTGCCGCGGCCGGAGCGGCTGAGCCCGCCATCGCGCCAGAGATCGAGGCGCACGATTTTGCGGCCTTTTTGCGCGCGTCTGGCGGCGAGTAGCGCCAGGACATAGCGGCGGCGGCCGCGCAGCCATGCGAGGTCGTCGAGATCGCCGGCATCGGCGCCGGGAACGCGGCCAAGCATGCCGATGAGGTGCTCGATCTCGCGCAGGTCGATCCGCAGCTGCGGCGTCGTCACGACAGCGAAAGTCTCATCCCGCTGCAGCATGCTCATTCAGCGGTCCACGACCAGCGAAGACGGGTTGTCGTCGATCTGGACCATCGCGGCCATCTGCGGAACGAATTGGTGCACCCGGAACACGCCGACCGTGACGACCATCAGCCCCAACAGCACGGCGACCGCGGCCAGCCCGTCATTGAGCCTGGCGCAAAAGGCGTTGATCTCGCGGGCGAATTGAACCAGATCGTGCTTCATCCCGAGCCCCATTCCGCGCTCTTGTTACGATAAATGCCTTAATTCGCGGTGAATGCGTGCCATGGGGCGGTCTTTGGGCTCCTGCGGGGGTTTCATGGCGGCGCGCGCGGCACTAAATTTTGCTCATGGCGGAAGGCGAGCAGGACGAGGTCATCGCATTCCTGTCGCGCGGCTCGAGCTACGGCGCGTCCGGCGAGGCGCCGCGGCGCGTCGACACGCATATCTCGCATGTCTTCTTGACCCGCGACCGGGTGTTCAAGCTGAAGCGCGCCGTCCGCTTCTCCTTCGTCGATGCGACCAGCCTTGCGGCGCGCGAGCGCTTCTGCCGCGCCGAGCTCGTCCTCAATCGCCGCACCGCCCCAGCGCTATACCTTGCTGTGCGGGCGATCACCCGGCGCCCGGACGGCGCGCTCGAATGGGATGGGGCGGGACCGGCGGTCGACTTCGTCGTCGAGATGCGGCGCTTCGACGACGAGGACCTGTTCGACCGGATGGCGCGCGAGGGCCGGCTCGACCGCGCTCTCGTGGTGAGGCTCGCGGATGCGATCGCCGCCTTTCACGCCGCGGCCGAGCCGGCGCCGGGCTTCGGTGGCAGCGCCGCCTTGCGCGACGTCGTCGCCGACAATCACTGCTATCTCGCCCGCGCGGCCCCGGCGCTCGATCCCCGCGCCGTTGATGCTTTTCTTGCTGAGTCCGAAAGGGCCCTCGACCGCGTCGGCGGCCTGCTCGATGCAAGGCGGGCCGAGGGCAAGGTCAAGCGCTGTCACGGCGATCTGCATCTGCGCAATATCTGCCTCTATGACGGCGAGCCGACGCTCTTCGATTGCATCGAATTCAGCGACGAGATCGCCTCTATCGATGTGCTCTACGATCTTGCATTCCTTTTGATGGATCTGGAGCATCGCGGCCTGCGGGCGCTCGGCAATGCCGTGTTCAACCGCTATCTCGATCGCGCGCCGGACGAGGCGGGGCTGGCCGCGCTGCCGCTGATGCTGTCGATCCGCGCCGGGGTGCGTGCCAAGGTCGCGGTCGCGGGGTCGAGCCCCGACGCGGCGCAGGCCGAAGAGGCCGGTGCTTACCTGGCGCTTGCCCGCGACCTGTTGCGCGCGCAGCCGCCCCGGCTGATCGCCGTCGGCGGGCTCAGCGGTTCCGGCAAATCGAGCGTGGCGGCGGGGCTGGCGCCGGGTTTCGCGCCGGCGCCCGGCGCGCGCCTGCTGCGCAGCGACGTTCTGCGCAAGACGCTGATGGGGGTTGCACCCGAAGAGCGGCTGCCGGCCGAGGCCTATTCGGCCGCGGTGAATGCGCGGGTTTACGCGGCTTTGCGCACACGGGCGATGACGACGATCGCGTCGGGCTATACCGCGATTGTCGATGCGACCTTCATCGACGAAGCACAGCGGCAAGATATCGAGGCCGCGTCACGCGAGGCGGGCGCGCCGTTTGAGGGGCTATGGCTTGCAGCTCCCGACAGTGTGCTCCTGCAGCGCGTCGAAGCGCGCCGCGGCGACGCCTCGGATGCAGATCGCGCCGTGCTGACGCGGCAATTGAGCGCGGCAACCGGAACCATGTCCTGGGCGCAGGTCGATGCGTCCGGCAACCTCGACCAGTCGGTCGCCGCCGCGGCGAGGGCGCTGCAATCCGTCAGGACCTCAGACTGAGTCGGTCAATAGCCGAGCGCCGGGTTGCTGGCGGCGAGGGTTGCGGTCTGGGCGTCGATCGCCTGCTGGTAAAGGTCCGGGATGCGAAGGCTCAGCTGCGCCGCGACGAGGACCGCCAAAACCAGCGCCACCGCCGCCAACCCGGCATTGAGCCGGCCGCAAAACCCATCGATGCTCTTGAGCAAGCCTTCCATCGCAAATCTCCACCACCTTCTGACCATAAAAACGTCAATTTTGCCTTGCCGTGCGGATAGATACCGCACTGCACAAAATCTGGATGGCGATTTAGGTCAGTACCAATGACTTATTGGCGGAGGTGCTATGAACGCGCCGCAAGGCGCCGCGCTTGCGGACGCCATGCATGGGCATGCGGCGGTGGCTGCGGGCTCCGGCCGCTCTTGGCCGGCTTGGCGTCTCAGTGCGAGATCAGCAGCGGCAGCAGGCTCACCCCGACCACTTGGCGGGTCGCGCCGCCGAAGAGGAATTCCCGCCACGGCATGTGGCCATAGCCGCCCATGACGAGGAGATCGGCGCTTTCATCGCGCGCCGCCGAGAGGAGTTGCTCGCCCGGCCCAACCCCGGACACGGCCGGGACGTGGCGGTGCTTCGCCTTGACGTCGTGCCAGCCGAGATAGTCGATAAGCGCCGCCGAGCTCTCCTGGTGCTTGTCGCCGATGGTGAGGATGGTCACCGCCTGCGCCGCGCCAAGGAAGGGGAGCGCCGCCGCGAGGGCCCGCGTCGCCTCGGCCGAGCCGTTCCAGCCGACGGCAATATTGTCGCCGACAGCATTGGGCGCCTTGGCGGGTGCGAGAAGCACCGGTCGGCCGGATTGGACGAGGGTTTGCTCGACGACATCGGTATGCGGCTGATCGACGACGCGCTCGGAGCGCCCGAGCACCGTCAGGTCGAAGAACCGCGCGCGGCGCGCCACCAGGGTTGGGCCATAGCCGGTCTCATCGTGCCAGGTGGCGGTGGCCGGGATTTTCCCGGGCAATTGTCCCGACGAGGCGCTGCCGACGGGGATTTGATGGCGCTTGGCAATGGCCTCGAAGCTTGCTTTCGTCTTGCCGACAATCTCTTCGGCATCCTTGACGAAGCGGTCGACGAATTCGCCCGACATCGACAGGCCGAAACCATCGCTCGAATAGGTGAAGAGGTCGCGCGGATCGGGACGCGCGTGGAAACCCTCGAGATGGGCACCGAAACGGCGCGCGAAACGGCAGGCAAGATCAATCGCGCCGTCGCTGGCGCTGCCGCCGCTTGCCGCGGCCAAAATCGTTTTGATTGTCATGGTCCTCTCCTCACCCCTTTTGCCGCTCACTATACCGTCTCTATGCCATACCGGCAGCCCGGATTCTTTGACTTGGATCAGGTCACCGGGGCGGGCCTCGGCTGTCTTTCCGTCGGTATGACACGCGATCGGGCCTCGGCTAGCATGGCTGCAAGGGCGTGCGGCCGGCCCTTGCCGCGCCGCGTCATAAGCAAACCGGGGGAGGAATATGAAATCCAGTGCGATCGGTGCCGCGGTCTTCGCGATGCTCGTGACTGCTTGGCCGGCCGAAGCGGCGACCAAATTCACCTTCCTCTACACGCCGGTGAATAGCTGGATCGGCATTTTCGTCGCGAAGGACGAGGGTTATCTCGCCAAGCACGGGCTCGAAGCCGAGCTCACCATCGCGCAGAACGGCTCGGTCATCTCGGCGGCGCTGGTTGCGGATTCGGCGCAGATCGGCGGCCCGACCCCGACTGTGCTCTTGCAGGCCAATGAGCAGGGGCTCGATCTGGTCGAAATCGCGGGAACCGGCACCTACCCGCTGAGAACGCGCAGCGGCATCGTTGCCCGGGCCGAGAGCGGCATCCACGGCGCCGCCGACCTCGTCGGCAAGAAAGTCGGCGTGCCCGGGCTCGGCGGCATCATCGACGTGCTGAGCCGGAACTGGGTCAAGAGCAACGGGGTCGATTATCACCGCGTGCAATGGATCGAGCTGCAATTCCCGCAAATGGGCGATGCGCTGAAGACCGGCCTCGCCGACGCGATCGCCTCGGTCGATCCGTTCTACAGCCGCGTCATCGACAGCAAAGCAGGCTACAAGATCGGCGATTATGCTTCGACCATCCCGGCGGGCACGGTGCCGGTCGTCTATGCCTCGACGCGTAGCTGGGCGATGAAGAACAAGGCGGCGATCCAGGAGCTGCGGGCTGCGCTGAAAGAGGCGGAGGCTTTCGTGCGGAATCCGGCCAATCTTGCGACCGCGCGCACGATCCTCGCCAAATACACGAAGCTTCCGCCTGCGGTGGCGGCGACGCTCGATATTCCGGATCGCCTCGATGTCGATCCGACGCCTCAGAGTCTCGCTTTTTGGATCGGCGTGTCGCGCGAGCAGGGTCTCATCAAGGGCAATCCCGACCCGAAGACGCTCGTCGCTCCGTGAGCCGGCGCGCCTAACGCGGCGGGGGCTTGAACTCGATAATGAGATTACGCAGCGGCGTGTCGCCGACATTGCGCACGGTGTGAATGACCGGCTCGCGCCAATTGACGATGGTCGGCTGCATTGGCGGACGCGGCGGATCGAACCACTGGTCGAGCATCGGCCCATTGTTGAGGCGGATCTCGACGCGCTGGCAATGGCTGTGACGCGGGCGGGTATCGCCCACGGCAAGCTTTTCCTCATAGATGAAGAAATGCGGCCCGTCATAGAGCAGCAGATTTTTGGCCGGCGGGATCATCTCCGCAGGCGGCGTGACCAGCGGATGATCGGGCTTGATCGCAACCTCGAAGAAGGCGGCGCCCGCCGGCATCTGGTAGAAATCGCCGGCACCGAACACCTGGAACTCGCCGCGCTCCAAGCTCTGCATCGCATCGCCCGCCATGAAGGAGAGCGGCGCCATGGCGACGATCACGCGGTCGCCATGGCCGGCCGCGGCGAAGGACGCCTGATCGCGGCTCACCTTCACGAAGTCGTTCTCGAGCGCGACGATCTTCGGCGGCGGCGGATCGGCGCTCATCGCTCGGTGCCTATCCCTGCTTGGCGAGCTGCGCGGTGAGGCGGGGATAGACCTTGCGCGCATTCGCCTCGAAGATCTTCTGCTTGTCGGCGGCGGAGATCGGGGCCTTGTCGACGTAGCGTTTGGTGTCGTCGAAATGATGCCCGGTCTCGGGATCGATACCGCGCACCGCGCCGATCATCTCCGAGGCAAAGAGGATGTTGTCGATCGGGATCACCTTGGTGAGGAGATCGATGCCCGGCTGGTGATAGACGCAGGTGTCGAAGAACACGTTCTTCAAGACCAGCTCGCTGAACGGCGCGCGCTTCTGGTCCTGCGCCAGGCCGCGATAGCGGCCCCAATGATAGGGTACGGCGCCGCCGCCATGCGGGATGATGAACTTCAAGGTCGGAAAATCCTTGAAGATGTCGGACATGATGAACTGCATGAAGGCGGTGGTGTCGCCGTTGATGTAGTGCGCGCCGGTGGTGTGGAAATTGGGGTTGCACGACATGCTGACATGGACCATCGCCGGCACGTCGAGCTCGACCATCTTCTCGTAGATCGGATACCACCACTTCTTGTCGGTCATCGGCGGATCGATCCACTTGCCGCCCGAGGGATCGGGATTGAGGTTGCAGCCGACGAAGCCCAACTCCTTGACGCAGCGCTCGAGCTCTTTGATGCAATTGGCGGGCGCGACCCCGGGAGATTGCGGCAGCTGGCACACGCCGATGAAGTTCTTGGGAAAGAGCTTGACCACGCGGTGGATGAGGTCGTTGCAGAGGGTCGACCAGATCTCGCTGGTCTTCGCCGTGCCGATATGGTGGCCCATGCCGGCCGCGCGCGGCGAGAAGATGGTGAGGTCGCTGCCGCGGTCCTGCTGCATCTTGAGCTGGCCGTTGCGGATGGTTTCGGCGATCTGATCGTCGCTGATGTTGAGCGGACCGGGATTGTCGTTCCCGTCGATCTGCGCGTTGCGGAAGGCCTGAAGCTCTTTCGGCGCGGTGGTGTAATGGCCGTGGCAGTCGATGATCATGTGAAGCCCTCCCTCGTTGCGCGGAATGCTATTGAGCGGGTTTCGGCTTGTCAAACCGGCGCTTGCCCACGGCTAGGAGTGGCGTCGCGGTTCTGCTAGCATCGCGCGCGAGCGATCACGATTCAGGTCCGGGAGGAATAAGAAATGGCCGAGATTCCGCGTCTCAACGGCATGATCCGCTGTTTTGAGGAGGGCAAGCCCGCCTTCGGCGCGTTCTGCACGCCCGATACCGCCGCCGCGACGGCGATGAGCGACGCCAAATACGACAGCATCGTGTTCGAGATGGAGCACAATATCTGGGATATTCGTGCGCTGAAGGATTCTCTCCAATACATGCTCAACCGCCGCCAGATCGCGGAAAAAGGCTCGATCGCGCCCAACGTCACGCCGCTCGTGCGCATTCCGGCCAATGGCAACGAGAAGAACCAGTGGCTTGCCAAGCAAGCGCTCGATGTCGGGGCTTACGGCGTGGTCTGGCCGCATGTCGATACCGTCGATCAGGCCTACAACGCGGTCGCCGCCTGCCGCTATCCGCGGCTCAAGACCGCGGCGCGCTACGAGCCCGCCGGCATTCGCGGAGATTCGCCCACCGCCGCCGCGCGGTTTTGGGGCCTGACAAACCAGGAATATTACAAGAAAGCCGATGTCTGGCCGCTCGATCCCAATGGCGAGATCCTGGTCGGGCTGATGATCGAAGGGGTCGAGGCAGTCAACAATCTCGACGCCATGCTGAAGAATGTGCCCGGGATCGGTTTCATCCTCATCGGCGAGGGCGATTTGAGCCAGGAGCTCGGCGTGCCGCGCCAATACGAGCACCCGACCGTCCTCGAACACATGGCGCGCGTGGTCGCGACCTGCAAGAAGCACAACGTGCCGGTCGGCCACCCGCATGTCGATGCCAAGAACGTCGAGCGCATCCTGGGCGAGGGCTTCCGCTACCTGATGTCGGCGCCGGGACGGACCTATACGGGGCTCGACAAGGGCCGCGAATTGGCGAAAAGATAGGGCTGGACGCGGGCAGCACACCCCAGGAGGAAGCAATGAAGATCACGCATGCCGACACGCTCGAATGGAAGCGCGGCCTCGAATATCGCGGCGGCACCTTCCACTTCCGCAGCCTGATGGAAGGCGAGGAGGGCAGCGTCGATAATTTCCGCCTCAACATGGGCAGATCCTCGGCCGATTTCTATTCGCCGCGTCACCGTCACAATTTCGAGCAAATCCGCTTCGTGCTCGAAGGCGAGCTGAGCTTCGGCCGCGACGGGACCATGACCACCGGCATGGTCGGCTACTTCCCCGAAGGCGTCCATTACGGCCCGCAAACCCAGCACCATGAGTCGCTCGCGATCGTGCTGCAATGCGGCGGCGCCAGCGGCAGCGGCTATCCCTCGCGCAACGAGGTGAAAGCGGCGATGGATGCGCTCGAAGCTTTCGGCAAATTCGAGGAGGGCGTCTTCCGCCGCCGCGAAGGTGTACCGGGAAAGAAGAATACGGACGGTTTCCAGGCGATCTGGGAGCACATCAATCAGCGGCCGATGGTCTATCCCAAGGGTCGCTATCCCGCGCCGATCATGATGGATCCGAAGAACTACGCTTGGACCGCGGTCGAGAGTTCAGGTGGTGTCGAGGAAAAGCTGCTCGGCGTCTTCACCGAGCGGCGGACCGAGGCGCGCTTCCTGCATCTCGATGCCGGATCGAGTTACTACGCCAAAGGCCGCGGTGTCTATTACGTGATCTCGGGCGCCGGCACAGCGGCGGATAATGATTATCACGCCATGTCGACGATCTATCTGAAG
>DATNGG010000069.1:0-2182 GCA_035605975.1 Allostellaceae bacterium | reverse complement strand
TGGTCACCGCGCATGACATCGGCACCATCGTCAACCCGATCCTGCATCAGGGACAGATCGAGGGCGGGCTCGTCCAGGCCGTCGGCCAGGCGATGAGCGAGCGCGTCGTCTTGAAGGACGGCGCGGTGATCACCGCGCATCTCGGCGATTACAAGCTGCCGACCATCGCGGACATACCCGCGCTCGAAACGGTGCTGCTGCCGGGCGGCAGAGGCGCCGCGCCCTTCGATACCACGGCGATCGGCGAGATGAGCAATGTCGCGGTGCCGGCGGCGATCACCAACGCCGTCTTCGATGCGGTCGGCGTGCGGCTGACGGAACTGCCAATCCGCGCCGAAGAGGTCTTCGCGGGGCTCGCCGCCAAGAAGGACGCCGCATGAGACGCATCACCCTCACCCTCAACGGCAAGCAAGTCACGCACGAGGTCGAGGATAGCCGCCTCCTCATCGAGTTCCTGCGCGAGGATCTGAAGCTGACGGGCACCAAGGAAAGCTGTGGCGTCGGCGTCTGCGGCGCCTGCACCGTGCTGCTCGATGGCAAGCCGATCAGCTCTTGCCTCGCTTTGGCCGTTCATGCCGATGGGCGCGCGCTCACCACCATCGAAGGCATCGCCGAGGGCGACCGCCTCCATCCGCTGCAAGAGGCGTTCCTCAAGCATGGCGGCTATCAATGCGGCATCTGCACGCCCGGGCAGATTCTCGCGGCGAAGGCGCTGCTCGACGCCAACCCGCGTCCGAGCAAGGATGAGATCCGGCACTGGATGATGGGCAATCTCTGCCGCTGTACCGGCTATTACAAGATCATCGATTCGATCACGGCCGCGGCCGGAGCAGAGTGACGTGATCCCATTCACTTATCTCGAACCCGCGAGCCTCGATGAGGCGCTCGCCTTGCTCTCCCAACATGGCGAGGACGCCAAGCTCATCGCCGGCGGCACCGGTCTCGTCAATCTGATGAAGCAGCGTCTGGTGCGGCCGAGCGTCGTCATTGGCCTGCGCGGCGTGAAGCAACTGGCCGGCCTCGCCGAGGCGGACGGTCTGCGGATCGGCGCGCTCGCAACGCTCGCGACGCTGGAGACTTCGCCGGCCGTCAAACGCAAGGCGCCGCTCCTCGCCGAAACCATCCATCACGTCGCGACCGTGCGGGTGCGATCGATGGCAACGCTCGGCGGCGCGGTGGCGCATGCCGATCCGTTCCTCGATACGCCGCCTGCGCTCATCGCGCTCGATGCGCAGATCGTCGCTCGCTCGGCGCGCGGCGAGCGGAAAATTCCCACCAACCGCTTCTTCACCGGCTTTTACCAGACCGTGCTCGCGCCCGACGAGATGGTGACCGCGATCCTCCTGCCGGAGCAGCCGAAAGGCAGCGGCAGCGCCTTCCTCAAATTCCTGCCCGCGACGCAGGACGATTACGCCACGATCTCGGTCGCCGTGCGCTTGGCGCTCGACTCCAAGGGCACGATCGTGCAAGCGCGCGTCGCGCTTGGCGCCGCCGCAACGGTGCCGGTGCACGCCACCGCGGTCGAAGCGGCGCTTGCCGGCAAGACGCCCGACGAGAGGACTTTCCGCGACGCCGCGTCCTTGGTGCAGGACGCAATCGATCCGATCGAGGATTTCCGCGGCTCCGCCTCATACAAACGCCAAATGGCGGCGGTGCATCTGCGCCGTGCCCTCGCCGAAGCGGCGGGAAAAGCCCAGCGCGCGGAATGAGCGAGGCGCGGGCATAGCCTAAAATGGGCCAAGAGCGGCCCAATCCCCATGGAGAAAAAGCGATGTCGTTCTACCGAGGCATGACCTGCGAGACTGTGACCATCAAGGGCGACAAGGGAACGCCGATAACGGCTTACGTGGCGAAGCCGTCTGGTCCTGGGCCCTTTCCGGGCGTCGTGCTGATTCACCACGCGCCGGGCTGGAGCGAATATTACATCGACGAGACGCGCCGCTTCGCTCATTCCGGCTATCTCGCGATTTGCGCCAATCTCTACGAGCGCGAAGGCGGCGGCAGCGACGCCAATCCGGACGACGTCGGCGCCAAGGTTCGTGCTCAAGGCGGCATCGCCGATTCCCAAATGGTGGGCGATACCGCCGGCGCCGTGGCGTGGATGCGCGCGCAGCCCAATCACAACGGCAAGGTCGGTGTGATGGGGTCGTGCTCGGGCGGCCGGCACGCTTTCATCTACGCC
>DATNGG010000068.1:0-5159 GCA_035605975.1 Allostellaceae bacterium | reverse complement strand
TGCCGATCGTCTTGCGACGCGCCGTGCGCGATATTGCGCGCCTCGGAAACGCTCGCGCTGGCGGAATGGATCGTCCCGCCATCCGGTGCGACGATCTCGAGCGTCGCGTTGATAACGACCTCCTCCTCTTCGACCGTCTTTTTCCCGGAGACCGGCTTGCCGTCTTCGCGATAGGGCATGTCGACCCGCAGGCCGGTCGCCTTGAAGATGACGAGCCGCAGAACGTTCTCGTGGCCTTTGACGTGGAGCCGGTCCTGGGCCCAGCTCCGCACCGCGTCGATTGGCGATACCGGAAAATCACTATCGGCGCCTCCGTTCGTCCAATCGACGCTGCGCACTTCGATGCGTTGCGCATCAAAAGTTAGCGGCAACTCGCTCTGGAAGCTCGGTACCGGATATTTAGGTGGCTCCGGTGCTGGCGAACCGCAGGCCGCCAGACCAAGAGAGAGGCCGGCAAAAATCAACGCGAGACGCAAAGAGGCCAGCCTCCGCGCGGCCGCGATCGGCCGCAAGGCCGCACGCTCTTGGCTTGACCTCGTTTCCAGCACGGCCATGGAACACGAAAAAGACGATTGTAGTTCCCAAGCGGGCCGCCAATGCGGCGGCAATCGGAGAACGAACCGAAGACGCGCGAGAAGCCGCTACCGACCGGCGATGTCGAGTGCCGCGAGATGGTCGCGCAGAATCCGCGGCAGGTCGCTCGGCGGCGTCCGACCGAAGCCGCAATAGGCGGCGAGGCCGAATTCGGGAAGGAAGCGGCGCGCGGCGGCAAGCCGCTCCTTCAGCGTCGCCATATTGTGAATGGCGCCGAGATAAACGCGCGCGCCCTTGGCGTCGAGCTTCCTTAGCGGCGCGTAGAATGCCTCATCGCTGCGATCGAGCGTCGGCACATGCACCCAATCGACGCGCCGCCCGCTTGCCTCGACCGCCGCGTTGACCAGCTCGATGGTGCGGTCGAGCGTCGCCGGCGCGACCGCCGGCCAGCCGCCGAAGGTGCCAAAGCAGAAATGGAATCCCAATTGCACGCCGGCCGGGATTGCCGCGGACAGGCGGCGGATCGGCGCGATATGGGTTTCGATCTCGGCTTCGGAGGATGATGCCGGAACCGCGCCCGACACGGCCTGCACCTCCCAGGCGCAATCCCATTGGATCGCGAGATCGCGATGCGGAATGTGCTCGAAAATGACGGCGAGCTCCGCCGCGAGCGAGTCTTCGAAGCCCGGGCGCACGCGCGCGAGGTCGGCCGGGTCGGGAAAATAGAGCGGGCGCACCACACTGTTCACCATCGGGATCGAGATCTGGAACCGGAGATCCGCAGGCAGCACGCCCTTCTCGCGCAAGGTACGGAAGACAAAGAACGAGCTCACCGCGTCGCGCGCATAGCCGAGGCGGGTTCCAGGATTGCCGAAGCGGACCCGCTCGACCCCCGGCCGGACGCGGAATTGCCACGCCTCGTCGCGCGTGCGCGGCAGCAATTGCTCGATGCCGTCGACCGGCTTCGGCCGCCGCAAAGTTTCGAGATCGGCATGGCCGTTGAAGATCAGATAACAGAGGCGGTTCACCCAGGATCGGCGCTCGCCGACTTCGCCGTCCGGCAAGGCAGGCAAGTGGTGCCCCAGCGGAGCGCCGAAATCGCGCATCACCTGCTCGACTGTATCGAGCGGAACGCTGCCGACGAGGAGAAGCCGATCACCCATGCCATCACCCTTCCTGTTCTACTCTCCGGTACTTCGTACCGGTTGGGGCGGCGCGCCCCGCCGTCCCGCCCTCTCTTTAACGCAACTGAAATCAGCGTGCTTTTATAAGCGGGTCAACCCTTTGACCCGCCGCATATTTCCCTGGATACTAGAATGTCGATGAAATTTCCCGCGAACTTTGCAGCTCCCGGTTTCGGCCGACGCGATCCCAGCCTTCCGGCGCCGGCGCCCGCGATTGCAACGCCAGAAGAGACGGCAATCGTCCAGAGCATCCTGGCCCGGCTGAACGGCGCCGCTCAGCAATCGCGCGGAGGCCGTGCCGCAAAGCCGCAGGCCCCTGCCAAGCCCCGCCGCCGTAGGCTCGACCGCGAGACCGGTGCCGCTGCCGACCGCGGCCGGGTCGTCGCCGCGGTGCGGCACGCGCAAGCGGCCGTGATGAAGAAGATCGATACCGAAGCGGTGATGCGGCTGTCGCGCGCCGCGCTTGTCGAGCAGCTCAACCCGCTGGTCAGCGAGACGCTGGCCGACCACGGCCTGCAATTGAACCAGGTGGAACAGCGGGATTTCGTGACCTTGCTCGTCAACGACATGGTCGGATTGGGGCCGCTCGAATCGCTCCTGGCCGATGAGAGCGTCACCGACATCATGGTCAATGGGCCCGATCACGTCTATGTCGAGCGCGGCGGCTTGCTCGAGCAGACCGCGATTTCTTTTCGTGATGACGATCACGTCATGGGTATCGCCAATCGCATCGCCAACCGGATCGGCCGGCGCATCGATGAAACGACGCCGAGCGTCGATGCGCGTCTCGCCGATGGCAGCCGCGTGCACGTCATCATCCCGCCATTGGCGATCAAAGGACCGACGATCTCGATCCGTAAATTCCCGAAGGCCGCGATCACGCTCGACATGATGGTGAAGCAGCGCAACCTTTCGGCGGCGATGGCGACGCTCTTGAGCGTCGCCGCGCGTTCGCGCCTCAACATCCTGATCTCGGGCGGAACCGGATCTGGCAAGACAACGCTGCTCAATGCGCTTTCGCAGCTGATCGACCCGCGCGAGCGGATCATCACGATCGAGGACGCAGCCGAGCTGCGTCTGCAGCAGCCGCACGTCGTGCCGCTCGAGACACGCCTTTCGAGCATCGAGGGGAAGGGCGAAGTCACCATCCGCGAGCTGGTGCGAAACGCGCTGCGAATGCGCCCGGACCGCATCATCGTCGGCGAAATCCGCGGCGAAGAAGCCTTCGACATGCTGCAGGCGATGAATACGGGTCATGACGGCTCGCTCGGCACGATCCACGCCAACAAGCCGCGTGACGCGCTGTCGCGGCTCGAAAACATGGTCGCGATGGCCGGCATCAACATGCATGCCAAGGCGGTGCGCACGCAAATCGCAAACGCGATCCACATGATCATTCAGGTCGAGCGCATGCGTGACGGTATTCGCCGCGTGACCCGCATCTCCGAACTCACCGGCATGGAAGGCGAGGTGATCACGATGCACGATCTCTACACCTTCGAGTTCGAAGAACTCGCCGATGGCGAGGTGAGGGGACATTTCGTCTCGAGCGGCCTCCGGCCGCATTTCACGCCGCGCGCCCAATATTTCGGGCTCGACAAGCTTCTCGCCGAAGGCAGCAAATAGCCGCGGCGCGCCGCCGGAGACGGCGCTTTAACTTCTCTTAATCCTCGTCGGCAGGCATTGCACTGCGCGGATCGAATCCCGATCTTCAGAGAAGGAGGATTCATCGGCAACGCGCGAGGCATCGACCATGAGCCTGCCGCTTCAAGTGACCTTCCGGCAAATGTCCGCATCACCCTTCTTGCAGGCGCGCATCGAGGAGCGCGCCGACCGGTTGCTGCGTTTTTACGATCGGATTCTCGGCTGCCGCGTCGTCGTCGAGGCGCCGCATCGCCGGCATCACAAGGGAAAGCTCTATACGATCATCGTCGAACTGACGCTGCCCGGCACAAGCCTCGCCTGCCATCGCAATCCGGGCGAGCATCATGCCCATGAGGATGTCTATGTCGCCTTGCACGATGCGTTCGATGCCGCCGAGCGCCGGTTGCATGACTATTTGAAACGCAGAGGCGCGGCCTGAGGCGAGGCTGACTCGGCGCAAGCCTCGGGCCGATTTGCGCTCGCCTTCGCTGCGCATCCGTGCAAATCTCGGCTGCCGCGCGAAATGGCGGCGACTGCACGAAGATGGTGCGCCCTGCCAGGGCGGCCGAGGCGAGAGGGAGAAGCTTCATGATCCGACTGACCCGGGCGGCGCCGCGCCGGATCGTTTGCGTGGTTGCGATCGCGATCGCGGCGGGATTCGCTGTTGCGCCTGCCGCGCGCGCGGAGGATCAGCTGCGCGTCGCCAAGGGTGCGAGCCGCGCTTTCAGCTTCATGATTCTCGATGTCGGCATCCAATCCGGCATCTTCAAGAAGCA
Source organism: Allostellaceae bacterium (assembly GCA_035605975.1). Classification (GTDB taxonomy): domain Bacteria; phylum Pseudomonadota; class Alphaproteobacteria; order ATCC43930; family CGMCC-115725; genus CAIKMD01. Next base: position 1,021 of record DATNGG010000068.1, on the reverse strand, counting down.
CGGCCTCGACATCGAGGCGAGCAGCATCGACGGCGCGGCGCGGCTGCACCAGGCGATGGTGGCCGGAAGCATCGATATCGCGCTCGGCGCCGGAACCGACATCGCCTTCATCGCCAAGGGCTCGCCCGAAAAAGGCGTCGGCGTGATGGCGACCGAGCCGCTCAACATGGCGCTGGTGGTGCGCAACGATGAGCCGATCAAGAGTGTCGCCGATCTGAAGGGCAAGACCATCGGCGTCACCAGCGTCGGATCGCTGACGGACTGGTTCGCTCGCCAGATCAATTTTCGCGAGGGCTGGAGCGAGGCACAGGGCGCCAAGATCGCGGCGCTCGGCAGCGCAGACGGCACACGCTCGGCCCTGATCGCGGGCAACATCGATGCGCTCGTCGGCAGCGTCGAAGGCGGCTTGACGCTCGAAGCGTCGGATCGCGGACGGGTGCTCTTCACCTTCGCCGATTTCGTCAAGCCCTTCATCACCCATGCAATCTATGCGCGCAATGCGCTGATCGCGAGCCATCCCGATGCGCTTCGCCGTTTCCTCAAGGGCTGGTACGAAACCGTTGCCTTCGCCAAAGCGCACAAAGCCGATACGCTTCGCATCACCAAGCCGCTTCTCAACGCGCCCGAGAGTGTCGCCAGCAAAGTCTTCGACATCGAAATGCCGATGTTTCCAACCGATGGCCATTACGATCCGAAGGCGCTCGCCGTGGTCGTGAAATCGCTGGTCGATACCGGCCAGATGGACGCCAAGACCGATGTCCGCTCGCTGATCACGGAGAAGTTTCTCGACTGAGCATGCGGCGCCGCGGCAATTGACCGCTTGCCTCGGTGCGAGCCGGGCGTCTACCGTGGCTGGGCGGAACACTTGTGCCGCTCGCCTTGCTGCTTCGCCAGGCGCGGCGCGACAGCGAACACGGCGGCTCGATCACGGCGGTAGGCGCGCGGGCATTCTCGCGCCTCGGCCTCGCTTGCGTTGCGATCCTCCTTGTCACCGGTGTCGTCAACGCTTGGTCTCTCGTCG
>DATNGG010000067.1:0-12401 GCA_035605975.1 Allostellaceae bacterium | reverse complement strand
GCCTCACGCGCTCGATCTGCTCGGCATCGATTTCCCGTCCGGTCTCGCGCAAAAGCATATTGGTGAAAAGCCCGCCGCTCATGCCGATCTTGCGATGGATACGCCAGACGGAAAGGGGCAGTCCTTCCTCGCCGAGCGCCTCGTGCCAGGCGAGCACATGCTGGTAAACGCTGTCGACCAGCGTGCCGTCGAGATCGAAGAGGAAAGACGTCTGAAGTCGCGCCATGGCATCGTCCCCGTGTTGCGATTTTGCGGCGGATGGCGAAGCGAGCACATCAGCGCCATCGCCGGCGAAGGAGCGCCGGCTAATGCTGGCTTTGAGCGCCGTTCCTTGGCTCCTCGAGGCGGGCTTCGTCGCGCCGCTCCGCGCCCGCGGCCGGTGGATCGGCGCGCTCGCCGCCGGTCCCACGCCTCGTGGGCTGCCGCCACCGCCCCAGCGTGGCGGCGATGCGCGACCACAGATCGGCAGGAGCGATCGGATCCTTGGGGTCGAGGATCGCGGTGCCGGGCAAGGGCTCGCGCGGGCCCGGTTCTTCGGGATCGAGCATGGAGCGGAGACCGCCCTGGCGGTTCAGCGCCTCGATGCCCTTGATGAGCGACTGGTTTTCTTCGACCGCGGCAGCGATCTCCGCGGCGGAGCAGCGCAGCAGCTCGGCAATGAGGCGATGGCGAAGCTCGGCGACTTTCGCTCGGCCGTCGGCGTCGCGCGGCTCGATGGCGATGTCGCATTCGGTATCGACCGACATCGACCGGTTGTTGAGGTTCGAGGATCCGACGCGCAAGAAGCGATCATCGATGATGATCAGCTTCGCGTGGATCTTGATGTCGACGCGAATCCCATCGCCGCGCACGCTCGGATAGAAGACGCGCAGCCGGCCCCAGCGATCTGCCGCGGCGAGCCGGCGCAGCAGGCGGTCGCGATTGCCGCCCATCACCAGCTGCTCCAGATAGCCGCGCGACCGGCGCGTCACGACGATGACGATCTCCGGCCCCTCCGGTTCTTGCAGGCGTCGGGCGAGCATGTCGCCTACGGCTTGGCTCGTCAGATATTGGGTTTCGATATAGATGGCGCTGCGGGCGCCCGCCAGAGCCGAGCGGTTGAGCGCCGCGATCTCGCGCACCGGATGTCCCGCCTCGCCGGGGAGCGTCCTGGCGATGCCTGCCGGAACCTTGCGGAAGTCGGTTTCGAGCGCCGGTGGCCATGCGCTCGTCCGCTCGACCGCCTGTTTCGGCACGGTCTTGCCCGTCGCGAGGCGCCAACGCTCGCGGGCGAATTCCGACAGCGCCCGTGCGGCAGGACCCTCGACCAGCATCTGCAAATCGTGAATCGGCCCGTATATCTCGCCCGCCGGCGTGACGCGGCGGGGATGCTGTGGCGGATGATCCTCGAGATCCCAGCGGTTGCCGGTGAGATCGATGCCGCCGACAAAGGCGATGTCGTCGTCGATCGAGACAAGCTTCGCGTGATGCGAGGTCGCGAGTCTCGCCGGTTGATAGCAATGCTCGAAGCGGCTTTCCGCTTGCGCGAGATGGCGCAGCGCCGCCGCCGATTTACGGTTTCCGCCATAGAAAATCGTGCGATCCCACAGCAGCACGCGGATCTGGAGGCCGGACTCGCGCTCGAGCAGAGAATGGAGGAATTCGACCAGCGGCACGCGCGGTCCGCGCTCGCTTCGATTGTCGAGAAGGAGGTGCGGATCGAGGTCCCATCCGAGGATAAGCACCGACCGCCGTGCGCGCTCGAGGCTTCGCGCCAGGGCTCGGAAATAATGCGAGTTCGACAACAGGCGGGCGCGCGTCGCCTGCTCCACGCGCCAGCAGTTTCGGCCAAGGCGGAGGAGGGGGACAGGCTCGATCTCTGCGCTGTCCGGCTTGCGAAGACGATGCTGCATGGTCCTGGGCCGCTCCCCGTGCAAACGGCGTGGGGGCGCGAAGGTTCCCCCGGCGGCTGCACTGGAGCGAGCCCGCATGGCGCATCCCACTATCGCGCCGCGGAGACGGCTAGGCGAGTTTCGCGCTGTCGAGGGCGGTTCCGCCATAGAGCCAAGCGAGGCTCTCGTACCAATCGGCGGAGGATTTGGCACGCATGATCGCGTTGCGCAGATGCGCGTGCGGGCCGGCGGGATGATAGATATGCTCGCCGATGGCGCGCGATTGGAGCTGGACGCGGGCGGTGCGCAGGAGGCGGCGGGCTTGATAGGCCTCGAGCGCTGCCGCGATGTCATCGGGGAAGTCCCTGACCATCTGCGCGAGGCAAACCCCGTCCTCCATCGCCATGCAAGCGCCTTGCGCCATGTATTGCAGCATCGGATGCGCCGCGTCGCCGAGCAAAGCCACGCGTCCGTCGATCCAGCTCTCGACCGGCTCGCGATCGCACAGCACCCACAACTTCCAATCCTTGCCGTGGCGGATGATCTTGCGCGCCCGCTCGCTGATATGCTCGAAGCCCTGCATGACCTCTTCGATCGCGACCGGCTTGCCGGCGACCGGCTCAGGCGCGTTGTTGTGATAGGTGACGACGAGGTTGAACACCTTCCATCCCGAGAGCGGATAGTGAACGATGTGACATTTCGGCCCGGCCCAGAGCGTCGCCGCGTTCCAGCGCAAATCTTCGGGCATTTGCTCGGTCGGAATGACCGACCGGTAGGTGGTGTGGCCCGAGACATGTGGCGGCCCATCGCCCACGACCTGCTTTCGCACGGCCGACCACAAGCCGTCGGCGCCGATGAGCGCGCGTCCCGTGACGCGCTCGCCCGAGGCCAAGCGAACCGTGACGCTCTCGCCATTCTGGTCGTAGCCCGCGACCTCGCTGCTCACGCGCAGATCGACCTGCTTGTGGGCTCGGCAGGCACTCAAAAGCACCCCGTACAGATCGCCGCGATGAACCACGGCATAGGGATTGCCGAAGCGCGCGCGGAACGCGTCGCCGAGATCGATCCGGGTTATGTCCTCGCCGCTGAGCGCATCCATCAGACGCAGCTCGTCGATATAGACGGCGATCGAGCGCGCCGCCTCGCCGACGCCAAGATAGTCGAAAGCGTGAAAGGCGTTGGGCCCGAGCTGAATGCCGGCGCCGATCTCGCCGAGCGCTGACGCCTTCTCGAGCACGATCACCCGGCATCCGCCCTTCGCGAGGCCGAGCGCGGCGGCGAGGCCGCCAATGCCGCCGCCGGCAATCAGAACGGGTTGGCTTTCTGCAGGTTTGGTCATTCGATCTCTTTCGTTTTGCGGGCGCTCCAGCCGCGCGGAATGGCGCGTTGCGGCGCGCGCGAGGTGTCGTTGCCGAGATGGACGAGCTGCGCCAAAAGCGCGATCAGCTTGCGCCGATCGCCTGCGCTCAACGGCTCGACCATCCGTTCTTGCGCGCGCTCGACCAGCGGCTCCGCCGCGGCCAGTGTCTTCCGTCCCTTGGCGGTCAGGTAAAGCCGCTTCACGCGGCTATCGTCGGGGCTGGCGCGGCGCTCGATGAAGGCTTTCGCCTCCAAACGCCCAAGGACGCTTCCCAAGGTCGAGCGGTCGAAAGCGACCAGCGCCGAGAGCCGCGTCGCGTCGATGCCGGGGTGGAGCTCGATCGCCACCATCGCGGCGTATTGCACCGGGGTGAGATCGAGATCGGCGCATTCCTCCAGGAAGATCGCGACCGCGATCTGCTGCATGCGCCGGATCAAATGCCCGGGCTTGGTATAGAGCGCATCCATCGCCATGCTGGTTGCCGAGATAGGCAGTATACGGATATTCCGTATACTGTCAATCTTCGCAACGCTCGAGCCGTGGAGCGCCGGCCAGTTTCGAGGGACGAGGCCGAGCGGCTATTGATGGGCCGCGGCGGCGCGCAGCAGATCGACCGTCTTCTCGGCGGTCAAGCCGGGACCGACGCCCGAAACGACGACGACCTTGGTCGCGGTCTTGGCCCCGGCGGTCCAACCGTGAAACTGGGGCACGACATAGGCGACGCTGCCGATGCCGTTGACGCGCTTGAAGCCGTCCGCGAGGTCCGGCATCGCCCAGGAGCGCTGCGAGGCGATCTGGATCTGGATGAAGGGACTGTCGTCGGATTTTCCCTTCCACTGACAGAGCGAGTCGAGCGGGCCGCCGACTTTGCCGGTCTCCACCGCGGTGCCGAGATATTTGGCGATCTCGGCCGGGGTGAACCAGGTGCAAACCTTTGCGCCCGCGCCGGAACCCGTGGACTGAGCGCAGGCTGGCGCGGCGAATGCGGCCAACATGAGCGCCAAGCTTGCAGCAAGCGAGGATCCGCGCGCCTCGATGATCTTCATGCTGTCTGTCCTCGCTCCAAGATCGCAAGACGATCGGCGCGATTGCGTCGATTTTGGTCGGCGATGCAGTAAGCAGCTTTATCACGGCCCGCATCGGCCATTTGGCTGAGGCTCGGGACGGCGCCGTCTCATAAGCTCCATCCGCGGCGCTCCTTTGCGCGCTGCCGGTGAGGAGCGGGAGATGGATATCGAGTATCAGGGCCTCTGCGCGATTTCGGCCTCGGCAGAAGTCTATTTTTATCTTTTCCTCGCTTGCTGCGGAGTGTTTCGCATCATCATTTCGTTCCAGCAGAACTCGGAGGAGCTCCGGCTGTGGTGGCACCGCCGGCGCTATGCGCGTTTCATGCGCGCGTCTCATCAGCTTCGTCGCTGATGCCGCTTGGCGCTGGGACGCCCTCCGCCTCGCCCCAGCCAAATGGTGGACGCGCGGCCACGCTGTTTCGCGATAGGACGATGGAGGGGGCGTCCGCGGCGAGGGAGCATTTGCCATGGCGAGGGGTAGGGGGATACCGAGCTTGCGCGTCGCGGCTTGCGTCGCTCTCGTCGCTGTCCTCGCGGCGTGCAGCGATCAGCCGGCTTATGAGGCGCCGAGCGTCGAGAACAGCCCGACCAGTCAGGCACTCGCGAAGCTGCCGCGCAAGCCGGGCGAGCGCATACCGGTGGCGATCTACGAGTTCCGCTCCGATCTGGGCGAGGTTTCGGCGCGCGGCGGCACCGATATCTTCGTCACCGCTTTGGTGCGGAGCGGACAGTTCCGCGTCGTCGAGCGCTCGCGGCTCAATGAAGGCGTCGTGCGCGAGAAGCAGCTCAACGGCTCGGGCCTCACCACTGGAAAATCGGCGCAGCAGAAGCTGCGGGGTGCACGCTATCTCTTTGAGGGCGCGATCACCGAGGCGAGCTCGAGCCAGACTCAGCGCTCGGCGGCCGTCGGCGTCGCCGGCTTTCAGCTCGGCGGCGGCACCAACCGCGACGCGATCGGCATCGACGTCCGCGTCGTCGACGCCGAGTCCGGCGATATCGTCGATGTCGTCTCCGTGCGCAAGCCGATCCTGTCCGATTCGGTAAATGCGTCCGGCGTCGGCAGCCTCATCACCACCGTGCTGGCGCAAAGGGGCGTGAGCTCGCCCTATGTGCCCGACGCACAGGTCTCGCAAGATCGCAAGGAAAGCATCGATATGGCGTTGCGCGCGGCGATCAACGAGGCGGTCATCCAACTCGCGAACCGCTTCGGTACGTGACGGCCGAGGGAAATCCCATGAGCAAGCTTCGCACTATCCTCCCCGGTGCCGTCGTCGTGGCGGCAATGTCCGGTTTCGCTCCGTCGGCCTTTGCACAGGCGCCGGGCAGCGCCTTCGGCCAATCGCCGCAGCAGCTTCAGCAACATCTCGAGCGACCGCCCGCGCAACTTCCGCCGGCGAAGCCGCTCGCCAAGCCGGCAACGAATGCGCCCAATTGGAATGCCGTTGGATCCGGTACGGCACCGAGTTCCCTCCCGCCGCCTCCCGCAGCGAGTGCCGTGCCGCATCCCGTCCAGACGCTCAAGCCGGGAGCGCCCGCCAAGACCGCCCGCATGATGCCGCTTGCGAAAGAGAAGCTGACCAAGCTCGCACCAGAACGCGCCGCACTTCTGCAAGCGCAGATCAAGATCCGCGACGAGCAGAACCGCATCGCGCAGAGCTTGCGCGGCCATGCCGCCGGGCAGCAGGTCATGGAGAATACCACTGCCAACGCCTTTGCTCAGGCGCCGGGAAGAACCTCGTCCCTGGCGGCCGCTGCCGCAGCGCGCTCGCCGTTTTCGGTCCGGAATGCGAAGAAGGAAGATGTGCTCGCCAAGCAGCCGGATGGCATCTGGTTCGTCAACGGCAAGTCGCGGGATTTCGTCATCACCTCGGGCGGCAATGTCGTGATCGCCGGCAAGGGTTTTGGCTCGGCGGCGGGGCGCGTTCTTGCCAGCGGCCTCAACGGCTTCCCCGGCGGCGCCGCGGCCTTGCAAGTGACCGCGTGGACCGAATTCGAGATCGACGCCATGCTGCCAGTGGGAATTCGCGGCGTTCCTGATCTCGACGGCATCAGCGCGCAAGTATTCACTGCGACCGGCAAGAGCTTCACCCTCGGCAACGGCAAATTCGTGGCGGCGCGCGAGGAGATCACGCTCACCACCCAGCTCGATCGCCTGATCCTCTTCCAGGCTTCGCCGGCATGGCCATGGACGATGGCCACGGATGGCGGCGTCCACCGTCAGCGCGGTGGGCCCTGTCCGTCGCCGGGCACGGACGATCTGCTGTTTCCGCCGCCGCCGCGCGGCTTTGAGGTGAGCGGCATCAGCATGCAGCATGGCCGCACCGATAGCGGCGATGGAGATGATTCGTTCACCCCCGGCTATAGCGTCGGCGATTTGGACACGGCCGTCACTGCCGGGGGCCAGACGGCCAAGCACGTGCGCGTCAACTGGGGGGTCTTCGACAGCCATACCTCGCTCAACCTCATCTTGTCCCAGTTGAGCGGCGATCAATGCACGTCGGATTACCAGGTGGAGGTCAGGTTGGTCGGCCCTGCGGGCCTGACGCCTTTTTGAGCGCCGTGCGATGATGAGCTTTCGCGAAACGGGTCTTCTCCGCGACGTGCTGGCCGCGGCGTTTCTGCTCGGCATCGCCGGGGCGAGCCGCGCTCAGGCGCCAGGCAGCGCCTTTGGTCAATCGCCGCAGCAGATTCAGCAAAACCTCACTCGCCCATCCCCGCAGCTTCCACCGGCGAAGCCGCTCGCGAGGCCGGCGGTAAAAGCGCCCAATTGGAACGCCGCCGGACCCAACACGGCGCCCGGATCCCTCTCGCCACCGCCAGCCTCGGGTTCCGCGCTGCATCCGGTTCAGGCGCTCAACAGGATCGAACCCTCCAACAAAGCCCGTGCTTGGGTGCTATCGAAGGAAAAGCTGACCAAATTCGAGCCGCATCGCACCACGCTCCTGCAAGCGCAGACCAAGATCCGCGACGAGCAGAACCGCATCGCGTTGTCGCTCAAAGGCCAATGGCATATGGCATCGCCGGGCCCGGCAGCGCCCTCATCCTCCGCCTTCGCCGCGGCGCCCGGCCGAACCTCGTCGCTCGGCGCTAATGCCGCGGCGCGCTCGCCGCTGCTGGCCCGCAACGCCAGGACGCAAGACACGCTCGCGAGCCAGCCCGACGGCATCTGGTTCGTCAACAACAAGGCGCGCGACTTCGTCATCACGCCCGGCGGCAACGTCGTCATCTTCGGCAAGGGCTTCGGCGAGCGTGCGGGTCAAGTCTTCGCAAAGGGCCTCACCGGCTTTCCGGGCGGCGCCGCGGCGCTTCAGGTCACGGCCTGGAGCAATTTCGAGATCGACGCGGTGCTACCGGCAGGCATTCGCGGCGTCCGGGACCTGAGCGGGGTCGCCACGCAGGTTGTGACCCCGGCCGGCAAAAGCTTCACTCTCGGTAATGGGAGATTCTTTGCCGCGCGCGAGGAAATCGTCCTGACGACCAATCTCGATCGGCTGATCGAGTTTCAGATGTTCGGCTGGACGACCTCAGAGGACGCTAGCGTGACGAGTGACACGGGATCCCACCCCAACGTTTTGGACACCAACGGCAATGTTCGCCGACTCGAAGCCGGGATTTCCGACTTCGACTGCGAAAGATCCTCCCACGACATTCTCGTGTTCTCACACGTCCCCGCAGGTTTCACGGTCAGCGGCATCGCGTTTTGGTCGGGCCGGACGGATGCAGGAGACGGAAACGGCTATGGCGGGTCTGGAAATCGTATGTACTTTCCGGGCTACTCGCTCGGGGACTTCTATACAACCTCCCAAGCGACCAATCGCCTACAGAGCGCATCCTTCGACGCCATTCAGATCAATTGGGGCGTTTGGCGCTCGCATAACAGCGCGGGCAGCTTCTCGACCTGGGAATGCTCTTCGAATTACCAAGTGGCCGTCAGTCTCGTCGGCCCGGCCGGGATATCGCCGTTCTAAGCGGGGAAGCGGATGGTGCGAAAACCGATTTTGTCGCCGCGACCGAAATCCTCTGGCGTGATGTGGTTCACGACCCTTGCTCTCGCGCTTGGAGCGCTGGCGATGTCAGCACATGCGGATGTCGGCGCGCGCGTGCTGGTGCAAGTCTGGAATCCGGCGATGCCCGATCAGCAGAGCGTCAAGGTCCTCGCCGATGATCCGCGCATCGTCAGCGATGCGTTGGCGAGGGGCTGGGAGGAGACCCGCCAATCGGTCTGCGATCACCTCGTCGCAGCCATGGGCAAGTCCCGCGCCGCGCGCGGCCTGACTCTGCGTGACATCGATTGCCGGCTGGGCGACATAACGCTCAGCGTCGCCCGCAGCGCGGTGCCGAACGTCGTCGCAGCGACGCTGCTCTTGAGCAAGGCTCATCTCGCGGCGACCTCGACCACGCCGACGGCGCTCGGCAGCTACGCCGATCCGCGTTTCTCGCTCGATGTCGCAGCGAAGCTCGACTTGACCATTCTCGCCCAGCCATCGCCGACCGAGCCGCTACGCGTCGCGGTCGCGAAATTTACTTTGTCGGGCGCCAAGCTCGATTCGCAGAACACGCCGGCCGACGTGATCAAGTTCTTTGCGGAAAACCTGTCGCCGTTTTTCGGCGGTCCCGATTACAAGCGCCTCGCCGAAAACGCCATCGATGCGATGGGAAGCGACCTCACCCGTGATTTCAATGCGGCTTTGGCGCCGGTCAATGCCAAGCTTGCCGGTCCCAGTGACGAGGTGCGGATTGCCCTCTGGGGCCTGCCGCAACGCATCACCATCGCTTTCGCGCCACTCCTGACGCCTCCGGCAAACGGCAGTATCTCGGGATCGATCTCGTGGAACGCCGCCGAATACACGCCGCCGCAGGGCTGCGCCAGCTTCGTGATCGCGGCGGCGGTGCAGGTCGGCCCTGCACCTCTTCTCGATCCCGACAACGATGCCGTGATTGGACCGGCACCGATGCGCCGCGTCGGCGCGATCGCGATGCGTCGCGTCAATCCCCTCAGCGTCTGTAGCTATACGCTCGAGAAATTGCCCGCTGGCTGGCCGATCCAGCTGACCCCGACGCTGGCGGGGACGGCCTCCGCTGCCAGCGCTAGTGCCGGGCTTGTCAGCGCGAAATATGCGCTGCGGCCCGATGGCTGGGCCGGCGCTGTCGTGCCGAATGCGACAGAACGCAACTTCACCGTGTCGCATGAGGTGAAGATCACCGATGTTCCGAAGCCGGCGGTCACGCTCCCCAACCCGTCCGACCCGATGTCACGCTTGCGTCCTGGTGCCAGCGAAGCGGTCCGGCCCTTGAACGAGCCCGCGGCGCAATCCGGCGCAGCGCCGCAACTTGCGGCTCCGTCGAAATTCGCAATACCGCGCCAGACACTCGGGGCGGTACCGCTCAAATCCGAGAAGCCGCGTTCCGCTTTCGAGCAACAGCGCTAGGGAAAACACCCGATTTCAGACGAGGGAGCACGCGATGATATCGATGAAGATTGTCGCCTTTGGCATCGCTTTCACAGCGCTATCCCTCGGCGCGCCCACACTTCGTGCCGATGAATCGGGCATGCCCAGGTCTTTCGGCTCCAATGCGTGGCATCTCAAAGGCGTGACACCCAAGCCCCTCGCAAGATCGGCGCTCAACCCACAGCCTCTGCCGCCGAAGCCGGGCGACCCGGAAGAGAAATCGGGGATCATCATCATCGGCGGTAAGACCAAGCCCGCAAAGCCGCCGCTCGCACGGCCAGAGCTGGCCGCACCTCCAGCACATGATGCCGGCAACTGAGGCTCGAGCCAATCCGTTGCGGGAAGGGTTTCGAGCGACGCAGAAGATCATGACAGCGCCAAACGCTCCGTCCACGGCCGCGAAGCGCAAAGGGCCGCAATGGTCGTCGCCCTGGGTGATCGGTTTCGTGCTGATTGCAGTTCTTTATCTGACCGGACTCCTCGACAAGGGATTTTTCTATGCGGAACGCCGCTATTACGCGCCGTGGAGTCTCGGCGACAACGCGCTGACCGGCGCATGGGAAGGCGCGGTTGTGGTCGGATCCGCGCAGCGGCGAGTGTTCCTGACCATCGCGCTTCACACGAAATCGAGGTTCAGCCGAACGACCCGCCGGAACAACAGCGTGTCCTCCACCTCGCTCTGGATCGTCGACGGCGAGGTGCAGCTGCTCGGCACGCTAACGGTTTGCCCTGGCGCGGCACAGGGAAGAGAGGGCGAGGTCGAGCGCTTCGAGCTCAGCGGCCATGCAAATGGCAACGCGTCGAACGTCGAGCTTTCACCCGCGGCGGTCGATCGCGGCTCGCGCTTTGGCTTCGAGAGCCTCTCCGGCGCCTGGCGCGGCCGCCAGTTGCCCGCATCGCTGGTCTATACGAGCGCGCCGGCGCGCAGCCGGACCGCGTCCGTGACGTTCCGCAAACTGGAAGCGTCGCCATCGGCGGTGCAGTGCTGAGCGCGCCGAGGCGCGAATTTGCCACGCTGATGTCTTCCGACGGCTCAACCGCACGTCTTGATCTGGCGCCGGGGGTTTCTCGACGCCGCTGGCGCATCGCTCCATTCCAGCATCAGCCGGACCAGTTCCGCTTGGCGGGTGGTTCCGGTTTTCTGGAAGATTTGGAGGAGATGGGTGCGCGCGGTGGCATAGGCGATGTCGAGACGCGCCGCCGCGGCACGGACGCCATCGCCGCACATCATCTCGTGCGCGAGCGCAGATTGCGCAGGCGTGAGGTCGAAGTACTGCGCGAAGACCGTCAAGGAAAACGCCGCCGGCCGCTCGAGATCCTTGATGAAGACGATGGCGCCCGCCGGGCGGCGGAGGAGCAGGGGAAGCTCCGGCTTCACGGGCACGATCATCACCATCAGAGAGGGACGCGTCTCTCGCTCGATGACCAGCGACCCACCGCCCTCGGCGGCGGCGCCGGCAATGAGCCGGCGCAATGCCGCGGTATCTCCAGCTTGCCGTGCCGCGAGCCGCTGCCGGTCGACACGCAAGCCCCCGGCATCGGCGAGGATCGCCTCGGCGGCGCGATTGGCGAAGAGCGGCCGCGCTTGCGCATCGGCGACGATCACGCCGTTCTCCAGCCGGTGAAGCGCCTCGCTGGCAAGCTCATGCGCGAGGTGCAGATCGCCCAGGCTTTGATTGACTTGAAGAGCGCGGCGCAAATGCGGCGTCAAGCTCGCCAGTGCTTTCATATGCTCCGGCTGCCAGGCGCCGTACCGCTCCGGACGCCAGAGGGTGAGGCTGTTCGCCCGATCGGCCTGCTGCCAAGCCATGGAAATCAGGATCTCCTCGCCGCCCTGGGGCCGCAGAAAATCGTTGTAGAATTCCGACCGTCGCAGCTCGTCCTTCGGCATGAGGATCCGGTCGGTGAGGATTTTGTCGGCCGACCGGCGCATCCATCGCTGCCAGAGCACATTGCGGGTCGCGTAGTAATCGCGGTAGCGCTGTGCGTAGTCGGGATCGGTGCCGATGGAGACCATCGCGCCCTGCGTCATCGCTACGTAATCGACGGCGAGATGCGCCGAAGAGCTGCCAAAGGACTGGGCAAGGCGTTCGAGGACGTGCGGCCAATATCCCGCATCGAGCGCCGCGTCGTAGATCGCATCGATCAGTTGCGCGCTGCTTTCCTCGGTAAACATTCGCGTCCTCGCCACGTCGGTCTTTGACTGGGCGTTCGAGCGCCCATTGATTTATGGTTCCGGGTCCGGCGCTTGCCGTCGTCCCTGGACCAGGGATGGCTTGAGCGCGCGACACGGGAGACACGGAAAGGCGCGATTTTAGCAGTCATTCGTATTGTCTAGGCAACAAAAATTCTCGTCTGGCGGGTGACGAGCCCCGAGAGGCTCGGCAACGTCGTCGATCACGGGTAGGCCGGCAATCCTGGCCAAGGGACAACCGCGCCCCCGTTAAATCGCCCTGTTGCATTTCCGCTCTCGATGCCGGAGCCTGACCTGGCGGGTCTGGTTGCGATGTGTCGGTTGCGGGCCGCGCCGGGGGAGGAGGGTCGATGAGCGCCAAGCTGGATCCGGTCACGCTCGAAGTGCTGCGCAACGCCTTGCCGGCGATCGCCAACGAGATGGCGGCCGATTTGCAGCGCACCTCCTACAATATGATGA
>DATNGG010000066.1:0-13140 GCA_035605975.1 Allostellaceae bacterium | reverse complement strand
TCGTAGACGCCGGTGTCGACGCGCACGGTTATGCCGCCTGCGCTGCGCTCCGCCGGCGGGCGGTAGCGCACCAGGCGGCCGATCGACGGCAGGAAATTGCGGGTGGGATCCTCGGCATAGACGCGCGTCTCGACCGCCCAGCCCGAGAGTTCCACGTCGCTCTGCTTGAGCTTGAGCTTCTCGCCCGCCGCCACGCGGATCATCTGCTCGACCAGGTCGATCCCGGTCACCAGCTCGGTGACGGGATGCTCGACCTGCAGCCGCGTGTTCATTTCGAGAAAATAGAAGCGCTTGTCCTGTCCGACGACGAACTCCACGGTGCCGGCCGAGTCGTAGCCGACGGCCTTGGCGAGCGCGACCGCCTGCTCGCCCATTTTGCCGCGCGTCGCCGCGTCGACGAGCGGGCTCGGTGCTTCCTCCACGACTTTCTGGTTGCGGCGCTGGATCGAGCATTCGCGCTCGCCGAGATGAATGACGTTGCCATGCGCGTCGGCGAGCACTTGGATCTCGATATGCCGCGGCTCGGCGATGTATTTCTCGATGAAGACGCGGTCATCGCCGAAGGCCGAACGCGCCTCGCTCGCGGCGAGCCGCAAGCCCTCGCGCAAGGCGTTGTCGCTCTCCGCCAGCCGCATGCCCTTGCCACCGCCGCCGGCCGCGGCCTTGATCATCACCGGATAGCCGATCGCGCGCGCGATTTCGAGCGCCGTGCTCGCATCGCCGATCGCCTCCGGATGACCGGGCACGACCGCAACGCCGGCCTCTTGCGCGAGCTTCTTGGCAGCGAGCTTGTCGCCCATGGCGGCGATCGCCGCGGCCGGCGGGCCGATGAACACAATCCCTGCCGCGTCGAGCGCGCGGGCGAAATCGGCGTTCTCGGAGAGGAACCCGTAGCCCGGATGCACGGCCTCGGCGCCGCTCGCGCGGCAGGCGGCGATGATCGCGTCGATCTTCAGATAGCTCTGCGCCGCGGCCGCGGGGCCGATGCGCAGCGCCTCATCGGCCTCGCGCACATGCAGCGCCTCGGCATCGGCGTCGCTGTAGACAGCCACGGTCGCGAGCCCCATGCGCTTGGCGGTGCGCATAATGCGACAGGCGATCTCGCCGCGGTTGGCGATGAGGACCTTTTTGAACATCGCTATGCGAGCACGGTAAACTGCCGGAAGGAGAACCACCAAGGCACAAAGGCACCAAGATGATTCCGCTTTCGTCCGAACATGATTCGGTGGCACATGACATCGTCGATTCGGCCTTGGCCGTGCATCGAGCCTTGGGTCCAGGCTTGCTCGAATCGGTCTATGAGCGTTGCCTGGCCTATGAACTGCATGTGCGCGGTTTCAAGGTTGAGCAGCAGGTCAATCGTCCCGTCGTCTATCGCGAGGTTCGCCTGGAAGCGGGTTTTCGTATCGATATCCTGGTCAACGACGTCGTCGTTATCGAATTGAAAACGGTCGACCGGCTCCTGCCCATTCATGAGGCGCAACTTCTAACCTATTTGAAGCTTTCGGGAAAACGTCTCGGCCTGCTTCTGAACTTCAATGTTCCATTGATCAAAGACGGTATCCGCGGCTTGGCGCTCTGATGCTGCCTTGGTGTCTTCGTGTCTTGGTGGTTCAAATCGTCTATAGCGGAATGTTGTCGTGTTTTTTCCACGGATTGGCGAGCGCTTTGCCGCGCAGCATGGCGAGCGAGCGGCAGACGCGCTGGCGCGTCGCTTGCGGGGTGATCACGTCGTCGATATAGCCGCGCGCGCCGGCAACGAAGGGGTTGGCGAATTTCTCCCGGTATTCCTCGGTGCGCGCCTCGATCTTGGCGGGATCGCCCAAATCGCCGCGGAAGATGATCTCGACCGCGCCTTTGGGTCCCATCACCGCGATCTCGGCCGAGGGCCAGGCGTAGTTGACGTCGCCGCGCAAATGCTTGGAGCTCATCACGTCATAGGCGCCGCCATAAGCCTTGCGGGTGATGACCGTGACCTTCGGCACCGTCGCCTCGGCAAAGGCGTAGAGCAGCTTCGCGCCGTGCTTGATGATGCCGCCATATTCCTGGCTGGTGCCAGGTAGGAATCCCGGCACATCGACGAAGGTGACGAGCGGGATATCGAAGCAGTCGCAAAACCGCACGAAGCGCGCCGCCTTGCGCGCGCTGTCGATGTCGAGGCAGCCCGCGAGCACCATCGGCTGGTTGGCGACGATGCCGACCGGGTGTCCATCGAGCCGCACGAACCCGATCAGGATGTTCTTCGCCCAATCCGGCGCGAGCTCGAAGAAATCCCCCTCATCGGCGATTTTGACGATGAGCTCGCGCATGTCGTAGGGCTTGTTGGGATTGAGCGGCACGAGCGTGTCGAGCGAGGGCTCGGCGCGGCCGGCTGGGTCCGCTGTCGGCCGAAGCGGCGGCTTCGCCCGGTTGGACAGCGGCAGGAAATCCATGAAGCGGCGCAGCTGCAACAGCGCCTCGACATCGTTCTCGAAGGCGAGATCGGCGACGCCCGAGCGCGTCGTGTGCGTCACCGCGCCGCCGAGCTCCTCCTGGCTGACGCTCTCCTGCGTCACCGTCTTCACCACATCGGGGCCGGTCACGAACATGTAGGAGCTGTCTTTCACCATGAAGATGAAATCGGTCATGGCCGGCGAATAGACCGCGCCGCCGGCGCAAGGCCCCATCACCAGCGAGATTTGCGGCACCACGCCCGAGGCCAGCACATTGCGCTGGAACACTTCGGCATAGGCGGCGAGCGAGGCAACGCCCTCCTGGATGCGTGCGCCGCCCGAATCGTTGAGGCCGATCACCGGCGCGCCGACCTTCATCGCCTGGTCCATGATCTTGCAGATCTTCTCGGCATGGGCCTCGCTCAAGGATCCGCCGAACACGGTGAAATCCTGGCTGAAGGCGAAGACGGTGCGGCCATTGACGAGGCCATGGCCGGTGACGACGCCATCGCCCGGGATTTTCTGCTCGTCGATGCCGAAATCCGTCGAGCGATGCTCGACGAACATATCCCATTCCTCGAAGGAGCCCGGATCGAAGAGCAGCTCCAGGCGCTCGCGCGCGGTGAGCTTGCCCTTGGCGTGCTGGGCCGCGATGCGCCGCTCGCCGCCGCCGAGCCGCGCCGCCGCGCGCTTGTCCTCCAATTGGCGCAGAATGTCCTGCATCGGCTCTCCCTGAAGCCCGCGCTGGGCTCGCCGGATATTACCCTAATCGGCGCGAAGCAAGCCGAGAAACCGCGCCGCGAGGCGAATGTCCTCCTTGAGCGCGGCGCGCCGGCGCGTCTGCTCGGCATCCTCGCCCCAGCGCTCCATCTGATAGGTTTCGTCGAGCTGTGCCGCCTCGAAGGCGGCGTCGGGGTCGAGTCGCTCCTCGAGAAGGGCAAGGCCCAGCACCACCGAGCCGCAAGCGGCGGTGGCGAGATGGAGCGCCGCCAATTCCATCGCGCCTTGGCGTTCGATCGCGCGCTCGATCGCCGCGAGCGCCTCCGGTGCCTGCGTGACAGGCGTGATGCTGCGCGTCGCGACGAGCTTTGCCGCGCAGCGCTCTTCGATCCAATCGAGCAGCGTCTGCCACGCCGCGTGCTGACGCGCGACGAGCTCGGGCGGCTCGGGTGCGCGATAGCAGAGGAGATCGGTTCCCGCGTAATTCGCGATCTCGCGAATGACTGGTCGCGGATTTGGCGCGACGCGATCGATTGCCGTGCTGGCGAGCCGTGTCAGCGGCAGGTCCACGGTTTTGAGCGTTTCGCCCTGGCCTTGCCATTCGGCGGCGATCGCCGCGGCAAGCGCGCGGCCGGGAAGAATGAGGGCACGCTTGGCTGGGGTTTGCAGCGGCTTGCCGTCGAGATGCACGGCAAAGGCCTCGCCCGCGGCGACCGCCGCGGCCTCGCGATAAAAACGCTTCATCGCGGCGGCGCCAGCCCGGCAAAGGGATCGGGTTCATCCGATTCGGCAAAGCCGAGAAACGCCCAAGTCTCGCGCATATGCGCGGGCAGCGGCGCCGTGACGGTCAGCATGCCGCGCGGCCGCGGCAGAGCGATAGCGCGGGCATGGAGATGGAGCTTGCGCGGTTGCGGCAGCCCCGCCGGATGCGCCGCGGCGCCGCCATACTTGCCGTCGCCAAGGATCGGCGTGCCCATTTCCGCGCAATGGACGCGGAGCTGGTGCGTGCGGCCGGTCACCGGCTCGAGCGCCAGCCAGGCGAAGCGGTCGCCGGCATGGGCGACGGTGCGGTAATGGGTGATGGCGCGCTCGCCATTTTCGTCATCGGGCGCCATGCGCTCGCCGCGCGGTCCGGGCAGCTTCGAAAGGCTCTGGTCGATCCGGCCCTGGCGCGGCTTCGGCGCGCCTACCACCGCTGCCCAGTAAATCTTCCGCACCGTTTTGCCGCGAAAGGCGGCACCAAGCCGCGCCGCGGCTGCGGCGCTGCGGGCCAAGACCAGGACGCCGCTCGTGTCCTTGTCGAGCCGGTGAACGAGACGCGGGCGCTCGGCGGCGCCGAAGCGCAGCGCATCGAGCAGCGCGTCAAGATGACGCGTCGTGCCGGTTCCACCCTGGACGGCGAGACCTGCGGGTTTGTCGATGACGATCAGATCCTCATCGCGATAAAGCACGCGCTGCTGGAGGAACTCGGCATCATCGGATCGCGGAACCGGCTTTGCTGCCACGGGCGGCGGCGCGGTCGTCTGCGGCAGCGGCGGCACGCGCACGCTTTGCCCCGCGGCAACGCGGTCGCCGGCCTCGGCGCGCCGGCCGTCGAGCCGGATCTGGCCGGTGCGCAGCAGCTTCTCCAGCCGGCCATGGGCAAGCTCGGGGAAATGCCGCTTGAACCAGCGATCGAGGCGGATTTCGGCGTCTTCGGGCGCGATGGTGAGGGTCTGGACGCCGCTCATGGCGGCATCCTAGCGGCATGGTCTCGCCGATCAATCCGTCAGCGAGGACCGAAGCCGGTGCCTAGCGCCGCCAATGGCCGGGGTGCCAGACATAGCGCCCACGCACCACGACCCATTCGCCCGGCACCCATGCGGCGCCGACGCGCGGGCCGCGCACGTAATGGCCGGGAATCCAACGATATTGACGGCCGTTCCAGCGCCAATAGCCCGGCTGCCAGACCCAGGGGCGGCCGCGGACGGCGCCGGGAGGCGGCGGGGCCGGGACCACCTCGGCCTGGAGCGGCGGCGGCGGCGCGGTCTGCGCCAGGCTCGGCGCGCTGCCGAGGAGCGGTACGATCAGGACACCCACCGTCAAGAGCAATCCGAGCTTGCGCGGCATAAACAATCTCCAAAGGCTTGGCAGTTTATAGGATGGCAGCAGGCGCGGCGTCCCCATTACTTCGCTTTGGAAACCCGCAATTTTTCCCAATATTCGAGGCGTTTTTTGATCTCGCGCTCGAAGCCGCGCTCGGCCGGGCGGTAAAAGCTCCGCCGCGGCAGCGCATCGGGAAAGTAGTTGAGGCCCGAGAAGCCTTCCGCTGTGTCGGGGTCGTAGACATAGCCCTCGCTATAGCCGAGCTCGCGCATCAGCCGGGTCGGTGCGTTGACGGCGTGCGGCGGTGGCATCAGCGAGCCGCTCTCCTGTGCCGCGCGCTGCGCCGCGCCGAAGGCGGTATAGCTCGCATTGGATTTGGGGGCGGTTGCGAGATAGATCACCGCCTCGGCCAGCGCGAGCTCGCCCTCGGGCGAGCCCAGCCGCTCATAGGCCTCCCAGGCGGCGAGGGCCATGGGCAAGGCCTGGGGATCGGCAAGGCCGATATCCTCCGACGCCATGCGCAGGACGCGGCGCGCGATGTAGATCGGATGCTCGCCGCCCGTGAGCATGCGCGCGAGCCAATAGAGCGCGGCATCGACATCCGAGCCGCGCACCGATTTGTGCAGCGCGCTGATGAGGTTGTAGTGGCCCTCCTGCGCCTTGTCGTAGAGCGGCGCGCGCCGCTGCACCGCGGCGGTAAGCCCGGCGGTATCGAGCAGCGTGCCGGCGGGAAGATCGGCGATCTCCTCGGCAAGGTTGAAGACGAAGCGTCCGTCGCCATCGGCCATCGCCATCAGGGCCTGGCGTGCCTGAGCGTCGAGCGGCAGCGTCTTGCCCAGCGCCTTTTCCGCGCGCTCGATCAGGATCTCGAGCGCCGCCTCATCGAGGCGGCGCAGCACCAGCACCTGGCAGCGCGACAACAGCGCGCCGTTCAGCTCGAAGGAGGGATTCTCGGTGGTGGCGCCGACGAGGATCACCGTGCCGTCCTCGACATAGGGCAGGAAACTGTCCTGCTGCGCGCGGTTGAAGCGGTGGATCTCGTCGACGAAAAGCAGCGTTCCCTGACCGCCGGCGCGTCGCTTCTTCGCCGCCTCGAACACCTTGCGCAGATCGGCGACGCCCGAAAATACCGCCGATAGGGGCTCGAAATGCAGATCGGTCGTTTCGGCGAGAAGCCGCGCGATCGTTGTCTTGCCGCAGCCGGGCGGTCCCCAAAGGATCATCGAATGAAGACGCCGCGCCGCCACCATGCGGCCGATCGGCCCGTCGCGGCCGAGGAGGTGATCCTGGCCGACCACGTCTTCGAGACGCTGCGGGCGCAACCGGTCGGCGAGCGGCCGTGGCGCCTGGTCTTCGAAGAGCCCCTTGGTGTTGCTGGCACCTTTGGTGGTGCGCGGCGGCATTATCGTACCGTCACCGAGAAGAGCTGGCCGCCGCGCTTGATGCCGAATGTCCACGGCCCGTGGGATTGAAGCGCATTTGCGAGCTCGCCGACATTGTCGACCGGCCGGCGGTTCAGCCGCGCGATGATGTCGCCGGCCTGCAAGCCGGCGCGGTCGGCGAGCGTACCGTCCTTGACGGTGGTGACGACGACGCCGCGCAAGGTGGTGTCGAGACCGAGCTCGTCGGCTTGCGCGGGGTTGAGATTGGCGATGGTCGCGCCGGCAAGCGGGCCTTCCGTGCCGAGCGGCGTTGTGTCGCGCGGCGGCGTCTCGGGCAGGGCGCTTGGAACGGCGGTCGTGTCGCGGCGCTGGCGGTCGCGCCAAATAGCCAGCCGCACCGGCTTGTCGAGCGGCAAGGTCGCGACGCGAAAGCGCAGCTCTTCGGGATCGGACAGCTCGTGCCCGTCGATGGCGAGGATCACATCGCCCATGCGGATGCCGGCGCGCGCAGCCGGACTGGCCGAAGCGATGGTGTTGACCAAAACTCCGCCCGGATGCGGCAGGCCGAGTTGGGCGGCGATTTCGGCGGTCACTTCCTGGCCGGTCGCGCCGAGCCAGGGGCGGCGGATCGGCGCGCCGGTAGCGGCCGCCTGCAGCACGGTGCGCACCAGCCCTGTCGGAATGGCAAAACCGATGCCGACGGAGCCGCCCGATTGCGAGAAAATCGCCGTGTTGATGCCGACCAGCTTGCCGTCGAGGTCGACCAGCGCACCGCCCGAATTGCCGGGATTGATGGCTGCATCGGTCTGGATATAGGAAGAAACATCGCTGCCGATGCCGGTGCGCGCCAGCGCCGAGACGATGCCGCTCGTCACCGTCTGGCCGACGCCGAAAGGATCGCCGATCGCCAAGACGAGATCGCCGACTTCGAGCTGGTCGCTGTCGCCTAGCGGCAGCACCGGCAGCTTCTCGCCATGCGTGTCGATCTTCAGGACGGCGAGATCGATATGCGCGTCGGCCAGCACGACCTTGGCCGCAAATTCGCGGCGGTCATTGAGCACGACGGTGATCTCCTGCGCGTTCTCGATGACGTGCCGGTTGGTGACAATGAGCCCGCTGGGATCGAGGATAACGCCCGAGCCCAGCGATTGCTGGACGCGCTGCCGCGGCAGGCCGAAGGGCGAGCGGTCGCCGAAGAACTGGCGAAAGATCGGGTCGCTGAAGAAAGGCGAGCGCGTCTGCACGACGCGGCGCGAATAGACATTGACCACCGCCGGGGCGGCTTTCTTCACGATCGGCGCGAAGGAAAGATGGATCGCCTCGCGGCTCGTCGGCACGGTGCGCGGCTGCGCCTCAACCGCCGGCCCTGGCACGGCAAGCAGCAGCAGCGCTGCAACCAAGATGCGTGACATCATCGCCGCCACCCTAGGCCTTGTTTGCATGATCGTCATGGCCGCGCCGCTGCACTCATCGGATGGGTGTCGACGGCGAAAACCTCGCCGAAGGCCGCTTTGAGCGCGGCATCGACCTCGGGGATCGAGGCGATGATGCCCTGTGCGGCAAGCGAGGTCACGCCATGGTCGTGCACCCCGCAGGCGACGATGCCGCGGTAATGGCCGAGATCGGGGTCGATGTTGAGCGAGACGCCATGGAGGCTGACCCAATGCCGGATGCGCACGCCGATCGCTGCGATCTTGCTTTCGCGCCCGCCGCCTTCATCGATCCAGATGCCGACCCGCCCGGCACGGCGTTCGCCCTTGACGTTGAAGCGCGCGAGGGTGCGGATGAGCCACTCCTCGAGATCATGGACATAGGCGCGGACATCGGCGCCGCGCGCCTTCAAATCGAGCATGACATAGGCGACGCGCTGGCCGGGCCCGTGATAGGTGAACTGACCGCCCCGGCCCGTCTGATAAACGGGAAAGAGGCCGGGCTCGATGAGATCGTCGCGGCGCGCGCTGGTGCCCGCGGTGTAGAGCGGGGGGTGCTCCAAGAGCCAGACGAGCTCGGGCGCGGTTCCCGCCCGGATCGCCTCGACCCGCGCCTCCATCGCCGCCTCCGCCTCCCGATAGGGGATGGGCGCGTCGCTGATCCGCCACTCGATCTCGCCCATTCGTTTCGCTCTGCCCTTGGCTTGCTATGATCCGCCGGATTTGGTAATGAGCCGCCCCACCGGCGGCAAGTCAATCCCGCCGCCGAGGCACCGCGGTCGTGGCGGAATTGGTAGACGCACTAGCTTGAGGTGCTAGCGGGGGAAACCCCTTGGAAGTTCGAGTCTTCTCGACCGCACCAACCTTCGTCCCGATGGTCTGAGACCGATGGCGGAAGACGAGCGCGACCGCGCGCTGGAATATCACCGCCTTCCGGTGCCAGGCAAAATCGGCATCGTCGCGACCAAGCCGCTCGGTACCCAGCGCGATCTGGCGCTCGCCTATTCGCCGGGCGTGGCCGAGGCCTCGCTGGCGATCGCCGCCGACCCCAAGGAAGCATCGAACCTCACCGCGCGGGCCAACCTTGTTGCCGTCATCACCAACGGCACCGCGGTTTTGGGGTTGGGTGCGATCGGCCCCTTGGCGGCCAAGCCCGTCATGGAAGGCAAGGCGGTGCTGTTCAAGAAATTCGCGGGCATCGACGTGTTCGATCTCGAAATCGATGCCAAGGATCCCGACAAATTCGTCGAGATCGTCGCTGCCCTCGAGCCGAGCTTCGGCGGCATCAATCTCGAGGACGTCAAGGCGCCGGAGTGCTTCGAGATCGAGGAGAAGCTCCGCCGCCGGATGAAGATCCCGGTCTTCCACGACGACCAGCACGGCACCGCGATCATCGTCGGCGCGGCGATCCGCAACGGGCTGCGCATCGTCGGCAAGCGCCTCGATGAGGTGAGGCTCGTGACCTCGGGCGCGGGCGCGGCGGCGATCGCCTGCCTCGATCTCCTCGTCAGCATGGGCCTCAAAGTCGAGAACACCATCGTCACCGACCGCTACGGCGTCGTCTGGCGCGGCCGCAAGGAAGAGATGGACCCGCGCAAGGACCGCTATGCCAAGGACACCAATGCGCGCAGCCTCGGCGATGTGATCGGCGGCGCGGATATCTTCCTCGGCCTCTCGGCGCCCGATGTGCTGAAGCCCGAGATGGCGGCGCGCATGGCGGATCGGCCCTTGATCCTGGCGCTCGCCAATCCCAACCCCGAGATCACGCCCGAGGCGGCGCGCGCGGCCAAGCCCGACGCGATCATCGCCACCGGCCGCACCGACTATCCCAACCAGGTCAACAACGTTCTCTGCTTTCCCTTCATCTTTCGCGGCGCGCTCGATGTCGGCGCGACCGGCATCAACGAGGCGATGAAGCTCGCTTGCGTCGAGGCGCTGGCCGATCTGACGCTGCAGCCGCCCTCCGATGTCGTCGCCGCCGCTTATGGCGATGACGAGCTCACCTTCGGCCCCGATTATCTGATCCCCAAGCCGTTCGATCCGCGGCTCATTCTCGAAATCGCACCGGCGGTCGCGAAGGCCGCGATGGCGAGCGGCGTCGCGACGCGGCCGATCGCGGATTTCGCCGCCTATCGCCAGCGCTTGACGCAGTTCGTGTTCCGCTCGGGCCTCGTCATGAAGCCGATCTTCGATCGTGCGCGGCTCGATCCGAAACGCGTCGTCTATGCCGAGGGCGAGGATGAGCGCGTGCTGCGCGCGGTGCAGCAAGTGCTCGATGACGGCCTCGCCAAGCCGATCATCATTGCGCGGCGCGAGGTGGCGCGCCGGCGCATCGAGAAATTGAAGCTGCGCTTTCGGCTCGATCAGGATGTCGAGCTGGTCGATCCGCAAAGCGATCCCCGCTACAACGAGTATTGGAGCGCCTATCACAAGCTGATGGAGCGCAAGGGCATCTCGCCCGATTATGCGCGCTATCTCGTGCGCACGCGCAATCCCGTCATCGCGGCGCTGATGGTCGCACGCGGCGACGCCGATGCCATGCTGTGCGGGTCGGTCGGCCAGTACAATCGTCACTTGCGGCATGTGCGCGACATCATCGGCGCGCAGCCGGGGGCGAGCGCGCTGTCGGCGCTCTCGGCGATCATCCTGCCCAAGGGAACGTTCTTCCTGTGCGACACCGCGGTGGTCGAGGAGCCGAGCGCGGCCGAGCTCGCGGAGATCGCGCTGCGCGCCGCCAAGGTCGTGCGCTATTTCGGCGTCGAGCCGAAAGTCGCCTTGCTGTCGCATTCCAGTTTCGGCAGCTCGGATGCGCCCTCGGCGGCGAAGATGCGCGAAGCGCTGGTCCTCCTCACCAAAAAAGCGCCGGGCCTCGAGGTCGAAGGCGAGATGCACGCCGATGCGGCGATCTCGGAAGAAATCCGCAACCGCATCTTTCCCAATTCGCGCCTCAAGGGCTCAGCCAATCTTCTCATCATGCCGTGTCTCGATGCCGCCAACATCGCCTTCAATCTCTTGACGGCACTCGGCGATGGCCAAGCGATTGGTCCGATTTTGCTCGGCGCGCGCAAGCCCGCGCATATCGTCACGCCGTCGATCACCGTGCGCGGGCTCGTCAACATGACGGCGATCGCGGTTTACGACGCGCAGCTTTCCGCCGCGAATGCCTGAACGATTCCGGCCGGCGCGAGGCCGGCCGGAGAGACGAAATGTTCAAGAAGCTTAGGCGCGGTGGCGATGGTGTCCGCCGCGATGCGGCGCGAGAAGCGAATCCGCCGTCTGCTTCTGCGCAGTGCTGAGGCTGTCATAGAGCGGCTTGAACGCCGTAAGATAGCGCTCCTGCGCGCGCATGCGCTCCTGGCTCAGCTTGACGCCGGTCTCGAGCCGATCGACGGCGCTGTGAGTCTGGTTCTGGCCGCGCATCGCCTCGAAGCTCTTCTGCCGTTCGGTGGCGTTGGTGCGCATCGCCTGCGCGACCTTGTCGAATTGCGCCTCCTGCGCCGGCGTGATTTTGAGCTCGGCTTTGAGATAAGCGATGCGTCCTTCGACATGCGAGGTGGCGTTGCGATGCGCGCGCGGTGCTTGTGCCGCAGGCGCTTGCGCGCCCGGTGCCGGGGTGCTGGATGCCTGCGCCAGCGCGCCGCTCGTCTGGAGCGTGGTGAAGCCGCCGCCGAGCGCCAAAGCGATGGCTGCGGGGATGAGAAATCTCTTGTTCACGGGGACATCTCCGATCAGGGTTTAAGCGGCCCGGGATGGGCTTGTGACGTTCTAGGCGACCGGGCCTCGCGCTATCCCTGGCCGATCGTTTCACCGGGATTAAATGCGCGTAACCGAGGCAAGGCTCGCCAAGCATAGGGGGTCATGTCTGCGCGTTCGCCATGAGCTTCGCTGCGCCGAAAGCACGCGCACGGGTGCAAAGCGCACGCACGCATCGACGGAAATCGGGTCAAACGCAACCTTCAGCGCGAGCCGCTTGCGCGGCGAGGATCGCTGCCGTCATTATCGTTTTGACGATACGGGAGACGGGGCGATGGCGCTGCACATGTTGAAACTCGCGGCGGGAGTTCGCGATCTCGCCGAGCTCAAGGAGCTGCAAAAAGAGCGGCGCAAGGAGCGCGGTGTTTACGCTTTCTACACGCGCAACATGCCGAAGCGCGAAGAAGAGATTTTAGACGGCGGCTCGATCTATTGGGTGGTGAAGGGGCAGATCCAGGCGCGCCAGCGCATCAAGGGCTTTTCCCCGATCGTCAATCGCCGCGGCCGGCCGGCGGTGCTCGTTCGCTTCGAGGCCAAGCTTACCCCGACCGAGTGGCGCCCGCACCGGCCGTTCCGCGGCTGGCGCTATCTCGAGCCCAAGGCGGTGCCGAAAGACCTGCCGAAAGGCGGCAAAGCCAAGGGCCTGCCGCCGAAAATGGAAGCGGAGCTGCGGGAGCTCGGATTGCTCTAAGCCGCAGGGCGGCGCGGGAGCGCTTTGCCGCAGCGCCGAAAAAAACCTGCGGACATGGGTTTTTGGCCCCTGGACAAGCCGCGGCGGCGGTTCTATATATTGCCCCCGGCCGCCCCCGAGGGTGGCCTCCGTCAATGCTTGGCATCGCGCGCTGTGAGTGAAGCAGCAGGCAGTTTGGCCGGTTGCAACAGCAGCGAAGCGATGTCGCCAAATCGGTTGACTTGGCAAAGGCGAGCCACTATAAGCGGCGGCTCGCCCGAGAGGGGCGGGGCTCTTTGACATCGTTGAGAAGAGGAAGGGATGCGCGGGCGGCGGTGCCGTTTCGGTACTGTCAGTTCGCGCATTGATTAGGAAGTCAATTCCGAACCAATGCGAAGCGTGATGGTGCCAGGCTTGTCTCGAGCCTCAAGCGAGAGACGAGGCTAACATGAGAGTTTGATCCTGGCTCAGAACGAACGCTGGCGGCATGCCTAACACATGCAAGTCGAACGCGTGTAGCAATACACGAGTGGCGCACGGGTGAGTAACGCGTGGGAACCTGCCCTGGAGTGTGGGATAACCCGGCGAAAGCCGGGCTAATACCGCATACGACCTGAGGGTGAAAGATTTATCGCTCTAGGAGGGGCCCGCGTCGGATTAGCTAGTTG
>DATNGG010000065.1:0-5641 GCA_035605975.1 Allostellaceae bacterium | reverse complement strand
GCCTTGCGCAGGCTCGGCTCGATGGCGCCGACCACGCACATCGTGATCTCGTCCTGAAGGGCGAAGACGTCGTCCAACACCCGCTCATACTGCTCGGCCCAAAGATGCGAGTCGCTCTTTGCGTCGATGAGCTGAGCGGTGATGCGAATCCGCTTGCCAGATTTGCGCACGCTGCCTTCGAGCACGTAGCGGACGCCGAGATTGTCTCCGGCCTCCTTTATCGCAACCGGCTTGCCTTTGTAGATGAAGCTCGAGTTTCGCGAGATGACCGAAAGCCACTTTATGCGCGATAGTCCGGTGATGATCTCTTCGACCATGCCGTCGGCGAAATACTCCTGCTCCGGATCGCCGCTCATGTTGTGGAATGGCAGAACCGCGATAGACGTCTTCTCGGAGGACGCCTGCTCGGTCGAACGTTCCTGGCCGACATCGCCGCCCGAAAGCGAACGCTTGAGGCCGGCGAGGCGATAGCCGCGGCCCGGCACGGTCACGATGTGAGTCTCCTCGCTCTTGCCGTCCTCGAGCGCCTTCCTCAAGGCCGAGACATGGACCTGAAGATTGTTTTCTTCGACGACGAGGCGCGGCCAAACCTGTGCCATGAGCTCGTCCTTGCCGACGATGTCGCCCTTCGCCGAGGCGAGCACGCAAAGAATATCGAGTGTGCGGCTGCCGAGCGGCACGGCTTCGCCGTCGCGCCACAACCGGCGTTCGCTCAGGTCGAGCCGGAATCGACCAAAGCTGACCCCCGTTCGATCCATGGCGAGCAAACCCTGATGGCGGCCGATTCAGAAGAATTAAGCTTCTGAACCAAGGACCTTAAGCGGCTTTCGCGGTTACGGTCCAGCATCGAATCGAGCGGATCGGACGCTCACTCGAATTTTACCAAGGCGCCACTGGGGGTGTGACAAGCTCGCCCGGGGCGGTCATCGAGAAAAGGGGGGCGCTTCCATGGTTTCTCGTCGAACGGTCCTGCGGGGTGTCGCTTTATCGGCGCTCGCCGCGACAATCACGCCGGCGCGCGCTGCCGCGCCGCTGCGCATCCGCGCCGGCTGGGTGCTCGTGCCCACGGATTTGCTGCCGATATTGCCCGAAGCCCCGCAGCTTACGAGGCATATGGGGAAATCCTATGTTCTGGAGCTGCAGCACTTCAACGGAACGACCCCGATGATCACCGCGCTGGCGGCGGGGGTGATCGATGTCGCTGCGCTCGCCTTCGGTTCGCTGCCTTTCGCGATCGAGAACGCGAAGCTTGGGGATTTGCGCGTCATCGCCGACATGTTCCAGGACGGCGCACCCGGCTATCACACCAATCCCTATCTCGTGCTGAAAGACAGCCCGATACGCCGCGTCGAGGATTTGAAGGGCAAGGTCCTCGCGACCAGCGTGCTCGGAAGCGCGTCCGATCTCGGCATGCGGGCAATGCTGCGGAAGCACGGTATCAACGACCATACCGACGTTCAAATCGTCGAGGCGCCGTTCCCGGCGATGAAGGCCGTCTTGCATGAAAAAAGAGCGGTGCTCGTTCCGGGCGTTCTGCCTTATTCCCGAGATCCCGAACTCCTGGCAATCTCCCGCCCGCTTTTCACGCAAGCCGAGGCAATGGGCCCGACCCAACAGCTTTTCCGGGCAGCCCGCACGGGCTTTCTCGCGCGGCATCGCGCCGAGATGATCGACTTGCTGGAAGACATCTTGCGCGTTCAGCGTTTCTATTCCGATCCGGCCAATCACGAGGAAGCCGTGCAAATGATCGCCAGGATGACCAAGCAGCCGGCGGCGAGCCTGGAAGCCTGGCTCTTCACGAAGGACGATTACTACCGCAGTCCCGAAGGCTTGCCGAATTTCGCGGCGCTTCAGGCCAACATCGAGACGATGAGACAAGTCGGCATCATTCCGAGATCGATCGACGCCGCTAAATATGCCGATCTCGATTTGATCAAGGCGGCGGCTAAACGGGTCGCGAAAAGCGGTTAGCGGCCCGCGCGCGGCACAGTTATGAGCGCTCGGACTCGCCGTAAGTTCACACCTCGATGATCCGATCGAGATAGAGCCTCCAATTGCCGCGCGCGGTTGCGGCGATGGCTTCGCCCGAAAGCCAGGTGCCCGTCGCCTTTCCCTCCCATTCGGTCGGCAAAACCATGCCGCGCAGAAAGCGCGACGCCATCTGGCGCGAGCCCCAGGCGATCACCGTGTCGGAGCCCGTCTCCCACCACGCATCGCCCGGCATGAGATCGCGCGCGGATTCGGCGGCTTGCTGCACGTTGAAGGTTCCTTCGAGGAGGCAGCGAATGCCCGGGCCGGGATGCTGATGGCGATCGGCGACGCGCCCGGCCGGCGTGTTGATTTCATCGAGCCGGAAGACCCAGCGCGTGCCCGGGTTCACCGCCAGGGTCGAGACGATCCGCGACATGCGCAGGCTGGACAAAACGCCGCTGCCCGTGAGCAGCGCCGCGCCGGCATTGGGCGGCGCGAGGTCCCAGCGCCAGATCTGGCTCCATTCCCCGGCCGAGCGCATCTCGAGCGCGCCGTCGCAGAAACGCGACTCGCCCGCTTTCAGCGCTTCCCCGTTGAGCGTGACGCGGCCGTGCCGGACATAGAGCAGCCGGCGCTCGGCGGCGAGGGCCGATGCGGCGCCGTCTGCCGCGATCTGGTCGTGATAGAAATTCAAGGCAAAGGGCATTGCGCACCCCCTCTTCGGGATGAGACTAGCACGCCGCCCTCTGGCACCAAGCGGGCTCGGCAGAGCCGGCCTTGCGCATCAGCTCATATATGGAATTTATATTCCCTCGCGGGCGGAAAGCGTCCTCGACAATCACGCCAGGTTCGCGCGGGCGAATTGGTTTCACGAGAATGTCTTAAAATTATTTCAGATAACGCCTCCAGCGTGGCAAATGAGCCTCAGTCCCGAAAAATTATTGGTCGTGGAACAATCGAGTGCTTGGTCCCTGCAATAACGCGGGCGTAAAGGATTGAAAACGCCACGCAGGCCCGATGACCGGGCTCAGTGCGCGTAAGGAACCGCAGAAAGCGGGTCACCCAAGGAGGAACGCACATGAAGGGTCTTTCGCTTGCGGATGGCCGCAAGCTTCTTGCGCCTTTGGCAACGGGTGCTTTGCTACTTTCAGCCGCGGGGATATCCGCGCGAGCAGCCGATACGGACGGCTACGCCAAGATCAATCAAGTCACTGTTCCAAACGTTCCGATCACCTGCACCTTCTCGCCAAGCATTATCGACACGACGAACTTCTCGTTCGACATCAGCTGGGTCGCCGAGGCGCGGGGGGAATATCTCCTCGCCGAGCGTTCTCATGGCCGGCCCTTGTCCGACACGGAAGGCGGGCGGCTGTCGGGCGCAACGGGCGGCGACATCCTGGTGATCAAGACCGACGATCCAGGTGCCGGCCCTAGCTATATCCTGCCGCCGCGCGACGATCCCTTCGCCGGTCATCGATGCGACATAAACCCGGATTTCGGTGGCGTTCTAAGCGGGCCTCCAGGCCATACAAGCGATCGCAACGAGATTGAAGGGCCGAATGGCGTCTTCACCGTGAACGACACCGAGGCTTGGGTTGGCGATGGTCCGTCCCGCTTTACGCCGGGCCAGACGGACCAAGCGTCGGACTACAAGAACGACCCTTGCGACAGCTCCGTTCGCGTGTTCAGCCTCATCACGCGTCGACAGACCGATCATATCAACCTCCATGGCTGCTTCCGCACCGATGAAGGCGCATTCGATGCGGTCGATCAGGTCGCGCTTTTCGCCAATCCGTCGGAGAAGCCTTTGCCGGGCAATTTCCGCGCGCGGGCTCTCAATAACTCGCCGTTCATCAGCCTGATCTCGACCCGATCGGGGGACGATGAGAACGGCGATGACCGCCATTTCGACGGCGGCGACAGCCACCACAGGATCCTGAAGCAGATCAACTTCGATGGAACCAACGGGACGGTGGCAGCGCGGGGCGGCATCGAGCAGGCGGTTTATTCGCGCCAGACCGGCCTTTTCTATATCGCGGTCCCCGCTGATCCGACGAACCTCACGAACACCGACGGCTGGGTCACCACGGTCGATCCCCGTCGCGGCCATTTTGGCGAGGTGCACAACTATGCGCTGAAGAACGGCAGCTGTTCTGGCGGGCCGGCCGGAGCGGCGCTCGGGCCCAATCACGAGCTGCTGCTTGGTTGCGGCGGCGGCTCTCCCGTCGCCGGCGAACTCGTGGTCGATATCACCAACCTTGCGGCCTCGACCGCGAACCCGACCGTTCTGGCCGATGGCAGCAACAGCTGTGACGAAGTCGCCTACGATGCGGGAAGCGGCCATTTCGGCGGTGCGTGCTTCACGACAGCGCCCGGTCAATTTAGCGTGCTCGTCAACGATGCCCGGCCGCCGCAATTCGACGTGAATATCGGCACCCCGACGAGCGGCGCGCATTCCATCGCCGCCGACTCGGTGAATGAGGAGTTTTGGGTGCCGAAATTCGGCGGGGATTGCGGAAAGGACGCGGGCAATAACCCACTGTCGTGCGTCGCCGTCTACGGCCCAACCGCATCCGATGACTTCGAGGCTGCGAACCCGTAACCCGCACAGGGCTTAGGGCCAACACTTCGGATCGTTCGGCAAGAGCGCCGATAAGCGGAATTTCCGTCGCTTATCGGCGCTCGTTCCTTTTCGCTGAGCGGATTCGAGGACAGTTCCTAAAATGATTGGAGAAATTCATCTCCTGAGCCGTGGCGGGGAATGCGAACTTTGTGTTAACGCTCGGCTCTTCGCGGGATTGCGCGGCGCCGTGATCGGAAAAATCTCGCCGACATAGTCGCGCAGCATTTCGCAATAGGCGACGGCATAGCGCGGCAGGGGACGGCGCCGGTCCCACAGCATGGCGAGCGGCTCGCGCAGCGGTTTGCCGCGATAGGTGATGCGCAGGATTCGCAAATCGTAGCGATCGGCTTGAAGCTGGGACGGGATGATCGCCACCCCGTGGCCGGCTTCGGCCAACGCCAAAAGCGTGTGCGGCGCGCGGCTTGCCAGGCGAATATTCGGCCGCACGCCCGCGAGACGGCAGGCGGCATCGAAGGCTCTCCGAACATTGTATTCGGAATCGAGGAGCAGCAGCGGCAGCGTCGCGAGCTTGCCGATCTCGATCGATTTGCCCTTGGCGAGGATTTGCGAGGGCTGGCTCGCCGCGAGCAAATCGACCGACCCAAACGGCAGGCTTGCAAAATGCGGATCGTTCGGCGCGACGGCCTGAAGCAAATTCTGCGAAAGGTGGATGTCGCCGCGCTCGAGCATCGCCAGGCTCTCGCGCCCGCCGGCCTCGATGAGCTTCACCGCGACATTCGGAAAACGCTGCGCATAGCGATGGAGAAATTGTGCGAGCACGCTTTCGATATGCTGCGGGGAGGCGGCGATTTTCAGCGTGCCCGTATCGCCTCTCCGCAGCAGCTCCGCGCGCTCGCCGACGGCGGCGGCGTAGTTCAAGAGGCCGCGGCAGTCGCCGAGAAACTGCTCGCCCTCGGTGGTGAGGATGAGGCGGCGCCCCACCCGATCGAACAGCTTGAAGCCGAGCTCGCGCTCGAGATCGCCGATCTGCCGCGACAAAGCCGGCTGGGCAACGCGCAGCTGCTGCGCCGCCTTCGAGACGGTGCC
>DATNGG010000064.1:0-15771 GCA_035605975.1 Allostellaceae bacterium | reverse complement strand
CGGGGCGGGTTGCAAACTGGGTTGGGGTGAGGCCTTTAAGGCTCGTGTGCGGACGCTCGGTGTTGTAGTCGATCCTCCATGCCTCGATGATCTGGCGCGCCTGCTTGAGGCTGGCGAAGAGATGCTCGTTGAGGCACTCATCGCGCAGGCGCCCGTTGAAGCTCTCGACGAAGCCGTTCTGCATCGGCTTGCCAGGCGCGATGTAGTGCCATTCGACATGGCGCTCCTGCTGCCAGTGCAGGATGGCGTGCGAGGTCAGCTCGGTGCCGTTGTCGCTCACGATCATCGATGGATAGCCGCGCTGGATTGCGATGCGATCGAGCTCCCGAGCCACGCGCACGCCGGAGAGCGAGTTGTCGGCAACGAGGCCGAGACATTCCCGGCTGAAGTCGTCGACCAAAGCCAGGATGCGGAAGCGACGGCCGTCAGCGAGCGTATCCATGACGAAGTCGAGCGACCAGCGCTGGTTCGGGGCTTGCGGGATCGCCATCGGCGCCCGCGTGCCCAAGGCGCGCTTGCGGCCGCCGCGCCGGCGCACGGCGAGCCGCTCCTCGCGGTAGATCCGGAACAGCTTCTTGTGGTTGAGCGCAATGCCTTCGCGCGCCAGCAAAATGTGCAAGCGGCGGTAACCGAACCGTCGCCGCTGCGATGCCAAAGCACGAAGCCGTTCCCGTATGCCGGCATCATCCGGCCGGCGCCAGGCATAGCGATAGGTCTTTGGCGCCAGTCCAACCAACCCGCAGGCACGACGCTGCGAATAGCTCTTCTCTTCGATCGCCCAGGTCACGGCTTTCTTCCGCAAGCCGGGCGTCAGAAGTTTTTTCCAAGCATCTCTTTCAGCGTCGCCACATCGAGCGCCGATTCCGCCAGCAGCTTCTTCAGCTTCCGGTTCTCCTCCTCGAGAGCCTTCAGCTTGCGGGCGTCCGACACCTCCATCCCGCCATACTTCGAACGCCAGTTATAAAACGTCGCATCGCTGACCCCATGCTTGCGGCAAATATCCGCCGCAGACATCCCAGCCTGATGCTCCTTCAAAATCCCGATGATCTGCTCTTCCGAAAATCGTGACCGCTTCATCGTCCGTCTCCTGATCGACGGACTCTAACCTCAAATCGGGGGCATTGGCGTAACGCCATCAGCTCGCCGTCGGGTATAAGGTCCTCGATTATCTCGCTGACCGCTTCCTTGCGGACAAGCGGGTCAATCTTGCCGCGAAACGCGGAAATCCTCTTGAGGCGGGTGATGCGATCCTGATCGAGCTCAGAATCGTAGAATGACCGCAGAAGCGGCGTGAGCTGTTCCTGTGAGATCAAGGGGTTCTCCCTAACGATACCAATAATGTGTTGAGCGATAGCAATCGCAAAGGAACCCCTCTGCCGTGCCAGCTCAGGGCACGACGTTCTCAGCGATCTCCAAAGCTCGGTCTTTCCTATTATAGCAGAAACGTCGGGGGACAGCCGCATGCGGACGTAGAAGACGGCACCGCGACGGAAGATGTGAGTCTGAAGCGTCAAAGGGTCACCGTGTAGCAATCGCGTGTAGCAATTGCCCGGGGACAGCTCACCTTGATCCGCGTAAAGCCTTTGACCTCAGCGGGATACGACGAGAAATGGCGGAGAGGGTGGGATTCGAACCCACGGTACCCCGTAAAGGGCACAACGGTTTTCGAGACCGCCCCGATCGACCGCTCTGGCACCTCTCCGCAACGCCGCATTTCGCCGTTTGGGGCCGCGCAGACTAGCGCAGGCCCGCCGCAGCGACAACCGCGCGGCAGCGCGATCTTGGCCGGCGCGGCAATCCGCCCGCCGTACCGGAAAATCGCCAACTATCCTTGTCCCGCCAAGGGCTTGACAGCGGAGGCCCGGCCGCTATAGTGCGCGGCTCCGGGCGGGGTCCGCCCGCAGCCCATTCAGCGCAAAGATCGAGCCATGTACGCAGTGATCCGCACCGGCGGCAAGCAATATCGGGTCGCCAAAGACGATGTTGTGTTCGTCGAGAAAATTGCCGGCGAGCCCGGCGCGACCGTGACGCTCGACGATGTGCTGATGGTCGGCGAAGGCAAGGACGCCAAGACCGGAACGCCGAAGCTCTCGGGCGCGAGCGTGACCGCGACGGTGCTCGAGCAAAAGCAGGACGACAAGGTGCTCGTCTTCAAGAAGCGCCGGCGCCACAATTACCGGCGCAAGAACGGTCACCGCCAAGAGCTGACCGTGCTGCGCATCACCGCGATCAGCGGTTGAGCCGGAAGGAGATCACGACATGGCCCATAAAAAGGCAGGCGGATCGTCGCGCAACGGGCGCGATTCGCGCGGGCGCCGCCTCGGCGTCAAGAAATTCGGCGGCGAGGTGGTGAGCGCCGGCAACATCCTCGTGCGCCAGCGTGGCACCGTCTATCACCCGGGCGAGAATGTCGGGCTCGGCCGCGACCACACGATTTTCGCGACGATCGACGGCGCGGTCGCCTTCCGCACCTCGACCAAGGGCCGCACCTATGTCTCGGTCGCGCCGCTGCCGCCGGAGGCCGCCGACTGAGGTTCTCCCTCATGCGCATGCTCGATCGAGGGGGAATGGCTTCGTTCCCCCTTTTTGTTTGGCGTCTCCTCAAGCGTTGATCTGCGATGAAGTTTCTCGACCAGGCCAAGATTTATCTGAAAAGCGGCGATGGCGGGCCGGGCATCGTCGCGTTCCGGCGCGAGAAATTCATCGAGTTCGGCGGGCCGGACGGCGGCGATGGCGGGAGCGGCGGCGATATCGTCATCGAGACGGTCGCCAATCTCAACACGCTGATCGATTACCGTTATCAGCAGCATTTCCGCGCCGAGAACGGCCATCACGGCATGGGCGCCAATCGCAGCGGCGCCGGCGGCAAGAGCATTGTGCTGCGCGTGCCCGTGGGCACGCAGATTATGGACGAGTCCAATGAGGCGGTGCTGCTCGATCTGGTGAAGCCGGGCGAGCGGCATGTGTTCTTGAAGGGCGGCGATGGCGGCTTCGGCAACGCGCATTTCAAGAGCTCGACCAACCGCGCGCCGCGCAAGGCGACGCCGGGCTGGCCCGGCGAGGAACGCTGGGTGTGGCTGCGTCTGAAGCTCATTGCCGATGCCGGGCTCATCGGTCTGCCCAATGCCGGCAAGTCGACGCTGCTGTCCCGCATCTCGCATGCCCGCCCGAAAATCGCCGACTACCCCTTCACCACCTTGAAGCCGCAGCTTGGGGTCGCCAGCATTCACGGCGAGGAATTCGTCGTCGCCGACCTGCCCGGCCTGATCGAGGGCGCAAGCGAGGGCGCGGGTCTCGGCCACCGCTTTCTCGGCCATGCCGAGCGCTGCGCCGTACTGCTCCATCTCGTCGATGCCACCGAAGAGGACGTCGTCGGCCATTGGCGGACGATCCGCGGCGAGCTCGAGCAGTATGGCCACGATCTCCTCGGCAAGCCTGAAATCACCGTTCTCAGCAAAGCGGATGCGGTGGATGCGAAAGACCTCGCGGCGAAATCCGCCAAGCTGAAACGCGCGGCGAAACGCCCGATCTTCACCATGTCGGGAGCGACCGGCCAGGGCGTCGAGGCGGTGCTGACCGCCGTGCTGCAGGCGATCCAGAAAGGGCGCGAGGCCGCATCGGAGGCAAAGGCCGGGCCTCTTCCCGCGCTCTCGCCGTGAGCGAGAGTCTCGCAACGGCGCGCCGCCTCATCGTCAAGATCGGATCGGCGCTGCTGGTCGATGAGCCGAGCGGCGATATCCGGCGCGCCTGGCTCGAAGCCCTGGTCGAGGATATCGCGCGCTGCCGCGCCCGCGGCCAGGACATCCTGATCGTCTCCTCGGGCGCGGTGGCGGTCGGGCGCCGCCATCTCGGCCTCACCGGCCGGGTCTTGAAGCTCGAGGAAAAGCAGGCCGCTGCGGCTTCGGGGCAGATCCGCCTCGCCCATGCCTACCAGGAAGCGCTCGGCAAGCACGGCATCGCGGTTGCGCAAATCCTGCTGACGCCCGAGGACACGGAAGAGCGCCGCCGGCATTTGAACGCGCGGGCGACCATCGAGCAGCTTCTCGCCCTCAACGCCATTCCGGTCATCAACGAGAACGACACGGTGGCGACGCAGGAAATCCGCTTTGGCGACAATGACCGGCTGGCCGCGCGCGTGGCGCAGATGATCACCGCCGACACGCTGGTGCTGCTCTCGGATATTGACGGGCTTTACACCGCCGATCCGCGCCGCGATCCCGCCGCGCGCCATATCGCCGAGCTGCGCGAGCTCACCCCTGAGATCGAGGCGATGGCCGGCAGCGCGCCGGTCGGCTACAGCTCGGGCGGCATGGTGACGAAGCTCGCCGCCGCGCGCATCGCCATGGCCGCGGGCTGCCGCATGGTGATCGCCAGAGGCGAAAGCCTCCACCCGCTCCAAGCGATCGAGGACGGCGCGCGTGTCACGTGGTTCCTCTCCTCGGCCGAGCCGCGCACCGCGCGCAAGCGCTGGATCGCCGGTACGCTCAATCCGATGGGGACGCTTATCATCGACGACGGCGCGGTCACCGCTCTGCGGCGGGGCACCAGCCTGTTGCCGGCCGGGGTGATCGACATTGACGGGCGATTCGAGCGCGGCGATGCCGTGGTCGTGCGGACGAGCGAAGGGCGCGAGGTCGCACGCGGGCTCTGCGCCTATTCAAGCGAGGATGCGCGCGCCATCGCCGGCCATAAAAGCGGTGAAATCGAGACGATCCTCGGCTACCGTGGCCGCGACGAGATGATTCACCGCGACGATCTGGTGGTGATATGAGTCCGGATCGGAATACCGAAGCGAGCCTCGAGACGGCGATGAAGCGGCTGGGCGCCGAGGCGCGCGAGGCGGCGGCGCTCTTGGCCCATTGCGAGGCGGCGCGAAAGACCGAAGCGCTGCAGCGTGCGGCCGAGGCCATCCGCGACGAAGCCCCGGCGATTCTCGAAGCCAACCGGCGCGACATGGCGGCGGCGAAGGACCTGTCCGCCGCCATGACCGACCGGCTGCTGCTCGATGAGAAGCGCATCGCGGCGATGGCGCAAGGCCTCGCCGAAGTGGCGGCGCTTCCCGATCCGATCGGCACCGAGCTTGCGCGTTGGACGCGGCCCAACGGCCTCGACATCGCCCGGGTGCGCGTGCCCTTGGGTGTCATCGGCATCATCTATGAGTCGCGGCCGAACGTCACAGCCGATGCCGGCGGGCTTTGCCTGCGCGCCGGCAATGCGGCGATCCTGCGCGGCGGCTCCGAGAGCTTCCACTCCTCACTCGCCATCGCCGCCGCCTTGCAGCGCGGCATCGCCGCGGCCGGGCTGCCCGCCGCCGCGGTGCAGCT
Source organism: Allostellaceae bacterium (assembly GCA_035605975.1). Classification (GTDB taxonomy): domain Bacteria; phylum Pseudomonadota; class Alphaproteobacteria; order ATCC43930; family CGMCC-115725; genus CAIKMD01. The sequence continues at coordinate 10,447 of DATNGG010000064.1, read as the reverse complement.
GGTGCCGACCGTTGATCGCGCCGCGGTCGGCATGATGCTGACCATGACCGAGGCGATCGACATCATCGTGCCGCGCGGCGGCAAATCGCTGATCGAGCGCGTGCAGCGAGAAAGCCGCATCCCGGTGATCGCGCATCTCGAAGGCAATTGTCACGTCCATATCGACAAAGCCGCCGATGCGGAAAAATCGCTGAAAATCGTGCTGAACGCCAAGCTGCGGCGCACGGGCGTCTGCGGCGCCGCCGAGACGCTGTTGGTCGATCGCGCTATCGCCGAGCGCGTTCTGCCGCCGATCCTCAGGGCGCTGCACGAGGCGGGCTGCGAGATTCGCGGCGATGAAGCGGTGCGCGCGCTCGATCGCCTCGCCAAACCCGCAAGCGAAGAGGATTGGTTCACCGAATATCTCGATGCGATTCTGGCGGTGCGCATCGTCGACGGGCTCGATGCGGCGATCGCGCATGTCAACCATTACGGCTCGCACCACACCGATGCGATCGTGACCGAGGACGACAAGGCGGCGGCACGCTTTACCGAGGAAGTCGATAGCGCGATCGTCCTCGTCAACGCCTCGACCCAATTCGCCGATGGCGGCGAGTTCGGCATGGGCGCGGAGATCGGCATCTCGACCAACCGCCTGCCGCCGCGCGGCCCGGTCGGCGCCGAGCAGCTGACGAGCTACAAATACATCGTGCGCGGCACGGGCCAGGTGCGCCCCTGAAAGCGCATGCGCAGCGTTTGCCGCGATCGGTGCTCGGCCATTTGCCGAAGCCGCGGATCGGGTTGCTCGGCGGCTCCTTCAATCCCGCCCATGACGGCCATGTGCATGTGAGCGCCGAAGCCTTGAAACGGCTCGATCTCGACGAGGTGTGGTGGCTGGTCGCGCCGCAGAACCCTTTGAAGCCCGCTGCCGGCATGGCGCCTTTCGCCAGCCGGTTGCGGCAAGCCAGGGCGGTGGCGCGCGACCGGCGCATCCGCGTGCTCGATCTCGAGGCACGGCTCGGCACATTCTACACCGCCGACACGGTCGCGGCGCTCCAGGCGCAGTTCCCGCGCCAGCATTTCGTCTGGCTGATGGGAGCCGACAATCTCGCGCAAATCCGCCATTGGCGCCGCTGGCGCTCGATCTTCCGCCGCCTTCCCGTTGCAGTCTTTGCCCGGCCTACCTATTGTCTAGCTGCGTTGGCCGGGCTCGCGGCCAAGCGTTTCGCGCGATGGCGGGTCAGCCCGCCGGCGCGGCGCTTCTCCCGCCTTGAGCCCCCGGCATGGATTTTCCTGCCGGTCAAGCTCGATCCCAGCTCGGCTACCGCCATCCGCTCCCGCAAGGGGGCTTCGCTTCGGAGATGACCGCCATACCGCGCACGACCCGACCGAAACCGCGCCGCAAGCCGAAAGCCTCTCGGGCGCAGAGCCTCGTCGATCTCGCCAAAAGCATTCTCGAAGACGGCAAGGCCGAAGACCTCGTCGCCATCGACCTCCACGGAAAATCCGATATCGCCGATCATTTGCTGATCGCCAGCGGACGCTCGCAGCGCCAGGTCGCCGCGCTGGCGCAGCGGCTTGTCGACGGCTTCAAGGAAGCGGGGCTGGCGAAGCCGACGATCGAGGGTTTGCGCCATGGCGAATGGGTGCTGATCGATGCCGGCGATGTCATCGTGCATCTCTTCCGGCCGGAGACGCGCGCCTATTACAATCTCGAGAAAATGTGGGGCGAGGCGCTGTCGGAAGCCGTCGGCCAGGCCTGACGGCGGATGCGGCTCGCGATCGTCGCGGTCGGCCGGCAAAAGGCCGGGGCGCTCAAGGAGCTCGAACAGCTCTATGCCGGGCGCATCCTCTCGCCGCTGACGCTCATCGAGGTCGAAGAAAAGCGCAAGCTTGCGCCCGCGGAGATGAAGACACGCGAGGCGGCGCTGCTCCTCAACGCCGTTCCGAAAGGTGCCGCGATTGTCGCGCTCGACCGGCGCGGCACGGTGCTCTCGAGCGAAGCCTTCGCGCAGCGGCTCGGCGTCTGGCGCGATAGCGGAACCGATCCCGCCTTCCTTATCGGCGGCGCCGAAGGCCTGGCGGAGAGCGTCTTGGAGAAAGCGCAGCTCGTCTTATCCTTCGGCGCGATGACCTGGCCGCATCTCCTCGCACGCGCCATGCTGCTGGAGCAGATTTACCGCGCGCAGCAAATCCTCGCCGGCCATCCCTATCATCGCGGCTAAAAGCGTTCTGACTTAGGCCTTCATGCCGGTCTTGGCATAGAAATAGGCGATCGCTGCTTCGGCGCACACCTGATCCTGCTCGGCCGAGCCCGAGCTCACGCCGATGCCGGCGACGATCTCGCCACCAACGAACACCGGCAGGCCGCCGCCGATGACGCTGAAATGCCCGTCATTGGTGACGTGGATGCCGAAGGTCGGTTTCCCGGGCACGCAAAGCTCGTTGTAGATATGCGTGCCGCGGCGCGCCACTGCGCCGGTGAAGGCTTTATCGATCGCGATCGAGATGCTCGAGACCTTGCCGCCATCCATGCGATCGAAGGCGATAAGATGGCCCGATTCGTCGGTGACGGCGATGCACATCGGCACCTTGATCTCGCGCGCCTTGATCGCTGCGCCCTCGATCAGAATTTTTGCCTCGTCGATCGACAGCCGCCTAATCGTCAGCATGAACATGTTCCCTGTGCTTCAGCACCGTCGTCTTGAGAACGGCCTCGAGCGCCGCAGCCTCCTCGCGCGAAAGACCGGTATAGGGCGGATAGGGCTCGCCCGCCGAAAGCCCGATCGCCTTCATCGCCGCTTTCATCACCGGCGCCAAACCGCGATGCATCCAGCGTGACGGGAAGAGCGCGAATTGCAGCTGGAGCTTGGCCGCGCGCTCATAGTCCTTTGCGACGAACGCGTCGATGATGTGGCGCGCGATCTCGCAGGCGGGCGGCGGCATGGTGGCGCCGGCGCCGCCCAGCTCGAGCGTCGCCAGCAGCATCTGCATGGTGGTGAAGTAGCGCGCATGGCCGGCATGGTCGATCTCGACGATCAGCCGGCCGACGCGGGAGAGATCGCGCGAGCTTTCCTTGATGAGCTGCACCTTGGGCAGCCGCGCCAGCGCGATGGTCGCCGGGATCGAGACATCGGCCCCCGGTCCGGGATTGAGATAAAGCGTGATCGGCAGCCCGGTCTCGCGCCCCACCGCCTCGAAATAAGCAACGAGATCGGCCTCGGTGGGCGGGCCGGCGAAAGGCCGCAGCGGCGCCAGCAGCTGCACCGCCGCCGCGCCGAGCTCCTCGGCGAAATGCGCAAGCTCGATCGCCGTCTTGAAGGAGGGATGACTGATCCCGACCATAATGGGCACGCGGCCCGCCACGCATTCGACCGTCGCGCGGATCAGCTGCTTGCGCTGCTCGAAGCTCAGATAGGTGTATTCCTGGGTTTCGACCCCGGCCGCGACCACCATGGTCGCGCGGCAATCCTCGACCACATAGTCGATCTGCCGCGCCAGGGCCTTTTCATCGAGCGTCAAATCCGCCCGGAACGGCGTCAGTGGCGCGACGATCAATCCGGGGCTGGGCATGAAGCGACTCGCTGAAATGCAAAGGTCCTTAACGATCTTGGACGCAGCGCCGAGGCCGGTCAAGTCGGCGCCGGGGCGGCACCCTTTCGCCTCCGGCCCGGTTCGATTATAAGGCCGGCATGCCTGAGCCACATCGCCCCCGCCCGGTCGTTCTGTGCATTCTCGACGGGTGGGGCGATCGCGCCGATGCCGACGCCAACGGCATTCGTCTCGCCAAGACGCCCAATTGGGACCGCTTTCTCAAAAGCGATCCGCATGCGCATCTCCAGGCGAGCGAGAGCTTCGTCGGTCTGCCCAAGGGGCAGATGGGGAATTCCGAAGTCGGTCACATGAATCTCGGCGCCGGCCGCGTCGTCATGCAAGACCTTCCGCGCATCGACGAAGCGATCGAGGACGGATCGCTCGCCGCCAATGAGGGGCTGCGCGGCTTCATCGCGGCGATGAAGAAAAGCCGCGGCACCGCTCATTTGCTCGGCCTGGTCTCGCCGGGCGGCGTGCATTCGCATCAAGACCAGATCGCGGCGCTCGCCCAGCTGCTCGATGAGGCGGGGATCCCGGTCGCCGTCCACGCCTTTCTCGACGGCCGCGACACGCCGCCCAAAAGCGCCGAGGCCTATCTCAAAAACTTCGCCCGCGATGTCGCGGGGTGCCGGCAGCTGCGCATCGCGACGGTGAGCGGGCGCTACTATGCCATGGACCGCGACAAGCGCTGGGACCGCGTCGCCAAGGCCTATGCCGCGCTCTGCGACGCTGAGGGCGAACATGCCGCCGATCCCGCCGCCGCCATCGCTCAATCCTACGCCAAGGACAAGACCGACGAATTCGTGCTGCCGACGGTAATCGGCGATTACCGCGGCATGAAGGATGGCGACGGCGTGATCTCGGCGAATTTCCGCGCCGATCGCGTGCGGGAAATCCTGACCGCCTTGCTCGATCCGGGATTTTCCGGATTCTCGCGCAGCCGAACGGTGCGCTTTGCCGCCGCCGCCGGCATGACCGAATACTCGGCGGAGCTCAATCCCTTCCTTGCGACGCTTTTCCCGCCCGAATCGCTTAACGACACCTTCGGCGAGATCGTTTCGCGTGCCGGCTTGACGCAGCTGCGCATCGCCGAGACCGAGAAATACGCCCATGTCACTTTCTTCTTCAATGGCGGGCGCGAAACGGAATTTCCGGGCGAGAGCCGCATCCTCGTGCCCTCGCCCAAGGTTGCGACCTATGATCTGCAGCCCGAGATGTCGGCGCCCGACGTAACCGACAAGCTGGTCGCGGCGATCGATGCCGGGCGTTTCGACGTGGTGGTCGTCAACTATGCCAATGCCGATATGGTCGGGCATACCGGCGATCTCGACGCCGCGATCAAGGCGGTCGAGACCATCGATCGCTGCCTTGGTCGGCTGGCCGATGCCGTGACCCGCGCCGGAGGCGCGCTGCTCATCACCGCCGATCACGGCAATATCGAGACCATGCGCGATCCCGAGACCGGCGAGCCGCATACGGCGCACACGACCAATCCGGTGCCGATCCTGCTCGTCAATCCGCCGCCCGGCACCGCCGGGCTGAAAGATGGCCGGCTTTGCGATGTCGCGCCGACGCTCTTGCAGCTCCTGCGCCTGCCTCAGCCCAAGGCGATGACCGGACGCGCCCTTCTCGCGCTCAGCGAGCGTGCTCCGGCCTGAGCGACTGAGCCAGGCCGCCGTGCTGCTGCTCGCGGCACGATTTCTCTGCGTTTCGGCCTGGGGCGACGAGACGCCGCAATCCAAGCTCGAGGCGGTGCAAAAGGCTGCCGAAGCGAGCCGCCAGCAGCAGATCGAGGCCAATCAGCAAGCCCAAAGCCTCGCCGCCGAGCTCGCGCGCTTGCGCCCGCAGGAAATCGCCGCAGCGCAGTCGGCGCAGGCGCATGAGGCGGCGCTCACGCGGCTCGATGCGCAGATGGCGAGCCTTGCAAAGCAACAACACGACGCGCGCGACGAGCTCGCCCGCCGCCGCGCCGAGGCGGCGCAGATCGTCACGGCGCTCATTCACCTCGCGCGCAACCCGCCCTCGGGCGTCGCGCTGGCGGAAGCCGCGCCGGTCGATGCGCTGCGCGCCGGCATCCTGATGAGCGCGGCGGTGCCGCCGCTGATCGACCGCGCCCATGTGCTGAGCATTCAGCTGAAGGCGCTCGCCGATCTCGGCGATCAGTTGCGCGAGGCCGAGGCGCAACACCGCAGCGAGGCCGCCGCCCTCGCCAATGAGCAGGCGCGCATCCGCGACCTGATCGCGCTCAAGGCGGCGTTGCAGCAAAAGGCCGAGCAGGACGCCGCGGCGAACGGCCAGCAGCTGTTGAAGCTCGCGGCCCAGGCGCGCGATCTCAAAGAGTTGATCGAGCGGGCCGAGGCCGAAGCGCGGCGCCGCGAGGCGGAGGCGGAGGCACGCCGCGAGGCCGCCGCCAAGGCCGAGGCGGATGCCAAGGCCAAGGCCGAAAAGGAGCAGCAGGAGCGCCTCGCCGCCGCCGCGGCGCCCCCGCCGCGCGTCGAGCGCGGCACGGGCAGCGAGGTCCAGGCGGCGATTCCGGCGCCGCGGCTGATCGACCCGACCCGCCCGGCCAAGATCCGGCCGTTTTCCGAAGCGAAAGGCCGCATGCTCTATCCCGCGGCCGGCCCCATCGTCGTCGCCTATGGCGCGACCGAGCCCGCCGGCATCACCAGCAAGGGCATCACCCTCGAGACCCGCGGGGCGGCGCAGGTCGTTGCACCCTTCGACGGCCGAGTCGTCTTTGCCGGCCCGTTCAAGGGCTATGGGCAAATCTTGATCATCAGTCACGGCGATGGCTATCATTCGCTGGTGGCGGGGCTCGATCGGATCGACAGCAGCGTCGGCCAGTGGCTGATCGCCGGCGAGCCGATCGGGGTGATGCCGTCCGGAGAGGCGAAGCCGCGCCTCTATCTCGAGCTGCGCCATGACGGGCAGCCGATCAATCCGTTGCCATGGCTGGCGACTCGCGATGCAAAGGTAAAAGGATGATGCGTCTTCCAGTGGCAGCGGCTTCGGTCGCGACGTTGGCGTTCCTGCTCGCGCCGCAGGTTCGCGCCGCCGATCAGCAGCCCAACCCCCAAGCGAACTCCGAGACTTATCGCCAGCTCGATCTCTTCGGCGAGGTGTTCGAGCGGGTGCGCTCCGACTATGTCGAGAACGTCTCCGATCAGCAGCTGATCGAGGCCGCGATCAACGGCATGCTGACCGCGCTCGACCCGCATTCGAGCTACATGAACGCCAAGAGCTTCAGCGACATGCAGGTGCAGGTCCAGGGCCAGTTCGGCGGGCTGGGCATCGAAGTGACGATGGAGAACGGCTTCATCAAGGTGGTCTCGCCGATCGACGACACGCCGGCGGCGAGCGCCGGCTTGAAGCCCAATGACCTGATCGTCGCGATCGATGGCGAGCCGGTGCAGGGCATGAGCCTTGCCGACGCCGTCGAGCGCATGCGCGGGCCGGTCAACAGCACGATCAAGCTGACCATCAAGCGCGAGAACCGCGACCCGTTCGAGGTCTCGCTCAAACGCGCCATCGTCAAGATTCAATCGGTCAAGTCGCAGCTCATCGGCAACGATGTCGGCTATATCCGCATCACCAGCTTCAACGAGCAGACCAATAGCGGCGTCCAGGCGGCGATGAAGTCGCTGACCGGCAAGCCCGGCGTGAAGCTCACCGGCATCGTGCTCGATCTGCGCAACAATCCCGGCGGGCTGCTCGACCAGGCGATCGGCGTGAGCGACGATTTCCTCGACAAGGGCGAGATCGTGTCGACCCGCGGACGCCGCGCCGAAGACGCACAGCGCTACGACGCCAAGCCGGGCGACATCACCAACGGCATGCCAATGGTGGTGCTGATCAATGGCGGCTCCGCCTCGGCCTCGGAAATCGTCGCGGGCGCGCTCAAGGACCATCACCGCGCGATGCTTCTCGGCACGCGCTCCTTCGGCAAGGGATCGGTGCAGACGATCATTCAGCTGCCCGGACATGGCGCGATCCGCCTGACCACCGCGCGCTATTACACGCCGTCCGGGCGCTCGATCCAGGCCGAGGGGATTCAGCCCGATATCGTCGTCGAGCCCGCCAAGATCGAAAAGCTCGCCGAGGTGCAAATTCCGCATGAGGCGGATTTGCGCGGCGCGCTGAAGAACACCGATCCCGGCCAAACCAACAAGCCGGCCGACAAGAACGCCAAGCCGGCATCGGCCACGCCCGAGAGTGCGCCCTCCTCCAACACCGTCGATCCGTCAGTGATGGGCACGAGCGAGGATTACCAACTCGCCCGCGCCGTCGATATGCTACGCGGCCTCGCTCTCTTCGGCCGCCGCACGCCCGAGTGAGAGCGCCCGCCAAGCGATCGGACCGGCCGCGAGAACGCCGCTTGCGCGCGAGCCCGGCCCTCTCTTGAGACGCATGCGCGCGATCGCGATCCTCGGCCTTGTCGCGGCGGTGATCCTCGGCGGCGCGGCGTGGTTTTTGATGCGCGGCCCCGGCTCGCCGCCGGCGCCGGTGCAGCGCGTCGTGGTGGCGCTTCCGCCGGCGGGTCATGGCGCGGCCCCGGCCATGCTGTTGCCGGCGCCCGATCCAGGCTTGGTCGAGACCACGCCGGATGGCGCGCTGCCGATCATCGGCAAAGACGGGCGCGAGCCTTGGCAGGCCTATGCCCGTCCCTTCGATGGCAGCGATAAGCGGCCGCGGCTCGCCCTCATCGTCACCGGCCTTGGACTCGACCATGCGCTGAGCGAGGCCGCAGCCGATCGCCTCCCCGCCGCGGTGACGCTGAGCTTCGATCCCTATGCGGAAAACGTGAAGGACGCGATCGATCAGGCGCGCAGCCTCGGCCACGAGACCTTGCTCGGCTTGCCGCTGGAGCCGCTCGATTATCCGCGCGAGGATCCGGGACCGCTGACGCTCCTCGCCGCCCTTCCCGCCGGCGAGAACGCCACGCGCCTCAACACGCTGATGGCCAAGGCATCGGGCTATGTCGGCCTCGTCGCGCTGTGGGGCGGCCGCTTCACCACCGAGAAGGCCGCAGTCCTGTCGGTGTTCGAAACCCTGAAGCGCCGCGGCCTGCTGTTCGTCGACGACAAGCCTCCGGCCGAAAACGCGACGGCGCTGCTGGCGGCGCAAATCAAGCTGCCCTGGGCCGCGGCCAATCGCATGATCGACATCGACACCGCGCCTGCGGCAATCGATCAGGCGCTCGCCGATCTCGAAGCCGACGCGCAGCGCGGCGGCGCCGCCTTGGCGATCGCCGCGCTGTCGCCGGCGCTGGTCGATCATGCCGCGAGCTGGGCCGCGGGTCTCGACAAGAAAGGCCTGGCACTCGCCCCGGCAAGCGCCGTCGCCAACCGGCAAAGCACCATACCGCCGAGCCCGCAACCGTGATCGCAGTCCCGCCGAAGGATTACCGGCGCGGCGTCGGCATCCTGCTGCTCGACCGGCGCAAGCGCATCTTCGTCGGCCGGCGCATCGATACGCCGAACGCCTGGCAGATGCCGCAAGGCGGCATCGATGACGGCGAGACGCCGCGCGAGGCGGCACTGCGCGAATTGGCGGAAGAGGTCGGCACCGACAAGGCCGAGATCATCGCCGAGACCAAAGACTGGCATCTCTACGAGCTGCCCGGCGAGCTGCATCTCCAGGCCTGGGGCGGGCGTTATCGCGGACAGGCGCAGAAATGGTTCGCGATGCGCTTCCTCGGCAGCGATGCCGATATCCGGCTCGATGCCCATCACCCGGAATTCGATGCCTGGCAATGGACGACGCGCGAGGAGCTGATCGCGCGCATCGTCGCCTTCAAGCGCCCGCTCTATATCGAGGTTCTGAAGGAATTCGAGGCGGCCTTCCGGGAGGCTTGAGCCTCAGGCCGCTTCGCGCGACCAGCGCGCGACCCGCCTTTGCATGAAGCGCCAGCCCAAATTCGTCGCGAGCCGGTTGAGCCGGCCATTGGGCGTAAGGCCCACCGCCTTCAGCACCATGGCGATGCCGCGCTCCACATGATGGCGCCGATAGATCGCATAGGCGCGCCGCGCATGGTCGCGCGCGGTGCGGCGGCGGTCATAGGCGAGCTCGGGATGGTTGGCGGCGTGGTAGGCGAAGGCGAGCTCGTCGTCCTCGGATTCGCGAATGCGGCCCAAGGCGACGCCGAGCCTCCCCCAAAAGCCCAAGCCCTCTTGCGCCAGATAGCGCTCGAGATGGGTTAGGAACAATTTGTAGTGGCGCAGCTCGTCCGCGGCGATGCGCCGGCAAATGATTTGCAGCACCGGCTCGGCGCTCGCCTCGGCAAGCGCGGTGTAATAGGAGCTCGTGCCGGTCTCGACGATACAGCGCGCGACGAGCTCGCCCGCACGCGAGCCGCGCACCGACGCCTTCGCATCGAGATCGACGCGAAATCCCGCGGTGAAGTGGGCGCAGGCCGCGGCGTGGTCGAAGGACGGGTCGGCGAGCATGGCCCACCGCCCGAGCGCCTCGCCATGCTGGACCTCCTCCACGCCCCATTGACGCGCGGCGGCTTGGAACGCCGCATCGCCCGCAAAGACGCCGCAGAGATAACGCGCGTAATCCTCGCCATTGCGCTCGACGAGGCTCGCCGCTTTGACGAGCCGCAAAATCTCGGGATCGACTTTGGCTCGGTCGAATTTTTCCCAGGGAATGTCCGCGAGCGTCCAACGCATCGCGGCATTATACCGAACCCACGACTCGCGGCAAAACCCGATCATGGCGGCACCGTGTCCGCGCGATGTCCTAACCGCGGCATCTCCTCGCGCGCGGCGCATCTGCCATGAACCTTCGGCGGAGACGGGGCTTTAAGGAAAGCGCGTAGAACGCGAGGCCGTCGTCGAGGCATCGCCTCGCGGCTGCATCGATGCCTGTTGTT